>NZ_JBMOUG010000012.1:0-207689 GCF_049319725.1 Pseudomonas sp. Mn2068 | reverse complement strand
CCCCATGTGAGAGTAGGTCATCGTCAAGATTAAATTCCGAAACCCCAATTGCGAAAGCAGTTGGGGTTTTGTTTTTGGGGGCCAAAAGAGCGGCAAGCGGTCAGCTTCAAGCGGCAAGCCAGGGTGGGTGCGGCCGCAAGAACGATACAGGACTTGTGGGAGCGGGCTTGCCCGCGAAGAGGCCGGCAAGGGCGACGCAAGCCTCAAGGGCCTCTTCGTGGGCAAGCCCACTCCCACAGCGCCAGACCGTCTGCAGTATGCAAGGCTCCGGCTCATCGCCGGCAAGCCGGCTCCTACAAGGGGCGGGGATGAGGCCATCCCGGCGGCGTCCCGACAAGCCTGCTCCCACAGGAGGTGCTAAAGTCCTGCCTTCGTTTTGAATTCTCCAAGGAAGTCGGCATGCCGGACGCGACATCACTCAACCCTGCCTTCATGGTTGTCCAGAGCAACAGCCCTGAAGAACTGCGCAGCCTGGTGATCAACGTGATGCGGCGTTACCCCCTGGCGCCCCTGGAGAATGAGATCGCCCTGGTCCAGAGCAACGGCATTGCCCAGTGGCTGAAGCTGGCCCTGGCCGAAGACGCCGAAGACGATGACTCGGGAGGCTGCGGCATCGCCGCCGCCATCGACGTGCAACTGCCCGGCACCTTCATGTGGCAGCTCTACCGCATGGTCCTGGGCCGTGACCAGATCCCGGCCAAGTCGCTGCTCGACAAGGCCCCGCTGACCTGGCGCCTGATGCGCCTGCTGCCGGAACTGATCGACCAGCCGCACTTCGAGCCCCTGCAGCGCTTCCTCACCCACGACAGCGACCTGCGCAAGCGCTATCAGTTGGCCGAACGCCTGGCCGACCTGTTCGACCAGTACCAGGTCTACCGCGCCGACTGGCTGGAAGACTGGGCCGCCGGTCGTCACCAGTTGCGCAGTGGCCGCGGTGAAGCCAAGCCGCTGAGCCCGGCCAATTGCTGGCAGGCCGAACTCTGGCGGGCCTTGCTGCTGGATGTCGGCACCGAAGGCATGGCCCAGAGCCGCGCGGGCGTGCACCAGCGCTTTATCGAGCGCATCAACAGCCTGACCGCGGCGCCAGCGGGCCTGCCTTCACGGGTGATCGTCTTCGGCATTTCCTCATTGCCGGCCCAGGCCCTCGAAGCCCTCGCCGGCCTGGCACGTTTCAGCCAGGTGCTGCTGTGCGTACACAACCCCTGTCGCCACCACTGGACCGATATCGTCGCCGACAAGGACCTGCTGCGTAACGAATACAAGCGCCAGTCGCGCAAAGCCGGCATGCCGCTCGCCCTCGATCCCGAAACCCTGCACCAGCACGCCCACCCGCTGCTGGCCGCCTGGGGCAAGCAGGGGCGCGACTACATCAACCTGCTCGACAGCTACGATGACCCCAACAGCTACCGCGCGGCCTTTCGCGACGGTCGGATCGACCTGTTCAGCGAGAGCCTTCCGGCGACCTTGCTCAACCAGTTGCAGGACGACATCCTCGAACTGCGCCCCCTTGGCGAAACCCGCGAACTCTGGCCGGCCGTCGACCTCGATCAGGACCACTCGATCCGTTTCGAGATCGCCCACAGCGCCCAGCGCGAAGTGGAAATCCTCCACGACCAGTTGCTCGCCCGCTTCAGTGCCAAACCCGACCTGCGCCCCCGCGACGTGATTGTCATGGTCCCGGATATCGACAGCTACGCCCCACACATCCGTGCGGTGTTCGGCCAGCTCGAACGCAACGACCCGCGCTTTATCCCGTTCACCCTGGCCGACCAGGGCCAGCGTGGTCGTGACCCCTTGCTGATCGCCGTCGAACACTTGCTGAAACTGCCGGACAGCCGTTTCCCAGTCAGCGAGATTCTCGACCTGCTGGACGTTCCCGCCCTGCGCGCCCGCTTCAATATCGAAGAGCGCGACCTGCCGACCCTGCATCGCTGGATCGAAGGCGCCGGTATTCGCTGGGGACTGAACGCCGAGCAACGTGCCGGCCTCGGCCTGCCCGGCGAACTGGAACAGAACAGCTGGCGTTTCGGCTCGCGGCGCATGCTGCTGGGCTACGCGGTCGGTAGCGGCGACGGTTGCGAAGGCATCGAGCCGTACGACGAGATTGGCGGTCTCGATGCTGCCTTGATCGGCCCGTTGATCGCGCTGCTCGATGCCCTGGAAATCGCCCACCAGGAACTCTCCGAACCGGCCCGTCCGCAACAGTGGGGCGAGCGCCTGCAAGCGCTGATCCAGCTGTTCTTCCTGGCCAGTACCGAGCACGACGATTACCTGCTGATCCAGCTCGAACAACTGCGCGCCACCTGGCTGGAAACCTGCGAAGCCGTCGACCTGCAGGAAGAACTGCCGCTGACCGTGGTGCGTGAAGCCTGGCTGGCCGGCCTCGACCAGGGCCGCCTGTCCCAGCGCTTCCTCGCCGGCGCGGTGAACTTCTGCACGCTGATGCCGATGCGCGCGATTCCCTTCAAGCTGGTGTGCCTGCTCGGCATGAACGACGGCGATTACCCGCGGGCCCAGCCACCCCTGGACTTCGACCTGATGGGCAGCGACTACCGCCCTGGCGACCGCTCACGCCGTGAAGACGATCGTTACCTGCTGCTCGAAGCCCTGCTCTCGGCACGGGAACAGCTGTACATCAGTTGGGTCGGCCGCAGCATCCGCGATAACAGCGAGCGCCCGGCCTCGGTACTGATCGGCCAATTGCGCGACCATATCGCCAGCGGCTGGCGACTGCCCGACGCCGACGGCGAACAGCTGTTGCACGCCCTGACCCAGGAACACCCGCTGCAACCGTTCAGTGCCCGCTATTTCCACGAAGGCGACAGCGGCCTGTTCAGCTATGCCCGGGAATGGCAGCAGCTGCACGAACTGCAAGGGACGAGCCCGGCCATCGACGAACTGGCCGCCTACCTCCAGGAAGAACCGCTGACCCTGGCGCAACTGCAAGACTTCCTGCGCAATCCGGTCCGGCACTTCTTCAGCCAGCGCCTGAAAGTCTTCTTCGAAGCGGCCGAAGCACCTTTGGCCGACGAAGAACCCTTTGTCCTCGATGCGCTACAACGCTACAGCCTCAGCGACAGCCTGCTGGGCGCAGCGCTGATGCACGCCGACAATCCCGAGCAAGCGCTGCGCCAGCAGGCCCGGCGCCTGCAAGGCAGCGGCCTGCTGCCGATGGCCGGCTTCGGCGAGTTGCTGCAAGACGAACTGATCGAGCCGCTGCCCGACCTGCTGCAACGCTACCAGCAACTGTTGACGCTGTGGCCGACCCCGGTGACCAGCGCCGTGCCGGTCAGTGTCGATGCCAGCGGCGTGCGCCTCGAAGGCTGGCTTGCCGGCTTGCACCAGTGCAGCGATGGCGGCTACCTCGCCGTCACCACCATTCCCAATAGCATCGGTTCGCTCAAGACCCGCAAATGGCATCGCCTGACCCGGCCCTGGGTCGAGCATCTGGTGGCCTGTGCCTGTGACCTGTCGATGACCACGGCACTGGTCGCCAGTGACGATACCCTGCTGCTGCCGCCGTTCGAGCCGGAGCGGGCCCGCGCCATTCTCGGCGAGCTGCTGCTGGCCTGGCAGGCCGGCATGCGCCGGCCATTGCCGGTGGCGGTGAAGACCGCCTTCGCCTGGCTGTCCCAGCCCGACCCGCTCAAGGCCGACGCCGCCGCCCGCAAGGCCTACGACGGCGACGGTATCAACAGTGAGGGCGAGCGCCGCGAAAGCGCCGCCCTGGCCCGGCAGTTCGCCGACTACGATGCGCTGATCGCCAGCGAAGAGTTCACCGGCTGGTGCGACACTCTTTATCGACCGCTGCTCGAAGCGCCGTGGCGCGCCCTCGCGACCGGGGAGGCGCACCCATGACCGCTACCAAGACCCCGCTGGCCCTGGCCTTTCCATTGCGCGGCAGCCAGTTGATCGAAGCGAGTGCCGGTACCGGCAAGACCTTTACCATCTCCGCGCTGTACCTGCGCCTGGTGCTCGGCCACGGCGGCGAAGCGGCCGGTTTCGGGCGCGAACTGCTGCCACCGCAGATCCTCGTGGTGACCTTTACCGATGCCGCCACCAAGGAACTGCGCGACCGGATCCGCACGCGCCTGGCCGAAGCCGCGCGCTTCTTCCGCGACGAGACGGCCGCCCCGGACGACTTGATCGCGCAATTGCGCGCTGAATACAGCATCGAGCAGTGGCCCGCCTGCGCGAACCGCCTGGACATCGCCGCGCAATGGATGGACGAAGCGGCCGTATCGACCATTCACGGCTGGTGCCAGCGCATGCTGCGCGAACATGCCTTCGACAGCGGCAGCCTGTTTACCCAGACACTGGAAACCGACCACAGCGAACTGCTCGGCGAAGTGCTGCGCGATTACTGGCGGCTCTACTGCTACAAGATGCAGGGCGACGCGTTGAACTGGGTGCGCGCCAACTGGGGCGGCCCGGCGGCCTTGTTGCCAAGGGTCAGGGCCCTGTTTGGCAGCGACAGATCCGCTGGCGAACGACAGGATGATGTCGAGCCCGCCGAACTGATCGATGCCTGCCTGCGCGAGCGCCGCGCTGCCCTGGTGCAGCTCAAGACCCCCTGGAAACAATGGGCGGCCGAACTGCGGGAGATCTGTCTGCAAGGCGTGGCGAACAAGACGGTCGACGGCCGCAAGATGCAGGCACGTTACTTCGAACCCTGGTTCGACAAGCTTACTGCCTGGGCCGACGACGATACCCAGGAGCAACTGGATATCGGCACCGGCTTCACTCGCCTGACCGCCGATGGCCTGGCCGAGGCCTGGAAGGGCGAGGCCCCGCGGCATCCCGGTCTCGACGCCATGCCCGGGCTCAAGGCCAGCCTCGATGCCCTGCCGACGCCCGACGCCGCGGTGCTGGAACATGCCGCCCGTTGGGTTGGTGCACGCTTCGAAGACGAGAAGCGCCGCCGCGCCGAAATGGGCTTCGACGATATGCTGCTGCGCCTCGACGCGGCATTGCAGGCCGACGGCGGCGAACGTCTGGCGAGCCTGATCCGCGAACAGTTCCCGGTGGCCCTGATCGACGAATTCCAGGACACCGACCCGGTGCAGTACCGGATCTTCGAAAGCATCTACCGCATCGAAGACAACAACCCCGACGGCGGCCTGTTCCTGATCGGCGACCCCAAGCAGGCGATCTACGCCTTCCGTGGCGCCGATATCTACACCTACCTGCGTGCCCGCCAGGCCACCAGCGGGCGCCTGCACACCCTGGGCACCAACTTCCGTTCCAGCCATGCCATGGTCGACTCGGTCAACCACGTCTTCGCGCGCGCCGAGCAGCGTGAACAGGGGCGCGGCGCGTTCCTGTTCCGCGATGGCGCGCAGAACCCGGTGCCGTTCCTGCCGGTGGCCTCCCAGGGCCGCAAGGAAGTGTTCGAGATCGACGGACAGCCACCGGCGGCGCTGAATCTCTGGCAGTTGTCCTCCGAGCAGCCGTTGTCCGGCGCGGTCTATCGCCAGCAACTGGCAGCGACCTGCGCCAGCGAAATCGTCGCCCTGCTCAATGGCGGGCAACAGGGCCGCATCGGTTTCAGCCGCGATGGCCAACTCAAGGGCGTCCTGCCTTCCGATATCGCCATCCTGGTCCGGGACGGCAAGGAGGCCCAGGCGGTGCGCGGCGAACTGGCCGCTCGTGGTGTGCGCAGTGTCTACCTGTCGGACAAGGATTCGGTCTTCGCCG
Organism: Pseudomonas sp. Mn2068; assembly: GCF_049319725.1. Classification (NCBI taxonomy): domain Bacteria; kingdom Pseudomonadati; phylum Pseudomonadota; class Gammaproteobacteria; order Pseudomonadales; family Pseudomonadaceae; genus Pseudomonas; species Pseudomonas sp. Mn2068. The sequence continues at coordinate 201,992 of NZ_JBMOUG010000012.1, read as the reverse complement.
CCCAGGAGGCCCACGACCTGCTGGCCTGGCTCAAGGCCTGCGCCGAGCCGGATGTCGAACGTCCGCTGCGGGCGGCCCTGGCCTGTATCACCTTGAACCTGCCGCTGGCCGAACTGGAGCGCTTGAATCAGGACGAACTGGCCTGGGAAGCGCGGGTCATGCAGTTCCGCGGCTATCGCACGCTGTGGCGCACCCAGGGTGTGCTGCCGATGCTGCGGCGCCTGCTCCACGACTTCCAGTTGCCCCAGGCCCTCATCGCCCGCAGCGACGGCGAACGGGTGCTGACCAACCTCTTGCACCTGTCCGAGTTGTTGCAACAGGCGGCCGGCGAACTGGATGGCGAACAGGCGCTGATCCGCCATCTGGGCGAACACCTGGCGCTGTCCGGCCAGGCTGGCGAAGAACAGATCCTGCGCCTGGAAAGCGACGAGCAACTGGTCAAGGTGGTGACCATCCACAAATCCAAGGGCCTGGAATATCCGCTGGTGTTCCTGCCCTTTATCTGTTCGGTCAAGCCGGTGGATGGCAGTCGCCTGCCGCTGCATTACCACGACAGCGAAGGCCGCGCCCAGGTCAGCCTCAAGCCCACCGCCGAACTGATCGCCCAGGCCGACGACGAGCGCCTGGCCGAGGACCTGCGCCTGCTCTATGTGGCGCTGACCCGCGCGCAGCATGCCTGCTGGCTGGGTGTCGCCGACTTGAAGCGCGGCAATAACAACAGCTCGGTGCTGCACCTGTCGGCCCTCGGTTACCTGCTGGGTGGCGGTGCCGTGCTGGGCGAGTCCACCGTCCTGGCGGGCTGGCTGGCGCAACTGCAACAGGACTGCCCGACCCTGGCCTGGGGAGAGCTGCCAGAGCCCACCGATGCCTCGTTCCAGCCGCCACGCAACCAGGCAACCCTGCTCGAACCGTTGCTGCCCAAGCGCCGTGCCGCCGAGCACTGGTGGATCGCCTCCTACAGTGCCCTGCGCATCGGCGATCAGCTCAGCAGCGACAGTGACGAAGCGCCGGAAAGCCCCCAGGCGCAGAAACTCTTCGACGATGAGCGCCTGGACCCGGACGCGCCCCGCGAAGTCGCCGCCAGTGGCGGCGATATCCATCGCTTCCCGCGCGGCCCGAACCCCGGCACCTTTCTCCATGGTCTGCTGGAATGGGCCGGTGAGGAGCGCTTCACCGCCGATCGCACGCTGATCGAAAAGGCTGTCGCGCCGCGCTGCAACCTGCGGGGCTGGAAGGGCTGGATCGAGACCCTCAGCGACTGGCTCGCCCACCTGCTGCAAGTACCGTTGCGCCTCGGCAACGACCAGCCACCGGTGATCCTCGCGGGCCTGGACAGCTATCAGGTCGAGATGGAGTTCTGGTTCGCCAGCCACAAGGTCGACGTGCACCAGGTCGACGAACTGGTGCGTCGCCATACCCATGGCGGCGTGGCGCGGGCGGCGGCCGAGCCGGTGTTGCTCAACGGCATGTTCAAGGGCTTTATCGACCTGACCTTCGAACACCAGGGCCGCTATTACGTGGCCGACTACAAGTCCAACTGGCTGGGCGCCGACGATACCGCCTACACCGAGCAGGCCATGGCCGCGTCGATCCTGGAAAACCGCTACGACCTGCAATACGTGCTGTACCTGCTGGCCCTGCATCGCCAGCTCAAGGCTCGTCTGGTCGACTATGACTACGACCGGCACATGGGCGGCGCGCTGTACCTGTTCCTGCGCGGCACCCGTTCGCCCAGCCAGGGCGCGTATTTCGCCCGGCCGCCGCGGGAGCTGATCGAACACCTGGACCTGCTGTTCCAGGGCAAGCCCGTGCCGAAATCCGCGCCCGCCTGGGAACAGGGGAGTCTGCTATGAAACGTTCCTTCGCCGAATTGCTGCCCACCGCGTTGAGCGACGACAGCCTGGCCGAACTGGCGCCGCTGAGTCGCGCCGAAGACCTGCTGCTGTTGCTCGAACGCTGGCTCGAACGCGGCTGGGTGCGGGCGCTGGACAAGGCCTTCGTGGCCTTTCTCCATGAGCTCGCTCCGAGCGGCGATCCGCTGGTGCTGCTGGCGGCGGCCCTGACCAGTCACCAACTGGGTCACGGGCATGTCTGCCTCGACCTGTTCGAAACCCTCAAGGAGCCGGACTTCGCCCTGTCGTTGCCACCGGAAGGCGATGTGCAGAGCGGCGCGATGCTGTTGCCCTCGCAACTGCTGGTGGCCCTGGACGGTGACGCCTGGTGCCGGGCCCTGCAGGCCAGTTCGCTGGTGGCGTTGGCCGACGATCATGGCGCCGGGGCCGGACAGCGGCCGCTGGTCCTGAGTGGTCGGCGCCTGTACCTGCGACGTTATTGGGGCTACGAGCGACGCATCGACAACGCCTTGCGCCAGCGCCTCGCTGAGCACGAAGCCAGCCCCGACGATCTGCCGCGGCGCCTGAGCGAACTGTTCGGCGTGGCGGCTGCCGGCGAGCGCATCGACTGGCAGAAGCTGGCCTGCGCCCTGGCGACCCGTGGTGCCTTCAGCATCGTCACAGGCGGTCCCGGTACCGGCAAGACCACCACCGTGGTGCGCCTGCTGGCCTTGCTCCAGGCCCCGGCGGTGGAAGCCGGGAAACCGCTGCGCATTCGCCTTGCGGCGCCGACCGGCAAGGCCGCCGCGCGCCTGACCGAATCCATCAGTGCCCAGGTGCGCTCATTGCACATCGATGAAGCGGTGCGCGCGCGGATCCCCAGCGAAGTGACCACGGTGCACCGCCTGCTGGGCAGTCGTCCCGGCACCCGGCACTTCCGCCATCACGCCGGCAACCGCCTGCCGCTGGACGTGCTGGTGGTGGACGAAGCCTCGATGATCGACCTGGAAATGATGGCCAACCTGCTGGACGCCTTGCCGGTGCATGCACGGCTGGTGTTGCTGGGGGACAAGGACCAGCTCGCCTCGGTGGAAGCCGGCGCGGTGCTCGGCGACCTGTGTCGCGATGCCGAGGAGGGCTGGTACAGCGCGCAGACCCGCGACTGGCTGCAAGCGGTCAGCGGTGAGGACCTGAGCGCCAGTGGCTTGCGCGAAGACCTCGATCACAGCCATCCGCTGGCCCAGCAAGTGGTGATGTTGCGTCACTCGCGACGCTTTGGCGAAGGCAGCGGCATCGGCCGGTTGTCGCGGCTGGTCAACCAGCAGGCGGCGGATGAGGCGCGTGCCCTGCTGGCGGCGGGCAGTCATGCCGATCTGTTCGCGCTGGCCCTCAAGGGTGAGCAGGACCGCGCGTTCGAGAAGCTGGTGCTCGACGGCCAGGGCAGCGAGCGCAAGGGTTATCGGCACTACCTCGGGGTGATGCGCGGCCAGCGCCCGGCGGCGGGCGTCGACCTTGATGATCCGCGCTGGTCGGACTGGGCCCGGGCCGTGTTGCAGTCCTTCGACGAATTCCAGTTGCTCTGTGCCGTGCGCAAGGGCCCCTGGGGCGTCGAAGGCCTGAACCAGCGCATCACCGCGGCGCTGTTCGCCCATCGCCTGATCGACAGCGACCAGCACTGGTACGAAGGGCGCCCGGTGCTGATGACCCGCAACGACTACGGCCTGGGGTTGATGAACGGCGATATCGGCATCGCCTTGCGCCTGCCGGAGCGCGACGGACCGCAAGCCGGCCAGCAGGTGCTGCGCGTGGCGTTCCCGCGCAACGACGGCCAGGGCGGCGTGCGATTTGTCCTGCCGAGCCGGTTGAACGACGTGGAAACCGTCTACGCCATGACCGTGCACAAATCCCAGGGCTCGGAGTTCGCCCATACCGCGCTGATCCTGCCGGAGGCGCTGAACCCGGTGCTGACCAAGGAACTGATCTACACCGGGATCACCCGGGCCAAGGACTGGTTCAGCCTGATCGAACCCCGCGGCGGCGTGTTCGAAGAGGCCGTGCGGCGCAAGGTCAAGCGGCTGAGCGGGTTGATGCTGGAGCTGGGAGAGTAGCTGCCTGTACCGGCCTCCTCGCTGGCAAACTGCACTGAGAACCTTGTGGGAGCGGGCTTGCCCGCGAAGGGGCCCGCGAGATCGCTGAAGACTTCCAGGCAATCCCGATTCCCACAGGCACCGCGTTCGCTTCAGTCGAGCTGCGCCACCGCCACCTTCGCGGCCGCCTCGATCCCCATGAAGCGCCGCACCCGTTCACCCCGCGGCTCTTCACGAATCGCCCCGGGGCTGGCATCCAGTTGCACCACGCCGTTCTCCATGAAAATCACCCGGTCGGAAATCGACATCGCAAAATCCATCTCATGGGTGACGATCAGCATGGTCATGCCTTCATCGGCCAGGTCGCGAATCACCTTCAGGACATCGCCCACCAACTCCGGGTCCAGTGCCGAGGTCGGTTCGTCGAACAGCATCACTTCCGGCTCCATCGCCAGCGCACGGGCGATCGCCACCCGCTGCTGCTGACCACCGGACAACTGATGCGGGTACTTGTGGGCATGGGCCAGCAGGCCGACCTTGTCCAGCAGCGCCAGGGCCCGCTGCTCGCCCGGTACGCGCGCCGTGCCGTGGTAACGCGGGGCCAGGGTGATGTTGTCGAGAATGCTGCGGTGCGGGAACAGATTGAAGTTCTGGAACACCATGCCGATGCGCCGTACACCGCGGCGCACCTGCGCACTGTTGGGATGATCGGCGGCACTGATAAAGCTTTCGCCGAACAGCACGATCTCGCCCTGATCGATGCTTTCCAGGCCGTTGATGGTGCGGATCAGCGACGTCTTGCCCGAGCCGGACGGGCCGATGATCGACAGCACCTGGCCGCTGCCGACGTTCAGGTCGATGCCCTTGAGCACCTCATGGTCGCCATAGCGCTTGTGGATATTCTGCAATTGCAGGGCCGGCGCGGCCCCGGCGACGGCCTTCGCACGGTCTGCCGCGGCCAGCGCTGGCAAGCTCGCCCGCAGGCTGGCGGCGGCGCTGTCGACGAGGGTCCGAGGCTTGCGCTGGCTGAGGTCCAGATACTGTTCCAGGCGCTGCAACAGCCAGCCGAACAGACTGACGATCAGCACGTAGTACACCGCCACCGCGCCGAGGGTTTCCATCACCAGGAAGTTCTGCGCATAGAGGCGCTGGCCCACCGTGAGGATCTCGGTGAGGGAAATCACCGAGATCAGCGACGTCAGCTTCACCACCGTGATGTATTCGTTGATCAGCGTCGGCAGCGAGATGCGGAAGGCCTGGGGAATCACGATTAGGCGTTGCAGCCCGAGCAGGCCGACACCCAGGGCCCGGCCGGCCTCCTTCTGGCCCTTGGCGACCGAGATCAACCCGCCGCGATGAATCTCGGCCATGTAGGCCGCTTCCGTGACCACCAGGGCGAACAAGCCCGAATAGAACGGGTTCGACAGTACACGGCCGGTAACCGGAAACAGCTGAGGCAAGTTGTAGACGAACACCACCAGCACCAGCAGCGGGATACTGCGGAAGAACCAGATGTACACCACTGCCGGCAGACGGAACCAGGCCGCGCTCGACAGCTTGGCCGAGGCCAGGACAAAGCCCAGCAGCATGCCGATAAACCAGGCCAGGGCGCTGAGCTCGACCACCGTGACACAGGCCTGCCAGAAGGCCGGCATCGAGAACAGCGAAAAGAAATAGGGCCAATCGAATTGCATGGGAACCTCGGTGTGGCTGTATCGCAGGTTGCGGGGGATCCTTTGCATCCACTATCCCTGTAGGAGCCGGCTTGCCGGCGATGAGGCCCTCGAGCCTTGCATCGCCTGACCGGTCGCTATCGCCGGCAAGCCGGCTCCCACAGTCGATCGTTCCCACGCTCCGCGTGGGCATGCAGCCCGTGACGCTCCGCGTCACAAGCGCCGACGCTAGCGTCCGGCGAGGCATTCCCTTGCCGCGCGCGGGAACGATCAGGGCGGTTGTTACTCCGCCGCCTCCAGACTGTACTTGCTCAGGATCGCCGCATACTCGCCGCTCTTCTTCGTTTCCTCGAAGGCCTTGAGCAAGGCCTGGTACACCGCGTCATTGCCCTTCTTCACGAAGATCCCGAGGGTCTGCTGGTAGATCGGATGCTCGGTGGTCACTACCACCCGGCCCTTGGTCCGTTCGGCGATCATCTTCGCCGCGCCGGCAATCTCCACCTGCGCCTGGATATTGCTCGACAACAGCGCCTGGGTGACTTCCGGCGCCGACGGATATTCACTGACCGTGATCGCGCCCTTGCCCTTGGGCACGCAATAATCGGTGGACAGCTTCTGGAACTGTGCGACCCAGGTCGTGCCCTGCTCCAGCCCGACCTTCAGCCCGCACAGGTCTTCCGGGGTGGTCGGTTTCAGCGCGCTGTCCTTGGGCACCATGATTGCCGCGCCGGTCTTGGCATAGGCAATCGTCATGGCCTGGGTCTGGCGCTCGGGAGTGATGTACATGCCGGAAATGATCGCGTCGAACTTGCCGGCATTGAGGCCCATGATCAGGCTCGGGAACTTGGTGTCGATAAATTCCGCCTTGCTGTCCATGTGCCTGGCCAGCGCCTGGGACAGCTCCGGATCGGAGCCGACCACGTTCTTCTCGGCGTCATAGGACTCGAACGGCGGGTAGGTGATTTCCATGCCGACTTTCAGTTGGCCGGGGGTGGTGGTCGCGGCGGCGAAAACGCTGCCGGCGCAGAGCAGGCCGGTGGCGACCAGGGTCAGGCGGGGGAGGTGCTTGAGCATGTGCGATAACTCCAGGATGAGAAGGTAAGCGGCAGGTTCAGGAAGGCTGCGCCTGGTTTTTCAGATGACCGAAGCTCGATGGCTTGCGGGCTTTTTCCGGCAGGGCGATCTCGCCGTTTTCCACGCGCTTGCGCAGGTACTGGTAGGTCTGCAGGGCCTGGCCATACATGTGTTCGCCGATGGCGATCTGTTCGTATTCCTGGCCGGCCCGGGCAAAGCTGGGCAGCGGCTGGATCAGGGTGTGGAAGTCGCAGGCATAGAACAGCGGGAAGGAGTAGCGCTCCTCGCTCACGGTGCGCACGCGGTGGGCGGTGGCGACAAAGGTGCCGGCGGTCATCACTTCGAGCATGTCGCCGATGTTCACCACGAACGCGCCGGGAATCGGCGGTGCGTCGATCCACTGGCCCAGGTCGTTCATCACCTCCAGGCCGGGCTTGTCGGCCAGCAGGATGGTGAAACACTCGTAGTCGGTGTGGGCACCGATACCGGGGGCGTCCTGGGCGGCATCGTCGAACGGGTAGTGGATCAGTCGCAGCTTCGATGGCGGCCGGCTGACCAGGCTGTCGAAGGTGTTTTCCTCCAGCCCCAGGGCCAGGGCGAAACCGCCGAACAGCTTGCGCCCGAGGGCGAACACGGCGGCGTAGTAGGCCTGCACGGCTTCCTTGAAACCGGGCAATGGCGGCCACTCGTTCGGCCCCAGCAGAGGCGTGCCGGCGAGCACCAGCGGATCGTCCGCCGGCACTTCGAAACCGATGTCGAAGGCTTCCTTGTGGTCCGGCTTGCCCTTGGCGTACACCTCTTCGCCCTCGGGCACGAAACCTTTGTGGCTCTTCGACGTGCCGATGTAGTGCTGCATCTTGGCTTCGAGCGGCTGGGCGAAGTAGTCCTTCGCCGCCTGGCGCAGGTTGGCGATCAGTTGCGGATCGATGCCGTGCTCGGTGATGTAGAGGAAACCGACCTCGCTGGCGGCGGCCCCCAGTTGCTCGGCGACCGCCAGGCGATGCTCCAGCTCTACGCTGAACAGCCCGGCGATATTCACCACCGGAATGCTCTTGAAGTTGGCTTGGGCCGGACTGTTATGGCTGTTCTCAGGCATGACGCAAACACCTCACGGGTGGGTTGATTGGCTGAAGCGGTCGAAGTGCGCGCGTTCGGTCCCGGCCATCCAGACGTTCAGCGACCACAGGTCGGCGACCGGGACATTGGTGAAGGGCAGGTGATGCAGATAGCCGTCGGCGCCGAACTCCGGGGTCAGGGTGCTGACGGCATAGCCGCGGGCCTGCTGGGAACGCCAGATGCTTTCCCAGTGGGCCTGGTGGAAGGCCAGTTCGCGGGCGTATTCCGGGGCGCCGGGGTGTGGCACCTGAGGGCCCTGGTCATAGCCGACCCGGGCCTGGATATGGTGGACGCGTTCGACAAACGGCCCCAGGTCATCGGCCGGATCGTCCAGCAGGCGTTCGCAGGTGACGATCCAGTGGCTGATATCGCTGGTGAAGCGCAGGTCGGGCAGTTGGCGGATCAGTTCGAGGGTCAGCCAGGGGTTGAACAGCGAACGCGAGCGGTGGGTTTCGAAGCAGCAGGTCTGCCCCGATTGGCGAGCCAGGTCCATGGTCGCACCGAAGAATTCCACCTGTTGCGCCAGGGGCCAGCGGTCGTTGCCGGCCAGCACGTTGACGAAGCGCGGCTCCAGTTCGGCGGCCCAGGCCAGTTTCTGTTCGAGATCGCGCAGGTGCTCGGCGGGCGGCGCGGCCTGCTCGGGGAGCACGTCGTAGGCGGTGAAGACCGTGCTGATATAGCCCAGTCGATTGGCCCGCAGGAAGGCGGCGAACTCGGTGCGTTCCCGGGCCTGCAACGGCAGGCGCGCTTCCATGCCGTCGAAGCCGGCGCCCAGCAACTCGTCGAGTGCCTGGGCCTTGCTCGCGGTGTAGCCCCAGAGGGTGCGGAAAATCTCCAGTTTCATCGGTGAACCTCAACCAGACCTTGAGCTGCTCGAAGCACGCCACGGCACAGGGCCAGGGCGGGCGGTTACGGCAGTAGCAAAAGGTTTCGTCGAGCCGGCTCTCTGTGGAGCCGGTCTCACCGCGAGGCGGGGAGGGATCAATCACGCTGGCGTCGATCTTAGACAGCCACGGACGCAGAGAAGAATAGGAAACCTCAAATCCATACTTCAGAGATTCATGAACTATTAGCCGGCTATCTACCGCCTTGGCTTGACGCTGGCAGGCCAGTGATATGCTATCGTTGCGGCATCATTCCTACATAGTTTCAAGAGAATCCCTGCATGAACGTGGCTGTCTGGACGACAGAGCGGTGGTTTGGCTGGAGACAGCTGGGGCTGTCCGCCATGCTCTGTTTGTTCACGCACTTGAGTAGTGCCCAGGACACCGTCGCCCCTGGCGCCGCCGACCAGCGCGCCCAGGCCGTCACGCAGGTGGTGCTCGGCATCCTCAGTTATGCGCGCTGGCCGGTGGAGCCCGCGCAGCTGCGCTTGTGCATCATCGGTCCCACCGAATACACCGACGACCTGGTCAAGGGCACCACCCAGGCCACTGGCCGTCCGGTGCTGGTGCAGCGCCTGCTGGCCGACAACGCCACCGTCGCCAGTGCCTGTGACGCGGTGTATATCGGCAAGCTCACCAGTGACGAACGCAGCCGCCTGTTCAACGCCCTCAACGGCCATGCCGTGCTGAGCATCAGCGAAGGTGGCGATCAATGCACCGTCGGCAGCCTGTTCTGCCTGCGCGTGGCGGACAGCCAGGTGTCGTTCGAGGTCAACCTGGATTCGGTGGCCCGCAGCGGCGTGCGCATTCACCCGAGTGTCCTGCAACTGTCCCGTCGTCGGGCCACACAGCCATGATCGGTCTGCACAAGCCGGAAGTCCGCCGCAGCCTGCGCTCGGTGCTGGGGCGCGGGCACCTGATGGCGGCGCTGGCGGCGGTCGGGCTGGTCAGCGTGTCCCTGACCTTTCTCGGCGTGCTGGCGCTGCGGGTCTATGCCGATCACAACCTGCACCTGATCGCCCGCTCCATCAGCTACACCGTCGAGGCGGCGGTGGTGTTCAACGACAGCAGCGCGGCGACCGAAGCCCTCGACGTGATCGCCGCCACCGAGGAAGTGGCCGATGCCCAGGTGTTCACCGCCAACGGCCAGCGCCTGGCCCACTGGCAGCGACCGGAGACCGGTCTGATGTCGCAGTTGGAAACGCAATTGGCGCGGTCTCTGCTCGAACAACCCATCGAACTGCCGATCCTGCACCAGGACCGCGAAATCGGCAGCGTGCGCCTGACCGGCCATGGCGGCAGCCTGCTGCGCTTCCTGCTCAGCGGTCTGGCGGGGATCCTGGTCTGCAGCGTGCTGGCCGCCTGGCTGGGCCTGTACCTGGCCCGCCGGTTGTTGCGCGGGATCATCGTACCGCTGCGCAGCCTCGCCGAAGTGGCCCACGCGGCCCGCAGCGAGCGGGCCTTCGATCGTCGCGTGCCGGCGGCGGAGATCGTCGAGCTGGACAACCTCGGCACCGACTTCAATGCCCTGCTCGACGAACTGGAAGCCTGGCAGACCCACATCCAGAGCGAGAACGAATCCCTCGCCCACCAGGCCAGCCACGACAGCCTGACCGGCCTGCCCAACCGGGCGTTTTTCGAGGGCCGCCTGATGCGTGCCCTGCGCAATGGCGCCAAGCAGGGCGAGCGGGTCGGCGTGCTGTTTCTCGACAGCGACCGCTTCAAGCAGATCAACGACAACTTCGGCCATGCCGCGGGCGATGCGGTGCTGACGGCCGTGGCCACGCGGGTGCGGGCGCAGTTGCGCGAGGACGACCTGGTGGCGCGCCTGGGCGGTGACGAATTCGCCGTGCTGCTGACACCGCTGCACGCGATCGAAGACGCCGAGCGCATCGCCGACAAGATCATCGCCAGCATGGAAATGCCGATTGCCGTGCCCGGTCAGGCCCAGGTCGTGACCTCCCTCAGTATCGGCATCGCCGTCTACCCCGATCATGGCACCACCCCCGGCACCCTGCTCAATGCCGCCGATGCCGCGATGTACCAAGCCAAGCGCCTTTCCCGAGGCGGGCAACACACGGCGGAGTCGGAGCACTCCGTAGCCACTGTTCAGATCAGGAGTTGAACCCTTGTACACCTTTACCCAGCGTTCCCTGCGATTCTTCGGTGTCTTCCTGTTCACGGCGCTGCTGGCCCTGGCCGGCTGCCAGACCGCCCCGCAAAAAGGCCTGAGTCCGGCGCAGATCGCCGTGCTCAAGCAACAGGGTTTCGAACTGACGGACGAGGGCTGGGCCTTCGGCCTGTCGGGCAAGGTGTTGTTCGGCAGTGACCTGGAAGTGCTGAACAAGGAAAGCCACGACATCGTCGAGCGCATCGCCAAGGCCCTGCTCGGCGTGGACATCCAGCGGGTGCGGGTCGACGGTCACACCGATGCGTCGGGCAAGGAAGCCTACAACGAACAGCTCTCCGTACGGCGCGCCAACAGCGTGGCGACGGTGCTGGAGCAGACCGGCATGAAGAAGGAAAACATCGAGATCCGTGGCCTGGGCAGCCGCGAGCCGGTGGCCTCCAACAGCACGGCCGCCGGTCGTACGGAGAACCGTCGGGTGTCGATCGTGGTGATTGCCGACTGAGTATCAGGCGCCTGACGATCTGGACACATTATGAAATAACATACGCCGCTCTTTCTCGAGTTGTACCCATGCGGGTATAAGTGATGGCCCTGCCAGGCAGGGGCGTCGACTGAGAGGAAGTTTGAATGGCAACTGTTCAATGGGTCAGTCGGGCAGCTTTGATCCCGTCCGTGTTATGGGACACCTGTTTCAACCATGTCGAAGGTCGCTGGTGGTACGAGGCGCTGGAGGCCAGCGGTCTCGATGACCAGTTCGAATTCGCCTATGCGGTGGTCGAGCGCGACGGCCAGCCCATCGGCCTGGCCCCGACCTTTATCATGGACGTGCCGATGGAACTGGTGGTGCCGCCACTGATCGCCAGGCTGATGCGGGTGATCCCGGCGTTGCGTTACCAGCGCACCCTGTTCGTCGGCTCGCCCTGTTCGGACGAAGGCGCGGTGGGCGTGATGCCCGGTTATTCCCTCGGCGATATCCTGCTGCCGCTGCAAGATGCGCTGACCCGCCGTGGCCATGAGAAAAAGGTCGCGATGACGGTCTGGAAGGACTTCGGCGAAGCCGAGAAGCCGGCGCTCGAAGCCCTCAGCCAGGCTCGCCGGTTGTTTCCCATGGTCAGCTTTCCCGGCACGACGGTCGAGTTGGCGGCGGGCGGTTTCGAGGGTTACCTCAAGGGGCTCAAGAGCCGTCATCGTTATCGCCTGAAAAAGAAGCTCAAGGACGGCCTGGCCCACGGCGCCCACGAAGTGCGGGTGCTGCAGCAACCGGACGAGCAGACCCTGGACGCGGTATTCGCGCTGTTCCAGCAGACCTACGAAAAGGGCAAGACCAAGTTCGAGCGCCTGAATATCGAGTTCTTCCGCCAGATCGCCGCCAAGCCCCAGTCCCACTTCATCCTGATGACCGATGCGCACAGCGGCAAGCTGGTGGCATTCATGCTGTGCTTCCTGGTGGGCGACAAGGCCATCAACAAATTCATCGGCATCGACTATGCCGTGGGCATGCAGTCGCACCTGTACTTCCAGCTTTGGGAGCAGGCGGTGAAATGGGCCTGCGGTGTTGGCGCCACCCGCCTGGAAAGCGGCCAGACCGGCTACAGCGCCAAGCGCGAGGTCGGCCATCAACTGGTCCCGCTGGACTGCTACTGCCGGCACCGCAACCCATTGCTGCACCGCGTATTCGGCGCGGTGGCCAAGGGCATCAACTGGCAGAACCTGGATCCCGACCTGCGGCAGATGGCCGAGGCTGAATAGCACCGCGACCTGTGGGAGCGGGCCTGTCGGCGAAGAGGCCCGGAAGGCTTGCACCCTGTGGGAGCGGGCTTGCCCGCGAAAGCGGTGGTGGGGCTGGCATCGTCATCGCTGGCAAGCCAGCTCCTACAGGGTTCCAGGCTGGACGACAGTCCGTGGTGAGCCCCCCTCCTGTGGGAGCGGGCTTGCCCGCGAAAGCGGTGGTGGGGCTGGTATCGTCATCGCTGGCAAGCCAGCTCCTACAGGGTTCCAGGCTGGACGACAGTCCGTGGTGAGCCCACATCCTGTGGGAGCGGGCTTGCCCGCGAAAGCGGCGGCGCGGCTGGCATCGTCATCGCTGGCAAGCCTCCAGGCTGGACGACAGTCCGTGGTGAGCCCCCCATCCTGTGGGAGCGGGCTTGCCCGCGAAAGCGGTGGTGCGGCTGGCATCGTCATCGCCGGCAAGCCAGCTCCTACAGGGTTCGTCACGATCGTTCCCACGCTCCGCGTGGGAATGCAGCCCGTGACGCTCTGCGTCACAAGAGCGGACGCAGAGCGTCCAGTAAGGCATCCCTTTGCCGCGCCTGGGAGCGATCAGCCGTCACCGTAATGGCACCTGTTTCAGGGTGTAAAAGTGGCAGCTATTCGGCAGATCGCTGGACTATAGTTCGGCAGTCATCGACGAATCGGTGACCGGTCTTAGCCGACTGAAACTATTACGAAACGCAGAAGCGCCCTATGATACTGGCGCTTTTTGCTGTCTGGCTTTTTGTCATGGCGGCTGTGCGTGGGACACCCTCGGGTGTGCCGGGTTTCGTAATAGTCCCGGTCGGCTAACCCGCGTACAGCTGCCACCTTCGTTTGTTTAGCCGCAGATGTTGGTGACTCCATAACTATTACGGAGTTACACCATGACCAATCTCCGCCCGCTACAAAGCAATCTCACCCAAGTCCCCGTGCTCTACCTCAACCTCGACGTCCCGGTGCGCGATCTCTACGAGCTGGCCGTACAACGCATCAAGGCGGCTCGCGATCTGAGCCACAGCCTGACCTGCATGAGCATCGGCAATACCTGTGACCGTGACCTCTATCACTTCGCCGGCGCGGCCTATCTGCTGTTGCAGGACGGTTGTGACGCCCTGGATGCGTTGCAGCGGCGGATCCCCGATCCCCAGCCCGACGCGTTGCGGGCCTGATTGGGTACACCCCAAAACACTGAAAACGCCACCTGACTTGTAGGAGCCGGGCTTGCCCGCGAAGCTTTTAGCGATCTCAAGGGCCCCTTCGCGGCGATGTTGCGCCCCGACAAGCCCCGCTCCTACAAGGGGCCGCGCCCGGCCTTGCTGAGCGCCAGGCCTCAATGCGCGTTGTCGGTATCCGGCCTCCAGAATTCCTTGGGTTTAACGATATTCGTGAGCGTTTGTGGATCGCCATTGCGCTGTTTCGTGGAAACACCGCGCATTTATTTTTTGATGTCCAGTGGTTATCGACGGGGCTAAATAAATCCCGTTGCAGTGGTTCTGCACCAGCGAACTGCCAAGGGCTACACACACATCATCAAACGGGCTATAGTGTATGTACAAAAGTAAATACAGGATGTCCCATGCATTTTGAATGGGACGAGATCAAGAACCAGGCCAACATCCGTAAGCACGGCATTGACTTCAACGACGTGCCGGATATTTTCCAGCATCCAATGCTGGCCTTGCGTGATGATCGAACGGATTACGGTGAGGAGCGCTGGATCGGCATTGGCTGGATCAAGATATTGCTTGGCGTGGTCGTCTATACCGAACGGCGGGGCGATGCGATCCGTATTATCTCTGCTCGAAAAGCTACCAAGCAGGAGGCCAAATACTATGCCGAAAGAATCGAAAACTGACTGGGGGCACCTGGACAAGCTGAGCGACCAGGAAATCGATACCAGCGAAATTCCCGAATTGGGCGAAGACTTCTTCCGCCGCGCCGAATTGCGTGTGCCGGTGAAGCGGGCGGTCACCATCCGGCTGGACGCTGATGTACTGGAGTGGTTCAAGGGGCAAGGTACCGGCTACCAGACGCGTATCAACCAGCTACTGCGCCAATATATGCAGGCTCATCAGAGCCGATAGGGCTAGCGCCCCACACCCGCCCTCAATCGTGAAACACCATGCTTCGCGTCTCTCCCATCAGCAGCGCCTGGTTGCGCTCGGTCACTTCGCGGATGTAATCCCACAACAAGGTAATGCGCTTCAACTTGCGCAGGTCCTCCCGGCAGTACATCCAGAATTGCCGGGTGATGTTCACTTCGTCCGGCAGCACCGGCAGCAGGTTCGGGTCCTGGGCCGCGAGGAAGCAGGGCAGGATCGCCAGCGCGCGGCCCTGCTGCGCGGCGACGAACTGGGCGATCACGCTGGTGCTGCGCAGGTTGGCGGTGGCGCTGGGCAGGACGTTCGCCAGGTACAGCAGCTCGTTGCTGAAGGCCAGGTCGTCGACATAACTGACAAACCGATGCCGGCCCAGGTCGCTGGCGCGACGGATCGCCGGGTGCTGGTCCAGATACTCGCGGGTCGCGTACAACTGCAGGCGGTAGTCGCAGAGCTTGCAGCAGACATACGGCCCATGCTCCGGGCGCTCCAGGGCAATGACGATATCCGCTTCGCGCTTGGACAGGCTGATGAAGTGCGGCAGCGGCAGGATATCGACGGAGATCGCCGGGTACGCCTCGACGAAATGACTCAACTGCGGGGTGATGAAGAAACTGCCGAAGCCTTCCGTGCAGCCCATGCGCACATGCCCGGAAAGCGCTACACCCGAGCCGGAAACCTGCTCGCAGGCCATGTGCAGGGTGCTTTCGATGGACTCGGCGTAGCCCAGCAGGCGCTGGCCTTCGGCGGTCAGGACAAAGCCGTTGGTCCGCGACTTCTCGAACAGCAAGGTGCCGAGCGCCGCCTCCAGCGAACTGATGCGCCGCGACACCGTGGTGTAGTCCACCGCCAGGCGCTTGGCCGCGCTGCTGGCCTTGCGGGTACGAGCGACCTCGAGGAAAAACTTCAGGTCGTCCCAGTTCAATGAACCCAAAGACGTGATGTTTTTTTGCATGTTGGTCCGGTTTTTATGTGCGTTCTTATTAGAAGAATGCACATCTATACTCCAAAAACAGTCCAGTCACCATGCTCGGCGCTGCCTCGCCCGTCTCGGACCCTTGCACCAGGATTCGCCCCTACAATAATTCAGGAGACTTCCATGAACGTTTCTCTCAAGCCCGACGCTACCCTCAAGACCGCCAGGTTGCTGATCGACGGCGAGTGGGTCGAATCCAGGACCAGCGAATGGCATGACATCGTCAATCCGGCGACCCAGGAAGTCCTGGCCAAGGTCCCGTTCGCCACCGCCGATGAAGTCGACGCCGCCATCGCCGCCGCGCACCGTGCCTTCCAGACCTGGAAGCTGACCCCGATCGGCGCGCGCATGCGCATCATGCTCAAGCTGCAGGCACTGATCCGCGAACACTCCAGGCGCATCGCCGTGGTCCTCAGCGCCGAGCAGGGCAAGACCATCGCCGACGCCGAGGGCGATATCTTCCGCGGCCTGGAAGTGGTGGAGCACGCCTGTTCCATCGGCACCCTGCAAATGGGCGAGTTCGCCGAGAACGTCGCCGGTGGTGTCGATACCTACACCCTGCGTCAACCCATCGGCGTCTGCGCCGGGATCACCCCGTTCAACTTCCCGGCGATGATTCCGCTGTGGATGTTCCCGATGGCGATCGCCTGCGGCAATACCTTCGTGCTCAAGCCTTCCGAGCAGGACCCGCTGTCGACGTTGCTGCTGGTGGAGCTGGCCCTGGAAGCCGGGGTTCCGCCGGGCGTGCTGAACGTGGTGCACGGCGGCAAGGACGTGGTGGACGCCCTGTGCACCCACAAGGACATCAAGGCGGTGTCCTTTGTCGGTTCGACCGCGGTCGGCACCCATGTCTATGACCTCGCCGGTCGTCACGGCAAGCGCGTACAGTCGATGATGGGCGCGAAGAACCATGCGGTGGTGCTGCCCGATGCCAACCGCGAACAGACCCTCAATGCCCTGGTCGGTGCCGGTTTCGGCGCGGCCGGCCAACGCTGCATGGCCACTTCGGTGGTGGTGCTGGTGGGCGCGGCGAAACAATGGCTGCCGGACCTCAAGGCCCTGGCGCAGAAACTCAAGGTCAACGCCGGCAGCGAGCCGGGCACCGATGTCGGCCCGCTGATTTCCAAGCGGGCGAAAGAGCGCGTGCTGGGCCTGATCGAAAGCGGCATCGAGGAAGGCGCCAAGCTCGAGCTGGACGGTCGCGACATCCAGGTGCCGGGCTTCGAGCATGGCAACTTCGTCGGCCCGACCCTGTTCTCCGGGGTGACCACCGACATGCAGATCTACACCCAGGAAATCTTCGGCCCGGTGCTGGTGGTGCTGGAAGTCGACACCCTCGACGAGGCGATTGCCCTGGTCAACGCCAATCCGTTCGGCAACGGCACCGGCCTGTTCACCCAGAGCGGCGCGTCGGCGCGCAAGTTCCAGAGTGAAATCGACATCGGCCAGGTGGGCATCAACATCCCGATCCCGGTGCCGGTACCGTTCTTCAGCTTCACCGGTTCGCGCGGTTCCAAGCTCGGCGACCTCGGCCCGTACGGCAAGCAGGTGGTGCAGTTCTACACTCAGACCAAGACCGTCACCAGTCGCTGGTTCGACGATGACAGCGTCAATCACGGTGTGAACACCACCATCAACCTGCGCTGAGGGAGGAACGGGCCATGAAGATCGCATTTATCGGACTGGGCAACATGGGCGCGCCGATGGCGCGCAACCTGATCAAGGCCGGGCACAGCCTGAATCTGTTCGACCTGAACAAGACCGTGCTGGAAGAGCTGGCGGCCCTTGGCGGGACCATCAGCGGCTCGCCGAAAGCCGCGGCCCAGGGCAGCGAGCTGGTGATCACCATGCTGCCGGCCGCCGCCCATGTGCGCAGTGTCTGGCTGGGCGAGGACGGCGTCCTGGCGGGTATCGCCAGCGGCGTGCCGGCGGTGGATTGCAGCACCATCGACCCGCAGACCGCCAAGGATGTCGCGGCCGCCGCGGCGAAACAGGGCGTGGCCATGGCTGATGCGCCGGTGTCCGGCGGTACCGGCGGTGCCGCGGCCGGGACCCTGACCTTCATGGTCGGCGCCTCCGTCGAACTGTTCGCCACCCTGCAGCCGGTGCTGGCGCAGATGGGCCGCAATATCGTCCATTGCGGCGAAGTCGGCACCGGGCAGATCGCCAAGATCTGCAACAACCTGCTGCTGGGCATTTCCATGGTCGGGGTCAGCGAAGCGATGGCCCTCGGTGCGGCGCTGGGCATCGACACCCAGGTGTTGGCCGGCGTGATCAATAGCTCCACCGGGCGTTGCTGGAGTTCCGACACCTACAATCCGTGGCCGGGGATCATCGAGACGGCGCCGGCTTCCCGGGGTTATACCGGTGGTTTCGGTGCCGAGCTGATGCTCAAGGACCTCGGCCTGGCCACCGAGGCCGCGCGCCAGGCCCATCAGCCGGTGGTGCTCGGTGCCGTGGCGCAGCAGCTTTACCAGGCCATGAGCCTGCGCGGCGAAGGCGGCAAGGACTTCTCGGCGATCATCAACAGCTATCGCAAACCCGAATAAGGGTTTTTTCCGGGGGCTCGCGTCGGGCGGGCCCCCGGTTTTTTCCGTGCATGGAATAAACGCCGCGTTCAAACGTTAACTGCTCAACACCCGACACTAAAGAGCACGTCATGCACTATCACTTCCGCTTGGCCGCCGATCAGGATGTCGACACCCTGGTCTGCCTGATCAATGCTGCGTATCGCCCCGGCGCCGACCTCAGCGGCTGGACCCACGAGGGCGCCATCCTCGACGGGCCGCGCATCGACGCCGGGCAACTGCGCGAATCCCTCGCCACCCCGGGCGTGGTCCTGCTGGTGATGGAAATCGACGATGTGCTCACCGCCTGTGTCGAGGTTCGGCACCAGGGCGAGGATGCCTATATCGGCACCCTCGCCGTATTGCCCGGACAGCAGAACAGCGGCATCGGCAAGATGATGCTGGGCGCGGCCGAGGCCTATGCCATCGAACAGCTCAAGGCTACGCGGCTGGTGATGAGCGTGCTGTCGGGGCGCGTGGAACTGATCAATTTCTATGTGCGACGCGGTTATGTGCGCAGCGGCAAGCTGCAGGATTTTCCGCTGGATGCCGGAGTCGGCGTGCCGAAAGTGTCTAGACTGGTCCTGGAGACGCTCTACAAGACGGTGCCGCAAACCGCAGACGCGTGAATGTGCCGTGCCGCCAGGCAGCGGTATTGACCTGCCCCGAGACTCGATGTGGCCCCGTCCATGGATAAACCCGTACTGCCGTTCTCCTATGAACAACTGGACCATTGGGTTGCGTCGTTGCGCTCCCGGCTGGTCGACGAGGCCTTTGCCTGTGTGGTCGGCATCCTGCGTGGCGGGGCGCCGCTGGCGCTGATGGTGTCGCACACCACCGGGCTGGCACCGGCCTTCCTGCGCTATGAGCGCGGCAGTCGCACCGTCACCTGGGATTCGTCATTGCCGATGCCCGCGCCGGGCAGCAAGGTGCTGTTGTGCGAGGACATCGCCGGCGCCGGGCACACCCTCGCCGACTGTATCGAGTTCCTGCAAGGCCATGGCCTGACCCTGAAAACCATGACAGCGGGCTTCGACGACCTCAGCCGGATCCGTCCCGACTACAGCATCGATGGCCGGGGCGCCTTCCTGCTGTTTCCCTGGGAGCGCCATTCCCATACCGCCGAATACCGCGCCCGCTGGCAGGCCACCGGCGGCGGCCTGACCGGGCCGGTGGGTGAGGATCACGAATACGAAACCTACGGCATCGACCTCGATGGCATCCTGTTGCCCGATATCGCCCCGGAGCGTTATGCCGCCGACCTGCGCCGGGCGTTGCGCGAGCGAGACCGCCTGGACCCCTTCGAGCGCCCGTCCTGGCTGGCCTTGTCACGGGTCAGGGCGATCATCACCGGGCGTCCGGAAATGGATCGCGAGCGCACCCGGCATTGGCTCGACCTTCACGGTTACGCCGGAATCACGCTGCTGATGCGCGATATCGCCACCTACGACGACAGCCCGGAGCAGGTGGCTGCCCACAAGGCCGCGGCGGCATTGCAGCAGGGCTGCACGCATTTTGTCGAAAGCGATGCGCAGCAGGCGATCCTGATTTCGACGCGCCTGCCGCTGCTGCGGGTGATCTGGTGGGATGCCCTGGTGCGCAGGGGGCGATTGATCGGTGCCCATGACTGGAGCCATGTCCCGCAGCGACAGGAAGACGCGCAACTGGCGTGAGAGAGGGGCGCCCCGGCGGGCAATGACGAGTAGAATTGCTGCCTGGAATCGGTTTCGAGGTAGTGGTGGTGGATCTACAGCAGGGTTTTGTTCTGACCCGGCATTGGCGCGACACCCCTGCGGGGACGCAGGTCGAATTCTGGCTGGCCACCGATGACGGCCCGCGCCATGTTCGCCTGCCACCGCAACCCTCGGTCGCGTTTATCCCCGCTGCCCAGCGCGAGCGCGCCGAAAACCTCTTGCGCAACGAGCGTGGCGTCGAGCTGCGACCGCTGGAACTGCTGGATTTTCATCACCGCCCGGTGCTCGGCGTCTACTGCCAGCAGCACCGGCAGTTGATAAATATCGAGAAACTGCTGCGCTCGGCCGGCGTGGATGTCTACGAAGCCGATATTCGTCCGCCCGAGCGTTACCTGATGGAGCGCTTTATCACCGCGCCGGTGCAGTTCGGCGGTACGGCGAACGGCGATGGGCCGCTGCTCGACGCGCAGATGAAGCCGGCGTCGGACTATCGGCCACGGCTGCGGCTGGTATCCCTGGATATCGAGACCACCATGCAGGGCGAGTTGTATTCCATCGCCCTGGAAGGTTGCGGCGAACGCCAGGTGTACATGCTCGGGCCGGAAAACGGCGAAGCCGGCGAGCTGGATTTCAAGCTCGACTATCGCCAGAGCCGTGGCGAACTGCTCGAAGCCCTCAACGACTGGCTGGTCCGCCACGACCCCGATGCGATCATCGGCTGGAACCTGGTGCAGTTCGACCTGCGGGTCCTGCATGAACATGCCCAGCGCCTCAAGGTGCCGCTGCGCCTGGGGCGCGGCGGCGATGTCATGGGCTGGCGCGATAACGGCGCGCGCAACACCCACTATTTCGCGGCCGCCGCCGGGCGCCTGATCATCGACGGTATCGAGGCCCTGCGTTCGGCGACCTGGAGCTTTGCGTCGTTCAGCCTCGAATACGTGGCGCAGAACCTGCTGGGCGAGGGCAAGGCGATCGACAACCCCTACCAGCGCATGGACGAGATCGACCGCATGTTCGCCGAGGACAAGCCCGCCCTGGCGCGCTACAACCTCAAGGACTGCGAGCTGGTGACGCGGATCTTCGACAAGACCCAGTTACTCACCTTCCTGCTCGAACGCGCCACCGTCACCGGCCTGCCGACCGACCGCAGCGGCGGCTCGGTGGCGGCCTTCACCCACCTGTACCTGCCGCTGATGCATCGCCAGGGGTTCGTCGCGCCCAATCTCGGCGAGCGCACACCCGAAGCCAGCCCCGGCGGCTTTGTCATGGATTCTCGCCCGGGGCTGTACGAGTCGGTACTGGTGCTGGACTACAAGAGCCTCTATCCATCGATCATCCGCACCTTCCTGATCGACCCGGTGGGCCTGATCGAGGGCCTCAGGCATCCCGATGACAGTGAGTCGGTGGCGGGTTTTCGCGGCGCGCGATTTTCCCGCACGCGGCATTGCCTGCCGGCGATTGTCGAGACGGTCTGGCAGGGGCGCGAGGCGGCCAAGCGCGAGCACAATGCGCCGCTGTCCCAGGCGCTGAAGATCATCATGAACGCTTTCTACGGGGTGCTCGGTTCCAGCGGTTGCCGTTTCTTCGATACCCGGCTGGCGTCGTCGATCACCTTGCGCGGCCACGAGATCATGCGCCGCACCCGGCAACTGATCGAGGCCCAGGGCTACACGGTGATCTATGGCGACACCGACTCGACCTTCGTCTGGCTCAAGCGCGCTCATGACCAGGAAGAGGCCGCGCGGATCGGCCGCGCGCTGGTGGCCGGGGTCAATGACTGGTGGCGCGAGCATCTG
Source organism: Pseudomonas sp. Mn2068 (assembly GCF_049319725.1). NCBI lineage: Bacteria > Pseudomonadati > Pseudomonadota > Gammaproteobacteria > Pseudomonadales > Pseudomonadaceae > Pseudomonas > Pseudomonas sp. Mn2068. Next base: position 180,311 of record NZ_JBMOUG010000012.1, on the reverse strand, counting down.
CATCAGGAGCATGGCCTGACCAGTGCCCTGGAGTTGCAGTTCGAAACCCACTTCAGCCGTTTCCTGATGCCGACCATCCGTGGTGCCGAGGAGGGCAGCAAGAAGCGCTATGCCGGGTTGGTCACGCGGGCCGACGGCAGCGAGGAAATGGTCTACAAGGGCCTGGAAACCGTGCGCAGCGACTGGTCGCCGCTGGCCCAGGAGTTCCAGCAGGAACTGTATCTGCGCATCTTCAATCGCCAGCCCTACCAGGACTATGTGCGCGACTATGTGCGACGCACCCTGGCGGGCGAACTGGACCCGCTGCTGGTATACCGCAAGCGCCTGCGCCGGCAACTGGGCGACTATCAGCGCAATGTCCCGCCCCATGTGCGGGCGGCGCGGCTGGCCGATGAGTACAACGATGCCCAGGGGCGTCCACGGCAATACCAGAGCGGTGGCTGGATCAGCTACGTGATCAGCCTGGCCGGGCCGGAACCGCTGGAGGTCCGGCGCGCGCCGATCGACTACGACCACTACATCACCCGGCAATTGCAGCCGGTGGCGGATGCGATCCTGCCGTTCGTGCAGGACGATTTCAGCACCCTGATCGGCGGCCAGCTCGGGTTGTTCTGACGGGCCCTCGATCAAGGTGATGATCGTGTATTGCAATGTATCTGGCCCCGTCCGCGATACGTGCTGACTTCCGCGACCCGGCTGGCGAACACATTCGAGATACCTCAAGGGCGTTCAATAGGTTCCAGGGAGACAGACCGCTCTGCCTCCAGCCCATCGAATCGAACCTTGAGGAAATCATCATGAAACTGAAAGCCTTCATTGCCACCGGCCTGTTCTGCGCCCTGAGCGTTCTCGCCGTGATCGCGCCAGTCCAGGCTGCCAGCCAATCCGCCAGCGCCAAGCCGGATATCCAACGGGTACTGTCGGTGGTGACCGACGCCACGGGTGGCTGCGGCGTGGTCAACGCCCACATGACCTACGTGGACTCCCACGGCGAGCAGCACACCCTCGACTACGGCAAGTTCGCCAACAACTGCAACCTGGGCAGCTGATTCCCTGGTGATCACGTTTGTGCCCGACCTCCCTCTCGCCTGAAACCGTGCCGTACCCCGCTCGGTTCCAGGCTCGCCTCTGTCCGGTGACGCCATGCTGCTTATCGCTTTTCTGGGCGGGATACTGACGGTCCTCAGCCCTTGTATCCTGCCGGTTGTACCTTTTCTCTTCGCCAGCGCGGACCGCTCGCGCGCGTCGGTCGTGCTGACGCTGGTCGGCATGGTGCTGACCTTCGCGCTGGTTTCCAGCCTGGCCGTGGTCAGCAGCGAATGGGTGATCCAGGCCAACAATGCCGGACGCCAGCTGGCTCTGGTGGTGATGGTACTGTTCGCCCTGTCGCTGATTTCCGCCCGTGCCGGTGCCTGGCTGTCACGGCCATTCGTCATGCTGGGCAATCGCATCGACCCGGCGGCCCGCCAGTTGTCCGGCCCCTTGGCTTCGCTGCTGGTGGGTGTGGCCACGGGATTGCTGTGGGCGCCATGTGCCGGCCCGATCCTGGGCGTCATTCTTACCAGCGCGATGCTGCAAGGCGCCAATGCGCAGACCAGCCTGTTGCTGCTGGCCTATGGATTGGGCAGTGCGCTGTCCCTGGGCACGCTGATTTTCGCCGGGCGCGGGCTGGTCAACCGGCTTCGCCCGTCGATTCCGGTGACCGGCTGGTTGCGGCGTGGCGCCGGTGTGGCGGTGCTGTTGTCGGCGCTGGTGATTTCCACCGGCGCGGATAACACGCTGCTGGCCGGCACCTCGTCCCAGGGCGCCGCCACGGTGGAGCAGAACCTGCTGAAGCAGATTCCCCGGGCCATCGACTATGTGATCAGCAAGGCCAATGCCGCCACGGCGGTCGACCTGGAGCCCAGGGGCGCCATGCCGTCGCTGGCGGGTGCGGTGGAATGGTTGAACTCGCCGCCGCTGGATCGCGAGTCCCTGCGCGGCAAGGTGGTGCTGGTGGACTTCTGGACCTTCGACTGCATCAACTGCCTGCATACCCTGCCGTATGTGAACAGCTGGGCGAAGAAGTACGAGAAGGACGGACTGGTGGTGATCGGCGTGCATACGCCCGAGTACGCCTTCGAGAAGATCCTCGGCAATGTGCGCCAGCAGGTGATGAAGCTCGGTATCGGTTACCCGGTGGCCATCGACAACGACTACAGGATCTGGCGTGCTTTCGACAACCAGTACTGGCCGGCCCATTACCTGATCGATGCCAAGGGGCAGGTGCGCTACAGCCATTTCGGCGAGGGTCGTTATGACGAACAGGAGCAAGTGATCCAGACCTTGCTGCAGGAAGCCAAGGGCGTTGTGCCAGCGGGTAACGCCGGCTGAGATTCAAGTCCGGGCCACCCAGGCCGCAAAACCCCTGGCCGGGTTTTGCGGCTTTTTCGTGGGCGCCGGCTTGCCGGCAATGACGTGTGATCGATCGTTCCCGCGCTCGGCGTGGGAATGCCTCGCTGGACGCTTCGCGTCCGCTCTTGTGACGCAGAGCGTCACGGGCTGGATTCCCACGGGGACCGTGGGAACGATCATGGTGTGTTCCGGCTTGAGGGCGTGTCTTTCGGTCGGCCATGAAAAAGCCCCGGTACCGATCGTTCCCACGCTCTGCGTGGGAATGCCTCTCTGGACGCTCTGCGTCCGCTCTTGTGACGCAGAGCGTCACGGGCTGCATTCCCACGGGGACCGTGGGAACGATCACTGTGTGTTCCGGCTTGAGGGCGTGTCTTTCGGTCGGCCATGAAAAAGCCCCGGTCGGATGAGCGGGGCTTTTTCTCGAGGAACCGTTCAGCGCGTTGCAGGCTTCAGACACGGCGATCAGCGTGATGATCGGCATCGCCGGCAGCCAGGCGACGTTCCAGCAAACGATCGGAACCGCCTTCGGCGACACGACGCTCCAGCAGACGATCGGAACCGCCTTCGGCGACACGGCGCTCCAGCAGGCGATCGGAGCCACCTTCCGCCAGTTGCTGCTGGTTGACGTGGCTGAATTCGACGGCCGGGACATTGGCCGACGCGACATTGGACAGGCCGAGGCCGCCGGCCAGTGCCAGGGCGAGGGTCAGGGAAACGGTCGGGAACTTGAACATGGGGTGAGACTCCTGCGTTGTGGGTAAGACTCACGGGGTATGAGTCGAGGGCCTGGATCGGCGTTGCCGATCGACAGGCCCATTTCAACGCGGGGGTGTATCCGCCGTGTGTCGCCGGCGGACGACAACGTGCCTCAGTGTGTGGCGGGGGACTGCGTACACAGTCTGATACGTGGCTCAGATCGAGAAGCGTGCCACCAGCCCGTGCATGTCCGCCGCCAGGCGCGACAGCTCGGCACTCGCCACCGAAGTCTGCTGGGCACCGCTGGCGCTGTGCATCGACAGGTCGCGGATACTGCTCAGGTTGCGGTCCACGGTGCGCGCCACTTCGGCCTGTTCTTCGGAACCGGCGGCAATGCGCAGGTTCATGTCGTTGATCTGGCCGATGGCGCCGGCGATCTCCGTCAGGGCCGCGCCGGCCTCATGGGCGATGCGCAAGGTGTCGCGGGCTTCCTCGCAACTGTCCTGCATGGCCCGGGTCACCTGCTCGGTGCCCTGGCGGATACGCTCGATGATCTGGGCGATTTCCCCGGTCGATTGCTGCGTGCGCCCGGCCAGGGCACGGACCTCATCGGCCACCACGGCAAAGCCGCGACCCTGTTCGCCGGCCCGCGCCGCCTCGATGGCGGCGTTCAGGGCCAGCAGGTTGGTCTGCTCGGCGATGGTGCGAATCACCTCCAGGACCTGGCTGATGTCCTGGGATTGGGTCGCCAGCTGCTGCACATCGCTGCTGGTGTTCTGCACCGTCGAGCTGAGTTTCTCGATGGCGACGACGGTGTGCATGACCCGGTCCGCACCGGTCTGGCTCGACTCGCCGGAGGAGCGCGCCGCCGTCGATGCCGAGGCGGCATTGCGCGCCACGTCGTTGACCGCCACGGTCATCTGGTTCACCGCCGTGGCCGCCTGTTCGATCTCCTGGTTCTGCCGTTGCAGGCCGCGACTGGATTCGCCGGTCACCGCGCTCATTTCTTCCGCGGCCGAGGCCAGTTGGGTCGACGAGTCGCCGATCAGGCGGATCGTGTCGCGCAGGTTGCCCTGCATGGTCCGCGCCGATTGCAGCAGGGCCGAGAGTTCGTCCTTGCCTTCGATGACGATCTCGCTGCGCAGGTCGCCGCGGGCAATGGTGTCGTTGATCGACAGGGCGTATTTCAACGGCACGGTGATGCTGCGGGTGAAGCGGTACGCCAGGGCCAGGGTGGCCAGCGAGGCGAAGATGATCATGGCAATGGTGAAGTCGAGGCTGACGTTGTAGGTGTGCGCCGAGTCGAGCCCGGACTGCCTGGCCTTGTCGATATTCAATTGCACCAGCTGGTCGATGGCCTGCTGCATCAGCTTGTTCAGGGGCACTTGCTCATCCAGCAGCAACGCGCCTTCGGCGTACTTCCCCTTCTGGCTGAAGTCGATGCAACTGTCGGCCAACCGGGTCAGGCGCTGGATGCCGTCGCTGACCACCTTGAACAACTGCTGCTCGTGCTCGTCGCTGATATAGGCGCTGTAGTCCTGCAACTGGCCGAGGAGGGTGGCGCGAAACGCGCGGATATTCTCGATGGTGGCGTCCCGGGTCGACGCATTGGACTGGGCGATCAGCCGGCGGCTTTCCAGCAGCAGCTTCAAGGCGGTCGAGTTGACCCGGTCGGCGGCGATGACGCTGGCCATCGAGCGTTCCTCGAGCTGGGCCGCCAGGGTGCGGATGGCGCTCATGTTCCACAGGGAAACCAGGCCCAGCACGATCAACAGCGAAGTAATGACAGCGAAACTCAGGGCAGAACGTACGGGGATCTTCAGATTCCTCAACAGCATGACAACCGGCTCCTGGATTCCGCCAAGTGAAAGTGGGTGTTACGAAAGGCTTCGATGATGGCACGAGAGCTTTGCCGTTTCAGAGCGGTGTTCATTGAATTAACTAATGCCTTCCATAGTTTTTCCCGTGGTTTTGCCGGGGGCGCGAGGCCCAGTGGCCGGGGCTGACAGCCTGCCCATGTCCCCCATAAAGGGGGCAACGGCGGCCATGCCCAGCGGATGCCCGTCAATGTTCATTGGTTGTTCTCCGGGCATCACGGGCGTACCGTGGCGCAGACCGCATAAGGGGGGCCTGCCTGGGTGGTGGTGGCTTCGCCGATGAAAAAAACCGGCTCGTTCGCAGGTGAGTGGTTCGCCGGGCGAAATGAGTTCCATGAAAAATCATCATTGCACTTGCGGTATCGATCACATGACATCTCTAGTGCTGGCACTCTAAAGTTTGTAATGCCAGTGCTTTGACATTGCCGGGGCTTTCAGGAGTATTTTGTCCATTGCCCGGTATTTGAACTTCAGTGTTCGAAAACGGGGCAGGGGAGAATAACTCGCACTGGCATCTGTCGATGTAAGATTACAGTTGACAGGCATAAGTACGAATGTATTCTTTCGCCCACTACCGGGAACCACTCTGCTTTGCCGGCCTCAGTTATCGTGGGATGCCGATCTTTATCGGTCAATGGAGCGTGAATGATAAGGTGGCCTTTCAAACGTTTGTGCGAATCGTTCAAAGAAGATATTTCAGGTTTTTTGTGCGCGTGCTCTTATTTTAATGCCCTGTTAATAGCGCCGGTTTCCGAATAGTCTTAACGGAAAAGCGAACTTGCTGAATATCAGTACTCGTCGGTTCTGTTTCAAGTATAGGGCAATCATGTTGTCTTAAATAAGCAGCTTGCCAATTTTTGGGCGCACTAAGCCTGTCCTGATGTTTTTTTGGCGTTGTGGAAAATAAAAACATAATGGATTTTTCTGCTCGGTAAGTTGTTCCGAGTGCGGGGTTCTGTTCGCAACAGCTGCCGGTGCGATGCAAATGTCACCAGGTGGTTACAAAGGAAGCGACGGCCTCGCCTGGCGGGGAATTTAATAGAGCGGACCGATCTGGAGATCGTAGATGGGTGTGTACGATTGCTTTGATTGTGAGCTTGACTCCGAGAAGGAGATTCCCAATATAAAGATCATTGCGCAAAGCACGTCTCAGCTGGGCATCGACCTGCTGCTCTCGGGTGAGACGGGGACGGGCAAGGATACCCTGGCCCAGCGGATCCACGGGCTTTCCGGCCGTAGCGGTCCCTTTGTGGCGATGAACTGCGCGGCGATTCCCGAATCCCTCGCCGAGAGCGAATTGTTCGGGGTGGTCAGCGGCGCCTTTACCGGGGCCAGCCGGTCGCGCATGGGCTACATCGAGGCGGCCCAGGGCGGCACGCTCTATCTCGACGAGATCGACAGCATGCCGTTGAGCCTGCAGGCCAAGCTGCTGCGTGTGCTTGAGGTACGGGCCATCGAGCGCCTGGGGTCGACCACCGTGATTCCCCTGGACCTGTGCGTGATCGCCTCGGCGCAGCGGCCCCTGGGGAAGATGGTCGAGGACGGGCTGTTTCGTCGTGACCTGTACTTTCGCCTCAATGTCCTGACCATCCAGTTGCCGGCATTGCGTGAGCGTCGCGAGCAGATCATCCCGCTGTTTTCCAAGTTCGTCAGTGCCGCCACCCGCGATCTCGGACGGGGCCAGAAGCCGTTGAACGCCTCGCTGGCGCAGATGCTGCTCAGTCATTCCTGGCCGGGCAATATCCGTGAGCTGAAGTCGGCGGCCAAGCGCTTTGTGCTGGGGTTCCCGCTGCTGGGCGGCGATGCGCCGGACGATGTCGAGGGGCAGACCCTCAAGGCGCAGATGCGGGTGATCGAACGCACGCTGATCCAGGAAGCGCTCAAGCGCCACGGCCAGTCCGTCGATGCGGTCAGCATGGAGCTGGGCGTGCCGCGGCGGACCCTGTACCACCGGATCAAGACCCTGGATATTTTCCTGAAGAACGATGGCCTGGAAAAAAAGATGGAACTCAAATCGCTGGGGGTTCCACTCATGGATATCCCGCACTGACGTGGGTGAACAATCAGGAGTTGTAGAAGATTATGAAACTTCCAGGTATCGGCGGTATGGTGAATTCGGCGGTCAATGGTTTCAACTCTGTGAAGGAAACCGCCAACTCTATCCAGGGTAACGCGCAAAACCAGTCAGCGGCGGCGGATTTGTCCGGTGGCGGCAAGGCCGCCGACGCACAGATGAAGATGATGCAGATGCAGGACGAGCAGTCCGCGCGCAATATCATGCTGCAAGGCCAGGCCGCGATGCAGACCGAGCAGCGCAACACTCTGCAGGCCATCAGCTCCGCTCAGACCGACGCCGCGAACAAGGAAATCTCGAACGTGGCGCAAACCGCCAAGGGCATCAGCTATTAATCATCCCCCGGCCCCCTGATTGTTCAGGGGGCATTGTGATCGTTAGCGAGATTCTTCCATGTTAAATTCTGTTTCCAGCTCTGCCGGTGCATTCGGGCGGATAGGCACTGTCATTCCGTCAGCTTCAACTTCGGACGCTTCCGGTTCGCCCCAGACCCTCAAGGGTGTTATCGAAAAGTTAAGCAATGCCTTAATGTCAGGAGGCCATCTTTCCACCGATTCGCCGTTGGGGAAAATGGTTGAACAGCAACTAAAGAAAGATAATCCGCTGGCGGCATTAACGGGCAATAGCGATAGCGGTGCAGTTAAAAAAGCATTGGGCGAAGTTATCAAGGACAAGCTGGGCAGCAACTTCGGTGCTGCCGCCGACGCCGGAATCGGTGGCGGGCAGGGCGGTCCGGACCTGTTGTCGCAGGTCATGAACGGCCTGAGCAAGTCGATCCTGGATCACGCCCTGACCGACAAGGGTGACGGCTCGACCTTTTCCAACGCCGACAAACCGGTCCTGCAACAGGTCGCCGACTACATGGACAAGAACAAGGCGCTGTTCGGCGCGCCTGATTCCGGCTCATGGAGCAAGGAGCTGGACGAGGACAACTACCTCGACAAGGGCGAAACGGCGAAATTCAGGGCGGCGCTCGACCAGATTTCCCAGCAGTTGGACGGGGGCGACGCTGGCGACGCCTCGACCCAGCCGGCCAATGCCGGTGGCCTGGGCAGCCCGCAGGGCTCGTCCGATGGCGGCGGTCTCGGTGGCCCGCAAGAGGATCTGTCCGGTAACGGCGGCCTCGGCACTCCGCAGCAGGAGCCTGCCGACAACGGCGGCCTGGGCAGTCCCCAGCAAGCGTCGCCACGTGGTGATCTGGCCAAGGTCGTCAACAGCCTCGAAGACCAGCTGGCGAAATTGATGGGCGCGAAGAATCCGATGGATATCTTCAAGCAGGGCCTGGAGATGGGCCTGGGCCTGGCCAGTGGCTTGCAGTCCGGTGGCCTGGGGCATCATCTGCAGCAGCATGACCTGCAGAACTCCGCTGCCCAGGCTGCGCAAAACATCCTCGACGTGATGACCAGCAGCCTGGGCTGATGCCCGGTTCGCTGTGGCGTTATTCCACCATTCGACACTGTCTGCCGGAGAAGTCCCGTGAGCCTAGCCCCCATCCACTCCTTCAAGGGTTTGCCCGTCGACCATGAGCAGGGGCTGGTTTCCGGGCCCGCGCAGGCGGATGTCGACCTGTTCAACAACGCCATGCGCCAGGACCACGGGGTCTCCGGACACCTGGCCGACGGCATGGTCAATGCCATTTCCGACCGCCTGCAATCCCAGGGGCGTCTGTCCGAGCAGGCCATGCGGGCGATGAAGGTCGCCGCCGGTTCGGCCGATCCGATGGACGTGGTCAAGATGAGCCGCTCCCTGTCCCAGTACTCCCTGCAGATGGCGATGACCACCAAGGTGGTGAGCAAGGGTGCCCAGGCACTCGACAAGCTCACCAACCTGCAATAGGACCGCGTGTGAGATCGCTTTGGCCGCTCCTGCTGTTGTGCCTGTCGCTGCTCGCCGGCTGCAGCGATGAAAGCAAGCTCTTCGGTGGCCTGTCCGAGCAGGATGCCAACGAAGTGATCGCGCAACTGGCCGACCAGCATATCGAGGCGCACAAACAGGCGGAGAAGGTCGGCGTGACGGTGATCGTCTCCAGTCACGACATCAATCGCGCGGTGCGTGTCCTCGACGCGGCGGGTCTGCCGCGGCGGACCCGCACCAGCCTGGGGGAAATCTTCAAGAAGGAAGGGGTGATCTCCACGCCGCTTGAAGAGCGGGCACGCTACATCTACGCCTTGTCCCAGGAGCTGGAGTCGACCCTGTCGCAGATCGACGGGGTGGTCGTGGCCCGGGTGCATGTGGTGCTGCCCGAACGCATCGCGCCGGGCGAACCGGTGCAGCCGGCCTCGGCGGCGGTGTTTATCAAGCACACCTCGGCGCTGGACCCGGACAGTGTGCGTGGGCGTATCCAGCAGATGGTCGCCAGCAGCATTCCCGGGATGTCCCAGGAAACCCTGAACTCGAAGAAATTCGCCATCGTCTTCGTGCCGGCGGTGGAGTTCGAAGACAAGCAGAAACTGGTGGCGTTCGGGCCGTTCCTGGTGGACAGCCGCGACCAGGGCTTCTGGAACTCGGCGCTGCTCGCGGCAGTGGCCGGCGTCTTGCTGTTGCTGCTGATCGTCCTGATCCTGCGGGCCGACTGGCGCCAGGCGCTGCTGGGGCGCTTGCTTCCCGGTCGGCGCAACGCTTCCCGGTATCCGGCACGGCTGTGAACGAACTCGACTGGGTGAACTGGTGGTGTTGCACCTGGCGCTGGGCCCATCCTGACTGGCGCCTGCGACTCCTCGCGGCACGCGGGCTGGATGCCGGCCACGCCGCGGCCCTGGCCGGCAGCCGACACGGTGAGCTGCTGGAGGCGCTGGGTGTGATGCCCAGCCAGCCGCCGCCTGTCGATGCCGATGTCGCGTTGTGGTTGTCCCTGACCGCCGAGCAGCGCGAGCAGGCGCTGTTGCTGGCCCGGTCGATCTGCTGTGCGCCGCTCCCGCACCAGCCCACGGTTCCCGAACGCCACGGGCAATGGTGCCGCAGCCTGGCGAAAGCCCTGCGCCCTGGCCTGTGGCTCGATCAACCGACGGTGGACGCACGGGTGTTGCTGGCCAGCTGGCTGGGCGCGCCGTTCTGGTCACGCCTGCGCCTGGCCTGGGCGCCAGATGAGCGGCTGGAGCCGCTGGCGGATCTGCCACGGCAGAAACTCGATACCCTCTGGCGCGCCATACTCTGGCGGGTCGGGACCCCATGAGCCGCCCCTGGAGCCCGTTATCGTGCTGAGTCTCAGACGCTTGTCCCTCGGCGCCTCGGCGCTGCCACACTCGCCCATCGTGCGCCTGGAACAACTGGCCCAGGCGCAGGAAGCCACGGATGTCCTGGCGGCGGCCCGGGCAGAGGCCGAGCGTTTGCTGGCGGACGCCCGCGAACAATGCCAGCGCTATCTTGACCAGGCCCTCGGCCAGTTCTGGGGGCAGGCCAATGATTTTCTCCAGGCCCTCGACAGTGAGCGCGAAGCCCTGCACCAGGAAGTGCTGGTGTCGGCCGAGAGCGTGCTGGTCGCCGCCATGACCCGCCTGTTCGGCGAAACCGGTCCCGCCGAGCGGGTCCGCGCCCTGGTCGGCCACCTCGCGGGCAGCCAGCGCCAGGCGGTGAGTGCGGTGCTCAGTTGTTCCCCGGGGCTGTTCGACGAGGTCCAGGCGTGGTTGGCGAGCAGTCGCTTCGCGCAGCTCTGGCAACTGCGCGAAGACGCCTTTCTCGGACCCCAGGCGCTGCGCCTGAGCAGCGACACCGGAACCTTCGAACTGGATTGGGAAGGCCTGGTGCGTTGCCTGTCGCTGCGCGGTGAATGACAGCGGGTGCGCCTGGCGGTCATCGGCCGTGGAAAAAGTGGAACCCACTGGCGGCTTTGCTCCACTCACAGGCATCACCTCGCTGGAGCGACCTCGATGATCAGTTTCAAAGCCTTGCAACATCGCCTCGATCACTCGTTTACCCACAACCAGACCGGCACCGATGACGCCGCCATGGCCGCCGCCGAAAGCGGTTCGGTGGAGGACATGATGGCGTTTACCGATGCGGCGCAGAAAATGGCCACCGCCACTTCGGTGATGAGCGAGGGGCTGCGCGCCCAACATGGCCTGACAAAGTCGATCATCGATGGAATTCAGTGATTTCACGGCGATCGTCGTCCAGTGGTGCGAGCAGTCTTCCGGCACCCCGCTGGACTGCTGGATCGATGATGCGAACGCCCGGCTCGTCGCCATCGAAGGCGGCGTGCGCTGCAGTATCGATGTGCTGGATCCCTATGATGCGGCCGACCCGGAACGGGTGACGGCACTCCTGAACCAGGGCGCGGCCAGCGTGGCCTGCCACTGCGAGGGCGCATTGGCCATCGATCCCGACAGCCATTGCCTGGTCCTGGTCAGTTGGCAGCCACGGCCGTGTCCGCCGCAACGCCTGCTCGAACGCCTGGAGAACCTGGCCAACCAACGGGCGGCGATGCTCAGCCTGTTGCGCACCACCCTCGACAGCCTGGCGGCCAGCGCCTCCGGGCGTCCGACCCTTCACAGCTGGCAGCCGGGAGTCTGAAATGCGCAAGGTTGCCTGGTGGTTACCGTGGTTGTTGATGTGGGCCGGTGCCCCGGCCCTGGCGGTGGTTCCGCCGGCGTGGAAGCACACGGCGTATGCCTATGACGCCAAGCAGGCCGATGTGGCGACGACCCTGGAGGACTTTGCCCGGGAATTCGGCATCGGCCTGGAAATGGGCCCGCTGGACGGCGTGGTCGACGGTCGTATCCGCGCCGCCAGTCCCCAGGCCTTTCTCGATCGGCTGGGGCAGGAGCATCACTTCCAGTGGTTCGTGTACAACGAAACGCTGTATGTCAGTCCGACCGACCAGCAGACCTCGGCCCGTATCGAGGTGTCCCAGGATGCGGCGGATGACCTCAAGAGCGCACTGACCGATGTCGGCCTGCTCGATCCGCGTTTCGGCTGGGGCGCCTTGCCCGACGAGGGCGTGGTGCTGGTCAGCGGACCGCCGCGCTACGTCGAGATGATTCGCGAGTACAGCCGCAAGGTCGACACCCCGGACGAAAAACAGGATGTCGTGGTGCTGCCGCTGCGTTACGCCAACGCCGCCGACCGCACCATCCGCTACCGCGACCAGCAACTGACGGTGGCCGGCGTGGCGACCATTCTCCAGGACCTGCTGGAAAGTCGTGCACGGGGAGACACGGTGAACGCCGCCAACCTGTTGCAGGGCGCGGGCCTGGGCGGCGGCCAGGGCAGCAATCCCTATGGTGCCTCGTCGACCCTGCTCGGCGGCCTGGATAACGACAGCCTCCAGCAAGGCCTGGACCGGGTCCTGGCCAACACCACCGCTGGCGCCAAGAACAGCCATGGCGGCACGCCCGGCGGCAGCAAGTCGCGGATCCGCGTCAGCGCCGATGTGCGCAACAACGCCGTGCTGATCTATGACCTGCCCAAGCGCAAGGCCTTGTACCAGGAGCTGGTCAAGCAGCTCGACCAGCCGCGCAACCTGATCGAGATCGACGCGGTGATCCTCGACATCAACCGCGACGACCTGGCCGAACTCTCCAGCAGCTGGAACGTCTGGGCCGGCGGTACCAATGTCAGCGGTTCGCTGCTCGATTCGGGGGCGACCCTGTCGGCGGAAAACTCCGGGCGGTTCGCCTTGGCGGTGCATGCGCTGGAGGCCAGGGGCGCCGCGACCGTGGTGGGCAACCCGTCGATCCTGACCCTGGAAAACCAGCCGGCGGTCATCGACTTCAGCCGCACCGAGTACATCACCGCCACCGGTGAGCGGGTCGCCGATATCCAGCCGATCACCGCCGGCACCAGCCTGCAGGTGATCCCGCGCTCGCTGAACGGCAATGGCAAGTCGCAGGTGCAGTTGATCCTCGATATCGAGGACGGACAGATCGACCAGTCGGTGCTCAATGTCACCCAGCCCAGCGTGCGCAAGGGCAATGTCAGCACCCAGGCGATCGTTGCCGAGCGTGGTTCGCTGGTGGTCGGCGGGTTTCACGGCCTGGAGTCCAACGACAAGATCAGCCGGATTCCCTGGCTCAGCGATATCCCGGTGATCGGCAAGGTGCTGTTCACCTCCACCAGCCATCGCACCACCAAGCGCGAGCGGTTGTTCATTCTCACGCCGCGGCTGATCGGCGACCAGGTCGACCCGGCGCGGTATGTCGAGAACGGCAACCCCGACGATATCGACGCCGCCGGCCAGCGCATCGACAAGCGCCGCAGCGAGGCGCAGCCGACGCGGATCCAGGTGCAGAACACCTTTACCCAGTTGCTCGACGGCCTGCAGCCGAGCGGCTTCAGCAGCGGCGGCGCCTTGCCGTTCGTGCCGGATAGTCTCTGCGATTCCGGCGGTGGCCTGGTCATCGACCGCCAGCGCGCCCAGTGGTACGGCCACAAGACCTGGGGCGTGGCGGTGGTGGTGGCGCGCAATACCGGGACCCAGCCGGTGCGTGTCGACGAGAGCGGCTGTGGCGGGCGCTGGGTGCTCGGGGTCGCGGCCTGGCCCCATGCCTGGTTGCAACCGGGAGAGGAAAGCGAAGTGTTCATCGCCCTGCGCCAGCCCAGGGCCGCCCAGGGCAATGCCCAGGTCCGCGCTTCACTGCTCAAGGGAGCGAAACCATGAACAAGTTGATCTGTCTCGCGCTGGCGGGACTGGGGGTCATGCTGGCCGGCTGCAGTACCGCGCCGCCGCCGGTGGGTTGTACGGGCCTGGCGTGCAGCCGGCCGGATTCCACCGATCGCAGCCTGGTGATCTGGTGGCCCGAGGAGATGCGCCACGGTCTGGAAGGCCCCGAACGAGTACTCGATTTTACAGTCGTGCCATTGAAGGACTAAGCGTCATGATTCGCGTTTCCGGTAAGGCGGCGTTTTACGAGCGGGTAGCAGCAGAGCAGGATGCGATCTGGCCTCTGGTCAGCGGGGTGTCCTTCCTCAGTCGACGTGAGCATCACGACTGGGGGATTGCCCTGCATATCGAGAAGCGTGCGCTGAAACCTCAACAACTGCGTGAAACCCTCGAGCGGCGTTTCACCCAATCCCATCGGTTCCCCGATTACTTCCTGTTCCTCGATCCCCAGCGCAACTTTGTCGTCTGGCACGCGGTGCCGGGCGGTGGCGAGGGGAGCCCGTCACTCGATCAGATCCGCCAGCATCAACTGATGCTGGCGGGGCTTGAACATCTCAACGACTCCCCGCACTGACGCGGCCTAGACCGCGTCGTCCGCCAGGGCGGCTCGGGCGACCCGTGTGTTGCCCCTGCGGTTGACCATCCCCGCCTGAGCCTCGATCCGCGCCTGCACCGGTTCCGCCGCCGTGGCGGCCGGTGGCGGGGCGTCGATGGCCTTGCGCACGCTGCCATGGGCCTGGAATGTCTGGTTCATGGTGCGATAGGCCAGGCCCATGGCCAGGGCGGTGCCGCTGTTGCCGAGGAAGCTGGACAGGGCCGGTGTCGTCCCGCCCCGCGTCAATTCCCCCATGGCCATGTTGATGGCGCTGGCCAGCGAGGTCCAGGCCACCCGCGCCGGCGACTGATCGAACAGACGCCCATAATCCTTGAGCGGCAGGCTGGCCTCGAACTGCTGGGTGGTGCCCGCCTGCCGGGTGTCGAAATGCTTTTGCAGGTGGCCGTCGATAATTGCCGTGACGGTGTTGAACGCCGCGCGGGTGCCCGCCAGGGTCTGGATCGAGCGGGCCAGGGCGTCGCCGCGCAACGGCTGGTGGTCGGCGCCGGTCAGGGCCGGGCTCGACAGGGTCTGGCCCGGTGGCAGGGTCTTGGGGCTGATGGAGTCCTGGATAAACCCCATGGTCAGGGTCATGGTGCCGTAGGCCCAGCCCAGCAGCGCCATGTTGTCTTCGTTGACGCCGTGGGTCTTGGTGTCGTCGTGCTTGCCGGTCATGCTCAGGCTGGCCTGCATGGTTTCCCGCGACAGGGCATAGATCACGTTGCGCAGCTGGGTCGCCAGGATCCGCGCGCTCAAGGCACCATCGCCCCGGGCCGCGCCAAGGGCGCCGAGGCCGAGGTAGATCGCTTCGGCGGCAATCTGGTTGCGGGTGACGTTGCGCGAGTCGCGCTGCATCTGTTCGCGCCGGGCCTGCTGCTGATCGGCGCCGAGGGCGTTCCATTGCCGCTCGCTGAGGGCGAAATGCCCGCGCACGGCGATGGTGGATTCGGCGCCCAGGCGATCCAGGCGCGGCTGGCGGACATACACATGGCTGGCGACGGTGGCCAGCGAGATTGCCGCCTGCAAGGCCAGCGCACCGCCCGGACTCTTCTGCGCCAGACCCTCGGCCAGGGCGCTGTAGGTGTGCATGAAGGCGACTTCACGGGCGTAGGTCGGCAGCCCGCAGGTGACCATCTGTTGCAGGGTCTGCCCGGCGGCGGCCAGGGTGCTGCGCCCGGACGGCAGGTTGGCGGCGGTGTCGGCCCAGCTTTGCACGGCGGTGTGCCGGATGCTGTTGCCGGCGCTGACGCCACCCTGGTACATCGCCGTTCCCGCGGCACTCATGCCCTTCCACGCGGGCGCCAGGCACTGGCGATGAAACGCCTGGCCCATGCCGCTCGCCGCCTGGGCCGCACGGGCGGTGAAGCCGGGGGGCGCGACGGCCACCTGGGCGTTTTCCACTGCGCCCGGAGTACGCACCGCCAGTTCGATGGCCGCTGTCGGCGGCGTGGCGTTGACCGTGGGCGCCTGTGTTCTCAAGACCATGTCGGGTTCCTCAGCTGGGTTCTGGTGGGCGTGGTTTCGGGCGCGGAAGGCGTGGCGAAACTTTCGGCGAAGGCGGCGAAGTCCAGCAGCCAGTCGACCAAGGCCTGGGCGTCCAGGCCCTGGCTGTCCCAGCGGGCCTGCAGGCAGGCACCTTGTGGGGCAAGGGCGATGGCACAACCGGTAAGCGTCATCAGTTGCAGGTTGGCGCGCAGGGCGAGTTCGCGCTGGTCGCTGCCGTGCAGCGGGGCATCGATGGCGGTGCTGACCAGCAGGTGACGCTGGTCGCTGTCGGCAATGATTTCCAGCGCGCGACCATTGAGCCGGATCACGCCGACGGTTTCCGGAGCCGCCAGCGGCGGGGCGATGCCAAGGTGGCGCAAGACCTGTTCCAGCAGCGGGCGATGCCAGGTCTGCGCCATGGCCGCTTGCGCCTGGGCCCGGGCCGCGGGACTTGCCACCGGTGGCGGGCCGGCCGCTGCGTTGCTGGTGGCGAGAGGCGAGCTCAAGGCCGTGGCGCCGGCAATCAGGCTTTCGCCCAGGGCCAGCAAGTGACTGAGTTCGGCGGCCAGGTAGCGGGTGTCCGAGTACGGCTGGTATTGCAGGCGCGAGACCAGTACCGCGTTGCCGTGATCATCCAGTGCGCCGGCGCAGGTGCTCATCGCACTGGTGGCGCAATTGGCCCGCAACAGCAGTTCGCTCCACAGCGCCGGCGTGCAGTCGAGGGGGCGTTGCAACCAGCCCAGTGCCAGCCATTGTGCCACCGGTTGCTGCTGCCACTGCACCAGTTGCAGGGTCAGCCCCGGCAGGGGCAATTCACCGCTGCGGGCGAAGTCGCGAGCCTGCGGATCCGCCAGCCCGAGCTGCCTCGCCGCGTTCAGGAACCAGTTCGCCGCAGCGTCTGGAATGGGGATTTGCGGGCCTTTTGCAGCGGGTGGGCGAACATGTGATTGCATGGGCTCTACCTGTGGGGCTTTTGAAGCCCATTTGAGCGCAATAACATGTCGGTTTGATGAATCGGAAGGCTCTGGATCAGTCTTCTTCGAGCTGAATGATCTCGTCGGTGACTTCATCGAGCTGGCGGATCACCTGGTAGATATGAGCCACGTCGAGCAGGGTCGGACGGGGGATGTATTTGCCGGTCCTGACCTTGTACAAGGTGCGCGCCAGCCACACGCTCTGCACCACCGGAATCTTCGCGCGCCGGGCACGTTCGATCAGCGCCAGGGCATCGGCATCCTCGCCCTTGCAGTGGATCAGCGGCAGCGGTGTCTGGCCGGGGCGGTAGTAGAGCGCCACGGCGAAGTGGGTCGGATTGACCAGCAGCATGTCCGCGTCTTCCACCGGCTTGGGCGGCGTGCGCGGTTCCTCGTTGAGCAGCTCATGGGCCAGTTGGCGGCGATGGCCCTTGACGTGCGGGTCGCCTTCGGACTCCTTGTATTCCTTCTTGATGTCCTCGTGGCTCATGCGCATTTTCTTCGCGTGGAAATACTTCTGCAGGGCGAAGTCGATCATGCCGATCGCCAGCAGCAGGCCGAGGGTGGTGCGCAGGACACTGCGCAACAGCGTCAGCAGGGCATGCCAATAGGTGTTCAGGTCCGAATCCGCCAGCAGCACCAGGGTGCCCAGCACCGGCTTGATCGAGACATAGAGGGTGGTGCCGATCGCCACCGCTTTGAGGATGCTCAGCAGCAGGTTCATCAGGTTCTGCCCGGAGAACATCTGCTTCAGGTGGCTGATGGGATTGAGCTTGCCGAAGTCGATCTTCAGGGCCTTGGGCGCGAACAGGAAACCGATCTGCACCCAGCTGCCGACCATGCGCATCAGCATCGCCAGGCCGACGCTCATCAGGATGAAACTGATCAGCAGCCAGGTGGCCTCGCCGGTCATTTCCGTCAGGCTGCTGAGGAACGGCTGGTTGATGCGCCGCAGGGTCAGCGACATCAGGTGTTCCAGGCGCGCCACGCTGTCGTCGGCCATGCCCAGGGCGACCTCGCTGACCACCATCAGCACCAGCAGCTTGCCCAGGTCCTGGCTTTGTCCCACCTGGCCTTTTTCGCGGGCGTCGCGCAGCTTCTTGGGCGTGGCCTTTTCGGTTTTTTCGCTCATGGCACCTGCACCAGCAGGCCGAGCAGATGCTTGAGGTCCAGCAGTTGCCGCAACTGGCCGTTGCCCAGTTCCAGCAGGGTCGGCAGGTAGATCAGCAGGAACGCCAGGCCGGCCATGCTCTTGGCCGGCATCGCCAGGACCGAGACGTTCAGTTGCTGGGCGTAGAGACCGATGATGGCGAATGCCACTTCGATCAACAGCAGCAGGCCGATAAAGGGCGCGGCATACAGCAGCGCGTGTTGCAGGGTCTGGCTGAGTTGGCCGAGAAAGACGTCCAGGCCGCCGACATTCAGCCCCGGCACCCAGACGGTGGGCGGCCAGACTTCATAGCTGTCCCAGATCACCTGGGTGATCAACGACAGCCCGCCGCTGAGGATCACCAGCATGATCAGCGCTTCCTGGAACAACTCGCCCAGAGGCGTCGCGTCCGGCCCGAGGGACGGGTTGAGCTGGCCGCCGCTGAGGGCTCCGCGCTGGCTGTCGAGCAAGGCGCCGACGGTGGCGAACATCCAGAACGGCGCGTACAGCAACAGGCCCAGGAGAATGCCCAGCACCGATTCCTTCAGGAGCAGCCCGGCGATGGTGAACCAGGCGTCGTTTTCCAGGGCCAGGGCGCGACCGATGCTCGGCGCCGGGATCAACGCCAGGGCGCAGGTCACGCCATAGCGCAGCGGGCCCTTGAGGTGCTTGAAGCAAAAGGCCGGGACCAGGATCAGGCAGGGCAGGATCCGCGCCATGGCCAGGCCCATGCCGAGCATCAGCTCGAAGGCGCTCTCGGCGTTGAACGGCATCAATGGGCACCGCCGGTGCGGGCGATCAGGTCGAAGGACAGGTTGATGAACTGGATCAGTTCGACCCCGATCCAGCGGCCGGTCGCGGCCAGGGTCAGGCCGACGGCGGCGAGCTTGATGCCGAACGGCAGCGTCTGGTCCTGGATCTGCATCAACGCCTGCAAGAGTGAGGTGATCACTCCCACCAGGACCGCCACGCCGAGGGGCGGCGCGGTGAGGATCACCACCAGGAACATGCCTTGCTTGAACAGTGCCAACGCTTCCACGGCAGGTCTCACAGATAGGAATAGAAAAGGCTGTCGAGCAGGCGCGACCAGCCCTGGACCAGCACGAACAGCAACAGCTTGAGGGGCAGCGAGATGGTCATCGGCGAGACCATCTGCATGCCCAGGGCCAGCAGCAGGTTGGAGACGATCAGGTCGATGACGATAAACGGGATGTAGATCAGGAAACCGATCTGGAACCCGGCCTGCAGCTCCGACAGCACGAACGCCGGGATCGCCAGCAGCAGGTCGCTGCTGCTGGCCTTCTCGGCCATCTCGGCGGGCCACATGCGGTGGGTGTTTTCCAGCAGGTGGGCCTGCACGTCGGGGTCGGTGTTGCGGGTCATGAAGCGCTCGATCGGTTCCATGACGGTGTTGGCGCTGAATTGCAGTTTTTCCGTGCTGCCGATTTCCAGCGGGTTGTCGTGGACCCGTTGCTGGATCTGATGGGCCACCGGCGCCATGACGAACATCGTCGCGGCCAGGGCAATGCCGTACATCGCCATGTTCGGCGGTACCTGCTGCACACCGATGGCGTTGCGGGTGATCAGCAGCACCATGGAAATCTTCAGGAACGCGGTGCAGACGATCAGGAACAGCGGGATCAGGGACAACGCGCCGAGAAACAGCGCGAGCATGATCGGGTTCATGCCATCCAGGATCATCGGTCGAATACCATCCGGGTGATCTGCAGGCCGAGCCGGCCTTCCACGTCCACCAGCTCGCCGTGGGCCACCACGCGCTCGCCATGGCACAGGGTCGCCTCGCCGGGGACCACGCCGGTGACTTCCAGCACCACCCCCGGCGCCAGGCGCTGGAGGGCGTACAGGGGCAGGCTGATGCTGCCGCTGCGGATGGTCAGGTCCAGGTTCAGGCCAGCCAGGGGCGATGGCGGCTGTTCGGGGTGCTGCTCCAGCCCCAGCTCCTGTGCCGGGTGCGGTGCCTCGTCCTGGTCGTCCGGTGCCACCGGCACGTCTTCGTACAGTGCATCATTGTCCATCGTGCGGGGTTTCCTCATGGTTGAGCTGTACAAGCAGCGTGTCGTTGGCGACGCCGGTGGCGACGCGCCAGGTCCGGGCGGCGAGGTGCAGCACGCCTTGCCCGGCGCAATCGAAGTAGGCGCGGCCGGGCAGCAGCACATCGCCGGGGCGCAGCGAGCGCAGTTCGTTCAGGGTCAGGCTCAGCTCGCCGAGGACCAGCGGCGCGGGCAGCGGCCAATCCTCGGGCAAGGGTTGTTCGAGGGCCTGCCAGGGCAGGGCGTCCAGCAGGCGGATCAGGGTCTGCGCATCGCAACTCAGGCGTGCCTGCACCGACTCGTCGGCGCAGTGCACCACGAGTCGGCAGGCGATGTGCCCGGCGCGCTCGTCATCCGCCGGCAGCCGCGGTTCCAGGGGCGCCAGCAAGGCGGCCAGCGGTGGGCTCAGTTGCTGGTTCAGGTATTGCCAGTACCAGGCCTGCAACGGTCCGCCGGTCACCGCGGGCACTTCGCCGAACAGGCTCAGCACGGCGTCGGCGTCGGTCAGGTGCAAGCGGCCCTGGGCGCTGTCGAGGGTGGTCCAGGCGCGGTCGTCCGGCGTGAGCTGATCGGCCGCGAGCAACGGGCTCAGGCTCAGCCGGGCCACAGCGCCACGCAGCGGATATTCCAGCCAGCGGCCACGGCCGAGCAGGCGGCTGGCGCTGGCCAGTGTCCGCGACACCGGGCGCAATGCCAGGGGCGTCATGCCGTTCCGGTTCCGTGCAGGGACAGGTTCACGTCCCGGCCCAGGGCCTGGCTGAAGGCGTCCTCGCAGGCCTGCCGATTGTTGCTCAGGCGATTGAGCACGTCGGCGCGTTCAAAACCCAGGTCGATGGTCCACTGGTTGTCCCGTCTGCCGGCACGGACCTGGACCTTGCCCAGGTTGGGCATCAACAAGGTGGCGCTGAAAGGCCGGTCGCCGCGGGCCGGCAGTTGCAGCGCCAGTTCGTCGATCAACTGCGTGGGAATGGCCTCGGCGGCCTGGAACAGGCTGAAACCCGAGCCGCCGTGCTGCTCAGATTGGTCGCCCTGGTCGCTGGTGGACGGCGCCAGCAATTGTTCGAAGAATAGGCCGTCGGCGGTCATCTCGCCGCTGTCGCGACTGGCACCGAACGCGCCCCCGGACTGGCGTGAGCGCTCGGTCTCGGCGCGGCGCGGAAAGGCTGGCGAGGGCAGGCGGTTCTCGGCCTGCGGGGCCCGTGCGGCGGGTGCCGGCCGGTGCGCCGGGTGCGGGGCGACGGGCTTGATCGGAGTGGTCATCGCGGAGTCATTCCTCATTCAGGTTCTCGCTCATGCAGGCGAGTTTTTCCACGGCGCGCTGACGGGCCCTGGCTTCCATCCGGGCCTGCTCCAGGCGCTGCTGGTGCTGCTCGATCTGCTGGCGCAACTGGCTGACGTCCTGCTGGATAAAGGCCAGTCGGTCGAGCATGCG
The DNA here is from genome assembly GCF_049319725.1 of Pseudomonas sp. Mn2068. Taxonomy (NCBI): domain Bacteria; kingdom Pseudomonadati; phylum Pseudomonadota; class Gammaproteobacteria; order Pseudomonadales; family Pseudomonadaceae; genus Pseudomonas; species Pseudomonas sp. Mn2068. The sequence continues at coordinate 158,985 of NZ_JBMOUG010000012.1, read as the reverse complement.
CCGCTCTTTTTCATGCCAGCGCTCGACCTCGTTCAACTCCAGGGTCTGCTGCAGGTGCGCCTGGGACAGCTGCCGACGGCGAACCCGCTGGTTGTCGCGCTCCTGGAGCCAGGACTGCTCGCTGTGCAGGAGCTGCTGGTGCAGTGTTTCCAGCTCCTGCTGCAAGCGCCGCTGGGCGCGCTCGGCGCTGGCCTGGCGGTGCTGGCGCAACGGCGTGAGGATCTGGATCACCTGGGCCATGGCGACGTGGTTGGGGTCGGCTTCGAGTTCTTCGTCCATGGTCACTCGGGCAACTGCGAGGTCAGGCGGGTGAGCAGGTCCATCGTGGTTTCCAGCGGCACCGGCTCACGCAGGTCCTGGCGCAGGAAATCATTGATGGCGTCGTTGAGCTGCACCGCGCAATCGGTGACCGGATCGGCGCCGGGCTGGTATTCGCCCAGGCGCAGGAGCATCTCCACCTGGCGATAGGCGGCCATCAGCCGACGCAGGCGGTTGTTGGCCTGCTGGTGCGCGCGGCCGGTGACGTTGCTGAGGATCCGGCTGATGCTGGCGGGCACGTCGATGGCCGGGTAGTGTCCGCGCTCGGCGAGTTTGCGCGACAGCACGATATGACCGTCGAGCAGCGAGCGGACCTCGTCGGCCACCGGGTCGTTCATCGAGTCCTGTTCGATCAGTACGGTGTAGAGGGCGGTGATCGAGCCGTTCTCGCTCATGCCCGCGCGCTCCACCAGGCGCGGCAGCAGGGTGTAGACCGAAGGGGGCAGGCCGCCACGGCCGAGCGGCTCGCCGGCGGCAATGCCGATTTCGCGCTGGGCGCGGGCGAAACGGGTCAGCGAGTCGATCAGCAGCAGCACCTTCAGGCCGCGCTGCCGGTAGGCCTCGGCAATGGCCGTGGCGGTAAACGCCGCGCGGGCGCGCTCCATGCTCGAACGATCGGAGGTGGCGCAGACCAGCACCGAGCGCCGGCGCAGGGTGTCATCCAGTTCGTGGTCGAGGAACTCGCGCAACTCCCGGCCACGCTCGCCGATCAGGCCGAAGACGATCACATCGCAGGCCATGTTGCGGGCCATTTCCGCGAGCAGGGTGGTCTTGCCGCAACCGGCCCCGGCAAACAGGCCGACCCGCTGGCCTTCGCCGAGCAGGATCGCGCTGTCGATGGCGCGGATGCCGGTGGGCAGCGCGGCGGTGATCCGCGGACGCTGGGTCGGCGGCAGCGCATCGGCGATCACCGGCATGGTTTCGCGGGTGTCATAGGGCCCGGCGAAAGCGCCTTCGCCATCGCCCAGCAGTGGCCGACCGAAACCGTCGAGGACACAACCGAGCAGGCTGTCGTCGACGCCGATCCGGTGGGCCATGCCCAGGGGCCGGATCTGCGCCCCGACCTGGATGCCATCGGGCGTGCCCAGGGCGCTGAGCAGGGTGCACTGGGTGGTGAAGCCGACGATCTCGGCCAGCATGCTGCTGCCGTCGGCCTTGCTCACTTCGCACAGGTCGCCGATCTTCGCCGCAGGAATCTGGCACTCCAGCAGGATGCCGTTGACCGCCGAGACCCGCCCGCTGACCTGCACCGCCGACAGTTGCGTCAGGCGGCGGGTCTGCTCGCGGGTCCACTGGGCGAGGGCGGCACTCACCAGCGCACCTCGTAGTGCTGGTCGCCTTCGAATTCGATGCGCTGGTCGTCGATGCGGGTCAGGCGCAGCCCGTTGAGTTCGTCACCGACATACAGGCGGTGGCCGTCATCGGTGACCAGGTGACCGTTGGCGCCGGAAATCACCTGGACGATGACGAAAGGCAGGCCGCTGCTGACCGGGACCACGCTGTCGACAATCGGCACGGCCGATTCATAGCGTTCGTGGAAACGCTGGAGCATCCGTTGATAGACCGACAGGGCATCGCCCTTGAGGCCGCCTGCGAGGGTCAGGCCGTCGACGCTGTCTTCGATGCGCACGTCGGTCAGCAGGCGATCGCTGAGCAGGGTATTGAGCAGGCGGCGGGTGTCTTCGCGGCTGGCCAGGCGGGTCTTGCCCGGAGCCGGTGGTTCGACGTGCGCAGCCTTCGCCGGGCTGGCAATGGGCGGCGCCGGTGGTACGGTCGGCTGGCTGACGCTGCTGCGGTTCCAGGCCCAGGCGCCGCCGAGCAGGCTCAACAGCACGCCGACCAGCAGGGCATTGCGCCGGCTGAACCAGCCCGCGCGGGCACTGACTTTCTCCAGCGGCGCGGAGGCGGCGAACTCATCGGCCCGTGGGTCGAAGGCCGCCGGGCGGGAAGCGTTGTCATGGGCCACCGGCACCAGCGGCCAGGCGTCTTCGGCGGGTGCCAGGCACAGCCAGACATTGCCCAGGGCAAAGGTCTGGTTCGGCGTCAGTTCGGTGAGGCTGTGGGCGTGGCCCTCATCGTCGTTGATCAGGCTGTCTTCGGCGCTCAGGGTCCAGCCATCGGCACTGCGTGTCAGCCGGCAATGCCGGGCCGCCACGCCGGGATCGTAGAGGGCCAGGTCGTGATCGGCGTCGGCACCGATCAACCACTGCTCGCCCACCAGCGGCAACGCGGCGCCCTGGTGCAGGCCGTTCAATACCCGCAGTTCGTACATCATGCGGGGCTCCCTGCAGTATCAGGCCGCATACTCGTCCTCCAGCGGTTGCATATCGTCTTCCAGGTCGAAGCGACCCAGGACCTTGACTTCGGCGGCGTTGCTGATTTCGGCGAACGACAGCACGGGCACGTGGTGGAACTCATCCTGCAACAGGGTGCGCAACGGGCTGCGCAGGTCCTGGGCCACCAGCAGCACGGCGCGCTCGCTGGTGCGCAGGGGAAAGGCGATGCGCAGTTGCTGCACCAGCAACAGGCTGGTCTCGCTGCTCAAGGCAAAGAAAGTCTCGGTCTGGGTCTGGCGCAGGCCGTCGCGCAGGATGCCTTCGCTTTCCGGGGTCAGCAGCCACACCAGCAGGCCGGCGGGGCTGCTGTACTGGTTGTAGATCAACGACTTCAAGGCGATGCGCACGTAGTCGGTGAGGGCGGTGATATCCCGTTCGTGCTGGCCGTGTTCGATCAGGGTTTCGGCGATGACGCGGATCGCCCGCAGCGGCACGCACTCCGAGGCCAGGCGTTGCAGCACGGCTGAGAACCGCGCCAGCGGCAGGACCCGCTGCATCTCCTGGGCCAGCTCGGGTTGCTCGGACTCCAGCCAGCCGAGGATCGCCTTGGTCTCCTGCAAGCCGATGAACTGCGGACCGCAGGCCTGCAAGGCCCGCTCCATGCGTTCGACGATCAGGGTGCTGGCGCTGACGGTTTCCAGCCGTTCGGCTTGCAGCTGCGGCGCATCGGCCGGCATCCACACCCACTGGTTTTCCTGGCGGTCGAGGCTGCCGGCCACCGCCTGTTCGACCTGGCTCGCATCGAGCACCTGGGCGTCGACCGCGACGTGGGTCTGGTTGAAGGTGGCCTTGAGCAGCGGTACTTCGTAGACCGAAAAACGAAACTCGTCGGGCTCCAGGTGCTCGGCGGTCTCGATGATGAAGGACGGCAGCGTCAGGCCGTACTGCACCACCAGGCGGTTGCGCCGCTGGCGGATCTCGCTGACCAGTTCCTCGATCTGCGCCGCGTTCTGTTGCGGATGGAACTGCAACAGGAACTGGCGGCTGGGGATAAAGGTGCGCAGGTCTTCCTTGCCGTTGTTTTCCGGCGCGACGAAGATCGGCTGGGCCTGGGGCGCCTTGGGCCTGGCCCGTTGCAGTTGCAGCATGCCGCCGCAGCCGCATATCAGGGCAATGATGACAAACACCGCGGTGGGCATGCCGGGCAGGGCGGCGAAGCCGAGCATCGCCACCGAGGCGATGATCCAGGCCTTGGGCTGGCTGGTGATCTGCTCGGCGATCTCGCGGCCGATATTGGCTTCCACGCCCGGCGTGTCGTTGTTGGAGACGCGGGTGATGATCATCCCCGAGGTCACCGAAATCAGCAGCGCCGGGATCTGTGCGATCAGGCCGTCACCGATGGTCAGCACGGTGTACAGCTGCACTGCGTCGCCGGCGCTCATGCCATGCTGGACCACGCCGATGGCGATGCCGCCGATCATGTTGATCGCGACGATGATCAGGCTGGCGATGGCGTCGCCGTTGACGAATTTCATCGCGCCGTCCATGGCCCCGAACAACTGGCTTTCCTTGCCCAGTTCGGAACGTCGGCGGCGGGCTTCGTGGACGCTGATCAGGTTGGCGCGCAGGTCGCTGTCGATGGACATCTGCTTGCCGGGCATGGCGTCGAGGGTGAACCGCGCGCCGACTTCGGCGACCCGCTCGGAGCCCTTGGTGATCACCAGGAAGTTCACCACCGTGAGGATCATGAAGATCACCATGCCGACCGCCAGGTTGCCGCCGACGACGAACTGGCCGAAGGCTTCGACGATGTGCCCGGCATCCTGGTTCAGCAGGATCAGGCGCGTGGTGGAGATCGACAGCGCCAGGCGGAACATCGTGGTGATCAGCAGCACCGAGGGAAAGGTCGAGAACGCCAGGGGGCGCGGCAGGTGCATCGCCAGCATGATCAGCAGGCAGGAAATACAGATGTTGATCGCGATCAGCACATCCACCAGGCCGGTCGGCAACGGCGTGATCATCATGAAGACGATGGCGAGCACGACGAACGCGCCGACGATTTCCGAACGGCGCATGGCCGCCAGGGCGACCTGGTTGAGCAGGTTGATCAGGTGATCCATCAGGCGCTTTTTCCCTTGGGCAGGCTCTGTTCCTGGCGGGTCAGCTCGGCCATCAGCAACAGCAGGTTGCCGAGGGCGTTCTGGCGCGCCTTGAGGTCACGCCAGAGCAGGATCGGCAACTGTTGCAGCATCGGTCGCAGGCCATTGAGAAAGGCCAGCTGGTGCCGGAGTTTGGGGCCGCCGATGTACTGCGTCAGTTGCAGGGTTTCCTGCAGGTTCATGCCCTTGCCCGAGAGGGTCAGCAAGTGCTTGAGAAAGGACGGCGCGCTCAGTTGCAGGGTCGGGTTCTTGCCGCGCATGCGCCCCAGCAGGTGTTCGCTGTTCTGCAGCAGGGTGGCGACGTGGCGCGCGGTGTTCAGGCCGTGCATGAGGTTGCGCAGTTGCTGCTGGGTGCTGGACGGGCTCAGGGCCGCGAGGTCGTCGGCGATGGCGCCGCGCAGGTCGCGCAGGGTCGGTTCGAATTGCCGCTCGCCTTCCTCCAGGCCCAGCAGGGTGTCGATCAGGCTGGAGATGGTCTGCTGGCCGACCACCCCGGAGTAGTACAGGTCGCGCAGGTTCTGCCGACGTCGCGGGTTCAGGGTGGAACGGGCGAAGGCCCGCGCGGTGTTCATGCCGGCCTGGGCACGACTGCCATGTTCGCGGCGCAGCAATTTGAGCTGCTGGCTCAGCACCACGTGCTCGTTGTCGTCGCCTTCGTCCTGGGCCTGCCGGGCGGCGGCCTGGAGCGTCACATGGGCCTTGGCCGCGTCGCCACCGCTGAATGCAAGAACTTGCGCGAGGGTCGCGGCCTGGTTTTTCAACTGCCGCCGCAGCGCCCGGGCCGCCTCGTCGAGGCCCTTGTCCTGGGTACCCATCAGCAACTGATACAGCTCGCCGAGCTTGACCGCCTTGGATTGCAGGGCGGTGCTGCTGGCCATCAGGTCGCGCTGGCTCAGGCTGAGGCTCTGCTGCACCAGGGCCGAGGCGAAGCGGGTGACCTGCTGGGCCGAGTTGTCCTGGTGGGGCGTGCTCTGCGCGATCAGCGCCGCCGGCTTGGCCGGGGCGTTGATAACCGGTGGCTGGACAGGCGATAGGGTCGGAGCGGCGATCTTCATGGCGCATGACTTCGAGGGGCGATAACCCATGAGTGGTCAGGTGCGCCATCCGGTTCCATCGAGCCTTCGGCCGGGGAGGGTTTGTGCAAGAAAAGTTGTACGGGGTAAGGGGCTTTGTGCAACTAATTGCAAAGAAACCTTAAGTAACAAAAAATAAAATTCATAAAAATCATGTAGTTATTTTTATGTAACAGGTGGCATACATATCGCTATAGGCATTGGACATATCCTGAAATGGTTTATCTCTATGCTCTCCAGCGATTCGATTGCCCATTCATCCCAGGCCTCCGGCATCCGTCAGCTCAATACCGAACAGGTGCAGAAACTGCGATCGTTCATCAAGCGACGGGTGATGAACCCTGATGATGTGGAGGACATCATGCAGTGCACCTTTCTCGAAGCGCTGCGCAACGAGCACAAATTCCGTTTCGACTCCCGACCGCAGACCTGGCTGTGCGGTATTGCCCTGAACCTGATCCGCAACCATTTCCGCCGTCAGTACAAACAGCCGCTCCAGGAGCGCTGGGAGGATCGCGAGGACATGGAGCTGTCCGATGGCGTCGATATCGGCGCGCAGATCGATGGTCATCGGCAACTGGCGCGGGTGGTCCGGGCCATCGGCACCTTGCCGCTGACCATGCAGCAGGTGATCCAGGTCAGCCTGGAAATGGATGGCAACTACCAGGACACCGCCCTGAGCCTCGGTGTGCCGATCGGCACTGTCCGTTCACGGCTGTCGCGGGCCCGCGAGCAACTCAAGCGCAGCGTGCCCAGCGTTTTCTGAAGCAATTGCCATCAGATTGGAACCACTTGCGTCGGTCGCGCCACACAGCGATATGTTCGACTGACGATGGCGACCTCTCATGCGCATTTCCACTACACCTTTTTCCGGTACCGGTTCTTCCATGCTGGGCGGCGACATGGCGGCAGCTCCTTCGACGAAGGAGCCCAAGCTCGATAGTCAGTCGGCATTCGATTTCGGCGTTCAATTTGCCCAGCAGGCCTTGCAGCAGCATCCGGGCACCGATTCGGCGGATGATCTGAAAGCCATGATCAGCCAGCTGTTGAAGCGACTGTTTGGCGGGGATGCGAAACCCGAGGGCCAGGTTCCGGACAAGCCCGCGACCAGTGCCCCCGCGACGCAGACCCCGCCGGCCACAGGCGCCTGCCCGGCGACGCCGGTGCAGGCTCCGGCTCCTGCGGCACCTGCCGCGGCCAACGATTGCTCGGCACCAGCCGCCAAGCCGAGTGCGGAAGCCAGTTTCCTCGATGATTCGAAGTACTCCTCGCCCAAGGACCTGGAGCGCTGGGCACCGATGGTCGCCAACCTGCCGCCGGACCAGCGCCTGCAGGCGGAAAAAGAGCTCAATCGACCGATCGCCGCCGCGCGCATGGCCCTGGAGAAAGGCCCCGACGGGGCCAAGGCGATGAAGTTCATCAACGACAACCCGGCCCTCAAGACGGCCATCGACACCGCCAAGCATGGCGGCAAGGCCGATGGCAAAATCAGCGACGGTGACCTCAAGGCGTTTGCCAAGAAAATGCAGGGCGCCGCGGATGGCGCGGCCAAGGATCTCGCCCAGTACCAGAAGGACAATCCCGGTGCTGACCCGCAGTCGTTGCAGATGGTCCGCTCGGCCCTGTTGCTCAAGGCCAACGCGCCACTCACCGCGGCCGCCGACCCCAAGCATGCCGCCGGGACGGAGGGCGAAACCAAGGTCGACAACCTGACCAGCGCCGATGGCCTGCAGGCCCTGCAGAAGAGCAACCCGGGCCTGGCCGGTGCCCTCAAGCAGTCGGCGAAGACCTTCTCCCAGCCGGGCTTCCTGAACATGCTCGACCAGGGCGGATTGTCCGGCCGCGGCCTGGCCACCCATGGCCCGGACAAGCTGTTCAATCCGGCGAATATCGGCGACTGGGTGAAGAAGCAGGCCCCCACCAACGGTGGCGAATTCGCCTCCATGCTCAGCGATGCGGCGACCTTGAACGCCGTGGCCGGGACCGATATCAGCAAACTCGACAAACAGGTGTTCGAGCAGCCGCAGAACTACACCGGCGCGCAGAAAGCCGCGGTCATGGTCAAGCTGCAACAGACCCAGCAAAGCGTGGTGGCCGGTCGCGACCTGCACAAGACCGGCAAGACCGAAGACGCGCTGGCAGAAAAGATCGCCCAGTTGCAGGCCGATCCGGATGTCCAGGCCTACATGAAGCAGGCGGTGCCGAGCCAGGAGCGCGCCCTGGTGGCCAGCGACCCGGCCCTGGCCAAGGCGGTCAAGGGACAGCTGCAACAGGTGACCAGCGGCCAGGCGCTGCGTAACGACATGAGCACCGCCGACCGCAAGGCCAACGGCGACAGCAGCAAGGCTGACTACAGCGGCGCGATCAGCGGCCTGTCGGCCCAGTTGCAGATGCAACAGGACCTGCTGGGCCCGGACACCAAGTTGCCCAGCGCCCAGCAGGTGATCGGCGGACAGCCGCAGGTCCAGGCCCGGCTCAAGCAGTCCTATGAAGCCAACTTCAGCGAAGGCGGTGCCCTCAAGCAACTGCTGGGGCAGAAGAAGGCCGATGTCGGCGACTCCCTGCAAACCGTCGATGCGCGCAAGGCGGCCTATGACAGCGTGCTGCCGGAGCACTTCGTCCGTGGGCAGCAGGACAGCTACATGAACACCACCGTCGGCCAGTTGCAGCAGTCGAAGAAGGGCCGCGAACTGCTCGAAGGCATGCTCGACCCAGGTGCCGGCGCCGATGCCGCATCACCGAAAAGCAAGGCCCAGCAGTTCAAGGACGGCTACGACAACGCCAAGTCCGGGCTGTCGGCCGCCAGGAACGGCATCGAGACCGCCGGTAAGCTGGCCGGCCGCGAAGTCTCGGTCGGGCTCGGGCGCCTGGCCGGTTCCATCGGCGGGCGCATTGCCGGGGCCGTGGCCGGTGAAGCGGTCGGCATGGCAGCGGCGTCCGCCATCGGTGCGGCGGCCGGGCCGGTGGGTTGGGTCATCGATGCGGCCATGAGCCTGGGTTTCGGCATCGCTGCGATCATCGAAGCGGTGAAGAAACACCACGCGCAGAAACAGTTCGATCACAACGTCGATCCGACCCTGGACCAGTTCGGCATTCCCCGGGCGCATTGATGCCAGGCGCCAGTGATTGATGCCATCGAGCAAAGGAGCAAGACCGTGAGTGTGTCGATTTCACCGATTCGCACAGCTGTGCAAGATTCTGCAAATGCCTTCAACCCCGTGCTTGAACGGAAATTTTTCGTATAACAGCGAGGCAAGACGCCAATGACTATTCCATCCTCGACCTCAGGGGGCCATTACCTGACCACTTCGCAACGGCAGGCAAATGCCTCGCACGACGTGGAAATGCAAACGCCGTCGCGGGCGACCGCCGTCGACCGGGTCCAGCCCGGCACGCCGCAAGCCCTGGAAGGGCTGAAGCAGAAAATGGCCGACATTTTCGAGCCGCACAAGACCGCGGACAACGAAGAGGCCCTCAAGACCCTGATCGACAGCCGCGCCGACGAGCTGCACGCCATGGGCCAGACCGCCGATGACGTCGAGCGCCTGCTGGACAAGGCCGCGCGCATGGACCGCGTGGCAGTGCCGGCCCAGGGCGCGGTGGGCGGTATTCCGTTCGGTGTCGCCTCGGTGGTGCTTGATCGCGTGCCGGATATTTCCGCCGATGCCGCCCACAGCCCGGCCTATGGCGGCTTTCTCTCCGGTGCCTTCTCCGGTGCGGCGGACGTGGTCGGTGGCGGCCTGTTGTCGAAGGCGACCCATGACACCTTCTGGCTCAAGGCTCCGGCCGAAAGCCTCGAACCGGTGATGCAGGACGCCCAGAAAGCCAAGGCCTCGGAAAACCTCGGCACGCAGACCCTGCAGAACGCCGTGGCGACCCAGACCTTTTCCCTGCGCAACGCGGTGCGCGGCGTACTCAATACCACGCTGACCGCGACTTCGGGTCCGAAGACGGCCGCGGCGGTGGATACCGGCATGTCCGCGCTGGGCGGGATGGCCGCGGGTGCCGGTTTCGCCAGCATCATGCGCGGGCATGACACGCGGGCGCACCGCGCCGGTCCCGAGTACCTGTTCGGGCGCCAGGACTGGAAGAAGCAGTACGAGACGCTGCGGGATTGCAATCCGACCCGCGACCCACTGATCAATGGCGCCAAGCGCATGGCCAAGCTGCCGCTGGACATCATGACCGACGGCCTGAAGTCCATCGCCGGTGCCGCCACCATGACCAGCCTGGCCAACAACGGCCTGGCCCTGGGCGGTGGTTTCGCCGTGGCGTCGCAGGTCCGTGGCCTGGTCAAGGAGGCTGCGACCCGGGCCGGTTTCTCACCGGTGGCGAAGGTCGCGGTGGACCAGGCGACCAACCTCGGCATGTCGGCCCTGGCCTTTGCCGGCCTGAGCGTGACCTCGACCCTGGCCGGTCCGGCCAGCGATCATGCGGTCAAGGTGCTACAGGAGGACGTACCACCGAAGGCCCAGGCCATTGCCGACAAGGTCCAGACCCAGGTGGCGGCCAAGGCCGAGTCCGCCGGCAAGCAGATCAGCTCGGGTTATGCCGGGGCCAAGCAGAGCGTGAGCCACATGATGGACGGGCTCGGCGATGCCGCCGCGTCCGGCGCCGATCTGCTGGCGGGTGCGATCAACACCGTGCGCCGTCGTCCTGCGGCTACCGCCAACGCGCCGGTCAACACCCCAACACCGACTCCGGCCAATGCCGTGGCGAGCAGCAGCACCCAGCCCAATCCGGCTTCGCAGGTCTGACCCCTGGGTGAATGAAAAAGCCCCCGGTTGCCAACGCAGCCGGGGGCTTTTCATGTGTGGGGCTCAGGCGAAGACGAAATACTTGCGCACGGTCTCGACCACTTCCCAGGTGCCTTTCATGCCGGGTTCAATGATGAACTTGTCGCCGGCCTTCAGGTGGATCGGCTCCTGGCCATCAGGCGTGATCACGCAATAGCCTTCCTGGAAGTCGCAGTACTCCCACTTCACGTATTCGACCCGCCATTTGCCCGGAGTGCAGATCCAGGTGCCCATGATCTTGCTGCCGTCCTCGCTGGTGTAGGCGTTGAGGTTGACGGTGTGCGGGTCGCCTTCGAGCTTTTCCCACTTGCAGGCGTCGAGCACCGGCAGGGGGTGGGTGTCGCGCAGAACGGTAATCGGTGGATTGGACATGCTGGGCTCCGGGCGCAGGTTCTGAATGAAGCCTGCACCCTAGCGGTCGCGGCCGCCCGGCGAATGTCCAGGGTCGACATCCACCTGTCCATGCGCGCACGGCGTCATTGCGGTTTCAGAGCCTCCACCAGGGCTCGGGCATAGGACGGCAGGTGTTCGAACGAGCGCGCGCACAGCAGCAGTTTGCGCCGGGCCCAGGGTTCGGGCAGCGGGCGACTGATCAGCCGCTCATCGGCCGGCCAGCGGTCGAGGGTGGCCTGGGGCACGATGCCCGGGCCGGCACCGCGGGCGACCATGCGCAACACCGCGTCGAAGCTGTCGACCCGCACGCGCAGTTGCATGCGCAGGCCCAGGTGCAAGGCCTGTTCTTCGAGGTACACCGCCAGTGCGCTGGCGGCGGCCAGGCCGACCTGCTCGTGGCGCAATGCATCGCTGAAGCGCGGCTGCGGAACCGCAGCCAGCGGGTGCCCGTCGGGGATCACCAGCACCAGCGGATCGTCGTGAAAGGGCAGGGTCTGCAAGTCCTGGGTGTCCACCGCGTCGGAGACGATGCCCAGTTCCGCGGCGCCCTGGCTGATGGCATGGACGATGCGCAGGCTGGGCAACTCCTGCAGGTCGATATCGATGGGCGGGTGCTCGCGCAGGAAGTCGGCGAGACGTTCCGGCAGGTATTCGCTGATCGCCGTGGTGTTGCACAGCAGGCGGACCTGGCCCTTGACCCCGTTGGCGTAGTCGGCCAGGTCCTGGCGCAGGCGCTCGCTCTGTTGCAGGATCAATCGCGTATGTTGCGCCAGGGCCTTGCCCGCCGCGGTGGGCGTGACGCCACGGCGACCGCGCTGGAAAAACGGCGTGCCGAGGGATGCTTCCAGGGCCCTGATCCGTGCGCTGGCCGCCGCCAGGGACAAATGACTGCGGGCCGCGCCGGCGGTGATATTGCCGGCATCGAGGATGTTCAGGTACAGGCGCAGGTCGGTCAGATCGAAGTGCATGGTTTTCAGCCTCTTGTATTGGCAGAGGCTAGCTCGGGCAATCGCAGATTTTCAAATGTATTGCCCTGCTCCAGCATGGGCCCATGAATACTTATCTCGAGTTCTACCAGACACTGGGCCTGGCCCTTTCCCTGCTGGTGCTGGGCACCTTTCTGCTGGCCGGTACGGTCAAGGGCGTGATCGGCCTCGGGCTGCCGACGGTCGCCATGGGGTTGCTCGGCCTGGCTATGGTACCGGCGCAGGCTGCGGCCCTGCTGATCATTCCGGCGACCCTGACCAATGTCTGGCAACTGGCAGTGGGCGGGCATCTGCCGGCGCTGCTCAAGCGCCTGTGGCCGCTGTTGCTGGCGATCTTCCTCGGCACGGCGGCCGGCACCCTGTGGCTCGGTGGGATCGAGAGCGGCGGTTGGGCGGTGCGGGCACTGGGCGCGGCCTTGCTGCTGTATGCCGGGTGCGGGCTGTTCCTGCCGACCCTGCGGGTGGGCAGCCGCTCCGAACGCTGGCTGGGGCCGCTGTGTGGCGTGGTGACGGGTGTGATCACCTCGGCCACCGGCGTCTTCGTGATCCCGGCGGTGCCTTACCTGCAAGCCCTGGGACTGAACAAGGACCAACTGGTGCAGGCGCTGGGCCTGTCGTTCACGGTCTCGACCCTGGCCCTGGCGGCGGGGCTGTTCTGGCGCGGCGCCCTGGGCGAGGGCGCACTCGGTGCCTCGTTGCTGGCGCTGGTGCCGGCCCTGCTCGGCATGTGGCTGGGCCAATGGTTGCGCCAGCGGATCAGTGCCGTGCTGTTCAAGCGGGTGTTCTTCATCGGCATGGGCGTGCTGGGCGGGCACCTGTTGATCAGCGGCTAGTGGTTCCTTTTGCCCCGCATACGGCTACTATCAGGCCTGTTTCCAGATGAGGGGCCAAGGTGAAAGCCAGATCCGATGAGTTGCAGATCTTTGTCAGCGTGATCGAGTGCGGTTCGATTTCGGCAGCGGCCGAGCAGGTCGGCCAGACGCCGTCGGCGGTCAGTCGCAGCCTGTCGCGGCTGGAAGCCAAGCTCGACACCACACTGATCAACCGCACCACGCGACGCATGGACCTGACCGAGGAGGGCAAGTTCTTCTTCGAGCGGGCCAAACAGATCCTGGAGCAGATGGACGAGCTGGAAGAGCGCCTGTCCCTGCGCCAGCAGACACCGGCCGGGCGCCTGCGGATCAATGCCGCCTCGCCGTTCATGCTGCATGCGGTGGTGCCGTACATCGCCGAGTTCCGCAGCCTGTACCCGGATATCCAGCTGGAGCTCAACAGCAACGACCTGATCATCGACCTGCTGGAGCAGAGCACCGATATCGCCATCCGTATCGGCAACCTGGCGGATTCGACCTTGCATGCGCGTTCGCTGGGCAGCAGCCCGCTGAATATCCTCGCCAGTCCCGCGTACCTGGAGCGCCATGGCGTGCCGGCCACTGTCAGTGAGTTATCCGCGCACACCCTGCTCGGGTTCACCCAGACCGAGAGCCTCAACCACTGGCCGCTGCGTCATGCCCAGGGTGACCGCTGGCAGATCCAGCCGGGCATCAGCGCCTCCAGCGGCGAGACCCTGCGCCAACTGGCACTGGAAGGGCAGGGCATTGCCTGCCTGTCGCATTTCATGACCCACCAGGACATCCAGTCCGGCCGCCTGCAAGTGATCCTGCCCGAGGCCAACAGCGGCTATCGCCAGCCGATCCACGCGGTGTACTACCGCAACTCGCAGCTGGCGCTGCGCATCCAGTGCTTCCTCGATTTCATCCAGGGCAAGCTGGCGGGGTACGCCAGCTAACCGGAGCGTGGGAACGATCAAAAGCTTCGGGGGCAAGCCCCCTCCCACGGGAGCGATCAATATTAAAAAATAGAGTGGACGAAGTTGGTAATCGGTTCTGGCAACAGGTCCTGTGGGTGGTCACCGCCAAATGTAGCAAGACCGCTTTTACCTTTGACTATGCCGGAACTGAGCACATCCCCTGAACTTACTTCGATCACATCAATTTTTACTTCGACCTTGTCCGGGATCATGGACCACTCCGTAGCGCGGTCTTCCCAGTGGAGGATGGTCGGAAATATCAGCACGTCTTGCCCGGCAGCACGGGCATCCGTCAGGGCATCATCGTGGTTTTCGACCAGACGACCGATCCGGGCCGCCCGTGTTTTCTGGACAAGTGCGTTGTAGATGATCTGGACAGTATTTCGCCCTGAGCCTTCATAGCGTTGGGCACCATACTGACCATCGGCTGGCGTCGAGATATAGAAGCGGTTTTTTGGATTGAGGGGGGCACTGGCTTGCTGTTGTGATTGCCACTGGTGTGAATCGGCGCACCCGGCAAGCAGCGTAAACAGGGCAATGATCAGAGTGGCGCGCATCGCAACATCCTTGTCTAGATGAATATGGCCTTTCAGTGTCACTCACCCTATACCAATGGCTGTGCTGTTCCTAGAGGATGGCATACGTTTGATCGTTCCCACGCGCAGCAAAGGAATACCTCTCTGGACGCTCCGCGTGCGCTCTTGTGATGCGGAGCGTCACGGGCTGCATGCCCTTGCTGCACGTGGCGATCATCGGGTCAGTGCGCCGCCTGCTTTTTCAGCAGCACCGGGATCGACAGGGCGATCAGCGCGGCGATCACGCAGAGCATTCCGGCGATGAAGAAGGCCGGGATGTAGGTGGCGAGCAAGGTGCGGGTCAGCCCGGCGCCGTAGGCGGCGAAGGCCGCGCCCAACTGGTGGCCGGCAAACACCCAGCCGAAGACGATATTGGCCCGCTCGCCGCCGAATTTCTGTGCCACCAGCTTGACCGTGGGCGGCACGGTGGCGATCCAGTCGAGGCCATAGAGCACGGCGAAGAATGACAGGCCGAACACGGTGAAGTCGGTGAACGGCAGGAGCATCAGGGAGATGCCGCGCAGGCCGTAGTACCAGAACAGCAGCCAGCGATTGTCGAAGCGGTCCGACAGCCAGCCCGAACCCACGGTGCCGAAGAAGTCGAAGATGCCCATCATCGCCAGGATGCCGGCCGCGGTGGTGGCGACCAGGCCGAAGTCGCCGCACATGCTGATGAAGTGGGTCTGGATCAGCCCGTTGGTGCTGGCTCCGCAGACGAAGAAGGTGAGGAACAACACCCAGAACGTCCAACTGCCCGACACGTCACGCAGGACCTTCAGCGGGCTGATCAGCATCTGCAGCAGGCTGCCGCGATGGGCGGGGGCCGGCAACACTTCACGCTCGCCGTACAGCGGCAGGTTCAGGTCCGCCGGGCGGTCGCGCAGCAGAGCGATCACCGTCACCACGACCACCGCCATGGCGGCGCAGATCAGGCCCAGCGCCAGGCGCCAGCCATAGTGCTCGGTCAGCGAGGCCATCAGCGGCATGAACAGCAGTTGGCCGGTGGCCGAACTGGCCGACAGCAAGCCGACCACCAGGCCGCGACGATGGGAGAACCAGCGGGTCGCCACCGTGGCCCCGAGGACCATGGCGGTGAGTCCCGTGCCGATGCCGATCACCACGCCCCAGAGCAGGACCAGTTGCCAGAAGCTGTTCATGAACATCGAGCCGATCATGCCGCCGAGCACGATCAGCAGCGCCGCCAGCACCACCCGGCGCAGGCCGAAGTAGTTCATGAACGCCGCCGCGAAGGGACCGATCAACCCGTAGAGCATGAAGCGGATCGCCAGGGCCGAGGAAATCTGCGCGCTGCTCCAGCCGAACTCATGTTCCAGGGGCACGATAAACACCCCCGGCGCGCCCATGGCGCCAGCCATCACCAGCATGGTCAGGAAGGTGACGGCGGCCACCACCCAGCCATAGTGGACCTGGCGCCTGGCCAGGCGGTTTGCAACCAATGTAGACAGCATGAGGTGTTCCTTGTGCGTGCGGTGTCGGTGGAGGTATCGGCAACAGCATCGACGGGCAACACGTGGCGAGCGCAAGGGACAGCGTGGATGGCCTGCCAGGTTTGTCGAATAAATGTTTTGTAACATCTATTATTTCGCCGGATCGCGAGATGCTTGTCAACTTAAATGTCATTTGTCATTTATTTGAGACGCGCCAGCGGACAAACCACCGGACGGTTGTGACGGTCACGCTCAGGATTCGTGAATTCAATGCAAGAGTGAATTGGGCGGTACGGGGTTATTCGGCACGGATAAGTCTTCGATACTCATTCCATCACTTATTCATCCACGGAGTTTCTCCATGAACGTATTCGTTACCGGCGCAGCCGGCTTTATCGGCGGCTCCATCGCCACCGGCCTGATCGCGGCCGGCCATCAGGTCACCGGTCTGGTCCGCAGCGCCGAGCAGGCCGAAGAACTGCGCGGCCTGGGCATCACCCCGGTGATCGGCACCCTCGACGACAGCATGCTGCTCGCCGAACAGGCGCGCCAGGCCGATGCGGTGATCAACGCCGCCAGCAGCGACCATCGCGGTGCGGTCGAAGCCTTGCTCGGCGCCCTGCGCGGTTCCGACAAGATGTTCCTGCACACCAGCGGTTCGAGCATCGTCGGCGATGCGTCCGGCGGCAAGGCCAGCGATATCGTCTATTACGAAGACAACCTGCCGGAACCGACCGTCGACAAGGCCGCCCGCGTGGCCATCGACAACCTGATCCTTGGCGCGGCGAAGTTCGGCGTGCGCTCGGCGGTGATCTGCAACACCCTGATCTACGGCCACAGCCTGGGCGTGAATCGCGACAGCGTGCAGCTGCCGCGCCTGTTGAAACAGGCACGCAAGAGCGGTGTGGTGCGCCATGTCGGCAGCGGTCGGAACATCTGGTCCAACGTGCATATCGAAGATGTGGTGGCCCTGTACCTGCTGGCCCTGAGCAAGAATCCGCCAGGCACCTTCTACTTTGTCGAAAGTGGCGAAGCCTCGTTTATCGACATGACCACGGCGATGGCCAAGGCCCTGGACCTGGGCGAGCCGCAGGACTGGCCGCTGGCGGATGCCGAAGCCGAGTGGGGCTATGAAATGGCCAACTACGGCCTGGGCTCCAACAGCCGGGTACGTGGCAAGAATGCCCGTGAGTTGCTGGGCTGGGTACCGAAGCGCACCTCGGTCACCGAGTGGATCCTCAACGAAATGGTCTGACGCGCGGCGGGCCCGGCAACGGGCCCGCTCAAGGGTTCTGCAACGGAACCACTTCGCGCGATGGAGCCACACAACAGGACTCCTTCTCGCGAGCCCTGCGCCATGCCTTTATCGACGGATCGAACCTTTTCCGCCAGCTCCCGCCATTTCAACAGCGGTGATCGTGACCACACGGTGTCGACGCGCCGGGTACTGGCCTCCGGTGACCCACGGCATTTCAAGGCGACGACGACGGTTTCCGTGGCCCAGATGAATGCGCTGATGTTTTCCAATCGCGCCATCGATGACACCTGGAAGATCCTCAACTACGGCTCGGGCAACCAGCGAAAGCATGTCCGGGCGAGCGAGGCCGAAGCCTACAAGCGCACGGTGGTGGTCTACGACGTCAGCGCTAATCAGGGCTACACCGACTTTGCCCGCACCGCGGCGCGCTTCCAGGCCGGTAACTGCGACCAGATGGCCGCGGTGAACGCGCTGCTGCTGGCGGGCGCCGAAGGGCAACACCAGCAGGTGTCGATCTTGCAGGCCAGGGATGTCGGCCATACCTTCGTGGAAATCGGCGACTCGCGGGTGGACAACAACACGGTGATTTCCGATGCCTGGCCGGAGTTCGGGCGGGCCATGCGCCGCCAGGAGTTTTCATTGCTGGGGGCCAACCCCGAGGTCCTGCATCGTTATCAACCGCGCTACGATCCGGAAGAACGCGAACGCCTGTTCAACGGACCCAAGGCCAGCCAGCGCGAGGTCGACCGGGAGTTCACCCGCCTGCGGCCGAGCTATCCGGCGGGCAAGGCGCAACTGACGGATTTCCTGCTGGAAAACGCCAAGCTCTACACCCAGGTGCATGCATCGAAGAACCTCGGCATGCGCTATGAGGGCGACCGCAACCAGGGTGATGTGCGGCGCCAGGACCAGGATTTCCCGGAGTACAAGTTCAAGCGCCGGATGAGGCAGTTGGGCCTGGATACGCGGGATGGCACGGAGGTGCCGCGCAACCCGCCTCCGGCCCCGATGCCGATCGTCAATACCATGAACTTCCCCCCGGTGAACGGGCATTCCCGTGGGCGCAGCGCTTCGATCAGCACCCCCGCGCCGCCACTGCCCCGTCCTCGTGCCGATAGCATCAATACCTGGTCGCGTCCGGTCGTTACCCCCTATGTTCCACCGCGGGACGACTATCGTGTCGATCCCCGGCACTACCGGCCGCCGGTGGATAACAGCGATTACTCCCGTGGTCGGCCCTCGACGTCGCGGGCCCGGGCGGAATCGTTCAGTACCCGCGAACGGCCGGTGATCCCCAACTACGGTCCGCCTCCCGTGGAGCGGCGCCGGGCGCCGTCGGTCAGTGCCCGGCGCGAGCCGTCTTCGACACGCGACGGCGGCCGCTACCGCGAGACGCCGCCGGCCCGCCGCGAACGCTCCAACTCACTGATGGCGCGGATGCGCAACATGATCATCCGATAAGGAAAGTCGTCGATGGCGAGCCAGTTGAAACAAGTGCTGTCCCCGGTGTTTCACCAGATGGGTATCGATGAACGAGAGCTGGAGGTGTCCGACAGCTATGTCATGACCTTGCCGAGCGGCCTGGTGCTGGAGTGGCGCGAGTCGCCCCATGACTTCCTGACGGTCAGTTGCCTGCTGCCAGTGTCGGAACAACGCTTCGACGATCCGGATACCCTGGCCATCCTGCTCCAGAGCAATCTGCTGGGGCTGGAGCATCCGCCGATCCTGACCGGGGCGATTGTCGAGCAGAAGAAAGTCATCCTGTGGACCCGCCAGCCTTTCCTCATGCTCGACCACAGCGCGATGCAGCGCCTGTTCGAGCGCTTCACGGAGCAGGCCGACAAGCTGGGCAACTGGCTGGCGCTGAGCCTGGAAGAGCTGAAGGCCCGCGAGCAGGCTTCGCGACAGCCGATGCGGAAGACGCCGTTGCGCGGGGCGATGCCGCGCAGCTAGGCCACTCGTCCTGATGAAAATACCGCGGCGTATTTTCATTTTTCCCGGTTCGGGATTTCTCTGAGCGACACTTCATACCTCTGTGCGAAAGTTATTTTCATGGAGGTTGGTCGGTGCTGCCCGCTAATGCATTCTGGTTTTCATAAGAGTTTTCCAGATACCGTTATCGAGGAACCCGCCATGACGCCACCACCGGGCTACGGACTGCTGCTGTATGCGGCGATTGCGATCATTGCGCTGATCGTGCTGATCGCGCGCTACCGGATCAATCCGTTCATTGTGATCACCCTGGTGTCCGTCGGCCTCGCGCTGTTGGCCGGGATGCCGGCGGGCAGCGTGGTGGGGGCGTACGAGGCAGGTGTCGGCAAGACGCTGGGGCACATCGCCCTGGTGGTCGCCCTGGGCACCATGCTCGGCAAGATGATGGCCGAGTCCGGTGGCGCCGAGCGGGTCGCGCAAACCCTGATCGAGCGGTTCGGCGAGCGCAACGCGCACTGGGCGATGGTCTGCATCGCCTTCCTGGTGGGCTTGCCGCTGTTCTTCGAGGTGGGCTTCGTGTTGCTGGTGCCCATTGCCTTCACCGTGGCACGGCGGGTCGGGGTGTCGATCCTGATGGTCGGCCTGCCGATGGTGGCCGGCCTCTCGGTGGTGCACGCCCTGGTGCCGCCGCATCCGGCGGCGATGCTGGCGGTGCAGGCGTACCAGGCCTCGGTGGGGCAGACGCTGCTGTATGCGATCCTGATCGGCATTCCCACGGCGATCATCGCCGGCCCACTCTATGCCCGGTTTATCGTGCCGCATATCCAGCTGCCCGCCGAGAATCCGCTGGAACGCCAGTTCATCGAACGCGAACCGCGCAAGCGACTGCCGAGCTTTGCCCTGACCATGATCACCATCCTGCTGCCGGTGCTGCTGATGATGATCGGCGGCTGGGCCAATCTGCTGTCCACGCCGGGTTCGGGCTTCAACCAGTTCCTGCTGTTCATCGGCAACTCGGTGATCGCCCTGCTGCTGGCGACACTGTTGAGTTTCTGGACCCTGGGCCTGGCCCAGGGCTTCAACCGCGAGGCGATCCTCAAGTTCACCAACGAATGCCTGGCGCCCACCGCCAGCATCACCTTGCTGGTCGGTGCCGGTGGTGGCCTGAACCGGATCCTGATCGACGCCGGGGTCACCGACCAGATTGTCGGCCTGGCCCACGCCTTCCAGTTGTCGCCGCTGTTCATGGGCTGGCTGTTCGCCGCGCTGATGCGCATCGCCACCGGCTCGGCGACCGTCGCCATGACCACCGCCTCCGGGGTGGTCGCGCCCGTGGCCGTCGGCCTGGGTTACCCGCATCCGGAATTGCTGGTGCTGGCGACCGGTGCCGGTTCGGTGATCTTTTCCCACGTCAACGACGGCGGCTTCTGGCTGATCAAGGAATACTTCAATATGACCGTCATGCAAACGTTCAAGACCTGGACCGTGCTCGAGACCCTGATCTCGCTGGTCGCCTTCGGCTTGACCCTGGGCCTTTCGGAGTGGCTGTAGATGGACATCCTGTATCAGATCCGTGCCCGCCAGGACGCCTTCAGCGCCGGTGAAGGGCGCATCGCCCGAGTGATTCTCGAAGACATCGGCCATGCCGCTTCGGCCAGCCTCGACGAGTTGGCCGAACGGGCTGAAGTCAGTGCCGCGACGCTCTCGCGTTTTGCCCGCACCGTCGGTTGCCGCGACCTGCGTGACCTGCGCTTGCAACTGGCCCAGGCCAGTGGGGTCGGCAGCCGTTTTCTCGATCCGGTGGGGCGCCCTGAGCAGTCGGCGTTTTTCCGGCAGATCGTCAGCGATATCGAGATCACCCTGCACGAACACCTAGCCGGTTTCGACCAGGCGCACTTTGCCGACGCGGTGCGGCTGCTCGCCCAGGCGCGGATGATCCATGCCTTCGGTCTCGGCGGCAGCTCGGCGCTGTGCAGCGACGAGTTGCAGGTACGGCTGGTGCGACTGGGCCTGCCGATCGCGGCCTGTCACGACCCGGTGATGATGCGTGTCACCGCCGCGACCCTCGGGCCCGAACATACGTTGCTGGTCTGCTCGCTGACCGGCCTGACGCCGGAGTTGCTGGAAGCGGTGCGCCTGGCCCGCAACTATGGTGCGTCGATCATCGCTATCACCCGGGCGGATTCGCCGCTGGCGCAATTGGCCGATGTGCTGTTGCCGCTGCAGGGCGCCGAAACCAGTTTTATCTACAAACCGACGGCGGCCCGTTACGGCATGCTGCTGGCCATCGATGTGTTGTCCACCGAAGTGGCGCTGTCGTTGCCGCAGGACAACCAGGAGCGGCTGCGGCGGATCAAACTGGCCCTCGATGAATACCGTGGCGGCCCCGACAATCTGCCGCTGGGAGACTGATATGCAGTACGACACGCTGATTCGCAACGCCACCGTTATCGATGGCAGCAACACTCCGGGCTATGTCGCCGATGTCGGTTTGCGCGACGGGCGTATCGTCCGCATCGGGGCGCTGGGCGACGCCAGCGGTAGCGAGGAAATCGACGCCGGCGGCAAGGTCCTGGCCCCGGGTTTTATCGACGTGCACACCCATGACGACACGGTGGTGATCCGCCAGCCGCAGATGCTGCCCAAGCTCAGCCAGGGGGTGACCACGGTGATCGTCGGCAATTGCGGGATCAGCGCCGCGCCGGTCAGCCTGCGCGGCGATCCGCCGGACCCGATGAACCTGCTGGGCTCGCGGGAGGCCTTCGGCTATCCACGTTTCAGCGATTACCGCGCGGCGGTCGAAGTGGCGAATCCGGCGGTGAACGTGGCGGCGCTGGTGGGCCATACGGCGCTGCGCAGCAACCACCTGGATGACCTGTCGCGCACGGCGACGGCGAGCGAGATCGACGCCATGCGCACGCAGTTGCGCGACAGCCTGGAGGCCGGTGCCCTCGGATTGTCCAGCGGACTGGCCTACGCCAGTGCCTTCAATGCCGAGACCGATGAGGTCAAGCAACTGGCCGAAGAGCTGACGGCCCATGGCGCGGTGTACACCACCCATCTGCGCAGTGAGTTCGAACCGGTGCTGGAGGCCATGGACGAAGCCTTCGAGATCGGCCGCCATGCCCGCTCGCCGGTGATCATTTCCCACCTCAAATGCGCCGGCGCGGGTAACTGGGGACGCAGCCCGCAGCTGCTGGCGAAACTGGAGCAGGCGGCGAAGGATCATCCGGTCGGCTGCGATTGTTATCCCTATGCGGCCAGTTCCTCGACCCTCGATCTCAAGCAGGTCACCGATGCCTTCCGCATCACCATCACCTGGTCGACTCCGCACCCGGAAGTGGGGGGCCGGGACCTGATGGACATCGCCCGGGAGTGGGGCGCTTCGCTGCTGGAAACCGCGCGGCGCCTGCAACCGGCGGGCGCGGTGTATTACGGCATGGACGAGGCGGATGTCCGGCGCATCCTGGCGCATCCGCTGTCGATGATCGGCTCGGACGGCCTGCCCGAGGACCCGTTTCCCCATCCGCGGCTGTGGGGCGCCTTCCCGCGAGTGCTGGGGCATTTCAGTCGCGATCTTGGCTTGTTTCCCCTGCACACCGCCGTGCACAAGATGACCGGGTTGTCGGCGACCCGTTTCGGCCTGGTGGAGCGCGGTGAAATCCGCGAAGGGCATTGGGCCGACCTGGTGCTGTTCGACCCGCTGACCGTGCGCGACGTGGCGGACTTCAATGACCCGCAACGGGCCGCTGCCGGCATCGACGGGGTCTGGGTCAACGGCGTGAAGAGCTATTCGGCCGGGCAGGCCAACGGTCGGCGAGCCGGCCGCTTCCTGGCGCGCTCCGGGGATTTGCGCGAGGGTTTTTGAGACGAATGTCGCGATTTCAATCGGTGATGGCATTAAGCTATTAAAGAAACCCGCGCCGGGGCCGAAGCGCTTTGATCCAGACCCGCCAGGAAGACCTGTCATGAGCTTCGGTAAAACCACTCCCATTCTGCGAATTTTCAATGAGGCCGAGGCGTTGGGGTTCTATGTCGACTTCCTCGGCTTCCAGGTCGACTGGCGGCATCGCTTCGAGCCGCAGTTGCCGCTGTATCTGCAAGTGTCCAAGGGCGATTGCCTGCTGCACTTGAGCGAGCATCACGGCGACGCCACACCCGGTTCGGCCCTGCGTATCGAAACCGACGAACTGGTGGCGTTCCGCGAGCAATTGCTGGCCAAGGGTTATGCCCAGGTCCAGCCACAGATCCAGGCGACGCCTTGGGGCAGCCTGGACATGACCATCACCGACCCGTTCGGCAATCGGCTGGTGTTCACCAACGCGATTTGTGTATAGGGCGGACAGCTGGGCTCTTGCTGGTTTCATGTGTTAGCCTGCAATCAATGATTTCATTGATTGCATGGGGTGAGTCATGGCCAGTATCACTATTCGTAATCTTGACGACCAGATCAAAGAGCAACTGCGCATCGAGGCGGCCCATAACGGGCACTCCATGGAGGAAGAGGCGCGGCTGATCCTGGGGCGGGCACTGTTGCAGGCCAAACGCTCCGGTGGCCTGGGCAGCCGCATTCACGCACGCTTCGCACCATTCGGTGATGTCGAACTCGACCTGCCGGCCCGTACCGAGAAAGCACGAGCGGCGGATCTTGAAGAATGATCCTGCTTGATACCAACGTGCTTTCTGAATTCATGCGCCTGCAGCCCGATGCGCGGGTCCTGGCCTGGGTCGACGCCCAGCCCGCGATTGATCTGGTGATCAGCTCGATTTCCGTCGCCGAAGTGCTTCATGGCATTGCCCGGCTTGCTGCGGGCAAGCGCAAACAACGCCTGCAGGCGCAAGCGATGGCGATGTTCGAAGAAGACTTTGCCGGACGCATCCTGCCCTTCGATGCGCTCGCAGCAGTGGTCTATGCAGAGCTGGTGGCCGAGCGAGAGGCGGGAGGCCGGCCGCCCAGCGTGGCTGACGCGCAGATTATCGCGATTGCCAAGGCGCACGGTGCCAGCATCGCCACGCGAAATGTTCGTGATTTCGAGCAATCCGGTGTGTTGATCATCAATCCCTGGATAGCCTGAAACCCGATCGCTCCCACGAGTATGGGAGCGATCTTCGCCGTCAGACCCGGAAGTGGCTGACCATCATCTGCAACTGATTGCCCAGGCGGGCCAGTTCGACGCTGGAGGCGGCGGTTTCATCGCTGGCGGCGGCGGTCTGTTCGGAGACGTCGCGGACATTGATGATGCTGCGGCTGATCTCTTCGGCCACCGCGCTCTGCTGCTCGGCCGCCGCGGCGATCTGCTGGTTCATCGACTGGATGTTCGACACCGTGCGGGTGATGTTTTCCAGTGAGGTGCCGGCCTTGCGCGTCAGTTCGACGCTGCTGTCGGTGAGGCTGCGGCTGTTGTTCATCACGGTCGCCACTTGCTGGGTGCCGTTCTGCAGGGCCGCCACCAGGCCCTCGATTTCTTCGGTGGACTTCTGCGTGCGCTGGGCCAGGCCACGCACTTCGTCGGCCACCACGGCAAAACCACGCCCGGCTTCACCGGCTCGGGCCGCTTCGATGGCGGCGTTGAGCGCCAGCAGGTTGGTCTGCTCGGCTACGGCCTTGATCACGTCCATGACGCTGCCGATCTTGTCGCTTTCCTGTTGCAGCACGGTCATGGCTTCGGTCGAACGCACCACCTCGGTGGCGAGGCGTTCGATCTGGGCGATGGCTTCGCCGACCACCCGATCGCCTTCACGGGCTTCGCCATCCGCCGCGGCGGCCGCGAGAGAGGCCTCTTCGGCATTGCGCGCGACTTCCTGCACGGTGGCGGTCATTTCGTGCATGGCCGTGGCGACCTGGTCGGTTTCGATCTTCTGGCTGTTGACCCCGGCGCTGGTCTGCTCGGTCACGGCCGATAGCTCTTCGGCGGCGCTGGCGATCTGGGTGACGCCGTCGCGAATGCCGCTGATCAGGTCGCGCAAGGTGCTGCCCATGCGCTGGATGCCCTGTTGCAGCACACCCAGTTCGTCACGGCGGGTGACGACCAGGTTCTGCGTCAGGTCGCCGGAAGCGATGCGTTCCACCACCCCGAGGGTCTCGCGGATCGGCCGGGTGATCTGGCGGGTGATGACCACGGCGGCCAGGATGCCGAACAGCAGGGCGAGCAGGGTGCTGCCCAGTTGCAGGCTGCGGGCCCGGGCGCTTTCGCTGTCACGACGGTCCAGCTGGATCTGATAGAGATCGTCGCTGCGGGCGACGATGTCATTGCCCTGGTCGGTCATTTCCTTGCGGGCCTGGATGGCGGCACTGTTCGCCGTTTTATACGCCTGCACGGCGACGCGGTAGTTGCCCAGGGCCGTCTCCAGTTTTTGCAGTTCGTTCTGCTGGCTGCTGCTGAATTGCTGCTGGAGTTGTTTCAGGCCGGCAATCGCTTCATTCAGCTGGTTGACAGCCTTCTGTTCGGTATCCGGGTTACTGTTGCCGGTATAGCCACGCACTTCGTAGCGCGTCAGCTGGAACTGTTCCTTGGCGTGGGTGATGGCCTGGAAACGCTCGAAGCGCCCCTCTTCGCCCGGTGCCATGTTCAGGACGTTGTCGTGGATCGTGGAGATCAGTTTCTGAATGACCTCGGCATTGTCGCCCATGGTCTGGCGAGCGCCGGCAGCGGTGCGATAGGCATCGCGCATCTTGTTCAGCGACTGCTGGTAGTTGCTGATGATCGTCGCCTGCTCATTGAGCAGCTTGAGGTTTTCCGGGCTCTTGAAGCTGCCGATCAGCTTCTGCTGCTGGGCGATAAAGGCATCGAGGTTGACCTGCACGTTCTGTGCGGCGGTCTCGTCGCCGTTGGTGAGCATGTACTGCAAGCGGGCTACGCGCAGTTTGGTCAGCGAGGCATTGAGCTGGGTGATGTCGCTCATCCAGTTGCTACGGTCGATCAGGCCGCCCAGGCTGGTCCAGCCGGTCAGGGCCAGGATGGTGGTAAGCACCAGGACCAGGCCGAAGCCCAGGCCCAGTTTCAGGTTGACGCTGATATTTCCAAACCAGCTATTCATTGAATTCCTCCAGGAACGTTGTGTTGCTTGCTCGTCGGGTGGCTGGAAGGTGTTGTTCTTGGTGCCAGCTGAATTTGTCCGTAGGGGCTGTATCGGCGGCAGGGCCGATAGCTGAAAGGTTTTTCTCGTGAGCTGTTGTTTCACGAAGTGTAGTGCGAGATGGCGAATCGCCGCTGTGCCCGGATCCCGGGCTCGTGGCGGTGTTTTTACCGGCGGGAAAGCGCACCGAGGGCTTAAGGAATTTTTCACATTCCTTTCACCAGAGGGCGACTTCTGCGGACCTAGTCTCTGCGTTCGGATCGGTGTAGCGCGGTATTCGAGCGGTTTCTCCAGTGGCAGTGACGCCCGATGCTCGGCTGTCATTTTTGCCCTGTAGGGTCACCGACATCGTTTACTCAACCAGCGTTTGCCGTAGGGGCCACCTCAACGTGGAATCAAGACTGACGTATAGCGGGATCAGGCGTTCGTTCGAACTGAGCCGTTTCGCCAAATATAAAAATACCCTGGTTGTGCTGCTTTCCGCGTTATTTGTCATTCCCCTGACGCTGTTCATCCTGCGCCCGGCGACCATTACCGATCTTGCCCGTCACGGAGCCAGCAGCGCGGCGGCGTTGAGTGCCGGTTGGGCCAAGGGCGAGATGGTCGTGCTGGTGCGCCATGTCGAGCGCTGCGATCGTTCCAAGGCGCCCTGCCTGGACGGCCAGGACGGTATCACCGATCGCGCGCGCGATGTGGCGGTGGGCCTTGGCGCCCGCTTTGAAAAGCTCGGACTGGCCAGGACGGATATCTACAACAGTCCGTTGACCCGGGCGGTGCAGAGCTCATTCTATATGTTCAACCAGGCCAGCAGCACGCAGGACTGGCTGTTCAACTGCCGCAAGACCATGCTGCGCGATGTGCGCCGCTTCAAGGTGCCAGGGCGCAACCTGATCCTGGTCACCCACAGCGAGTGCATGAATGCCCTGGAGCAGTCGATGAAGCTCTCCATGCCCTCCCTCGGTTATGGCGCCGCCTTGTTCATAACGGAAAACTCGACGAGCGAAGCACCGCGGGTGATGGGCTTTATCGAAGCTTCGGATTGGCCGCAGGTGTTCAAGCCATGAGGGCGCGCGACCCGATCCAATAAAAAACGGCGCTGGGGAGCGCCGTTTTTTTATGCCTGGCGTTCGGTACGCCGGGGGCTTCAGCGGGTGTAGAAGTAGTAGGTGCGCTTGCCGCCGATGGTGACGGTCGCCAGGATCGTGTGCGAAGCGTCCGGCTCCTGGTTCTGGGCCACGGCCACGTTGTCCGGCGAGGCTGCCAGGAAGGCATCCAGCTCGGCCTGGGTCTGGACCACCTGCTGCTGGCGCCCGGTATAGAAGACCGTCGAGGCGAGGCGTTCGTCCGGTTGATACAGCGCCACCTGCTTGCCGCCGGACTGCAGGGCGATGACTTGGTCGGTCACTGGCTTGAAGGAAGTGGTGCGGTCGGCGAGAGGTGCCCGCCAGGCGACCACCAGGTAAGCGCAGACCACGACGGCCAGCAGTCCCGTCGCCAGGGGGCGGCGGTACTCGACCAGGCCGCGGCTGAGCGCCGAGCCGGCGGAACGGCGGCGCAGCCAGTCGAGGATCACCCCGCTGTATTCGGCGGCGATGATGGCCGCGGCCGGTGCCATGGACACCATGTAGACCATGCGCTTGCTCGAGGCCAGGGTCAGCAGGGTGAACTGGGCCAGGATCCAGACGGTGGCGAACAACAGGTGGCGCTTGCGTACCAGTTCCTTGCGCAAGTGCCAGAGGCCCAGGTAGACCAGCAGGTTCCAGGGCAGGAAGGCTTCCGGCAGCTTGGTGAAGTAGTAATAGAACGGCTCGTAGTGCCCGGCGGCGGTGAAGGAACCACTGAAACGGCCGACGCTGTTGGCCCACAGCACCTCACCGACCGCTTGCAGGCCACCCTGGCGGTAGAGCAGGGTCAGCCAGATCAGCAACGGGATCAGCCCGACCAGGGTGAACACCGCCGGACGCAGCCAGTTGCCGAAGGTGAAGCGCTTGTCGATCAGGCTCTCGCTGACCAGGTAGACGAAAATCACGATACCCGGCAGCGCCAGCCCGAGCACGCCCTTGCTGAGGGTCGCGATGGCGATGCCAACGACAAACACCAGCCAGCTGCCCAGGGTTCCCGCCTGTTCCTGCTGTCGCCGGCCGGCATGGAAAAAGGCGAACAGCGCCAACGCCACGCCCAGGCTGAGGATCGCGTCCTCACCGACCTGGCGCGCATTGCCCAGGTAGCTGGCCATGGTCGCGAGCATCGCCGCGGCGCTCCACGCCAGTAGCGTCGGTCGGCCGATCTTGCGCATGAACCCGTACAGCGCCAGCACCGTGAACAGCCCGGCGAAGGCCGAGGCCAGCCGCACCGCCAATGGCGTGCCGCCAAACAGGCGGATGGCGCTGGCGTCCAGCCACAGGCTCAGGGGCGGCTTCTCCAGGAACGGCTCGCCCAGCAGGCGCGGGGTGACCCAGTCGTTGTTCAGATGCATTTCCATGGCGATCCCGGCGACCCGGGATTCGGTGGAACCCTGCAGTTCATGGTTGCCCAGGGCAAAGAAGAACACTAGACAGCCAAGCAGGAACAGCAGGAGAGCGGGACGTGTTGTTCGCATGGTGATACCGGCTAAAGGAAATTGAGCCCGAGGGCATCCAGATAACCGGTCACTATACGGAGGGAGTTCTTAATAAATTGTGAACGACTGTGCGGAAGATCGGGTTTGTTCAATCCCCCAGCGCCGCGCCCTCGCGCCGTGGATCGGCACCACCGGCCCACGAACTGGCGCCCCGCGCATCGCGCACGCGCATGATCGCCTGGGTGCCGCTGGTCATCTCCGGTTCGCTGATCTCGTGGCCCTGGTGCTTGAGCGCATCGATCAACTGAGGGGAGAACAGGCCCTGCTCCAGTTCGGTGGGACCATTGCGGCTGCCGAAGTTGGGCAGGTTGATCGCCGCCTGCGGGTCGAGGTTCCAGTCCAGCAGGCCGACCAGGGTCTTGGCGACATACTCGATGATCTGCGAACCGCCCGGGGAGCCGACCGTGCCGAGGAACTCGCCACCCTGGCGGTCGAACACCAGCGTCGGCGCCATCGACGAGCGCGGGCGCTTGCCGGGCTCGACACGGTTGGCCACCGGCTTGCCGTCTTCGCTGGGGATGAACGAGAAGTCGGTCAACTGGTTGTTGAGGATGAAACCCTCGACCATCAGGTGCGAACCGAACGAGCTTTCCACAGTGGTGGTCATCGACACGGCGCCACCCTGGTCATCCACCGCGACGATCTGCGAGGTGGAGATGCGCGGAGGCGAACGGTCCGGGGCGAGGGCGACCTGGAGTCCGGCGGGGACGCCGGGTTCGGCCTTGCCCAGGCTGCGTTCGCCGACCAGTGCGGCGCGTCGGGCGAGGTAGGTCGGATCGATCAGGCCGGCCACCGGCACCGGGACAAAGTCGCTGTCGGCGACGTACAGGCCACGGTCGGCATAGGCCAGGCGCTCGGCCTCGGCGATCAGGTGCACGGCTTGCGGACGCGGTTCGAGACCGGCGGCCGATGCGCTTTTCTGCGGGGCCAGGGCTGGCAACGCCCATTGCCTGTCCCGGGCCTCCAGCGCCTGCAAGGTGCCGAAGATCTGCGCGATGGCAATGGCGCCGGAGGACGGTGGCGGCATGCCGCAGAGTTTCCAGCGCTTGTAGTCCGAACAGATCGGCGTGCGTTCCTTGGCCTGGTAGCCCTGCAGGTCGGCCAGCGACAGGCTGCCGGGGTTGGCGCTGCCGTTGACCGCCGCGACCATCTCCCGGGCGATCGGGCCTTTATAGAGGGCGTCGCTGCCCTCATTGGCGATGCGCCTGAGC
Organism: Pseudomonas sp. Mn2068; assembly: GCF_049319725.1. NCBI lineage: Bacteria > Pseudomonadati > Pseudomonadota > Gammaproteobacteria > Pseudomonadales > Pseudomonadaceae > Pseudomonas > Pseudomonas sp. Mn2068. The sequence goes on along the minus strand of NZ_JBMOUG010000012.1, from coordinate 129,053 downwards.
ACGGCCGCCAGGGGCGGATTCTTCAGGATCGTGCCGACGGCTTTCGGGCTGCCGTCGGCGTTGAGGAAATAGGCCGCCATGGCCGGGGATTTCGGCAGGAACGGACTGGCGGCGATCTGCTTGTGCAGGCGCGGCGAAATCGGGAAACCCTGCTCGGCCAGGCGGATCGCCGGCTCGAACAGCTGGGCCCAGGGCAGTCGGCCATTGTTGCGGTGGGCCAGTTCGAGGGCGCGCATCACCCCGGGCGTGCCCACCGAGCGGCCGCCGATCTGGGCCTGGGTAAATGCCATCGGCGTTCCGTCGGGGTTGAGGAACAGCTTCTCGGTCGCACCGGCCGGCGCGGTTTCGCGGCCGTCATAGGCGTGCACGCGCTGGCCGTCCCAGACCATGATGAAGGCGCCGCCGCCGATACCGGTGGCCTGGGGTTCCACCAGGGTCAGTACGGCCTGCATCGCGATGGCGGCGTCCACGGCGGAGCCGCCCTGGCGCAGGATTTCCCGTCCGGCTTCAGCCGCCAGCGGGTTAGCGGCGGCGGCCATATGCCGGGTCGCATGCTGGGTGACCATGCCGGTGCGATAGCCCGTGCCGATCTCCGGCGCATCGGGCAGGGCGGTCGTGGCGGGCGGGGCGTTGCAGGAGGCAAGCGAAAGGGCGATGGCCAGGGAAGAAAGAGTACGAAGATAGACGCGACGGGTGAAAGTTCTGGAGTGCACTGCGTAGGCTCCTGCCTTGGACGTGCCTGGCACTATAGAGCGTGCCGGGAGGCTGGAACAACACGGGTGCCGGCGGGTGCCGCGTTCCCACCGCCATCTGACGACAGCGGTGGGACTGTCGTCAGGCGCTGACGATGATCCGGAACCCGCCGAAGATCATCCGCTGGCCGTCAAACGGCATGGGGTTGACGTCCGGTTGCAGGCGGGGATCGCTCATCACTTTCTGCATCCCGGCGTCGCGGACTTCCCGCGAGGGCCAGACGATCCAGGAAAACACCACGGTCTCGTCTTCCTTAAGCTTGACCGCCAGGGGGAAGGAAGTCAGCTTGCCGGGCGGGACATCATCGCCCCAGCACTCGACGACGCTCAGTGCGCCGAACTCCTTGAACAGGACCGCGGCGCTTTCGGCATGCTGGCGAAAGCGCTCGCGGTTGGCGGTAGGTACGGCGGCTACAAAACCATCGACATAGGACATGATCAGTCTCCTGACTGGCGTGAGTTAATCGAGGTCGACCCGATAACGGCCGATCTGTGGGTTAGTCGATCCGCTGCTGGCGGAATCGACACTGCCATTCACTCGATGCCGGCCAGGCCGACCGGCGGTTGTGCCAGTGCCCGGACCTGCGATCCCGCTGCGCTAGTCGCCGTAGTCCACATGCAGGTCGTCATCCAGGCGGTTGCTGGACGAGCCGCCCTTCTGCGGGGTCTGGTCGAAGTGTTCCCATTCGCTGTCCTGGAAGCGGAACAGGCTGTCGTCGGTCGGTGCTTCGCGACCGCCGTAATGGTGGATCGAGTAGTGGGCGTATTCGACCTTGTCGGCCCAGTTGCCCTGCAGCACCCCGTCGCCAGCGAGTTCGCGGTACCAGTCGTTCTCCTTCTCGGAAGCCTTCTGTTTCTTGTTGTGGTCGACGAAGTAGCCGACGATCCCGCCGACCACCGCCAGCACCACGCCCACCAGGAAGAACGGGCCGGTCAGCGCCGCCGCAGAACCGGCGCCAAACAGCGCCGCCGCGCCGAGTACCCCCGCCGAGGCGCCGAAGGCACCGCCGGCGACCTGCAGGCCGCCGGCCGCCTTGGACAGCGGGTCGTTGGTCTCCACGCCGCTCTTGATGGTGAACGCACCGAGCACGATATCGGCAAAGCCGCCGACGATATCCGTGGCCGGGCCCAGCACCTTGATCACCGAACCGGCGATCTTCGCGGCTTTCGAGGCGCTGAGCTTGGCGCCGCCGGCGGCCGAGAGGGCATCGTCCAGGTGAGTGGTCAGGCCGTCGGTGACATTGTCGGCGGCGGCCTTGGCGCCATCGCCGTCGCCGAACAGCTCGGCGATGCCGTCGTACTTGCTGTCGGGGACCGCATCCAGGGCGGTGCTGATCTTGGCTTTGACATCCGCCGGCAGGTCGCTGACGCGGAACTCGAAGTTCGGTGCCTGGGTGCCGGTCTTGCCCCAGATCTCGGGCAGGGTCTTGTCCAGGCCGAGGAAGTCCACCAGGCCGCCCTTGCCGAGGGCTTCGCCGATCTTGTCGCCGAGTTTGACGAAGTGACTGCTGGCTCCGGCGAAGCTGAGGAAGTCCTTGGCGATGGTCATGCGCTGGGCCGGGGTTTCGCCGAGCTTGCCGCCCTTGCCGACCAGTTGGTAGATCGCCGAGAACAGGGTGACGCCGGCCCCGAGGGAGCCGAGGATGCCCTTGTTGTTGAGGGTGTTGAACACCTCGCCGAGGGTGCCGCGGTCGGCGATCGGGATGTAGGGTTTGTTCAGGGCGGTGTTCAGGTCGGCTTCGCTGATCGAGCCGTTGGCCTTGTAGACCGCGCCCAGCTCTTCCAGGGCCTTGGTCACCGCCGAGGCTTTTTCCTTGCCCTGCAGGCCTTCGGTGAGGAATTTCTCGATGACTTCCTGAGAGCGCCGCGGCAGGTCGAGCAGGCTGCCCTTGAGCACCCCCTTGAGCAGGCCGAACAGGTCCTTGGTCGCCAGCTCCTTGTTGTCGTCGCTGATCTTGCTCGGGTCGGCGAGGATGCCGTTGAGGTCGGTGGTCAGGCCGTCGGCCTGGATCGATTGTGCGGCCTTGCTCGCGGCGTCCGGGTCGAACAGTGACAGCGAGGTCAGGGTATCGCTCAGGTCCTGCTGGGCTTCGTGGGTCTTGCCCTGGTTCTGCAGGTCCTTGAGGTAGGTGATGTAGTCCGGGTTGGCGGTCAGGTCGAGCAGCTTCTGCTTGATCTCGTCCTTGTTCGGCAGGTGGTTGATGGCATCGTCCATCTTGCCTTTGTAGTCGGCCTGGACGGTCGGGTCGGCGAACAGCGTCGCCAGCTGTTTCTGCAGCGCCGGGCCGTCGATGATGTCGTGCATGTCGGCGGAGGTGAGTTCGGTCTGCTTGTCGTCGAACACCCGCCAGGTGCCGCCGAAGGCGCCGGGCTCTTCCTCGTAGCCGGTGATGCCGCGACCGTTCTGGTAGGCAGCCTGGGCTTCCAGGGCGCGAACCAGCCTGGCCCGTGGATCGTCCTTGGCGATCGAGCCGTCGGCGACGCCGGCGCGATAGGTGTCGAGCAGTTCCTTGGTCGCCAGTTCGCTGACACTCAGCTCCGGCGAGTTCGAGTCCTTCTCATCGGCGCGCACGCCGGTCTTGAGGTTGAGCACGTCCAGTTCGGACTTGGGCGGCAGGTTGTATTTGCCGCGCGTCTCGTCGACCGTGCCGGCACTCCAGGCCTCCCATTTGCCGACCACCTCTTCGTAGAGTTGCGGGCTCAGTTCCTTGGAGACGATGACCTTGCCTTCGCTGGTCTCGTAGCGGATCAGGCCGTTCCCCAGTTCGTCGGGGGAGCCGAAGGTGATATCGGTGTTCTTGAGGAAATCGTTGGGGCCGGCGAGCTTGTAGCCTTCGCCTTCGCTGGTGTGGATCTTGTCCCAGGTGTCGTGGGCGGTGGCGACGCTCTTGAACAGTTCCGGCGTCAGGTCGGCGGAGACCACCATGCGCTTGCCGTCATGGGTTTCGTAGGTCAGCACATTGCCTTGCTGGCCTTCGATCCAGCCGAAGCCCTTGTAGTCGTTGAGTCCGGGCGGCGGGGTGTTCTGGTCGGCCAGGGTCGAGCCACCGTCGGTGGCGGACTGCAGCGCGGCGAGCTTGCCCGGATCGCTCTTGAGGTCGTAGAGGCCGACGAGGTAGTCGAACAGCTTGGGATTGTCGTCGCGGGCGACCACGACTTTCTTGCCGTCGCTTTCATAGCGGATGGTGTCGGGACCCACTTCGTCCTTCGGCCCGACAATCGTGCCATCGACCGGTGGCCAGACTTCGTTGTCGCCGGCCCGACGATACCCTTCGCCTTCGCTGGCGGTCAGGCCGCTCAGGCTGGCGTAGGCGTCCTTGGCCTGCTCGAAGAGCGCCGGGTTGTCGCGCTCCGAGACGATGACCTTGTTGCCGTCCTGGGTCTCGTAGCGGATCAGGCCGGGGCCCACTTCATCGGCGGGGCCGACGGATTTGAAGTCGCCGAGCTTCCCGGGCGGCGTGTCGTCGGCGCCGGCCCGGTGGTAACCGTCGGCCTCGCTGGCGTTGATGGCGCCAAGGGCCTTGAAGTCTTCGCTGACCTGCTTGAACAGCTCGGGGTTGTCGCGCTCGGCGACAATGACCTTGTGGCCGTCCCCGGTTTCATAGCGGATCAGTCCCGGGCCCATTTCGTCGGCGGCGCCGATGGCCTTGTAATCCGCCAGGCTGCCGGGTGCCGACGCGTCGCCGGCGGCCAGCTGGTAACCCTGGGCGAGGCTGTCGGTCAGGCCCGGCAGGAGTTTCTGGTCGGCCACCACCTGTTGGTACAGCCCGGGGTTGGAGGCCTTGCTGACCAGCACGTGATCGCCGTCCCGGGTGACGAAACGCACCGTGTCGGCGGCCAGGGTGTCGGGCTTCTCGATGGACGCATAGCCGGACAGCGCCGGGGCCTTCTCATCTGGCCTGGCCTGGCGGTAGACGGCATTGTCCTGCTCGCCGGTCTTGAGCAGCACGGCAAAAGGGGCCCCGGAAGGCGAGCGATTGAAGGCTTTCGGGTCGGCGGTAGTGTTCAGCGCTTGCGTCTTCATGCTCGGGAGCTCCTGTGATAACCGGGCGGCGAGTGGTTGTCCTGCCGTTTCAGGATCGGCAAAAACCATAGCAGGGGGGCTGCCGTGGAAGGTTGCGAAAAGTTGTGAAAGATCGCGAAACCCAGGTGGGCCGTGGGCTGGCGACGAAACCAGGGCGGTCCGGGCGTCGCGAAGCGGGGCGTGGCGGCGGTTTTTCTGCAGCTTGTTCAGGGTGTATTCAGGGCATGGACCTGCACCATTGGGGCTGGCACGCCAGCCTGCCGCGTGGCGACTCTGACTGATGGGACACCCGATGGCTCACGAAAACCGGTTTCGCCTTGAATCCCTGTTCATCTTCCTGATCGCACTGCTGCTCTTTACCCTGGGCATCTGGGACCAGACGGCCCAGGGCTTCGACGGGCGCTGGGCATTGTTCCTCAATGAAATGTTTCGCCATGGCCCGAGCCTTTTCGCCACGACCTATGGCCAGCCGTATCCCGACTACCCGGGCACCGCGACGTTCCTGAGCTTTCTGTTCGCCCAACTGTTCGGGGCGCCGAACCATCTGGCGAATGTCATGCCGACGGCGCTGGCCTCGGCCGGGGTGATGGCGATGATCTATCGGTTGCTGGTGCCGTCCGGGCGTTCCTGGGCGCTGCTGACCGTCCTGCTGACGGCGCTGACCACACAACTGCTGGAGAAGTCCCGTTCGGTGTGCCTGGACCAGATGACTTCGTTGTTGTGCCTGGCCTGTTTCTATCTGCTGCACAGCGGTGAACGCCTGGGCTCGAAGCTTCGGCAGTACGCGATCTTCCCGCTGTTCGTCCTGGGCTTTGTCATCCGTGGGCCGTTGGGCTTGATCGAGGTCTGCGGGGTGGCCTGTGTCTATTGGGCCATGGGCGTTTCCCGCTCGCGGGCCGAGACGCTGCAACTGCTCAGGAAGGTCCTGGTGCACGGCGTTATCGGCCTGGTGCTGCTCGCCGCCTGCTGGTGGTTGCTGATGAAGCTGGCGCGGTTCAGCGGCGGCGACGGCTTTGCCGATCAGGTCTACCACATGCAGGTCGGCGGTCGTCTCGATGAAAGTGGCGAGCCGTTCTTCTTCTACTTCCAGCTCAGTCTCTATCGTTATTTCCCGGTGGTGCCGCTGGCCCTGGCGACCCTGATCGCGCTGCGCCACAAATGGTCGCTGCGGGACCGGGACAGCGATGTGCAACTGGCTTTGCGCCTGGGGGCCTGCGGGTTGATGATCCTGCTGGGGTTGTCGGTGCCGCACTTCAAGCGTGCCTATTACGTCCTGCCGATGGTGCCGATGTTCGCGGCGGTGGCGGCCTATGGGTTGTTGCAGGCGCAAGGCTGGCTGGTGGGCGTGCGCCGCTTCTATGAAGGGCTGGTGGCGCTGTTGCCGGGGTTGGCGGTGATTGTCGTCTTCGTCCTGCGCCATTCCTGGCTTAAGCATGGTTTCTGGCCGCAGGTTTCGCTGCCGCTGCTGGTCGGGACGCTGGTGATTCTGCAAGGGCTCGCTGCCTGTGTCTGGCTGAATAAAGCCAGGGTGCAGCCGCTCCATGACCTGGGCCGGCGCCTGGTGCTGCTGAGCCTGATCGCCCTGGCGGCGCAGTGGTTGCTGCTGGTGAAGGTAGTGGAGCCGGCCAAGGACCTGGAGTTCGACACCCGGGGCTTTGTCGAACCGGTGGAACGCCTGCGCGCGGCGAATCCGGGGCCGCTGGTGTTCCTGAACCTGGGGCAGGACACCTGGGCCGTGCGCTACATGATGAACCTGGACCATGACGAGCAGCCGCTGTTCATCGCCGGGGCCGATGTCGCCAGACTGGCTTCGCTGCCGCGTCCGGCCTGGGTGATCCTGTCGCGCAAGGACCTGGGGTTGCTGGTGGGGACGGCACTGGAGAAGAGCACTCCCGCATTCGAGGGGCGCTTCAATGGCAATCCGTGTGTGGTGATCGAGATGAAGTAACGTTTTTCCAGGGCTGCGCTGGCGTCGGAGGAAAGGGCGCCGGGTAGCGCAGACAGCATGAAGTCGAGCATTGTCGGAATCTGCCCTGTTTATGTCCTGCCGGGCGCTTTGAAAAGTCATCGGTTGTCGGTCAAATAGCTTTCGTCAGCAGGAAGGTACGGTGCTTTGATCGAGCCCGACTCCATTCACTCCAACACAAAGGTGGCAAGCCCATGTCGCAAGCAAACAGCCTGATCAGTTTCAAACGTCCCGATGGTCGCGAGGTCAGCGGTTATCTGGCCCGTCCGGCAAAAGTCGAAGGTGCCCCGGCCATTGTGGTGATCCAGGAGTGGTGGGGCCTCAACGACCAGATTCGTGGCGTTGCCGATCGCCTGGCGGCCTGCGGCTACCTGGCCCTGGTGCCCGATCTGTACCGTGGCGAGTCGACGGTGGAAGAGGAAGAAGCCCACCACCTGATGAGCAAGCTGGATTTCGCCGAGGCGGTGTCCCAGGATATCCGTGGCGCCGTGCAGTACCTGGGCGCCCACACGAAAAATATCGGCGTGACCGGCTTCTGCATGGGCGGCGCGCTGACGCTGCTGTCCTTGAATGCCATCCCGGAGCTGACGGCCGGCGTGGTCTGGTACGGTTTCCCACCGCTGGAATACCTCAATGCCGCGGCGATCAAGGCACCGCTGCTGGCGCATTGGGCGACCCAGGATCTGTTCTTCCCGGCGGAAACCGTCGACACCCTCGAGACCACGCTGCATGAAGCGGGTGTCGATGCCACGTTCCATCGCTACCTGGCGCATCACGCCTTCGCCAACGAGACGGCGGTGGGGAGCGGACGCATCCCCGGAACCCAGTTCGACCCGGTCTGGTCGCAAATGGCCTGGGACCGGACCCTGACGTTCTTTGGCCAGAAACTCTGGGACTGATCCACCGTCAGGCCGTTTGCACGGGACACCGCGTCGTGTCCCGTGTGCCGGACGACTCAGGATGACGCCGGGTCGTCCTGCAGGCCCGAGCCCGTCTGGCAGTTCCTGGTGTCCATGACAATCTCCGGTGGACGGGCGCCATGGGCGGGCGTCAGCAGGTACAGGAGCAGGATCAGGCAGGCTGCCGGGCGCACAGGATGCTGCCGGTATTCAGGACGCGAGCAATTCGCGCTGGACTTCCAGGGCATTGCGCTCGACCCAGTTGTGGCCCAGTTGCCCGTCCGGGCGCACTTCCCAGACCGCGGTCCCCAGCATCTTGAACGGGGTGCCGCAGGCCCGGTTGCCGATAAAGCCGTTGTTCTTGCCCTCGAGTATCCAGCGCGAGGCCACGCGGGTGCCGTCGGCATTCTGGAAGGTCTCGATGCTGGCGAAATCGAAGTCGTCGATTTTCGCCAGGAACGCGCCGATCCAATCGATAAATGCCTCGCGGCCGACGACGTCGACACCTCCCGAGGTGATGACAAAGTCTTCGCTGACGAAGCGCGCCGCCGCTCGCGGATCCTGTTTCTGCCAGACCTCGCGCCAGAAGCTTTCGACGATTTCTACAGCCTTGTTGCCTGTCATGGGGTGTTCCTCGTGCTTGCAGTTGTTTGGCCGATGCGTTGACCGCCGACCGGATGAGCACGATGTTCGGAGTTTGCTATCTAGAACTCAAACGCATAAATTTAATTGCATCCAGTTGAAAGGCGAATTCATCATGCAAGCCAGCGATATCGAGATCGACCTGCTCAGGGCGTTTATCGCCGTGTCGGAAACCGGCAGTTTCACGGCGGCGGCAGAGGTGATCGCGCGTTCGCAATCGGCGGTGAGCCAGAAGATCATCCGGTTGGAGGAGATCCTCGGTCTACGGGTGTTCGAGCGCACCAGTCGCGCACTGACCCTGACCGCGGACGGTGAGCGCCTGCTGGTGGGCGCGCGCCGGATGCTGGTGCATTACGAGACGTTCCTGCGTGAGATCAAGGCGCCGGCGATGCCGGGCTTGTTGCGCCTGGGCATCTCGGAAAACCTGGTGCTGACCCAGCTGCCCAAATTGCTGTCGCGCTTTTGCGCGTTGTATCCCGATATCCAGCTGGAGCTCACCACCGGCCTGAGCAATGACCTGCTCACCGCCTATGAGGCGGGGCAACTGGATGTGGTGATCGCCAAGCGCAAGATCAGCGCGACGGCCCAGCGCGGTCGCGTCATCTGGCGCGAGCCGCTGGTGTGGATGGCTGCCAGCGACTATGAAATCGAAGCGTCCCGGCCGGTGCGGCTGGTGATGATGCGACCGCCCTGCGCGTACCGCGCGATCATGGTCGAGGCCCTGGCATCGGTGAATCGCGAATGGGTATCGGCCTGCCTGGCGAGCAACCTGATCGGCGTGCAGGCTGCCGTCTCCGGCGGGCTGGGCATCACTGCCCTGGGCACCTCGTTCCTGCAGGAGGGGATGAAGATTCTCGAACCTTCGGAAAAATTGCCGACACTGCCCTCCACCGAGGTGGCGGTAGTGGGCGATGAGGCCGGCACCCAGCACCTGGTACAGCCGCTGGTGTCGTTGCTGACCGAGGGGCTGATGGCGGGGGCGCGGTTGACCTGAGTGTTTACTGTTGTGCTACGAGGCCTGTTATGCACAACAAAGAGTCGGGCTGCTGGTGCGACAATCGCTGATCAATACGCCCGAACCCATCGCACTTTCGTCGAAGCCTGGACCGCGCCACTTCCGCCTCCGCCCGTGGGCGGGGTGGGGTTGGTGATGGTCTGGTCGCCGGTTACCGCCGAGACATCGATGGCGATGCCGCCCTGGGAAATGGTGGTGGGGCTGGCGCCGTTGTTGCCGGTGGACAGCGAGCCCTTGATGTTGGTCGTGGCCCCCGAGGTGCTGACCAGGCCGCCGAGGATGACGTTGCCGTAGAGGGTCCAGCCGCTGGTGGCGAGGCCGCCGTTGGCTTCGATGGCAATATTGCCGATAGGCAGGCCGCTGTGGGTGACGTTGGCGCTGTCGGTCCAGGTGGCCAGGGCCGGTGGTGTCGCGCTCTTGTTGCACAGGTTGGTCGGGTAGAACGACCCGCTGCACAGGTTCGAGTAACCGGAGAAGTTCGGCGAGTACAAGGGCACCGCGCTGTTGCTGGTCAGGGCAACGTTGCCGGTGGCGAGTACGGTGTTGGTGAGTCGGCTCAGGCCTTGCACCCCATCGAGGGTGATGTTGCCCTGGAACCACAGCACGCCCGGCGGCAGGGCCTTGATCCCGGTGAAGGTCCAGCCGTTGGCCGGTGTCGCGCTGTTGCCGCAGCTGCTGTTGCCGTAGTTGCAGGTCAGGAAGGTGTTTCCCAGCAAGGTGCGCAGGTCGGTGGTCGCCAGGTTGTAGGGGCCGCCCGCCACGGCGGTGCCGGCGGCGGTCTTGACGTTCTGGATCTTCAGCATCGGTGTGTTGCCGTCGAAGTAGAACACGTAGTTGGCCTGGCTTTGCAGGGGCGTGACGTCCACCGGGGCGCTGGTGATGTTGCAGTACGGTATGCCAGGCAGGCCCGGCGAGGCGCCGGCGATGTTCTGTGTCAGGTTCGCCAGCGCGGTGCCCGTGTAGGCGGTGCCGTTCTGGTTGAGCACCTTGCCGGCGATCTGGCTGGCGGTGTTGAACGAGGGCGTGTTGTATTGCGTCACGCTGAGGTTGCCGCCGCCCTGGAACTGCCCCACCGTCGCGGTGAGGATCGATACGTCGCTGTTGGCCTTGAGCGTGTTGTAGGTGGCGCTGTAGCCGCTCAATGCCAGGGTGTTGCCCCAGAAGGTGCCGACGGTGGCGTTCCTGAAGTTGACGTCGCCGCCGTAGATCGCGTTGTAGCTCAGCGAAATGCTGGCGGGCAGGCTGCCGGTCCCGGAGATCAATTGCGCGCCGGTGCTGGTGCTGATGACCCCGGCGGATTGGCTGGCCTTGCTCAGGTCCAGGGTATAGACCGTGCCATCGGTCAGGGTGATCAGGGCCGTGCCGGTGCTGGCGGCGGTGATCGAGTTGTCGGTGTTTTTCGTGCCGCCGACCAGGGCGGTGCCGATGGTTGATCCGGCCGACAGCACGTTGGCCTTGAACGCGCCGGCCTTGATCGACACATAGCTGCCGTCGGACTGGCTGATGTTGATGGACTTGGCGGCTATCGTCAGGTTGACCGGCGGGCTGCTGGAACTCATGGAAAAGGTGCCCTCGGTGTTGAGGGTCGCGTTGTCCGCGATCCCGCCGCCGCTGAGGTTGATGCCGCCCTTGGCACAGCCGGAGACATAGGCTTTCGAGCCGTTGGAGATGGTCAGCACGCCGGTGACGGCGATATTCGCCAGGGTCGTGCCGTTGGTGATCGACAGGTTGCCGCCGGTGTAGTTGAAGTTGCCATTGAACTGCAGGGCCGGTGGCAGGTTGCCGCTGGGCGGGGCAGTCGCGGCACTGGCCGGGGTCAGCACGTAGACCACCTGCAGGGTATTGGTCGCCAGGTTGTTGGTGGCGGTGATGGTCGCGGTGACCAGCGTGCTGCCGGCGCTGGCGACCTTGGAGAGGATCTGGGCGCTGAGGCCGCTGGCGCTGATGGGCAGGTTGCCCGGTGTGACATTGGCCAGGGTGCTGTCCTGCAGCAGTTGGGCCTGCAGGTACAGACGCACCCACTCCACCCCGCTCCAGACCCGTGACTCCGCCGGTGAGATGGCATGGGCCGCCACTTGCTGCTGCTGGGCGCCCCGTATGCCGTACATCATTCCCAGGGCGGTCACGGACAGGGCCATGCCGACGAACAGGATCATCAGCGTGGCGGCCATGCCGCGTTGAGACGCGGGTGTCGATCCGGAAAACGAAGGGGCTGGCATCAAGCGCTCTATCAGGAAGTGGGTTTTTCGAAGTTGATCAGACACGCCGTTGCCTTGCTTTTCACGTAGGCGGGCTGGGGATCGCTACTGTTGGGGTCGAGCGTGCTGTTGTTGGCGTTCAGGGTGACTTGCAGGCGCGAGGCAGTATTGGTGGTGTCGGTGGTCCGGCCATAGGGCCAGCAGGTGGCGAAGCCCACCGAGAACGAGGCGCTGCCCTGGCCGGCTTCGATCAGCGGGGTGCTGGTCCAGGTGCTGCTGCCCCATTGCGCCGAGGCCTGGGTGCAAGCGGCGACGGCCTTGAGGCTGAGCAGGGCGCCGTTGCTGATCAACAGTCCGGCGCAGCTGGGGTTGGCGGTGGCGCTGGTCTGGTAGGACCAGACAATCGCGTTGCCGGTGATGCCGTTGGGGGACGCATTGGTCAGGCTGGGAAAGCTGGTCTGGGCGGTGGCATTGCCGCTCAGGGTGCCGTTGCTCAGGACGGCGCCGGACAGCAGCACGAAATTATTGTCGATATCGGCAGTGGCGCGCACGGTGGCACTGCCGCTCCAGAAGCCGGCATTCATCAGCTCGCGCTGGGCGGTCAGCAGCGCCGCCGCCACCTGGCCGTCCTGCCGGGCGCTCTGGATCGATGCCACCGAGGTGTAGACCAGGTTTTTATACAGTGAAAGCATGGCCAGGATGCTGACCAGGGAAATGGCCGTGCCGACTATCAGGCTGATCAGCGTGAAGCCGCCTTGCCCACGGCTCATGACTCATCGCCCACGCGGATGACGCCGCCAAAGAGGCTGCTGTCCTGGGTGCGGGTGGTCAGCACCACGGCGCTCTGCGGCGTCCCGCCAGTGAGAGTGCTGGTGCCGACGGTGACGGCCGGGGCGCTGGTACAGGTCGCCACGATCGGCAGCGGGCTGGTCTGGGTGGGAAGGGAGACGACGAGCAAGGCGGCGTTGGTCGAGCACAACAGCGCGCCGTTCTGTTCCAGCAGGCTGCGCATCTGGCTGACCACGATGTTCTGCAGCTTCATGTCGCGCTGGCTCACCGCCGCCCGCGATGCGGCATAGGTGATGCCCAGGCCGACGATCGCCATCAGCAGGATGCCGATCAGGGATTCGAGCAGGACATCGCCCCGTTGTCGCCCGGGGTGGGGGTCAAATGAGCGGGACATCGACTGAACTCTCACTCCCCGCCGTGACCTGCAGCGTCGCGGTGGTGCAGGTGCTGGAACTGAGCGCCAGGCCCCGATTGTTGAAAGCGACGCAGGCCAGGTCGACACCGGCGCTCTGGATACTGGCCGCCGCCGGCAGCGGGCTGCTCCAGAGGGGCGGCGTGGTGGTGGCGCAATCGATGGCCTGCCCGGCGGCGAGCCTGAACAGCTGGAGATTCTGCCCGGAACGGCAGAGCACGGCGGCGGGCGCGCTGTCCTGCACGGCGCCCTGGTTGCGCAGGGCGATGGCCTTGGTGCGGCTGATCCCTTGCTTGAGCAGGCCGGCGGCATCGCGCTGATAGGCGCTGTTGGTCCATGACTGGGTCAGCGGCACCCCCACGAACAGCAGCAGGCCGAACAGGGTAATGGTGATCATCAACTCGATCAGGGTGAACCCGCGGCTGCGCATTACAACCAGTTGCCGTTATACGAGCTGCACGAGGCGATGCTGCGGGTGTTGTCCTGGGTCAGCGTGATCGTGCAGCCATTGACGTTGCCGCTGTTGCCTGTGGCGGTCACGGTGTAGGTGGTCGCGTTGGAGCTGAGCGAGTAGCTGAACTTGCCGGACTGGCTCGGCTGCCAGCCTGACGTCGGGGCGGTGCAAGGCGAAGCGCTGCTGGCCAGCACGCACTGGATCTGCGTCGTGCCGCTGGCACCCGAGGCCGGGTACACCAGTTGTTTCTGGTAGTAGTTTTCCAGGCTGAGGCTCAGCGCGACCAGGTCAGACTCGGCGGCCTTGATCGTGCTCTTGGTGACGTAGCTGCTGTAGGCGGGCACGGCGATGGCGGCGAGGATCGCGACAATGGCGACGGTGACCAGCATTTCTATCAGGGTGAAACCCGATTGTGTTCTTGGGTGTTTCATCGACATGTGAATGATGCTTTCCAGTGCTCCAATGCTCATAAATCGCATTATGACATCATTGAATAACAGTTCGGTGAATGGAGCCGGCGAGAAGCCGAATCTGAATAATCTTTCATTGTCGATGCTGTCGCGGATTCTCCCGTTGATCTGCATCAGTCCGGGGTATTGCGCGAGCGGGACTCAGGAGCGATTGGCGAGCGTGGACTGGAAGCGTTCGGCCAGCCAGTCGATAAATACCCTGACCCGATGGCTCAGGTAGCGATTGGGCGCGTAGACCACATGGAAGGGGTAGGGCGCCGGTCGCCAGGCTTCGAGGAATGGGATCAGGGCGCCGCTGTCGATATGCTTTTGCACCGTGTAGCCGAAGGTGTGGATGATCCCTAGCCCGGCGAGGGCGGCGGCGACATGGGCGTTGCTTTCATTGACGCTGCAGTTGCTGTGCCCGGTGATTTCAAAGCGTTCCCGGCCACGCTCGAAGACTGCCGGCATGACTCGGCCGGTGCGCGCGGACAGGTAGTCGATCAATTGGTGGCCGTTTTCCAGCGCCGTGGGATGGGTCGGTCGGCCGAAGCGTTCGAGGTAGGCGGGTGTCGCACAGGTCACCCAGCAGGCGTGGCCGATCGAGCGCGCCGCCAGCGACAGGTCCTTGAGCTCGCCGCCACGGATCGCGCAATCGACGCTTTCGCTGATGAGATCGACATGACGGTCGCTGACGCCGACCTCGAGGCGGATATCCGGATAACGCGCGAAAAACTCCGGCAGTGCCGGAATGATCAATTCGGTGGCGACCGACGAGCCGATATCCACTTTCAGTTTTCCCCGTGGCTTGACCTGGGCGGTGCGCAATCCCGTGTCGACTTCCTCCAGATCCCGCAGCAGGCGCGCGGTCTGTTCGTAGTACGCGAGGCCCTCGTTGGTCACCGAGACACGGCGGGTGGTGCGCTGCAGCAGTCGCACATTCAGGTAGGTTTCCAGCTCTCGGACCAGCTTGCTGACCGTGGTGGTCGGCATCGTCAGCGAGTCGGCCGCCCTTGTGAAGGAGCCGGCTTCGACGACCCGGGCGAAGGCGCGTATGGCGAGTAGCTGGTCCATGGGTGGGCTCTACCTGACGGGTATCAATGGGCGGGGATAAATGATTATGCACCATTGTGCATAAAGTAAGCGGGGCCAGGCTATTTTTCACTTAATGACCGAAGCCTACAGTCGCTCCAACGGCTCACTTCCTACCGAGCCTTTTCCTACTGGAGCACTGAACATGAGCAATAAACTGGCAGGCAAGATCGCACTGATCACGGGCGGGACCACGGGTATCGGCCTGGCCTCGGCGCGGGAGTTCGCGGCACAGGGCGCCAGGGTTTTCATCACCGGGCGTCGGCAGGCGGAACTGGATGCCGCGGTGGATAGCGTGGGCGCCAAGGCCACCGGCATTCGGGGCGACGTCTCGAAAATCGAGGACCTGGATCGGATCTTTGCCGTGATCAAGTCCCAGGTCGGTCACCTGGATATTCTCTTCGCCAACGCCGGCGGCGGGGACATGTTGCCCCTTGGGGAGATCACCGAAGAGCAGTTCGACCGCATCTTCGGCACCAATGTGCGCGGTACCTTGTTCACTGTGCAGAAGGCTCTGCCGCTGCTCCGGGATGGCAGCTCGATCCTGCTGACGGGCTCGACCACCTCGGTCAAGGGCACAGCCAGTTTCAGCGTCTACAGCGCGAGCAAGGCGGCGGTGCGCAACCTCGCCCGCTCCTGGTTGCTGGATCTGCAACCGCGCAATATCCGCGTCAATGTGATCAGCCCGGGGCCGGTGCGCACCGAAGGGTTGGGCGGCCTGGTACCGGCGGAACAGGTCGACGGCCTGTTCGCCCACCTGGCCTCGCAGGTGCCGATCGGACGCCTGGGCGAGCCCGGCGAAATTGCCCAGGCCGCGGTATTCCTGGCCTCGGATGACAGCCGTTTCGTCAATGGTATCGAGCTGTTCGTGGACGGAGGCATGGCCCAGGTGTGATACGCCGGCGGCTCTCGATAAAGGTGCCGGGATCCGGCGCCTTTTTTGTGCTGCTCGTGCCGGCCAATGTTCCCGCCGCTACAGCGCCTGCGAGTGCACCGTGTGCTTGAAGTGATGCTCCCACAGCCGTGCTCCCAACCCGCCCGAACGATCCAGGGACGAACCGACCGTCAGGTCAGTGATCAAGGTCGGTTGCAGCCCCGCATCGAACAAGGCAAATCCCGCCGCCAGGCAACAGGTTTCGGTTTGCAGGCCACAGACCAGGACGCGCTCGACCTCCAGGCTCTTCAGGTATTCGATGGTTTCCGGCGAGGGGGCGTAGCCATGCTTGATGAAGATGCGATCGGCCGGCACCAGGCTGTCGTCGTCCGGCGCCGGGTGCCAGCCGAGCTGGCGCTGGAACGGGGTGATCGCTTCATCGTGGCGCTCGACGGTGGCGACGCTGGGCATGCGGCCGATCAGGCCCCGGATACCGTCGATCAGCCATTGCGGCGGGGAGAAGCTGGGTTGGACATCGATGATCAGCAGGGCTTGGCGCATGGGGTGGTCCTGGGCGGTGTTCACGTCGTCAAGGATTGACGCATAACCCCGGCGATCGGTTCAACCCGAGGCGTGCGACCCGCCAGCGCACGCACCAGTAAAGACCGCGCGCCCGTGGAAAGGACGTCACTTGACGTCTGGCCATTCCCCGGGCGGCCAATCCGCTCAACAGGCCCATTTGAAGTCTGAAACAAACTGCCCTGAAGGTCGCCTGGGGAGCCTCAGCGACTGGCAAGCAGTACAGGGATCGCGTTGTTGAGAGAAAACGCCACCAGAAAGACCGCCAGCCCGACGTCGATCTGCCGGGTGTATTTCAGGAACAAGGCCTTGATCGGCCCCTGACCGAACAACAGGGCCACCAGGGAGTACCAGGTGATTTCCAGTGTCGAACACAGCAGCACCACCAGCACCTTGTCGAGCTCCGAGCGAGGCGAAGACAGAAAGCCCGCATAGATACTGATCATGAAGGCGATGGTTTTCATGTTACTGATGTTGGTGATCACTCCGACCCTGTAGGCCCTGGCAAAACTGGTCACGCCAGGCCCCGTGCTTTCAGGCGTGCCGGTGCTTTTCGCCAGCACGCTCCTGATGATGCTGTATGCGATGTACAGCAGGTACGCCGAGCCGCAGAGCGTGGCGACCTTGGAGAACGCCGGATACTGGTGCAGCAGCGCCGCCAGGCCCAGCAGCGAAATGGTCGAGAAGAACACGCCAACCGTGCAAATGCCCAGGGTTGCGCCAATGCCGGTCGACACCGAGCCGAGGGAAGAAAACCGGCTGACGATAATGAAATTGGGGCCAGGGCTGATGACCGCCAGGATGTAGATCAGTGCCGCAGTAAACATGTGAATTCCTTTTCATGGAGCACCGCCTGTTCGACCGTGATGTTATTGATAGTGTGATTGCGCTGCCGACCTTGCAGTTTTTCCTCGGGGATCCGCACATACGGGGTGTTGATCAGGTCGCCGAGTGGCTCAGAGTAACCGTCATGTCATATACCGGTTATCAATCCAATGAAATGGACTTTCAACAGGTAGAGTTATTGCCCAGTAGCCATGTAAGCAGTGCTGAGAAGACTTTAATCCCTTGAAGTTCGGCTGCAATCTTCATCCAGTGAAACATGACCCGCTCTGTTGACAAGCAAGAACAATGACGTCTTTCTTTTTTTAAACTAACAGCAATTACCGGGAATCTGAAAAAGTATAAATTCATATGCTTATGTCGTTCGTCGTCGAGTGCCTCCGGAGGCTGTGCCGATGAAGCGTCGACCGATCAGCGCTCGCCGCTCAATCGGCTCTCGCGTCGAACCGGTTGCGGCGGATGCGGGGGAACAGGCCGCAGACCGTGATATGGCGTGAAGTGAGGGAAAAATGTCGTTTGTGCCTTTTGCCATCAACCGTAGAGTCGGTGCTCGGAACAGCGCAGGCCATTCGCCCCTGTCGAAGGGGCGGCCGCCTGTTTTCATTCGGCATGCAAATCAGGACAAGGATATGAAAGATGACCAAGAAAGTACTTGAGATCCCGGCAGACCACCCGATGTTTGCCGCGACCCATGGCGGCTATGAGAGCTACGGCTACTCGCCCGCCGTTCGCGCTGGCAACCTGCTGTTTATCGCCGGCGAAGTCGGCTTCCGTCCCGATGGCTCGATCCCCGAGAGCGTGGCCGAACAGACCGAAGTAGCGCTGGAGCGGACAAGGGAAATCCTCCGCTTGCAGGGACTGACAATGGCCGACCTGGTTGAAGTGGTGAGCTACCACGTCAACCTGAAAGAGACTGTCGACGAGTTCCTGCCGGTCAAGGCCCGCTACACCGAGCGTCCGTTTCCGGCCTGGTCGATCATCGGGGTCGAGGCGCTGGCGCTTGCGCAGTTGAAGATTGAGATTCGCAGTGTTGCGGTTTTTCCGGAGGGGAAATAGGCGAGGGCTGCGGGCACGATGGCATGTTTCGATGGCTGGACGTGCGGGTATTTGGATTTTAGCTTGCTGAGCTGAAACGACGACGGTACTCCGTCGGCGTGAGGCCAACGACCCTTCGGAACCGCGACCGGAAGGTCACCGCAGACCCGAATCCGGAAAGAAGCGCCGTTTGATCAATCGACACCTCGCTCTCCTCAAGCAATTCACGCGCTCTCCCAATACGAGCGCTGAGAAGCCACTGTAAAGGAGTAGTGCCGGTCTGTTCCTGAAATCGCCGAGCAAATGTACGCGAGCTCATCTTGGCGCGAGCCGCAAGGTCATCGACTGTGTGCGAACTGCTCAAATTGTCCCGCATCCATTCAATCAACGGCATTAAGCTCGTTGGCGAGCCTGGTAGCTCCTGACGAATAAATTGTGCCTGACCGCCATCACGGTACAGCGGCGCGACCGCCAGGCGGGCAGTGTTTGCCGCAACAGACTGGCCGTAATCGCGTCGCACGAGATGCAAACACATATCCAATCCTGCTGACGCGCCGGCCGAAGTCACGATGCTACCTTCATCGACGAACAGAACATTAGGTTCTACCTTTATCTCCGGGTGAAGCCTGGCCAGGTCCTCGGAGAAACGCCAATGCGTCGCTGCGCGTTTTCCGACAAGAAGACCGCTTGCGGCAAGGATAAAGGCCCCCGTGCAGATTGAAGCCAATCTTGCGCCACGAATATGTGCCTCGCGAAGGGCGATTTTTACTGCTTCTGGAACCACTCCAAACGGGTCTTCACTTCCTGGTATGACGATAGTTTGGGCTAGCGCAAGACGGTCGAGGCCGTACCGCACCTGCATATCAAAACTGGCGGCGCGAATTGTCCGCTCGGGTGCGCACACCTCCACCTCGTAAGCTTTGCGACCATCTGGCTGAGTAGCCAAAGCGAAAACCTGATAGGCAATACCAAAGTCCAATGGCACCACGTCATTCAATGCCAGAACCGCGATCTTATGCATGGTGTTGGACTCCGCTCGTAAAACCTGAATATTCGGCTGGCAGAAACTGATCGATCAATGTCATTTCCGCCACTCACGTGGAGCGTCTAACAGGAATACTCTTCAGTCAAGTACGACGAGAGGAGACGGTAATGTCTGATGAACTGAGCAATAAGATTGAAGACCGCCAACTGCAGATTGGCATGGTGATTTTTCCTGGTTTCACTCTGCAAGACTTGGCAGGCCCACAGACGGCGTTCGGCCTTCACGCTAAAACTCACATAATCTGGAAGACAATGGAGGCTGTTCCAACGGATATGGGCGTCACCATGAATCCCACGATCACGATAGATGACGTTCCAGATCACTTGGACGTGCTGTTTGTCGCAGGTGGCGGAGGAACTCCTGAAATCATGAAGGACCAGGAGCTGCTCGATTTTATTGCTCGCGCAGGAAAGACAGCCACTTATGTAACCGCTATATGCACGGGCTCTGTACTTCTTGCTATGGCGGGACTGCTGGAAGGCTATCGTGCAGCGACCTACTGGCCTTTCTACGAACCCCTCATAGCCTTGGGTATCGAACCGAGCTACGAACGGGTATGCGTCGACAGAAACCGAATCACAGGTGGCGGTGTCACGGCGGGTATCGACTTTGCGCTGCAGGTCATCGCCGAACTCAAAGGCCAGGATGCGGCTGAGTTTACGCAGCTCGTGCTCGAGTACGACCCACAGCCGACAATGCACTCGGGGAATCCACGTACTGCGCGGCCTGAGATCGTCGCACAGATAGAAGGTCTGTGGGGGAGAACTGACGAGGCTGTGAGAGTCGCGAATGAGCATATGGCGCGTCGAGCGCAGTTATCAAAACTGACTCCCGCGTGATCGTAGCTCCCATGCGCCCTCTATCTGCGTTTGGGCTGATACCTGGAAAACCAGCCCTGGTAGAGAAAGCCCAAGGACGATCTGTTCAACGCGTTGATTTGTGTTGGTTCGATTGGGCGCTGGGTGCATTAGCAAATCTCCATGAGGGTAATCAGATCTTCTGCACATTGTTGCGCCGAAAGTGCTTGAGAAAATCCAAGGCGTAGCGTTCCTTGGTAGTCATACACATAGCTCGTCGATGAATGAGTCAGTGTATAGCTTGATCCAATCGGTACTTTTTTATAGAACACGCCAAACTCCTTGGCTGTGGCCGCCGTTTCTTCTGGTGTTCCGTAAAGTGCGACAAAAGACGGGTCAAAAGTTTTGACATAGGCGTCTAGTACGGCTGGCGAATCCCGTTCGGGATCAAGCGTAATAAAGATAACCTGAAGGCGGTAGCCATCCTTATCCATCATCTTTTTGATTTTTGCTGCACGAGCCAAGGCGGTGGGACAGACTGCCGGGCATTGAGTAAATCCAAAAAAGATTATCGGCATCACGCCTCGATAGCTTGAAAGCGTTCTTACCTCGCCGTCAGTATCTTTTAGCCTGAATGTGCGCCCAAGAATTTTATCGCTTAAGTCTTTGCCATATTTGTACGATAGCTCACCCCGGGTATCGCAGCCTGCCAGCATGCCGATACCTAGCAGTCCCATACCTGAAATCACCTTGCGGCGAGTCAACAAAACGCTCATTGGTTAAAGCCTCTTCATACGAAAAAACAATAAATTGGATTGGCGTATCTTATTTAAATTACTACTTCATGCATCGACGGTATGCTTGCCGATAAATAAATATATCCGTTCAAGATCGAGCTGATCCCTGGTGCGGTTGACTTGAGGGTTTTGTCTCTAATACTTTTAACGGAACCTCAACGCCATCAAACGTGGGCCACCTAACTAAGCATTCACGCAAACCACGCTCAAACCGGTGCCGGTGATGAATGCACGCTTGCCTGAAAGTTCTTTCATGACTGTCCCATTAGTAGGTTGGAGATTCATCGCGACCATTCGGGGTCACTAAGATCCAGAGGCTGAAGCATAAGCGTCACTGGCGTTTTGCAAAACGACTTAGTCCCCTCGATTTACGCCATGCTATTTGGTCGAACTTGTTTCTCCCTTAACTTCAGAAGCGCTAACACCCTGATGTGCGGCCAGCCGTCTGATGCTTTGAGGCGGGTGTCCAATAACTCTGATGAAGGCTCTGCGCATCCGCTCCGGATCCTTGAAACCGACCGAGTGTGCTATCAGTTCGATTGGTTCCGCCCCACGTTCAACGCGCAGCCTCGCGACCTCGACACGCAAACGCTCCACTGCTTTAGCCGGTGTTTCCCCCGTTTCCAGCAGGAAAGCCCGACCGAATTGACGCAAGCTGAGGCAAGCAATTGATGCCAGATGCTCTGTTGATAGCTGTTCGTTCAGATGCTCTCGCATATAGGAAAGCACCTCCCTCATGCGATCCGTCGACGGCTCCATATCGGCCATGGCCGAAAATTGTGATTGCCCTCCTGGCCGACGGTGATACACCACCATGGTGCGGGCGACCTCATGGGAAACAGCACTTCCCAGATCCTCCTCAATCATGGCCAGCGCCAGATCGATTCCCGCAGAGATGCCAGCAGACGTCCAGATGCCACCATCCTTCGTAAATATATGATTGGGCTGTACCCGCACCTTCGGAAAATTGCGTTGCAGTCGCGCGGTCTGCCTCCAGTGTGTAGTAGCCCTGCGACCGTCCAACAGGCCCGCCGAAGCCAATAGAAAAGCCCCGGTGCAAACACTCGCCACTCGCCTGGTGCCTTTCGCGGCCGCATTAGCGAGGTGGTCCGACACCATAGGAAGGTCATAGGGCTTCGAAAAGGCCTTACCGCCGACCACTATCAACGTATCGTACGGGCTTGATCTGATCTTCTGACTCCTTACTTCCAGACCAGACGAACTCATCACAGGACCGCCCGACAACGAAACCACCGAACAGCAGTAGGGATCTGGTACCCCAATCTCTTTAGCGATCTCGAAGGCCGCCAGCGGACCGCTAAGATCCAGAATCTGAAACTCGGGAAAGATCAGGAAAGCGATGTCACGCATGGAATTACCTTCTTGAAAAATCATAGGTCCTGCTCGGAATTACTGTTCCCTGCCGGCGTCCTATTGGCCGATTTTCGTACTGCTGGCCCCAAATCATCCTCTAAAAATTTCATGGCGAAAAGGGCGGAAAACCCTCAAAAAACGTCATCATTTTTTCTCGCTTCGCAGTCCCGCTTCGCTATCGGTTTTCCTGTTTGTGACACCTGCTGCCCAATGCAGCCCGACGACCAAAAAGGAGGGAACTAAGTCCTTTCTCCCGCGATAAGCGACGGAGAGAATGCTCCAGTTTCTCAACGGGAGAGTCGTCATGGTTGTAAGGGCAGACAGCTCGAACCTTCTTGACTGGAGGCGGGCACAATGAGCACATCAAAATTATCGGAAGACATTTCAGCGCCAGAAAAGTCGTCAAGCCGATCGAATGTGGCGGTACTGGCAATAGCTCAGGGTTTGTTCACGGCAGCCATCGCTATCGATCTCACATTGACCGGTTTGACGGGATATCAGCTCGCCCCCGATAAATCGCTTGCGACTCTGCCCTTTGCACTGATCACCGTAGCCGGCGCGATTGCGACATACTTCGCCTCTACCCTGATGCAAAAGATAGGTAGACGGCGTGGATTTGTACTAGGTGCCCTCACTGGCGCGATAGGCGGCTTGATTTCCGTATGGGCAGTCTTCCTGAATTTTTTCTGGCTGTTTTGCATCGGGACAGCCGCCGTAGGTGTTTTCCAGGCATTCGCCCAGTATTACCGGTTGGCGGCAACAGATTCGGAACCTGACAACCGCAAAGCACGCGCGATCTCGTTGGTGCTTGCGGGCGGAGTGATCGCCGCTTTTCTCGGGCCTTTGTTGGCGAGTTGGAGCGCGGATTTGTTCCCGGTCCTGTTCGCCGGCTCGTACTTGATGGTATGCCTGCTGGGCCTTGTCTCCGCAGCATTACTTTGGCTGGGTTACCAGGATGCACGTCCAGAACCATTGGAACTGCATGATCACGAACAGCCGCCACGCAAACTACTCACAATATTCAAGCAACCTATTTCACTAGCGGCACTCTCGAATAACGTTATTGGCGGCGTGGTGATGATGTTCATCATGACCGCGACACCGCTGGCTGCTGTCGCCAGCAATCACTCCATAAATGATGGCGCCAGCATTATTCAATGGCATTTAGTAGGTATGTACGCGCCGTCACTATTCGCTGGGCGCCTGATTGCCCTATTTGGATTACCACCGATTTTATTCCTGGGAATGGCGCTAAGTGCAGCTTGCGGATTGATTGCGCAGTTTTCGGACAGCTTGACCGCGTTCTATATCGCGCTTCTTTTTCTAGGCGTCGGGTGGAATTTTATGTTTGTTGGTGGCACCACCTTGTTGACTTCCTCCTACCACCCCTCCGAAAAGGCCAGGGTGCAGGGAGTGGCAGAGTTTATTCAATATACGTTCACTGCATTTTCCACCTTGGCCGCCGGTCCCATATTGCAATTACTTGGCTGGAAGGGCATGAATAATATTGTTTTTCCGCTAATCGCGGTATCCGCGGTTATTACCTTAAGGTGGATGCGTGCCGACCGCAGAACAAAAAACGCCAATGGCGAACGCGTTCCAGACAATGAAAACAGGTCGATGACGTGATTTTTCACGCATGCCGCTCACTGTAAAAAAGCCGCGGTGTCGTTGGCGAAGCAAACACCTAGGCTCCCAACAAGCGCCACTTCATATTTCATGAGAATTAGCCATCGGAAGTTGGCATTCACACAGCAGTCAAGCTAGAACAGGATTAACTTTGGAGTAATTATGAGCGCTAATTCCAAACCCCGCACCAGGCTGGCACTTTATTCGGCAGGCATGCTTTGTATTTCCGGAGTCATTGCCTTTGGGGTGTTCGATAACTCAGAGAAAGCTGTAGCACAGGAAGGCCCGCTCCCAATCCAGGAGGTAGATGTCGCGGTCGTTAAAAGAGAAATCGTTACCGACTGGCAAATCTATTCTGGCCGATTAGCAGCGGTGGAAAAAGTCGAGGTCAGGCCGCTGGTGGCAGGAACCATAACGGACGTCAACATACATGACGGCCAATTGGTTAAAAAAGGGGACACTCTGTTCGTCATCGATCCACGACCTTACCAAGCACAAGTCGAACGAGCCAAGGGGCAGGTTGCGGCAGCTCAGGCTCGCGCCGCGTACACGAAAAGCGACTGGGAGAGGGCACAGCGCCTGATTACCGAAAATGCAATCGCAAAACGTGATTACGATGAAAAAAACAACGCAGCACTGGAGGCCATTGCCAATCTTAAAACTGCTGAAGCAGCGCTGGATGCAGCTAAAATTGATCTCGGCCATACCCAGATTAAAGCTCCAATTTCTGGTCGCGTATCGCGGGCAGAAATAACACTTGGAAACATCGTAAACGCCGGGGCAGGCGCGGCGCCTTTAACGATGCTTGTCTCTGTGAACCCCATTTATGCAGAGTTCAACGCTGATGAGCAGACTTATCTTAAGTACATCAACAGACTCGGCAATAAGGTTAATGTTCCGGTTGATCTAGGGCTTGCAGATGAGACAGGGTATTCGCGCCGGGGAGTCATCCAATCCGTAGACAATGAACTCGACACTACCTCAGGCACTATCCGAATGCGTGCACGGTTCGACAACGCTGATGGCACCATGGTCCCGGGGTTATATGCGCGTGTAAAAGTGGGCGGCAGTGAACCATACGCGGCCCTTCTTATTGATGATGCGGCAATTGGCACCGATCAAGACAAGCGATTTGTCCTGGTCGTGGGAAAGGATGACCATATTGTTTATCGCCCGGTAGCGCTGGGGAATCTACAAGGCAATGATCGAATTATCACGTCCGGGCTCGAAGAGGGCGAACGGGTGGTGGTAGGCGGTATTCAGCGAGTCCGTCCAGGGGAGCAGGTTCTAGGAAAGATAATTCCCCAAAGTGACGCTCAGGCTAGAAACGCTCACTGACCCACGGCAGCACTAACCAGAATTCACTGATAAACAACGAATGCCCCTCAGGCACGTACGTTTTTTTGGTCCGCGCATTGATTATAAAACAGAGTGCATCCTTGAGCGTCCTGTTGTCTTTTTTAACCTTAAAGCAGCGCTGAGAGTAAGTAGCCGCCTCACTTAAAGAGTCGTTAATGAACATATCAAAGTTCTTCATCGATCGTCCGATCTTTGCGGGTGTACTATCCGTGGTGATCCTGCTTGCAGGGTTGATAGCAATATTCAAATTGCCGATTTCTGAGTATCCAGAGGTCGTTCCACCCTCGGTCACCATCAGCGCACAGTATCCTGGAGCGAACCCAAAAGTCATTGCCGAGACAGTTGCGGCGCCGCTTGAGGAAAAAATCAACGGCGTTGAGAATATGCTGTACATGCAGTCTCAAGCGAACAGTGACGGCAACCTGACCATCACCGTGACTTTTGCGTTAGGAACTGACCCGGACCTGGCTACCCAGTTGGTACAGAACCGAGTCAATCAAGCATTGCCACGGCTGCCCGAAGATGTCCAACGATTGGGTGTTACTACGCTCAAAAGCTCTTCTTCATTGGTTCTTTTTCTGCACCTCGTATCACCCAATGATCGGTACGACACGACGTATTTGAGAAACTACGGCGTACGTAACGTCAAAACGCGCTTTGAGCGGATACCTGGTGTTGGCCGTGTCGATATGTGGGGGGCAGGCGACTACGCAATGCGTGTGTGGCTCGATCCGCAGAAGGTGGCCCAGCGTAATCTCACCGCCTCGGAGATTGTCACTTCCATTCAAGAGCAGAACATCCAGGTTGCTGCGGGTGCCGTTGGTGCTGCGCCCTCTTCGCCGGGTACTGCAGTACAGCTGACAATCAATGCCCAGGGTCGCTTGAAGACCGTCGACGAGTTCCGCGACATCGTTCTCAAAACCAGCCCGAATGGCGCAGTGACTCATCTGCGGGATGTCGCCCGGGTCGAACTCTCCGCGGCTGAATACGGATTGCGTGCGTTGCTGGACAACAAACCCGCCGTCTCCCTCGCCATCTACCAATTGCCTGGCGCCAACGCGCTGGAGATCTCTGACCAAGTCCGCGCGGCACTCAAAGACCTCAGCGCTGATTTCCCTCCAGGCCTGGATTACAGGCTTATCTACGACCCCACCCGCTTCGTGAAGTCGAGCATCAATGCGGTTATAGAAACACTGCTCGAAGCCATCGCACTGGTGGTCGTGGTCGTCATTGTGTTCCTCCAGTCATGGCGTACAGCGATCATCCCCTTGATCGCTGTACCGGTATCCATCATCGGTACCTTTGCGCTGTTGCTGGCCTTCGGCTTCTCGATCAATGCCCTGTCGCTTTTCGGAATGGTGCTAGCCATTGGTATCGTCGTCGACGATGCCATCGTTGTGGTTGAAAACGTGGAGAGGAACATAGCCAGCGGGCTGACGCCGAGGGACGCCACCTATAAAGCCATGCAAGAGGTCAGCGGCCCCATCATTGCCATCGCACTCACGTTGGTTGCTGTGTTTGTACCGCTGGCATTCATGAGCGGTCTCACGGGCCAGTTCTACAAGCAGTTTGCGATGACCATTGCGATCTCCACAGTGATCTCCGCGTTCAACTCACTCACGCTCTCTCCAGCCCTCAGCGCACTCCTTTTGCGTAACCACGACGCCAAGCAAGACGCCTTGACGCGGGTGATGAATAAGCTGCTGGGCGGTTTTTTTCGAGCATTCAACAAGGTTTTCAATCGTGGCTCGGAGCAATACTCGAAAGGCGTGACAGGCATCCTCAAGCGCAAGGGCAGCATGCTGGTTGTTTATGTGGTTCTTCTGGGGCTCACGGTGGTCATGGGGAACGTTGTGCCAGCCGGGTTCATTCCCATGCAGGACAAGGAGTACCTGGTCACCATCGCCCAGCTTCCCAATGGCGCTTCTCTTGACCGTACGGAAGAAGTGATTCGCCAGATGAGCGAAATAGTCATGAAGCAGCCGGGCGCAGCTCACGCAGTCGGCTTCCCTGGCATGTCCGTTAACGGATTCATGAACAGTTCCAGCGCTGGGATTGTCTTTGTTCCCCTCAAGCCTCTCAGCGAGCGTACATCGAAAGATGAGTCCGCCGCGGCCATCGTCGCGTCCCTCAACCAAAAGTTCGCCAGTATCAAAGGAGCCTACGTCGCAGCCTTTCCACCGCCTCCAATACTCGGGCTTGGCACACTGGGTGGCTTCAAAATGCAGCTGGAAGACCAGGGTAGCCTGGGCTATGAGGCGCTTAACAAGGCCGCTCAAGCATTCATGGCCAAGGCTGCTGTGACCCCGGAGCTTGGTGGGTCACTGACAAACTATCAGATCAACTTCCCGCAGCTGAACGTCGAGCTGGACCGTGTGAAAGCCAAACAGCTGGGGGTGTCGGTTACCGATGTATTCAAGACCATGCAGGTATACCTTGGCTCCTTGTATGTGAACGACTTCAACAGTTTCGGCCGTGTCTACCAGGTACGCGTGCAGGCCGACGCACCGTTTCGTCAGCGAGCAGATGACATCCTTCAGCTGAAAACCAGAAACGACCGTGGGGAAATGGTGCCCCTATCGTCTCTGGTTCGTATCACCCCAACCTACGGTCCGGACATGGTGGTTCGGTATAACGGCTACACCGCAGCGGATATCAACGGCGGCCCAGCGCCGGGCTATTCGTCTGGCCAGGCCCAGGCAGCAGCGGAGCGCATTGCCGCCGAGGTGTTGCCTCAAGGCGTGAAATTCGAGTGGACCGAGCTGACTTACCAGAAGGTTTTGGCAGGTAACGCCGGTATGTGGGTCTTCCCTGTCAGCGTCCTGCTCGTATTCCTCGTACTGGCCGCACTGTACGAAAGCCTGACCCTTCCTCTGGCGGTCATCCTGATCGTCCCCATGAGCATCCTGTGCGCACTCACGGGGGTGTGGCTCACGCAGGGAGACAACAACATCTTTACCCAGATCGGGTTGATGGTACTGGTCGCATTGGCCTCCAAAAACGCCATCTTGATAGTCGAGTTCGCCAGAGAACTGGAGCACGACGGGTACACGACGCTGAAGGCAGCCATTGAAGCAAGCCGCTTGCGTCTGCGGCCGATTCTCATGACGTCGATCGCCTTCATCATGGGCGTTGTCCCACTCGTGTTTTCCACGGGGGCGGGCTCAGAAATGCGCCAGGCCATGGGGATCTCGGTGTTTTTCGGCATGTTGGGCGTGACCCTGTTCGGTCTCGCACTGACACCTGTCTTCTATGTGGTCCTGCGTACGCTGGCAGGTGGCAAAGTACACGTGGCTCAAAAAGACGCGCCCCACCTGACAACGCAAGCATTGGACGCATGATCGGAGCCAAACGAATGATCCAGTTACCCCAAAAGTCTATTGTTGGACTGCTAACCTCCTCAGCGCTGCTATCGCTTCTATCAGCATGCTCTGTGGAGCCGACATACAACCGCCCCGACGTCCCGACTCCGCAGACGTTCAAGGAAGCTTCGGCTGAACAGAAGCAAGCATCCTTGCCCAAGGATAGCGCCTGGAAAAACGCTGAACCGGCCGATGCCGAACATCGTGGGCAATGGTGGCTGGTCTTTGGCGACCCGGTGCTGAACGACCTGGAGCGGCAAGCCGCAGAGGCTAATCAGAATCTGAAGGCGGCTGCCGCACGAGTCCAGCAATCGAGAGCCTTGACCCAATCAGCCCGAGCGGGATGGTTCCCGTCCCTGGATGCGGGATTTGGTCCTACGCGTGAACGCCTGTCTCCTGCCTCGCAATTGTTGCCTGACGATGCGAGTGGGTCCACGCAGACTCTTTGGCGGGCGCAGGCGACAGCCTCTTACGAGGTAGACCTGTTCGGGAAGGTGGATTCACAAGTGAACACCGCGCTCGCTAATCAAGCACAGAACGAGGCGCTGTATCGTTCTGTGCTGTTGGCCCTCCAAGCTGATGTGGCGAAAAATTATTTCGAGCTGCGTGAGTACGACAACCAACTTCGACTATTTCGTCGCACGGTCACCCTCCGTGAAAACACCCTGAAATTAGTGGAGGGGCGATTCAAAGAAGGCGACATAAGCGAGCTTGACCTCTCGCGAGCGCGCAACGAATTATCGACCGCCAGGGCGGACTCGGTAGGGATCGCACGGCTTCGCGCGACATCGGAACATGGTCTTGCCGTGTTGTTGGGCAAGTCTCCTGCCGACTTCGATTTCCCTGACTCACCGATAGAGCCCATCGCGACCCAGGTGCCTGTCGGATTGCCATCAGCGCTACTGGAACGCCGTCCCGATATTGCTGCCGCCGAGAGAGCCATGGCTGCGGCCAACGCACAAATCGGATTGGCGAAATCAGCATTTTTTCCGCGGCTTAACATAAATGCCACTGCCGGCTTCGAGTCGTCGTCGCTGGGGAATCTGTTCGACTGGTCGACTCGGTCTTTTCTACTAGGCCCCCTTACGGGAACGGCGCTGACGTTACCGATATTTGATGGTGGTCGCAGGAAAGCAGATCTCGCCTCTGCAAGGGCTCGATACGACGAGCAGGTTGCGAAGTATCGGGAGCAAGTATTGGTGGCGTTCAGAGAGGTAGAGGACAACCTGGCGGACCTGAGGTTGCTCGATGATCAGAAAGGTAATCAAAGCGCAGCTGTTGCAGCGTCCATACGGACAGAGCGGCTTTCTAAAACTCAGTATGAAGAGGGACAGATCAGCTACTTGGACGTGATCGATGCCCAGCGCCAGGTCTTGCAAACCGAACTGCAACTGAGCCGTCTGACGGGCACTCAGGCCATTGCAACGGTGAATCTGATCAGAGCCTTGGGTGGCGGGTGGGACCGCGCCAACACTGATATTGCCGCCAATGGGCCTTAGGCGGTCATCACGCAGCCCTGGACGGCTTTAAAGACACGCCCCACCAAAAGCAGCCCATTGAAGATCGCGAATTTCTTGACCTGGATCGCTTGAAAGCCAATCGAAACTTTTAACAGGTAATGCATGTATGAGCGAGAAGACACTGTTATTGACCGGTGCCAGTCGTGGCATCGGCCATGCCACCGTCAAACACTTTCACGCCGCCGGGTGGAGGATTTTCACCGCCTCTCGCCAGGACTGGGTCGCTGAATGCCCATGGGCCGAGGGCTTGCTCAACCACATTCATCTTGATCTGGAAGATATTGAGAGCATCACTGATAGCCTTCCGGCCATCAGGGAGAAATTGGGTGGGCGCCTGGATGCATTGGTAAACAATGCCGGAATTTCGCCCAAGGGGCCTGAGGGGACACGCCTGGGTGTTCTGGAGTCCGACTATGCAACCTGGATCAAGGTCTTCAATGTCAATCTGTTTTCCACGGCCCTCCTTGCGCGGGGGCTGTTTGATGAATTGAAAGCTGCAAAAGGCAGCATCATCAACGTGACCTCTATTGCAGGTTCCAAGGTGCACCCGTTTGCAGGTGTGGCCTATTCCACATCCAAAGCTGCGCTCTGCGCCCTGACTCGGGAAATGGCCTTTGATTTTGGCCGACATGGCGTAAGGGTCAACGCTATCGCACCCGGAGAAATTGAAACCTCAATGCTCTCCGCAGGCACTGCGCAAATCGTTGAACGGCTGGTGCCGATGAACCGGCTGGGCAAACCTGAAGAAGTTGCCTCGCTCGTCTACTTCCTTTGCACCGGTGGCGCTTCTTACGTAAACGGCGCCGAGATTCACGTTAACGGTGGCCAGCATGTCTGACGTTAATCGCCGTCGACCTGTCAGGCGCACCCCCACGAAAAAACCATTGATGCCTTCATGACTGCGGCAGCGGCCCGGTGGATAAATACGGGCTTTTGATTCTGGTGATGCCCAATCCTCCTGCGCATTCAGCTTCACATGACTTTCATCGGAATATCCCATGTACTCGGACAAGAACGAGCCGCCGTTTTACATTGATCCGTCGCGGCTGCGCTGGCGCCATGCCTTTTGCATGTTTCTGGGGCTGGCATTACCAGTCATTGCCCATTCACAAGACGGTGCCGTGGATGCACCCCCAACATCCGATCAATCACAGATTTGGACGTTGGAAACCATAACCGTTTCCGGGTCGCGTGAGGGCTACAGCGCACCCTCTTCTGCGTCGGCCACGCGCACCGACACGCCCCTGGTCGAAGTCCCGCAATCCGTGCAAGTTGTCACGCAAACGATCCTCAAGGAGCAGGACAGTCATTCGCTTGCCGACGCGCTGGTCAACGTCTCGGGGGTAAGAGCAACCAAGCAGCAGGAGGCACTGTTCGCCCAGCCAATCGTGCGCGGTTTTCCGGCGGAAATTTACATGAACGGGCTGCCTGCCTTTGGCGGCACGGCAGCGAGCATCGACCCGACCAGCCTCATCGGCACCGAGCGCATCGAGGTACTCAAAGGCCCTACATCAGCGTTGTACGGCGGCGGTATCGGCGCGCCGCTGGGTGGCTTGATCAACGTGGTTTCCAAACGGCCCGAGACCGAGCCAAGTGCACTGCTGTCGATGCGCACCGGTAGCTTCGGCACAGAGAATCCTTCGCTGGATCTCAACACACCCATCGGCGACAAGGTCGCCGCACGGATTACCGCCGACTATCAAGAAAACAACAGCTGGATTGATCATGTCAACGGCCATCAGTGGTCGATACAACCCAGCATCGCTTTCCAGCTATCGCCAGAGACTGAGTTGCTACTACGCGGCCAATACGAGAATCGCAGCCAGGTCGAATATTCCGGCCTGCCAGCCGCTCAAGCATTGAGCGGGCAGATTGATCGCAACGCCTTCCCAGGAGCGACCCACGGACAGCCTCACACCACTATCGAGAATCGAACAACCACCGCCGAGCTTACGCATGAGCTTAACGACGACACACGACTGACCGTCACCGCTCAGTATTACGAGGGCAAAGTTCGCGATTATGGCAGCCTTGTATTTCCGGACCTTCTGGGACCGAATCCCACGACACCCACGGTTTACCCGATATTCAAGCTTTACCTGCCCACGAATGTCCGGGAAAGCACGCTGGATACCAACCTAAGCTCCCGAGTCGAATCGCTGGGTGGAGATCATGAGTTGCTGGTGGGTATCAGTTACGACAACACTCACTTCAGCTCGGGGATGTCCGGCATTGAACTCATCGGCGAGCTTGACCTTGCCAATCCGGGATATGGGATTTCCTACGGCGCGACGCCCGAAACAACGGTGTCCCAGACCAACCGTTACGAGACGAAGGCTTTATACGTTCAGGATCAAGCGACCTATGGCCGTTTGCACTTGTTGGGGTCGTTGCGATTGACCCAGCTCGACATCAACCAACAAGAGCAAGGTGTAGATGCTTCATATCATCGTGTGACACCACGGTTTGGCATCACCTATGACCTGACCGAAAGTCTTGCGCTCTACGCGGCGTATTCCACCGGTTTCAGGGGAGCGTTCAACTTCACTGGTAACGAGGCGCCCAAGCCTGAGCTGTCTCGCAATTATGAGGCGGGCGTCAAACTGGCGTTCAGCGATCTCGGTATTTCGGGCACTCTCGCCGTGTTCGAGCAGACGCGTCGTAATGTGTCCACCCCTGATCCTGACCCTACCTACGCGACTCTGGGTTACTCGGTACAGAGCGGCGAACAACGCGCTCGCGGGGTAGAAGCGGACCTGGTCTGGGAACCGACCCCCGCTGTTTCATTGCTGGGTAACTACGCCTACACCCAGGCAGAGATCACAGAGGACAACTCGATTCCGGTCGGTGATGGACTGCCTCGCGTACCACGGCACAGCGGTCGCCTCGCAGTCCGCTATCGGATACTTGACGGCGCCGCCAAGGGACTGGGCTTGGGTGCTGGTATTACAGCACTCAGCGCGCGTGAGTTAACCCTGCCTAATACGGTATCCGTCCCAGGCTACGCACTGCTGGATGCGCAGACTTCCTACGATTTCGACCGCTACACGATCTCGGTTTCGGCGGTAAACCTGACAGGTCGCAAAGTCTTCGAGACCTATCAATACATGGGCTCCCCAGTGGTACTGCCCACTCAACCACGTTCAGCGTACCTGACGCTGACGGCCCGCTTCTAAAGACACCCTCATGATCGAGATGCCGTCGTTCCGCGGCTGCGGATAAGAGCGGGTGGGTGGCCGGCGAATTCGAACCGGTGGGTGAGAGGTTTTCCTTTTTCACCCCTGGATCGCGGGTGTCTCGTAATGAGTAGAAATAGCTTTCAAAATGAACTTACTTTTCCTACGCGTTTTAGGCGTGTGAGAATGTTGTGTGTGTCCAATGCCGTGTCTACATTCCTGTTGTCGCTGCAAATTCAGCGATACGGGTTTCGCAGCCCGGCGTTCAGTCAGGCGCACAGCGCCGCGTAAGCGGTTTTTTCATGTCTGCTTTATGGCGGGCTGTGCGCAGGAGGCTTATGCCTGCCGGTTTTTCCTGACTGACCGGTCTGCGAACCTGCGTACAGTTCGCCACCCTTGTGTCGCAGCGAGCGTGGAGATCCCCTATCACAGTCAGGAGATTTGCCATGGTTAAGAAAATCACCCCAGATCCGCCTCCCGTTTTCGGCGATTCTGTGAAACCCATGCGGCCAGATGCGGCCCGATTGCTTGATACCCTCGCTGTAACCCTGTCCAAAACCGTCAACCACGCTGACCCTCTGCGTCCCACGATTTTTGCCATCCAACCCGGCGTCACAGCCCACGACGCGCTGAGCTACGTATCGAACCTGTTGGAGGTCGCCGAGCTGAACGGTGACGAAATCAGCTTGCATACCAATCCAGTGGAGCGAACGCTGTTCTGGGGCATGCTGCACTCGGTAGAGATGGCGAAGGCGGTGGTGGATGCTTTGCTTGAGGGGGCGGCCCCAGCCCTGGATGGTCGAGCATCTGGTTGATGCGGTTCTGCTGAAAACGGACGCATTTATTTTGTGGGTTTTTGCCTGGTTTGCTCGTTGAAGGCCTGCGTACATACGGGGGCTTGAGGTGGTTGCGCTGATCTCTTGGCGGGCAAGCCCGGCTCCCATGGTGGGCCGAGTACAAATGAGTAGGTACAAGTGGACCGACTGCCGAGCGGACGTGCACATAGGGCGGGTAAGGGCGGCGGGGTGAAAAGCCAAGGCTCAGACGCAACAAAACCCGCACTGGGCTGGCTTTGTTGTTTGCTTCGCCGGGGTAATCTGAATTAATTTCTTATACTGCTGATTTATATCATTAATTCCGTTTTTGTATTTGGGATGGAATACCAATTGGAATACTTCAACAGATGATAGTGCCACTCTCATTTCTTGTAATCGTTCGACAACCTTGCTTCGCACTCATGATTAGCGGTCATCTTCTTGCGGCTG
Organism: Pseudomonas sp. Mn2068; assembly: GCF_049319725.1. Classification (NCBI taxonomy): domain Bacteria; kingdom Pseudomonadati; phylum Pseudomonadota; class Gammaproteobacteria; order Pseudomonadales; family Pseudomonadaceae; genus Pseudomonas; species Pseudomonas sp. Mn2068. The sequence goes on along the minus strand of NZ_JBMOUG010000012.1, from coordinate 94,706 downwards.
AGCGATAGCTTTTGATTCGGTGTTGGCCTGTAGATGTCCATTCGCCCTAGCTCAAGCAGCACCTGCGTTCAAAGTCTCTGCACTTGAAAATAGGCTTGGTGATTAGAGGGCTTGTTTTATAAGGTTTCGCTCTGCCATTTTGAAACATACGCCAGAAACTCTGCATGGGGGTTTCGCCGGAATCGCCAACTGCTGATGTCGCTTAGGTTGTCCCTAGTCTGAGCTGTGGTTACCACTAGCCTCCTTTTGGCACGTGACACTCCGACAAAAAACGTACAACGGGTTTCATGAGTGTCATTGCCCCAGTAGGCCTGATCTTCCACGCCAAGCATGATCACAGAATCAAACTCCAAACCTTTGCTTTTGTGTACCGTGAGGATCCGGATCGACTGGTCATCAGACAGTTGGGACAGAGCCTGAACCAAGTCAGGCTCCTGCTCTAAGGCGGCATCAATGTGCTTTTTAATATCTCGGATGACTTCCTTCAGTCGATCCCTCGACTCGTAGTCATTGGAAAGGCTCGTGAGCAAGCTCACTCCAACCATAGACAGGAACTCCTTCAAAAGACTCCACCGCTGCGCGTAGCATCTCTTTCCCAAATCCTCGGCAGCAGACTTGCGAGCCTCTTTGATGAATCTGTTCCAGTCAGTGCGGACAGCTCCGCCTTGCTCGTCATCGTCGGACGGAATGATCCGACGCATTAACCTTGTCCACGCCTTAGGCTCTCGCGAACCGTAAAGGCATAGCAGATAGTCCACAATCACCATTGCCATAGGTTCGGTGGCTAAGTCCTGCATCTGGTTCTCGTTACGGTGTGATATGCCCATAGCGTCCAGCGCCACTGTCAATTGGGTGGTATAGGCCTCGGGTTGGCTTCTCACAAGAACCGCGATCTCAGAAGGAGCTAGGCCCTCCACGTTGATCCAGATGTTGATTTGTGCAGCCAAGCTAGCGGCTTCTTCTGTGCAGTGGTCGAAAGCTTGGGCATGGATCTCCCCGCCTTCTCCTTCAAGTAGGCTCTCCGGCATTTCAGAGCCTGGATCGAGGACTTTGACTATCTCGTTTTGCAACCGTAGAAGCCGTGGCTGCGAACGAAAATTGCGGTAAATATTAAGATGAGTCGCAGAGAAGTCACTTTCAAATTTGCCGAAAACGCCGTCAAGCGCACCAGCCCATCCCATAATTTTCTGCTTTACATCACCAACGGCGGTGACGCGACGCTTTGTGCCTACGAAAATTTTGCTGACCAGCGCGTACTGCTCGTTTGTGCAGTCTTGGAACTCATCGAGAAACACGTCACTGTAGGTCTGCCTGAGGGCATTCACAGCCATCGGATAAGCATCGAGGATCTTGATGGCCAATGGAATAAGAAGACCAAATTCGGTCTGGACAGGATGGGCCTTTCCCCTGGGAACCACTTGGAATCCAGCATTCAGCGCGTCGTCACCAATGAGAACCGGCCGAAAGCGCTCAATGATCCGTTTAGCGAAACCGTGAAACGTGTAGCTATCGAACCGACTGGCGTACCCAGCCCCGCACCGCCGCCAAACCCGCTCTTTCAAGTTGTTGCTTGCGTCGACCTTGAAGGCGATGGCCAAAATCCTCTTCGGGTAGCGGCACGTTCCCGTCGACAGCAGAAAATCGGCCCGCTGTGCAAGCAACTCGGATTTACCTGAGCCTGGGCCAGCGGTGAGCGCAACGCATCGTTTAACCTCCCTCACCGCAGTTTCGGCATTCGGCTCAAGCACTATGCCTTCTGAGGGCGTCCAATCTTCGATCAGTATCATTCCTGGAGCGCCTCGACTTTAGCTATGACGAAATCGGTCAGGCGTTCCAAGGATGCAGGCATCGAGTCCTTGAGTTGCTGATCAGTCAGCTGCGAGAGCGCTTCAATATGCGACTTGGGTTTGCTATCGAGTTTGAAAAGCTTGTGATACGCGATGAAGTGCTTACGCTCAGTCAGTGAGTACTGCTTGGCATCATAATGGCTATCACCCAGCACGGATTTGACCTGAGCGAGTTTCGGGGGGAGTAGCTTATCGGCCGTCAGGCCGTAAGCCTCAGGGAAAGCTTTGAGCATCGAAAAATCGAGATCCATTGGCGCCGAAAAAAACACCCCCATCGGTTCAAGGTCACCAATGTAAGATTTGTATTTCGGATCTTTTTCTACCTTCAGAATCTTATGAGTGGCATTGTTCCACTTTGGCAGCGTTGCCAACTGATCCTCCGGCAAATAAAGCTCATTAGGCCGGTGCTCCTTGAGCTCAGTAGCGACATACTTAATCCTCCCCCAACCTCCACCAAACCGTGCCACGTCAAGATCAAGAAGAGTAACGTAAGGGATCTCCAGGCCACTGAGGAGTCGCCAAAAGTGATTGATATGACGGCCGCCTAATGGCGCAATCGAAATAGCTGCTTCGTCTACCAGTAGCCCCTTGGCTGCGAGCAAGCGAGGTAGCACGATCTCCTCGCTGTCACCCTCCCCTAAGATCACCAAGCGTGAGAAGTACAACTCTGGGTATGCCTGGATAGCTTCCCTTACGAACTTGTACGCCTCGCCTTTTTTGTTGGAAGGCATTTTGATTTTGGTTACCACCGTGCACCGCATTTCATCCAGCCGCAGGTACCTTATCGCGGACGGCTCGACGCGTCGCAACATTGACGGGGCATGGGTTGCGATCAAGGCTTGCGAGTCAGCGAATCCTGGACTGCCCACTAGTGTTTTGAGCGACGAAACGATTCGCCCCAGATAATGGGGAGATAAGCTATTTTCGGGCTCCTCCAGGGCGACAATGGTAAAGACTGCCGGTCTCAGCTTGTCCGAGTCGAAGGAGTCATCCTCACCATTGAGCACTGCCCGGCCTATAGCCTGCGATGACAAAACCAATGACAGATAGAGCATCGATTTCTGACCATCGCTAAGCCGTGAAAAATCGACCATCTGCTCACCGTGGCCAGGTGAGAAAGATACGGACAGATGTCGTAGCAGTGACTCAATTTCGTTGGCAATGAACGTCACACTAGGGCTCGCGAAGAATTGCCCTTTATGGAGCTCCTTCCAAGTCTTGGACAGCCCTGCGCTGAGATTCAGAACCGACTCGTTGTCGGTTAGGCTTTCCGATATGTCCGTGGTCAACTGCCTAATAGTATCGCGCTGGGCTGACCAGTTAACCGCTCGCAGCAGGCGCCCAAGCAATGCATTCGCACCATAAGCGATATGGTCTGCTGGGTCACGACGAGCCGGAAGGTAGTGCACCTGGATAAAGTTCCGCTCATCCCGAGGCACAGGGACGGTATCGACCGGATCACCCGCTTCGTTGACATCGAGGACGTAGCGAAGACTTTGCTCGATCTCATCATCAGCGCCGATCGAAGCATCTAGCCGATACCTTACGCGAGGCACCCCGTCCGGATCATCCAGTCGCATGTGCCCAAAGTGACAGGGGATGGTCGGGTGCTCACCCGCGTCGTCATCCAGCTCTGGAAATGTAAGTTCAGCCTCGATCCACAGCGTTCTTTCGTCAGGTGCCTGCTTCTCGTCGTGAGGGACGGAGAAATCAGATTTGCGCAGTCGCCGTTGATTGGGATCGAAAGAAAAAAGCCGACAGAGTGCCTGCAGTGTCGCGGTCTTGCCCGAGCCATTCGGGCCGATAAGGAATGTGAGATTTTCAAGATCTATGGTGACCGGCTCTGCCCCGAAGGATTGGAAGCCGCAGATACGGACGTGCTTAAGTTTCAACTTAGAATCCTTTCATGGCTTTTTATTTACCTGCGACCCGCGTGGACGTACCCAAAGCGCTGCATGTTCGCTTGCCGGGTAGCCCCATCGTAGCTGAGCAGTTGACCGTGTGGTAGCAGTATGGTGGCAGTTCTGCAGCGGGACACAGAAGCCTCTATACCATTAACGCCCATTGAAGCAGTAGGTTGACAAAGCCTTTGATCTGCACAAAAATGCTAGTTGACAGTATCTACATTTTGCACACTTTTATGGAGGGGCCACATGCCCCCGATCCAACACCCGAGTGAGCTAGAGCCAAAACTGAAGCAGGAATACATTGAGCTAGTTTGCAATAACGTTCTGGAGGCGGCTTACCGTGCGTTGGAGGTAACCTCTACAGAAGATGACACCAATTGGACGATGGGAACTCTCCCTTATGGCCGTGTCCATGGCCGATTCAAACGTTTACATCGTGATCCCTCTCTTCCATGGCTGTTGCTTACTAATCGCACCATGGACTTCACGCTTAGCGTGAACAGCGTGCTCATGCAAGTGGTGATGGACGATCCAGAGGTCAGGAAGAAAGGCTACCGAATTCAGTCCAATCGCGTTGAGCTCTACCAAGCTAGCCTGCTCGGGCCCGCTATCGACAAAAACATCACCTGGCGTTTGTATGTAGATAGCGACGGTAACTTCGACGGACCCAAGCTAACGGCATCGATTCTAGGGTTCGATACCAACCGCAGCCTCGTCTGTAAGTGGGTGCATGATTACGTGCCTCTGTTCGCTCCTCGTACCACCGAGCTTTCACAAGAGGTGGAGATCGAGGAACCATTAGTCGCTCGTCGGGACAAAGATGCCGACCAGAACGCAAAACGAGATGCTGATCCAATAAATGAATGACAGAACAGGTTTTTTGCCTTTTGGCGACGAGTTTTCGCCCGACAAACTCCGCCTCGCACGATGTGCGGCGGGGCGCTCGCTTGCTGATATCGGAGAACTCCTGGGCGTTACCCGGCAATATGCGCATAAGCTGGAAGTCAATGCGGTACCCTCAAGCACCCAACTCGCCCAACTATCTGAAGCATTGGGCGTGCGCGAGAGTTTTTTCTTCACGCCACGGCGCGGTTCGGTGGAGCTGGAGCAATGCCATTTTCGAAGCGTGCGATCTTCTTCGCAGACACTTAAGAAGACCATTGCGGCTCAGGTTGAGCTCTTTGAGCTACTGATCGACGAGCTAGATAAAGAGATTGCCTTTCCAGCAGTTAGTTTCAGCACGTTGGAAGAACCGGTATCCGGTATCAACAAGATCGAACAGGTTGCTGAAAAATTTCGACGTGAACACAGCCTGGGGATTGGCCCCCTGTCGAGCGTGACCAAGCTGGCGGAAAGGGTTGGCGTGCTGGTGGTGAATTTGGCAGACGCTGATGACAAGGTCGATGCGTTCTCGTTGTCCAACAAACGACCGTTGATAGTAAGGAACACCGCCAAGGTGAATCCATGTAGGCAACGTTTCGACCTTGCCCACGAGATGGGTCATTTGATCATGCACCAAGGCATTGAGACCGGCTGCCGCCTGACTGAGGATCAGGCTAACCAGTTTGCCAGTGCCTTGTTGATGCCGCGGGTAAGCTTTGCATCAGAATTTCCTCCAATGCGAGGCAAGTACCTTAATTGGCCAGCACTTAAGGATATGAAGCTTCGTTGGAAGGTAAGCTTCAAGGCGCTTATCTTTAGGGCTCACACCCTTGATCTGCTCACAGCCGAGCAGGCTAAATCTGGCTTCACCTACCTCAATCGCAAGGGCTTCACGAAGCATGAGGAGTTTGACGAGTTGATCCCAATGGAGTCGCCCATGCTTGTACAGAGAGCGATCAATTTACTGGACTATAGTACTTGGAGGCGGGTGCTGACGGCTGCCGGGCTTACGGCAGAGATGGTGTCCAGGCAGTACATGCTAGACATGCCGTCATCCCCGTTGCGATTGGTCGAGGTCAACGTAGGTTAGGGCTGAGGGTTAAACGCCAGAGATTGGCCCGCTGAAATGCCAAGTTTGTTCTATGCGACGTGCAATACGAATTCCGAAGAAGCTGTTTGCCTGAAGCCCTTCAAGGGCGATCCATCAACGAACAGCTCCCTGCTAACAATTTCCTCTCCACACAATCCCGAATGAAAAGGCAGAACATTGAAGAAATCGCACATTGATAAATTGAGCTTGGCGATTGCAGTCTGTGCATTGGGGCTTTCGCTATGGCAGGGGTATCAGCAGAAAGTTCAAAACCATGTTGCTGTTGAGCCAAGGATCAATGCTTATTTCAAGCTCGACGGCAAAACGGATCAGAACGGCATATACGTTTTCAATAATGGATTAGGCCCTGCCTATGTTGAGAGCCTTGAAGTAACTGTCGCTGGGGAGCCTGTTGCGGACAATAGTTATGGCCGATTCGGTGGTGCCGTTCAATCAATGCGCCTTGATACCGATTGTCTCACTATAGGCGGTCCTCGCCCGAATGACTCTCTGAAACTGGGTGAGGAAATTGGCCTAATTGAGATCAGCAAAAATGCTCCCAGTGCGTGTGCGCTTACGAAGTTGTTGCTTGGGGCCAAAATCCAGCGAGACCTAGATTTTACCCTAATCGTGAAATCTATTTACGGTGACCGGTTTCAATACAATTTCAAGAACAATATCCAGACTGCGCTCTGATTCAAATCAATGCGCTCTTGCTTGTGCCGCTGCGTGGAGTACCTGAACTCCAGGATCTAACCGGATTGGCTGGGTTCGGCTGGTTTCTGCCTACCGTGACGGGCAGAGGTCGGGGCATTTGCTAAAAGCGACTATTCTCCCGCGTATAGTACTTGCACTTCGAATTCCGGCGGTAACACGTCAGAATTTAGCGACTGCGGACATATAGAATTTGCGAATCAGAATGCTCGGTTAAATAAGGCTTACACATCAGCGACGGCTGTTCTGTCTGCTCAGAAGAAGAGAAGGTCTATGGGTAAAGTTTCGAGACGCCGATTGCGGCATGTACTACTCACTCACAGGGGGTACGATGAATCTCCTAGAGTGAGTGGGGTGTGAGCTGAGCATGACCCTAGAAAGAGCAGACTCGTTGGAGTGGTTTGCTAAAAATGGCGCCGATGAGATTGAGGAACAAGGTGAGCAGGATGCGTGGTGAGAAACGGTTAACCATACCACTTGGTTAACCTGATAATCCCTGAAACAAAAAAAGCCTCGCTTAAAAGAGTCAAGCGAGGCATTTACTATCGCTTACCCGCCTCAGGTATACAGGTCGGATATGGGGATAGTCGCAGCGGTCCAAGAGCTTCGTGGAATCGAGTGAGAAATCGAAATCTGCTGAACAGAGCTACAACGATTAACGGGATCACGAACCCAATATATGACATTTTGCGCAACAGGGTTAAAATTTTCAAGAACGGCTAAAACGTACGACTCTCTATAATGTGCGGCTTGCTGCCACTCTCTCGCGGTTAGTGATGGAGAGCAAAGTCCTAGCGAACTCTTCACTTCCACATAGCGCTTTTTTAGTCCTCGCTGAGCAAAAATATCATAGCCGACTTGCTGCCGTGATACTCCATAAACGGACCAGCCTTCTGCCGCGAGGGCTGTTGCAACATATTGTTCCGCCTCCCATCCCGTGTTAATGCCCGGTGGGGGAGTTATCGTTCCGACCAAGTTGGGAACTTGAGGCACATAGGGAGGGAATAAAGGATAGGGAGTCGATGGAGATTGTACGGCAGGAATATTAGTGAGAGCAGTTTGGTTCCCCAGATTGCTCCAATAGCCAGACTGCATAAATCTGGCATTGATTGGGTTTGAAGGGGAAGCGTCGAAATAAGTAGAAACCTCTGAAGCCGACAAATTGAAATCTGCGGCGAAATCCGTCACAGATACAGCAGAGCGTGTGCCAATCACCAAACCGGGATCGGCATCGTGATATAGCGCTACGATCAAAGGGAAAAGTGGGATACGATGACCTAGCGGAGCAATATAAGGCGCGTAATTGGATATATTCTGTAGGTCGGTTACCGCATAGCCGGCGCCGCCTGGATCGATACGAAGCCATTTCCTATGACTTTCGTTTCTATATCCAGCACCAGTTAAGCACAAACCGCATCGAGCTCCAGCTAGTCCGCCATTAGTCGAATGCTGTAGATATCGACATGCGCTCCGTTCCTCATTGAGGAATGACGTACTAGAAAGATCCGCTGGCGGAGCAAAACAACCAATCCCCTTTTGAAGATTAAGGTTGTTTCGCCAAGTATTTTGCGGATAACTATTCCCAGGAGCAACAAAACCAGTCCGGGCGAGAAAGTTCCCTTCGAAAAGGGAAAGCACGCACTGATTGGGGAGCCGACTCGCCTTCGTAAACAGGTCATCTAGTAGCATCTGAAGCATCTCAGTACTAATAAAAGAGCCCGAATACATGCTAGGGATTCCATTCTGAAAAAACTTCAACCCCAAAAATATCTGGACAAACCTGCCTTTATAACTGGCCCCCATTTGTCGTTTATGCAAGCTCAAACAATCCAATGCATCTGTAAACAAGCCCTGGCTATTAACTGGAATCATCTTAGGTGCCCAGAGAAATATTCAAAACGAAGCAATCCTTACTCATCAGAAAGATTAGCATTCAAGACTGTCACAACTCCCATCGCCTTTGACCTAGTCGAAGGCGCTCTAGATATTCATCTGGACTTATAAAGCCTCGCATAAGCGCTTGGTAAATCGTGGTGGGATGTCCCACATAGGGTTTCTTGCTCCCGTCTTCACCTGGCTCAAGAGAAGGCAAATCACTAATCGCATCCTCCACTGAAATACAAGGTTGATCAGAAGAGAAAAGGCTTGATGCCCCTCCTCCTAAAGTTATCGGGAGGGGCGGAGTCCATATAGGCGCAGCATCATCTCGTTTGCCGACCAAGATAACCCTTTTCCTACGCTGAGGAATACCAAACTGGTCCGAAGACAGTACCGCACCTGAAACACTAGACATAACACTAGAAAATGCTTGTTTAACAGCTGAGAAAACTTCCCCACCCTGCATATTAATCAACCCAGTGACGTTTTCGAAAACGAATCCGTCAGGCTGTACTTGCTCTAAAAATTTCACATAATCCCAAAACAAATGATTCCTAGGATCATCCATAGTCCTACGGCTTCCGGCTGTCGAAAACCCCTGACAAGGAGGCCCACCCAAGACCCAGAGAGGCTTCCCGGAGGCCTTAAACTCCTTTGCAACATCCACAAGTTCTAGAAATATATTTTTATCAGTTATACTTCCAATAATCGTATTTCCATGAATATTTTTAGCATATGTCGCCAAAAATCTTGGTTCTATATCGTTCGCAACAATAGGCTTCCAGCCTGCCCATTTAAACCCAAGCCCCATACCTCCTGCACCGGAGAACAAGTCTATATAGGCCCCTGGTTGCCCGAGGGTTTTAGCAATTTGATATGCTAAAAGAGGGGGTACAGCATTGCCAATCTGAGTAGAAACCGCTCCCTGAGGCCCTATAAACTCGAAAAAATCAGGGAAGCTTTGTAGTCTTGCGGCCTCGCGCTGTGAAATAACTCGGTCTTGAGCTGGATGCACATGACAACCATTACCCGGCCGATTGAAATACGTGTTTATAGTATAAGAAGGCATGTCACGACGAAGCCTTCCATAGTAAGTAGACCTGCTACCTTCACCTCTTTTAAAGCTTTCCCTGATTTGGTCAAGGCGACGAGAAGGTATACTTTCTGGAATATTTTTCCAGTTCCCACCCTCGGGAATCGAGCGAACCATACGAAGATCTAACTCGCTCAACCTAGCGCTGTAGTGATTAAAAATCACCCCGCTTTCCTGACTGATCTCTGCTGCCCCATAAACTTTCTTAAACCCAACTGATTTAATATCGATACTATTCATCACAACGCCCTCCATTCAGCCTTTCAAAGGCTAGGCGCCGATCGCTTTTTTCATCATCACCCAGTTTCGGAAATAAATCCAAAACCATTAGATATTCATTCAATTTGAGCCCGTAAATTTTCAAAGCGACATAAGCATCGGCGAACAACTCCGCCTCCATATCGCCCGAGATCGCCTTCTCTACGTATCTCTGAAGCTGAACCGCTGCTTCTAGTTGTTCTGCGTTAGGTACAGGCACTTTGCGAAGAGCACTCAAGGAAATGTGCCCTGTTGCTAAATGAGAACGGAGCATGAGTTCAAAAACAGTTGAGTTCATAACTCCCAGCAGAGCGCGGATACCACCACTCTTAGCATTAAAAAAATGAGCAACACCTAAGGAGTTACCAAGTGCCCACCCGGAAGGAACTAATGCGGCAATTATTCTACGTTTCTGGTTAGGACGTGAAACGTCTCTCCATGCAATCCGTTCAAATTTCATGGAGTTCGGGGGATTCCACCCAATCTTACCGACACCGAAGACCGGTGTGTCGCGGACTTGGTATCTATCAATCATACGGCCCTTTAAAAAAGGAATCGCACATTCATGAATAGGTGCGAGCCATCCACTGCTACCTGTTTCATCTATCTCTCGCCCAGCCCAAAACTCATTTTCCCGATCAGCTTCTAACTCCCCCCACGTGGGGAATTTTTCGTACAGCTCAGAAATTAGTTTGGCAGCTTGCGCACCAAAAGAGATAGGAAGCGAAAAATCAAACTTGGAAAGACGTTCAAAATCCAAAGTCACTCTGGTAGATTCGCCGACCGCAAAAGACTTCGTATAAGAATGAATGGGTATAGCCTGCAAAGCAATCCTGTATGTCTCAGCAACTAACGCAACTGACGCCACATCTGCGCACTCGTATAACTTCATTTCTGCCGAATAGTACGCGATATCCAAAACTCGGTGATCAGCTATCAGATGCTTTCGAATATTAAACGACTGATCATCCGCCAACAAACTCGCAGGGATTACAATTCCCAGGGTTCCGCCTGCGCCAGTTAATTTAACGCTCAGTTCTAGCCCAACTCTAGAAAGGTTAGTGCCCCACCCCGCGAATTTTCGACGGGGTTGCGAAAGCGGATAATGCTCTGCCAACCAACTGTCGTAACGTCGCATATCAGCAACGTAAGCCTCTCTGACATCGTGTTGCAGACACTCGGTTTCCCTTCGATCAGGTTTAAGCAGCTCCCAAGGAGGATTCGTAACTACGATATCAAAAGTGTTTGTGGAGTTAATCGCACGCTGAAAAGCATCCGCAACTATATATTCACACGTGACGTCGATGCCTTTGTTACGTAAACGTTCTATGTGGGCTTTTGCCACGATAAAATCAGCGTTATCTAAATCCCAGAGCTCTAAACGCCAAGCGCATTGAGGCATCGAGAGATCTACCCAAGCCTCTACCAACCATACTAGCAGCCGGCCATCCCCCCCAAAAGGATCAACGGCGTGGATTTCATGCTGCCCTTGCCAAGAAGCCGCGAGCGCCCGCGCGGCGACCTGAGCAAGACGTCGTCCAACTGGCTCACCCGTGTAATATCGCCCCGAAGCTTTCTTCATGAGCTTGTTTGTAGGCGTAGCGATTTTCGTACGAATATGATTCAGGTGGAGCACGTGTGTTCCATAATTGAGAAGAGCGACGAATTTATGAATGTCTGAAAGACTGGTTCTCCAGCGGAGCCTAGCTTCTAGGCTAGGCAGCCAAGACAGCGGCAGATTCTATACCATCGAGTAGGCCTTGAGGGCTTCATATTGTCCTGTTAGGGTGCGCGTTACACGCCATCCGGCCACCCAGCCCACCAACATCCAGTCACCTGCTCCACGCTCATCCGGCCGGGCAGTCGGAGCGCAGCGACGCAGGTTTGCATTGTTAGTCTGAAGTCCCTGTTGCCGTCAATTTCGTCGCGCGCCTGCGCATCGATTCGCCCTTCAGTTCGATGCGGTAAGCATTGTGTACCAGCCGGTCGAGGATCGCATCGCCCAAGGTCGGATCGCCGATCAGCGCGTGCCATTTGTCCACCGGCATCTGGCTGGTTAAGCGTCGAGCGGTTCCCGTACCGGTCGTCCAGCAGTTCAAGCATGTCGCGCCGTTGCGCGTCGGTAAACGGCGCCAAGCCCCAGTCGTCGAGGAGCGAAAACGGAGCGAAAACGGGACGGATTTATTTTGTTGTGAATTTGAGGTTAGCACATTCAGTGGGCGCTTTTACAGCGGATGTGCTGTGATTGCAAGGCTTTAACCGACGAAATGCATAATCATCACGCGCTCCAGGAGCAACAGGGCCGGCAATGCCGGCCCTGTTGCTCCTGGAGCGCCTTTGACGAAAAAAGGACACGCTCTTTAAATAGCAAACCATCTGTCAAGTGAAATGTCAACGGGAGGGCGGATTCTGCGACGTCCGCTAGGTCAAGCGGCTCCGGTATTGCGCCGCGATCAATCGCTGCTGCAGGTAACGCAGAAAGCCAGCTTCGAAGGCCTCGCGCCGATCACCTTCCGGATAGTCACGACGGGCTTTGATCAGTTCCCACCATAGAGGTTGGGTGGTTTGCCGTTCTGCCCAACGCCCCGCACAGCGTGCGCCGCTGGCGATTTCCTGGGCGAACTGCTTTTCCCAGGGGGTGGGGCTTCCAGGTAGCGGATCGGCGCAGGCGTTGAAGCGGGTGGCGGCTGTTGACGCGAGTGAGGGGGGATGGCGTTGCCGGAGGAGTGCCGTGTCATAAAAGGCGATGGCGTCGAGGATCAGTTTGTTGCCTAGTTCCTGTTGTTGATCATTCTGAAAGGCCAGGGTTCGGGCACCGTCCAGGCACAGATGTGCAGCACGGCGTAAATGACCGACTGCTTCGCTGGTGTCCAAGATGGCGAATTTGATCAGGGTGGGTGTGGCTAGGCGCGAGAGCAATGGGCAATCAATCATGGAGGCAATCTCCCTGATCGGGTTGCATTGACGCCAGGTGAAGCAGGCGGTGCCCGGGCGTGAAAGGGGGGTAGGCCATTCTCCTTATCTCCATCGTGAGGTTAAGGAACCGACACCCGCCGATCTGACGCGGTTGGGGTGGCGGACCGCACGGGGGTCAGAATCCGGCTCACGAAGGAACGCCGGCCAGGCCGAAGCCTGCCCCGCGCGGTCCACCATATGAGCGAAGCAACCGAACGCAAAAATGCGCCGACTCCATCGCTACGGCGCTACCGCGCCTTCGTGAGGTTTACAGGTTCTGACACCCGGTCACAGGTATGCCTGTGACTCGACCAGCCTAACGAAGGGGGGAGCATTGCTCAGTCGGTCATAGACCAAGATGGCGTGCGAAGTATCCGATAATTTTGTGGGGGTGTCTTGTTGGCGGGGTGGGATCTGTTTGTCGCATTTTGTTTCTTGGATGGGGAAATAGGGCGCTCACGCCAATCCGTTGGGGCAGGCTCGAACGTGGGACGGCCAAGCCGGTTCGACCGGAAATCAGCGGCTAAGCGCAGAAAATCGTTGTGGGCGAGTGAGCGGTCCAGAGCTTCCACGAAGGGCAGCTTTAACCCGAGCCGCAGCCATCTCAAGAGCCTGGGGCTTCTGCCTCTGCTGGTCGCGGGCTTTACTGGATCCTGGCTTTCATGCAGTTTGAATGGGTTAGTGAGGTTTTTGTACAGAGCCTAAATCTTTATATACTCAAATTTGCCTGGTGCACTGTACTTCCAGGAAACCTTGAGAGCTGCACCGCCGGTGATCATCTCAGCCTGCCGGATAATTGCCGGCCACCAGCGAACCAGGTTGTGCGCTTTGTTCCAGTAAGGCTCTTGGCCCCATTGCTTTGCGAGACAAAAAATCGCAAGGCCGCATTCCCTGAAGGCTTTTCGCTCAACGTCACCCTTCGAAAATCTGTCCTGGGAAACTACCGCCCAGCCGGCCTCCTGGCTTAGTTCTGTGATCCAGAATGCATCACTGCTGTCGGCCGGGAATTTGTCGCGTAGATGAATCACGAGGTGACCATCGCCCTTGCAGAGTTCGTTCAGGGCGCGCGCCAGAGCTGGAGGAAGATTATTGTCCAGTAGAAACTTCAAGCGGCATTCCTGTACTCGAATGATACTGCGGCTTCCACTGCGGCAGTTGGTATCTCGTACAGCATTGCTACTCGTTTGGCATCCTGACCTTCCGCTTGGAATGCCATGAATATTGAGGCTGTATCCACGCCCGCCGCAGTTACCACAGGCTTTCCGAAGTTTCTCTCCGGATCCAGTACGATGGCCTTGCTGCGTTTGATTGGATACCAGCGCTGAGCGGATCCTTCCTGTGCGTAATCGATTCCCTCGTACAAAGAGGGTTTGATGACTTGCTGGAACGCATACTGTTTTTTTACCAAATCCAGCAGGCTTTCATCGCCAGTCTCGTTCAAAACAGTTGCAAAAATACTTCGACCATCAGTTTGGAAGCGCCTACATGTGAATGGGTAGGCCTGGTTAAACATTTCCTTGGCTTGCCGAGAAGCACTTCTGATTGCTTGCAGGCTAACCCCGTGCTGGCGGAAGGCATATACGAATCGGATCTCAAGAAGATCGTGAAAGCCCAGAGTCTTCTCCGCAGCCTCAACCAGTTCAGACCTCCATAGGCCGGGGTGCTGGATTCCGTTAGCGCTGTATCCGAACATCCAACGGCGAATATCTTTAGCCGGGATACCGGTGTAGATCGATGCCTCTACTGGCGTATAAAGCCCCACTCCCAGCAGGCGACTTGTTGAACTCGTGCTTTTCATTGGCTCGCCTCCTGTGCTCGCAAATGGGTGGGCATCGATTTTGAGCCTAACGGCTGCCTCGATCAATGGGTTTATGAGTTGGGGTAACCGGCGCATCCGAGGATGCCCCGCGCACCGCCACCCTGAAACTCCGGTCATAAAGAAGAGCCTGCTAGAGAAGGTAGCGCTGTGCGCCAAACGATTTCCTGGCTGCTAAACCCGATCATTGATTGGCAGTGATGTGCCGAGACTAGTCAGCGGAATGGGCAGGCGCAAGCGCACGGGAGTTTCTAGGACATTTCAGGCGAGGGAAAGGGAGTCGTCTTGCCGGGCAGCAAGAACTACCCAGGGAAGGAGCGGCGAAATCAGCCCCTCACCCTCACACCAACAGCTTCAACTTCGCCTCCACGGCATCGTCAAAGATGATGTAGAGCGCTTCGATATCGGCTGGCCGCAGGCGCCTGGCGCTTTCCAGGCCGCCGATCAGGGTGATCTGGATGGCCCTTTCTGCTTCCACGTCCGCGACGGTGCTGGTGGCGTTGAGGGCTCGGACCAGGTCGTTGATCGGGTCGCGGATGGGTTTTGGAAGCCGTAACAGGTCGAGCCTTTCTTGTGGCATGTCTTCCTTCCCCTGATTCGTTCGGGCACAAAAAAGGCACTTCGCGAATCGCTCAGTGCCTGATCTGTCTAGCTTGTTTGGTGGAGCCGGGGGGATTTGAACCCCCGTCCGCCAGTACTCCGCTGTCGGTACTACATGCGTAGCCGTGTCTATTGAGTTAACCCTCAGCGACCCGACGGGCAGGGTGCTTTGGGCGAGTTGTGTAAGTTTTAGCCGCTTCGTCCACAACGTACTGCACGGCGATTCTGTTCTATATGACAATCATTTTGGGTTTACAGACATCCCCTGATGATTGCTGGACCCGAAGGTGCCAGGAGTGCATGTCAGCTGCAATTAAGCAGCGAGAGCAGCACCGTATTGGTCGTCATTGGCAACTATAAGTAGTTGCAACAGTGGATTTACGAGTTCTGTTACCAACTCGGCATGCACCTAGAGTTTCGCAACCGGCGTCGAATCCTAAACGGCCCCGAACCTGCTGTGCATTACCAGCAGGCAGGTGCAGTGTACGCCACTGTGGCTCGAAAGGCCATCCCGAAGGGACACCCTGCGTGTCACTAACCGCCTTTCTGGCTGTTCTGGATCTGCTGGATCGCCCTTTGTGTAATGGCGATGCATTCCTTGGTGCCTTCGGTGGTGTTTTTCGCCTGGGCAGTCTTGGCTTCCTGGACGCTGTTGTCGATCTGGCCCTGCAGGTCGGCCGCCAGGATGGTGGTCTTGGCGTTGTTGATGGTCTGCAGGTTGGTGGTGCAGAGGTCTTTCTCGCCGTCGGCAAAGGCCGGGGCGGCGAGGAGCGAAGCGATAACGAACAGGCCTGGCAGTACGGAACGTTTCATGAGTATCTCCTTGAACCGGGGTTCAGATATCGAGGCTGCCGCAGGTGGGCATGGGGCCCCTTTTGGCAGGGCCTGATCAGTGGACTGCCCCGGTTGGCCGAAGGTTCTATTTTTTTGCCCGGGTCACCCGATCCACCAGGTAGACCAGCCCGTGGTAGTCGATCCCGCCATGCTGGCTGAGGCCGATCTCGCAGGTGCGGCTGGTGGAGATGCCTTCCTCGCAATACTGCACGGCGTCCTTCAGGGTGCGCAGCGAATGGGCATTGAGTTCCGGGGTGGTGAAGCCCTTGTCGCCGGCGAACCCGCAGCAATGGATGCCTTCGGGGATCACCACGTTGTGGCTGCAACGCCGCGCCAGGTCGATCAGGGCCTGGCTTTCCCCCAGGTGCTGGGTGCTGCAGGTCACGTGCACAGCAATCGGGGCGTCCTGGGGGGTGAAGGTCAACTTGTCCACCAGGTGCGTGCGAATGAAGCGCACCGGATCGTAGAGGTCGAGGCGGCTGTCGCCGAGGTCCTGGACCAGGCGCAGGGTGCACGGGCTGGTGTCGCAGTAGATCGGGTCGAGGCCGCCGCGGCTGGCCTGCAGCAGGGCGCCGATCAGTTCCTGGAGCTTGTGCTCGGCCTGTTCGGCGTAGCCCTTGGAGGCGAAGGGCTGGCCGCAGCACAGCTGTTCGGTGTTGTCCGGGAACACCACTTGGTAGCCGGCCTTTTCCAGCAGGCCGCGGGTCTTGTCGAGCAGCGACATCTGTTCCTTGTCACCCGCCGCCGGGCCCATCACCCGCGAGACGCAGGCGGCCAGGTACACCACTCGTGGTCGCGAGTCATCGACTGATGGACTGAAACGCACCGCCCGCTCTGGTTGCGGCATGGCGCTGGTCCACTGGGGAACCCGGCCCTTGGACAGGCGCGTCAGGCCGGCCGAGAGCCGGGCCAGGCGTGGAGTGCCCAGCAGCATGCGCGCGCCGTTGGCGACATGCAGGGTGAAGCGGGCACCCTGCAGCGTGGTGGCGAAGTGCGTTGCCAGCCAGTCGGCGCTTTTCACATGGGTGGCTTGCTGGCCGCGCAGTTTTTTCACCAGTTCGCCGGTGTTGATGCCCACCGGGCAGCGTTGCGCGCACAGGCCGGTGGCGGCGCAGGTGTCGATGCCCTGGTATTGATAGGCGGCCTCGAGTTCCGAGGTGTCGATGCCGGCGCGTTTTTTCGCCTGGATATCGCGCCAGATCACGATGCGCTGGCGTGGGCTCAGGGTCAGGCCTTTCGACGGGCATACCGGTTCGCAGAAGCCGCACTCGATGCACTTGTCGACGATCTCGTCGGCGGCCGGCAACGGCTTGAGGTGCTTGAGGTGAATCTGTGGGTCGTCGCTGAGCACCACGTCGGGGTTGAGAATGCCCTGGGGATCGAGCAGGCGCTTGATGGCCCACATCAATTGATAGGCCTCGCTGCCCCATTCCAGTTCGACAAAGGGCGCCATGTTGCGACCGGTGCCGTGCTCGGCCTTGAGCGAGCCGCCGAATTCGACGGCCACCAGTTGCGCGACATCATCCATGAACGCCTGGTAGCGGGCGACTTCCGCCGCGCTGTTGAAACCCTGGGTGAAGACAAAGTGCAGGTTGCCTTCCAGGGCGTGGCCGAACAGGATCGCTTCGTCGTAATGGTGCTTGTCGAACAGCTCGATCAGGCGGTTGACGCCGATGGCCAGCTGTTCGACGGGGAAGGTCACGTCTTCGATGATCACCGTGGTGCCGGTCTTGCGCACGGCACCGACCGCCGGGAAGGTGTCCTTGCGGATGGCCCAGAGCCGGGCGTTTTCCACCGGGTCTTCGGTGAAGTCGACCTGCTTTTCCACCGGGAACGACGCCAGTGAGGCCATGATCCGCCCCAGTTGTTCCTGCAGCAGCGACGAGGAGGCGGCGCGGGATTCGATCAGCAGCGCGCAGGCGTTGCCCGACAGTTCGCGGACAAAGGCCGGCATGCCGGGCTTGTCCTGCACCGAGCGCAGGCTGCGGCGGTCGAGCAGCTCGACGGCCGAGACCGGCTGGCTCTTGAGGACGGTGACGGCGGTGCAGCAGGTTTCCACATCGGGGAAGACGATCAGCGCCGAAGCCTTGTTCGGGTGGTCGATCACCGTGTCGTAGGTCACCGCGCTGATAAAGCCCAGGGTGCCTTCGGAACCCACCAGCAAGTGGCTGAGGATATCCAGCGGCTCGTCGAAATCTACCAGGGCGTTGAGGGACAGGCCGGTGGTGTTTTTCAGTCGGTACTTGTGGCGGATCTTCGCGGCTAGTTCGGTGTTGGCGCGGGTTTCCCGGGCGAGGTCCGCCAGTTGCCCGAGCAGCGGTCCATGGCTCTGGCGAAAGGCGGCGACGCTGGCCGGGTCCTCGGTGTCCAGGCGGCTGCCGTCGGCCAGCACCAGGCGAATCCCCGCCAGGGTGTGATAGGTGTTCTGCGCGGTGCCGCAACACATGCCGCTGGCGTTGTTGGCGACGATGCCGCCGATCTTGCAGGCGTTGATCGAGGCCGGGTCCGGGCCGATCTTGCGACCGAAGGGCGCCAGCCAGGCATTGGCCTGGGCGCCGATGACCCCGGGTTGCAGGCGGATCTGGCTGCCCTGGTCGCGGATCTCCCGGCCATTCCAGTTATCGCCGAGGACGATCAGGACCGAGTCGCTGATGGCCTGGCCCGACAGGCTGGTGCCAGCGGCGCGGAAGGTCACCGGCACCTGGTCGCGGCGGGCCAGCTTGAGCAGGGCGACCACTTCATCTTCGGACTCGACGCGGATCACCAGCTTGGGGATCAGGCGGTAGAAGCTGGCGTCGGTGCCGAAGGCCAGGGTCGAGAGCGCATCCTCGAAGCGACGCTCGCGGGGAATCAGTTGTTCGACCGAGTGGAGGAACGGGGTGGGCAGACTCATGCTAACTCCTGGCGGGGTCGTGGCATCTGGTGCGCCATGGGCCCCGCTCAATCAGGCGGTGATTCGTACGGGAGCGGCGTTCAGGCGCCCAGTTCACGGACCAGCGAATCACGGTTGATCTCGCTGATGGACTTGGCGCCGGTGAGCACCATGGCCACGCGCATTTCTTTCTCGAACAGGTCCAGCAGGTTCTTCACGCCGGCTTCGCCCGCGACGGCCAGGGCGTAGAGGAAGGCGCGACCGATCAGCACGGTGTCGGCGCCGAGGGCGATCATGCGCACCACATCCAGGCCGCTGCGGATGCCGGAGTCGGCGAGGATCTTCAGGTCGCCCTTCACCGCGTCGGCAATGGCCGGCAGGGCGCGGGCGCTGGACAGCGCACCGTCGAGCTGACGGCCGCCGTGGTTGGAGACGACGATGCCGTCGGCGCCGAACTTCACCGCGTCCCTGGCATCCTGCGGATCGAGAATGCCCTTGATGACCATCGGGCCGTCCCAGAATTCGCGGATCCACTCCAGGTCCTTCCAGGAAATCGACGGATCGAAGTTGGCGCCCAGCCAGCCGATGTAGTCGGCCAGGCCGGTGGGGTTGCCGCGATACTTGGAGATGTTGCCCAGGTCGTGGGGCCGACCCAGCAGGCCGACGTCCAGGGCCCATTGTGGGTGGGTCATGGCTTGCCAGACACGGCGCAGCGGCGCGTTCGGGCCGCTCATCCCGGAGTGGGCGTCACGGTAGCGGGCGCCCGGCACCGGCATGTCCACGGTGAAGACCAGGGTGGTGACGCCGGCGGCCTTGGCACGCTCCAGCGCGTTGCGCATGAAGCCGCGATCCTTCAGGACATAGAGCTGGAACCACATGGGCCGGTCAATGGCCGGGGCGACTTCCTCGATCGGACAGACCGACACGGTCGACATCGTGAAGGGAATGCCCTTGGCCGCTGCGGCGCGAGCGGCCTGGACCTCGCCACGACGGGCATACATGCCGGTCAGGCCGACCGGTGCCAAGGCCATCGGCATGCTCAGGGTTTCGCCGAACAGCCGGGTTTCCAGGCTCAGTTCGGACATGTTCCTCAAGACGCGCTGGCGCAGGGCGATGCCGGCCAGGTCCTCGACGTTGTGGCGCAGGGTGTGCTCGGCGTACGCCCCGCCGTCGGCATAGTGGAACAGGAATGGCGGCAGTTTGCGTTGAGCTGCTGCGCGGTAGTCGGTAGAGGCGGAAATGATCATGGAGTGCTCGCAGCGTGGGTTGAAAGGAGCAGTTGCCGGGGGCGTCGACAGCCCCCGGCACGGGTCACTCTAGTGCACCAGCATACCGGTGAAGATATAGGCCTGGGCCAGGGTGATCAGGCCGACGATGGTGGCGAAGAACAGGCTGTGCTTGAGGGTGAAGCGGAACAGGTCGGATTCCTTGCCCACCAGGCCGGTGGCGGCGCAGGCCACGGCGATCGATTGCGGCGAGATCATCTTGCCGGTCACGCCGCCGCTGGTGTTCGCGGCCACCAGCAGGGTGTCGTTGACCCCGATCTGGTGCGCGGTGGTGGCCTGCAGCGAGCTGAACAGGGCATTGGAGGAGGTGTCCGAACCGGTCAGGAACACGCCCAGCCAGCCCAGGAACGGCGAGAAGAACGGGAACGCGCTGCCGGTGGCCGCCAGCACCAGGGCCATGGTCGAGGACATGCCCGAGTAGTTGGTGACAAAGGCGAAGGCCAGCACCATGCCGATGGACAGGATCGGCCAGCGCAGTTCGTAGAAGGTCTCTTTCAAAGTGGTCAGACCAGTTTTGAAATTGATCTTGAGGATCAGCATCGACACCAGGGCGGAGAAGAAGATCGCCGTGCCGGTGGCCGAGATCGGATCGAGCTTGAACACGGCGGGGATCGCGGTGGGCGTGGCGACAATCGGCGCGCTCTTGATCACCAGTTGATCCAGGTGCGGGATGGCGAAGTTGAACACGCTGCTGTACATCGCGCCGCCGGTGGCGAACATCGCCTTGAACGACTTGAGGGTCCAGATCGTCACCAGCACGGTGAGAATCAGGAACGGCGACCAGGCCTTGAAGATCTGCCCGAGGCTGTAGGGCGAAGCGAGGGTGCTGCGTGGCTGGCCGAAACCGCCGACGCTGGCGGTGATCGTCGCGCTCGAGGTGGCGCCGGCAATCTGCGCGCCCGCGGTACGGCGCGGTTGCCAGACTTTCAGGAACAGGGTCAGGCTGATCAGGCTGGCCAGGGCCGAGGTGATGTCGGGCAGTTCCGGGCCGATGAAGTTCGAGGTGAAGTACTGGGTGATGGCGAAGCTCAGGCCGGCCACCAGCGCGGCAGGCCAGGTTTCACGCACGCCCCGCAGGCCGTCCATCATGAACACCAGCCAGAACGGCACGAACAGCGACAGCAGCGGCAGCTGGCGGCCGGTCATGGCGCCGATCTTGAAGGCGTCGATGCCGGTGACCTGGCCGGCGACGATGATCGGGATGCCCAGGGCGCCGAAGGCCACGGGCGCGGTGTTGGCGATCAGGCACAGGCCGGCGGCGTAGAGCGGGTTGAAACCCAGGCCCACCAGCAATGCCGCGGTGATCGCCACGGGCGCGCCGAAACCGGCGGCGCCTTCGAGGAACGCACCGAAGCAGAAGCCGATCAGCAGCACTTGCAGGCGCTGGTCATCGGTAATCGACAGCACCGAACTGCGGATGATTTCGAACTGGCCGCTCTTGACCGTGAGTTTGTAGAGAAACACCGCGGCGACGATGATCCAGGCGATCGGCCAGAGGCCGTAGGCGAAACCGTAGCCGGCGGCGGCGAGCGCCATGTCCACCGGCATCTTGAAGGCGAAGATCGCCACCAGGATCGCCAGCGCCAGGGTGATGCTGCCCGCGACATGACCCTTGAGGCGAAACACCGCCAGGGCCAGGAAGAAGAAAACGATGGGGATGACGGCCGCGAGCGCGGACAGGCCGAGGCTGCCGAGAGGGCTGTAGAGCTGTTGCCAGGTTTGCATATGGGGTGGCCCCTAATTGTTGTTGGTCAGGCACTGATCAGCTGATTTGGATAATTGGTATTACCAATTTACAATCGCTGTGGGCTAGGTTAAAAGCCTTGTTGGGTGCGTGTCAATTTGCCGCTCTGAAACTTTCGTCTGAGAGGCGTTCGGCAGGCGGACTGGACGGGTGATTTTTGCGGTGTCTGGTAGGTGCTGGCGCGGCGCCAATAGGCCAGAATAGGCGGTCCCGGCAAGGGTTCGGGAGCGTGAGGAGTAAGTGATGGGGTTTGATCAGATTCGTCAGCGCCGTTTGTCTGACGATATTGTCGAGCAGCTCGAGCGGATGATCCTCGAGGGTACGCTGAAGTCCGGCGAGCGTCTGCCGGCGGAGCGTGCGTTGGCCGAGCAGTTCGGTGTCTCGCGCCCTTCGCTGCGCGAGGCGATCCAGAAGCTGGTGGCCAGGGGCTTGCTGGTCAGCCGGCAGGGCGGTGGCAATTATGTGGTGGAGACGCTGGGGTCGACCTTCAGCGACCCGCTGCTGCATCTGCTGGAAAACAATCCGGAAGCGCAGCGCGATCTGCTTGAGTTCCGCCATACCCTGGAGGCGTCCTGCGCCTACTACGCGGCGCTGCGGGCCACCGAGGTGGACCGGGAGCGGTTGCGGGTGGCGTTCGAGCGCTTGCAGAACTGCTATTCCCGCGAAGGCGAGGTGAGCCGGGCGGAGGAGGGCGAAGCTGACGCGAACTTCCACCTGGCGATTGCCGAGGCCAGCCACAACGCCGTGCTGCTGCACACGATCCGTGGGTTGTTCGATCTGCTCAAGCGCAACGTGGTGATCAATATCGGCGGTATGTACAAGCAGCGCACGGAAACCCGCGACATGCTGATCAGTCAGCACCGTGAGCTGTACCTCGCGATTATCGAAGGGCGGGCGGAACAGGCGCGCGAAGTCTCCAGCCGGCATATCCTGTATGTGCAGGAGGTGCTGGAAGAAGTGCGTCAGGAAGTGCAGCGGGTGGCGCGGGCGGAGCGGCGCAAGGGGATCTAGGCCGTGCCGCGATCCCTTGTAGGAGCCGGCTTGCCGGTGATGAGGCCCGTGAGTAGTGCAACGCTTTCGAGAGCGCCATCGCCGGCAAGTCGGCTCCTACAGGAGGGGCGTTTGCCGGCAATTGGCATGACCGGACTCAGTCGTCCTTGCCCTTGTTGCGTACCGCGCGCTGCAGTTCACGACTGGCGTCGCGCTCGCGTTCGGTATCACGCTTGTCGTATTCCTTCTTGCCCTTGCCCAGGGCGATCTCGCACTTGACCAGGTGCTTGCTCCAGTACAGCGAGAGGCAGACGCAGGCGTAACCCTTCTGTTGCACGGAAGCGAAGATCTTCTCCAGCTCGCGCTGGTTGAGCAGCAGCTTGCGCGTACGCGTCGGGTCGGCGATGACGTGGGTGCTGGCGGTGGTCAGCGGCGTGAAATGGCTGCCGAACAGCCAGGCCTCACCGTCCTTGAGCAAGACATAACTGTCGACCAGTTGCGCCTTGCCTGCCCGCAAACTCTTTACTTCCCAGCCGGCCAGGACCAGACCAGCCTCGAACCGTTGTTCGACGAAGTAATCGTGGCGCGCCTTTTTATTTTGCGCGATGGTCCCTGTGGGGTGTTTCTTCTGTTTAGCCATAGGGGCGGCATTATAGGGGGTTGCGCGTCAGTCGGCTACGGTGAAGCTGCGTGCTTGAGCGCGTAGGATGAATCCCGGACAATGCGCCCACTTTTGTTTGCCGCCCAGCCGTGGAATCAACGCTGACATGACGACCCATATTCAACGTTCGGCCCTGCTGCCCTATCCGGCACAGGCGCTTTATGACCTGGTGAACGACGTCGCGCGTTACCCGGAGTTTCTGCCGTGGTGCTCGACGGCCCAGGTGCTGGAAAGCTCGGACGTGCACATGCGCGCCACGCTGGGGGTGGCCAAGGGCGGCCTGAGCCAGCAGTTCGTCACCCGCAATACGCTGGTGCCGGGGCAGTCGATCGAGATGAACCTGGAAGAGGGACCTTTCACCCAGTTGCACGGTGTCTGGGTGTTCAAGCCCCTGGGGGAAAAGGCCTGCAAGATCAGCCTGGACCTGACCTTCGACTATGCCGGGCCCATCGTCCGGGCGACCCTCGGGCCGTTGTTCAATCAGGCGGCCAATACCCTGGTGGATGCTTTCTGCCAGCGGGCCAAGCAGCTCCATGGCTGACGCTCTCGTCTCGCTGGAAGTGGTGTATGCCGAGGCCGGCCGCCAGTGCCTGCTGGCGATTTCGGTTCCCACGGGGACGACGCTGCGGGCTGCTGTCGAGTTGTCGAAAATGGCGCAGGCGTTTCCCGGGGTCGACCTGTCGAATTGCCCGCTGGGGATCTTTGGCAAGGTGATCGCCGATCCCGAGGTCCGGGCTGTGGCGGAGGGCGATCGCATCGAGATCTACCGGCCGCTGCTGGCCGATCCGAAAGAGGTGCGGCGCCTGCGCGCGGAAAAGGCGGCCAGGGCTCGGGCGCGGAACCTGTAGCCGTTGTCTTGCGCAGCAGTACCGTAGGAGCCGGCTTGCTGGCGATGGCTTGGTGTCAGTCGACCACGATGCTGGCTGATCAGCCGCTATCGCCAGCAAGCCGGCTCCCACAAGAAAGAGGCGCTGGCAGGGGATTTTTTCAGGCAATAAAAAGCCCGGACATGCCGGGCTTTTTATTGTGTCGCGCATTACTGCGGCGAGGTGTCCAGCGGTTCCGGTGTCGGCACCGGCACGGCTTTCACGCCATCGACGTCTTTCTGGATCTGGTCGAGCAGCGAACCTGGTTTGGCCGGCTTCTCTGGTTTCGGTTTTTCAGCATTCTGGGTCGGGGTATCAACGGTGTTGGCGTTGTCCTTGCCGAGAATGGCTTCGTCGCGACTCACGCCGGGCATGAAATCGCCCGACAGGCTTGCGAGTTGGTCGTTGTCGTTGAAGATCAGGCTGACACGTTCCTGTTGGCGTTCACCGCCACCGGGCTGCAGGCTATACAGGTAATCCCAGCGATTGGCGTGGAATGTGTCGGTCAGCAGGGGGTTGCCCATGATAAACCTTACTTGCTTGCGGGTCATTCCCGGGCGTAACTGGTCTATCATGTCCTGCGTGACGACATTGCCCTGCTGGATGTCGATTTTGTAAACCCCGGGGAATGAACAACCGGCGAGTGCGAGCAGTCCCACTAAGGTAAAACTGGTTAGCAAGAGCTTGGTGTTTTGCATCGGTGGGCGACTTCCACTATCTTGGCTGGGACAACGTAAACCCCGATCATACCCGTATTAAGAGAAGCTGCGAAGCAGCATCGCGAGAAAGCTGACCATGGTTGAAAATAGCGAACTACGTAAAGCCGGCTTAAAGGTGACTCTGCCGCGGGTCAAGATTCTGCAAATGCTGGACTCTGCCGAGCAGCGTCACATGAGCGCCGAGGATGTCTACAAGGCGCTGATGGAGGCTGGCGAGGACGTTGGTCTGGCCACGGTCTACCGTGTCCTGACCCAATTCGAAGCGGCCGGACTGGTGGTTCGCCATAACTTCGATGGCGGCCACGCGGTATTCGAACTGGCGGACAGCGGTCACCACGATCATATGGTCGATGTGGAAACTGGAGCTGTCGTCGAGTTCGTCAGCCCGGAGATCGAGAAGCTGCAGAAGGCCATTGCCGAGGAGCATGGCGTCGAGCTGGTGGACCACAACCTGGTGTTGTACGTGCGCAAGAAAAAATAAGCATGTCGCGCGGGCCCAGGCCCGTGAAACGATCGAAGGCGACCCCAGGGTCGCCTTCGTGCTTTTTGTTACCTGATGTTTTTGTCGTCTGAGTAGGTCGCCTGAAGATGTCGAATGCCTAGATTTTCGCGGTGACGACCATCTTCTTGGCGTGCGCCAGGGATTCCTTGGTCAGGTCGATGCCGCCGAGCATGCGTGCGACTTCCTCAACCCGTTCAGTCTTGCTCAGCTTGGAAACGGCGGTGTGGGTGGCGTCGTTGCCGCGCACCTTGTGCACGAACAGGTGATGATGGCCCTGGGCCGCGACTTGCGGCAGGTGGGTGACCGTCAACACTTGCCCGCGTTCACCCAGGCGACGCAGCAACTGGCCGACGATTTCCGCCGTCGGGCCGCCGATGCCCACGTCGACTTCGTCGAATACCAGGGTCGGGATGCGCGAGGTCTGCGCGGTAATCACCTGGATGGCCAGGCTGATGCGTGACAGCTCGCCGCCCGATGCAACCTTGGCCAGGGCCTTGAGTGGCTGGCCCGGGTTGGCGCTGACCAGCAATTCGACCTGTTCCAGCCCATAAGGCAGGGGTTCGCTGCTGGTGTTGGCGTGCAGTTCGATGCTGAAGCGCCCGCCGGGCATGCCCAGGCGCTGGATTTCCTGTTCGACGGCGCTGGCCAGGCCGGTGGCGGCCTGATGGCGCAGATCGCTGAGTTCCCGCGCGCGCTCCTGATAATGCCGGGCGTAGGAGGCCAGTTCGTCGCCGAGGCGTTCGATGGCCTCGTCGTTGGCGTTCAGGGTTTCGATTTCATCCAGCAGCTTCTGTTGCAGGGTGGCGACTTCGGTGGGCTGGATGCGGTGCTTGCGGGCCAGGGTGTAGATCGCGTCCAGTCGTTCTTCGAGCTGCTGCAGACGTGCCGGATCGGCATCGAAGTGGTCTAGGAAGCGGTTCAGTTCGCCGACGGCTTCTTCCACCTGGATCTGCGCGCTGGCCAGCAGGTTGGTGGCTTCGCCCAGTGCGCCGGAGCCGTTGCTGACGCTGCCCAGGCGATTGAGGCTGGCGGTGAGGGCGTTGAGCACGTTGCCCGAATCGCTCTCGCTGCATTGTTCGACCACTTGCCGGCAGATGCCCAGCAGGGTCTCGGCATTGGTCAGGTTCTTGTGTTCCTGTTCCAGGTCCTCCAGCTCGTTTTCCCCGAGGCCGAGGTTTTCCAGCTCTTCCAGCTGATAGCTGAGCAGCTGGTGGCGGGCCCGTTGCTCGTCGCCGGAATTGGAGAGGCGCTCCAGTTCCTGGCGGGTCTGGCGCCAGCGCTGGGCCGCGAGCTGCACCTGGCGGGCGAGATCGGTGGCCCCGGCATATTCGTCGAGCAGGCGTCGATGGGTGTCGGTCTTCAGCAGGGATTGGTGTTCGTGCTGGCTGTGGATATCGATCAGCAGTTCGCCCAGGGCCTTGAGGTCGCCCTGGGGGCAGGGCGAGCCATTGATATAGCCACGGGAGCGGCCTTCGGCGGTGATCACCCGGCGCAGAATGCACGGGCCGTCATTGTCCAGGTCGCGTTCGGCCAGCCAGTTGCGGGCTTCCGGAATGTCTTCCAGGTCGAAGGTGGCGAGAATGTCGGCCTTGTCCGCACCGGGGCGTACCACGCCGCTGTCGGCGCGATCGCCCAGGGTCAGCCCGAGGGCGTCGAGCATGATGGACTTGCCGGCGCCGGTTTCGCCCGTGATGACGCTCATCCCGCGATCCAGTTCGAGATCGAGATGTTCAACGATTGCGTAGTTGTGTACGGACAGGTGCACCAGCATGAAGGCCGCTCCCAGGCTTTAGGTCTGGTTATTTATACAGTGTTTTGAATTCGACTGACAATGCCCGGGCTTAGCTCGATTCGCTTGAATGGCGGCATTTTTTAGTGCCAGGCGGAATGTACCACTCGGTCCGTGGTATGCACCGGGGCCCTTGAACCTGCAAAATGCGGCCCCATATACCTGGGCAGAAGCGCGGGCCTGGCTCGCGGACGATATTGAAAGGAGGTTTTTTTATGGCTGACGAACAGAATCTGGACTCGCAAAATCAAGAGGCCAACCAGGCCGCCGACGCTTCGAGCGACGACCTGGCCACTCGCGTGCAGGTGCTTGAAGAGCAACTGGCTGGCGCGAATGACCAAGCGCTGCGCGTCGCCGCCGACCTGCAGAACATCCGCCGCCGTGCCGAGCAGGATGTCGAGAAGGCGCACAAGTTCGCGCTGGAGAAGTTCGCCGGCGACCTGCTGCCGATCATCGACAGCCTGGAGCGTGGCCTGGATCTGTCCAACCCGGACGATGAAAGCATTCGCCCGATGCGCGAAGGCATCGAGCTGACCCTGAAGATGTTCCAGGACACCCTCAAGCGTTATCAGCTGGAAGCCATCGACCCGCACGGCGAACCGTTCAACGCCTCGCTGCACCAGGCCATGGCCATGCAGGAGAGCGCCGACGTCGAGCCGAACAGCGTCCTGAAAGTGTTCCAGAAGGGTTACCAGCTCAATGGTCGCCTGCTGCGCCCGGCGATGGTCGTGGTGAGCAAGGCGGTTGCACCGGTTTCGCCGACGATTGACGAGCAGGCTTGAAATCGGCCACAAGGCCCCCATCTATAAGTCAAGCGTTTAAGTGCTACCGCAGTTGGCCATAACCGCTGCGGCAAAAAAATCAAAGTTTCGGGAGAGTGAAATGGGCAAAATTATCGGTATCGACCTGGGGACCACCAACTCGTGCGTCTCGGTCATGGAAAACGGTCAGCCAAAAGTTATCGAGAACGCCGAAGGCGCGCGTACCACGCCTTCGATCATCGCCTACGCCAACGACGGCGAAATCCTGGTCGGCCAGTCGGCCAAGCGCCAGGCGGTGACCAATCCGCATAACACCCTGTACGCGGTGAAGCGTCTGATCGGTCGTCGTTTCGAAGAAGACGTCGTTCAGAAAGACATCCAGATGGTGCCTTACAAGATCGCCAAGGCCGACAACGGTGACGCCTGGGTTGAAGTAAGCGGCCAGAAAATGGCTCCGCCACAGATTTCGGCCGAAGTGCTGAAGAAGATGAAGAAGACCGCCGAAGACTACCTCGGCGAGCCTGTGACCGAAGCGGTGATCACCGTTCCGGCCTACTTCAACGACAGCCAGCGCCAGGCGACCAAGGACGCCGGCCGTATCGCCGGTCTGGACGTCAAGCGCATCATCAACGAACCAACCGCGGCTGCCCTGGCCTACGGCATGGACAAGGCCCGTGGCGATCACACCGTGATCGTTTATGACCTGGGTGGCGGTACCTTCGACGTTTCCGTGATCGAAATCGCCGAAGTCGATGGCGAGCACCAGTTCGAAGTACTGGCAACCAACGGTGACACCTTCCTCGGTGGTGAAGACTTCGACATCCGTCTGATCGACTACCTCGTGGACGAGTTCAAGAAAGAAAGCGGCATGAACCTCAAGGGTGACCCGCTGGCGATGCAGCGCCTGAAAGAAGCTGCCGAAAAAGCCAAGATCGAACTGTCGTCGAGCCAGTCGACCGACGTCAACCTGCCGTACATCACTGCAGACGCTACCGGTCCGAAGCACCTGAACGTGAAGATCTCCCGCGCCAAGCTGGAATCGCTGGTCGAAGACCTGGTTCAGCGCACCATCGAACCTTGCCGTATCGCCCTGAAAGACGCCGGCATCGATGTCGGTTCGATCAACGACGTGATCCTGGTCGGCGGCCAGACCCGTATGCCGATGGTGCAGAAGACCGTTGCCGATTTCTTCGGCAAGGAAGCACGCAAGGACGTCAACCCTGACGAAGCCGTCGCCGTGGGCGCTGCCATTCAGGGCGCGGTACTGGCCGGCGACGTCAAGGACGTCTTGCTGCTCGACGTCAGCCCGCTGACCCTGGGTATCGAAACCATGGGCGGCGTGATGACCGCGCTGATCGAGAAGAACACCACGATTCCTACCAAGAAATCGCAAGTGTTCTCGACTGCCGACGACAACCAGGGCGCCGTGACCATCCACGTGCTGCAAGGTGAGCGTAAGCAGGCTGCGCAGAACAAGTCCCTGGGCAAGTTCGACCTGGCCGAGATTCCACCGGCTCCACGTGGCGTGCCGCAGATCGAAGTGACCTTCGACATCGACGCCAACGGCATCCTGCACGTAGGTGCCAAGGACAAGGCGACCGGCAAGACCCAGTCGATCGTGATCAAGGCCAACTCCGGTCTGTCTGACGAAGAAATTCAACAGATGATCCGCGACGCCGAGGCGAACTCGGAAGAAGACCGCAAGTTCGAAGAGCTGGCCGCTGCCCGTAACCAGGGCGACGCACTGGTTCACTCGACTCGCAAGATGATCGCCGACGCCGGTGACAAGGTCTCCGCCGAAGAGAAGACCGCGATCGAGGCTGCCCTGGTTGCCCTGGAAGCCGCCGTCAAGGGCGACGACAAGGCCGCCATCGAGGCCAAGGTCGAGGAGCTGTCCAAGGTTTCCGCTCCGGTTGCCCAGAAGATGTATGCCGAGCAGGCCGAGAAGCCAGCAGGCGGCGCGGAGCCGGCCCAGGAAGAGGCGCACAAGGATGACGTCGTCGACGCCGAGTTCGAAGAAGTGAAGGATCACAAGTAAGCCTTACCAGGGCTGCTTGTTGGTCGGCCGGTTGACCGCTCTGCAGCGGTGACTGGTAGGATGTCGCCGCGCGGGAGCTTGCTCCCGCGTTGGCGTGTCTGGAACACGCAAATTTTTACAGCATGCGACAAGGTTCGGATGCTGGCCTCAGGGGCGATTTATGGCAAAGCGTGACTATTACGAAATATTGGGGGTCGAGCGTGGCTCTAGCGAGGCGGAGCTGAAGAAGGCTTACCGTCGTCTCGCGATGAAGCATCACCCGGACCGCAACCCAGATGACAAGGCTTCGGAAGAGCTGTTCAAGGAGGCCAACGAGGCCTACGAAGTGCTGTCCGATTCCAGCAAGCGTGCGGCCTACGATCAGTACGGCCACGCTGGCGTCGATCCGAGCATGGGCGGCGGCGGCGGTGGTTTCGGCGGGCAGAATTTCTCCGATATCTTCGGCGATGTGTTCAGCGATTTCTTTGGTGGCGGTCGTGGCGGCTCCCGTGGTGGTGCCCAGCGCGGCAGCGACCTGCGCTACACCCTGGAACTGAACCTGGAAGAAGCGGTTCGCGGGACTACCGTGAATATTCGCGTTCCGACACTGGTCAACTGCAAGCCGTGCGACGGTTCCGGTGCCAAGAAGGGCTCCGCGCCGATCACCTGTCCGACCTGTGGCGGTATCGGCCAGGTGCGGATGCAGCAGGGCTTCTTCTCGGTGCAGCAGACCTGCCCGCGCTGCCACGGCCAGGGCAAGATCATTTCCGATCCGTGCGACTCCTGCCATGGCCAGGGGCGTGTCGAAGAGTACAAGACCCTTTCGGTGAAAGTGCCGGCCGGTGTCGATACCGGCGACCGCATCCGCTTGTCCGGGGAAGGCGAGGCTGGTGCGCAGGGCGGCCCGACGGGCGACCTGTACGTGGTGATCAATGTGCGCGAGCACGCGATCTTCCAGCGTGACGGCAAGCACCTGTTCTGCGAAGTGCCGATCAGTTTCGTCGATTCGGCCCTGGGTGGCGAGCTGGAGATTCCGACCCTCGACGGTCGGGTCAAGCTGAAGATTCCGGAAGGTACCCAGACCGGCAAGCAGTTCCGTATCCGTGGCAAGGGCGTGGCCCCTGTGCGTGGCGGCGGCGCGGGCGACCTGATGTGCCGCGTGGCGGTCGAGACGCCGGTCAACCTGAGCCGTCGTCAGCGCGAGTTGCTGGAAGAGTTCCGCGCGTCCCTGGACGGTGACAGTTCGCACTCGCCAAAGGCCAGTGGCTGGTTTGAAGGCGTGAAGCGCTTCTTCGGCGACCTGTAAGGAGCGGATCATGCGACGTATAGCTGTGATGGGCGCCGCCGGGCGCATGGGCAAGATCCTGGTCGAGGCGGTGCAGTTGCAGGTGCCGCTTGCCGGCCTGACGGCTGCTGTCGTGCGTCCTGGCAGTTCCCTGGTCGGTGCCGATGCCGGTGAGCTGGCCTCGCTGGGGCGGATCGGCGTGCCGTTGTCCGATGGCCTGGAGAAGGTGGCTGAAGAGTTCGATGTGCTGATCGACTTCACGCTGCCGGAAGTGATGCTGAAGAACCTGGCGTTCTGCCGCAAGGCCGGCAAGGCCATGGTGATCGGTACCACTGGCCTGAGCGCCGAGCAGAAGCAGTTGCTGGTGGAGGCGGGCAAGGATATTCCGATCGTCTTCGCCGCCAACTTCAGTGTCGGGGTCAACCTGTCGCTGAAGCTGCTCGAGCTGACCGCCCGAGTGCTGGGCGACGACGCGGATATCGAGATCATCGAGACGCATCACCGGCACAAGGTCGACTCGCCTTCGGGCACGGCCATGCGCATGGGCGAGGTCATCGCCGATACGCTGGAGCGCGATCTGCAGAAGGTCGCGGTCTATGGTCGCGAGGGACATGTCGGGGCGCGGGCGCGTAACACCATCGGCTTCGCCACCGTGCGTGGCGGCGATGTGGTTGGCGATCACACCGTGTTGTTCGCCACTGAAGGCGAGCGCCTGGAGATCACCCACAAGGCCTCGAGCCGCATGACCTTCGCCAAGGGGGCCGTGCGTGCGGCGCTTTGGCTGGATGGCCGGGCCGCCGGCCTGTACGACATGCAGGATGTGCTCGATCTGCACTGATCGGCACGGCGCGGTACTTGGCTGTGGGAGCCGGCTTGCCGGCGATGGCGTCCGTCAGGGCGCTGCAAGGCTCCAGGGCCTCATCGCCGGCAAGCCGGCTCCCACAGGTTGTGGCTCCTTCAGTGTCTGTTTCACACCGCCTGGCGACGTCCTGTCGCATTCCCTGGCCTTTAAGGCTCATTAGCGGTGGACCAAAAAAGCCTTTTTCTGTAAGCTACAGCTTTAGTGTGTCCACTAAAAGCGCGCAGAATAATTCAGTGAAAGAAGCGGGGTGACGTGTCCATACGTCACTCCGCTTTTTTACAACCTGCGATCGCCCCTTCAGGCTTTATTTACGGGAGGTCTTCTTGACTAAGCCAGCCATACTCGCCCTTGCTGATGGCAGCATTTTTCGCGGCGAAGCCATTGGAGCCGACGGTCAGACCGTTGGTGAGGTGGTGTTCAACACCGCCATGACCGGCTATCAGGAAATCCTTACCGATCCTTCCTACGCCCAACAGATCGTCACCCTGACCTATCCGCACATCGGCAATACCGGCACCACGCCGGAAGATATCGAGTCTGATCGTGTCTGGTCGGCCGGTCTGGTGATTCGTGACCTGCCACTGGTCGCGAGCAACTGGCGTAACACGATGTCCCTGTCCGATTACCTGAAAGCCAACAATGTGGTGGCGATCGCCGGTATCGATACGCGTCGCCTGACCCGCATCCTGCGTGAAAAGGGTTCGCAGAACGGCTGCATCATGGTCGGTGACACTATCTCCGAAGAAGCGGCGATTGCCGCGGCGCAGGGGTTCCCTGGCCTCAAGGGCATGGATCTGGCGAAAGTCGTCAGCACCAAGGAAAAGTACGAGTGGCGCTCCACGGTCTGGGACTTGAAGACCGACAGCCACGCGACCCTCGAAGCCGCCGACCTGCCTTACCATGTCGTGGCCTACGACTACGGCGTCAAGTACAACATCCTGCGCATGCTGGTGGAGCGCGGCTGCCGCGTGACCGTGGTGCCGGCGCAAACCCCGGCCAGCGACGTACTGGCCCTGCAGCCGGACGGTGTGTTCCTGTCCAACGGCCCGGGTGACCCGGAGCCTTGCGACTACGCGATCCAGGCGATCAAGGATGTGCTGGAAACCGAGATCCCGGTCTTCGGTATCTGCCTGGGTCACCAGCTGCTGGCCCTGGCCTCGGGCGCCAAGACCCTGAAAATGGGCCACGGCCATCACGGTGCCAACCACCCTGTGCAGGACCTGGACACCGGCGTGGTGATGATCACCAGCCAGAACCACGGTTTTGCCGTGGATGAAGCGACCCTGCCGGGCAACGTCCGGGCGATCCACAAGTCGCTGTTCGACGGTTCCCTGCAAGGCATCGAGCGCACCGACAAGAGCGCGTTCAGCTTCCAGGGCCACCCTGAAGCAAGCCCGGGCCCGAACGACGTAGCGCCGCTGTTCGACCGTTTCATCAATGAGATGGCCAAGCGACGCTGAGTGAGCGGCCTGAGGGCGGCCCCGGAACCGGCGGCCCCCTCAGGCTCTGCAAAGATTGTTCAAGACGGCTTGCCGACTGACCTGCGGATTTGAGTGACAAACCCATGCCAAAACGTACAGACATAAAAAGCATCCTGATTCTCGGCGCTGGCCCGATCGTGATCGGCCAGGCCTGCGAATTCGACTACTCCGGCGCCCAGGCCTGCAAAGCCCTGCGCGAAGAGGGTTACCGCGTCATCCTGGTGAACTCCAACCCGGCGACCATCATGACCGACCCGGCCATGGCGGATGCGACCTACATCGAGCCGATCAAGTGGCAGACCGTTGCCAAGATCATCGAGAAAGAGCGTCCGGACGCCTTGCTGCCGACCATGGGTGGCCAGACCGCCCTGAACTGCGCCCTGGACCTGGAGCGCGAAGGCGTCCTGGAAAAGTTCGGCGTGGAAATGATCGGCGCCAATGCCGACACCATCGACAAGGCCGAAGACCGTTCGCGCTTCGACAAGGCCATGAAATCCATCGGCCTGGCCTGCCCGCGCTCCGGTATCGCCCACAGCATGGAAGAGGCCAATGCGGTCCTCGAGAAGCTCGGCTTCCCGTGCATCATCCGTCCGTCCTTCACCATGGGCGGCACCGGCGGCGGTATCGCCTACAACCGTGAAGAGTTTGAAGAAATCTGCGCCCGTGGCCTGGACCTGTCGCCGACCAAGGAACTGCTGATCGACGAATCGCTGATCGGCTGGAAAGAGTACGAGATGGAGGTTGTCCGCGATAAGAAGGACAACTGCATCATCGTCTGCTCCATCGAAAACTTCGACCCGATGGGCGTGCACACCGGTGACTCGATCACCGTCGCGCCGGCCCAGACCCTGACCGACAAGGAATACCAGATCCTGCGTAACGCCTCCCTGGCGGTGCTGCGCGAGATCGGCGTGGAAACCGGCGGCTCCAACGTCCAGTTCGGCATCTGCCCGAACACCGGCCGCATGGTGGTCATCGAGATGAACCCGCGGGTATCCCGTTCCTCGGCGCTGGCCTCGAAAGCCACCGGCTTCCCGATCGCCAAGGTCGCGGCCAAGCTGGCCGTGGGCTACACCCTCGACGAGCTGTCGAACGACATCACCGGCGGCAAGACCCCGGCGTCCTTCGAGCCGTCCATCGACTACGTCGTGACCAAGCTGCCACGCTTCGCCTTCGAGAAGTTCGCCAAGGCCGACGCGCGCCTGACCACCCAGATGAAATCGGTGGGTGAAGTCATGGCCATCGGCCGGACCTTCCAGGAGTCCCTGCAGAAAGCCCTGCGTGGCCTGGAAGTGGGCGTTTGCGGCCTGGACGAGAAGGTTGACCTGAGCAATCCGGAAAGCATGAGCGTGCTCAAGCGCGAGCTGACCGTGCCCGGCGCCGAGCGTATCTGGTACGTGGCGGACGCCATGCGCGCCGGCATGAGTGTCGAAGACATCTTCGGCATGACCATGATCGATCCTTGGTTCCTGGTGCAGATGGAGGATCTGATCAAGGACGAAGAGAAGGTCAAGACCCTGGGGCTGACCAGCATCGACCGCGACCTGATGTTCCGCCTCAAGCGCAAAGGCTTCTCCGATATGCGCCTGGCCAAGTTGCTGGGTGTGACCGAGAAGAGCCTGCGTGCTCATCGCCACAAGCTGGAAGTGTTCCCGGTCTACAAGCGTGTCGACACTTGCGCCGCCGAGTTCGCCACCGATACCGCGTACCTGTACTCGACGTACGAAGAAGAGTGCGAAGCCGCGCCGTCGGGCCGCGACAAGATCATGATTCTGGGCGGCGGTCCTAACCGTATCGGCCAGGGTATCGAGTTCGACTACTGCTGCGTACATGCGGCACTGGCGCTGCGCGACGACGGGTACGAGACCATCATGGTCAACTGCAACCCGGAAACCGTTTCCACCGACTACGACACCTCCGATCGCCTGTACTTCGAACCGGTGACCCTGGAAGACGTGCTGGAAATCGTCCGCGTCGAGAAACCGAAGGGCGTGATCGTCCAGTACGGCGGCCAGACTCCGCTGAAACTGGCCCGTGCCCTGGAAGCCGCCGGCGTGCCGATCATCGGCACCAGCCCTGACGCCATCGACCGCGCCGAAGACCGCGAGCGCTTCCAGCAGATGGTCCAGCGCCTGAACCTGCGCCAGCCGCCAAACGCCACCGTGCGCAGCGAGGACGAAGCGATTCGTGCCGCCGCGAAGATCGGTTACCCGTTGGTGGTGCGCCCGTCCTACGTGTTGGGTGGCCGGGCGATGGAGATCGTCTACGAGGAAGAAGAGCTCAAGCGCTACCTGCGTGAAGCGGTCCAGGTGTCCAACGACAGCCCGGTATTGCTGGACCACTTCCTCAACTGCGCCATCGAGATGGACGTGGATGCGGTCTGCGACGGCACCGACGTGGTGATCGGCGCGATCATGCAGCACATCGAGCAGGCCGGGGTTCACTCCGGTGACTCCGCCTGCTCGCTGCCGCCGTACTCGCTGCCGGCGCACATCCAGGACGAGATGCGCGAACAGGTCAAGAAAATGGCCCTGGAACTGGGTGTTGTCGGCCTGATGAACGTGCAGCTGGCCTTGCAGGGCGAAGACATCTACGTCATCGAAGTGAACCCGCGTGCCTCGCGTACCGTGCCGTTCGTGTCGAAATGCATCGGTGTCTCCCTGGCAATGATCGCGGCCCGGGTGATGGCCGGCAAGACGCTGAAAGAGCTGAACTTCACCAAGGAAATCATTCCGAACTTCTACAGCGTGAAAGAGGCGGTGTTCCC
This sequence comes from Pseudomonas sp. Mn2068, assembly GCF_049319725.1. Lineage (NCBI taxonomy): Bacteria > Pseudomonadati > Pseudomonadota > Gammaproteobacteria > Pseudomonadales > Pseudomonadaceae > Pseudomonas > Pseudomonas sp. Mn2068. Next base: position 58,230 of record NZ_JBMOUG010000012.1, on the reverse strand, counting down.
CTTCGCCAAATTCCCTGGCGTGGACCCGATCCTCGGTCCTGAGATGAAGTCCACTGGTGAAGTGATGGGTGTCGGCGACACCTTCGGCGAAGCCTTCGCCAAGGCCCAGATGGGTGCCAGCGAAGTGCTGCCGACCGGCGGTACCGCGTTCATCAGCGTACGCGACGACGACAAGCCACTGGTTGCAGGCGTGGCCCGTGATCTGATCAACTTGGGCTTCGAAGTGGTTGCCACCGCCGGTACCGCCAAGCTGATCGAAGCCGCGGGCCTGAAAGTGCGCCGGGTCAACAAGGTGACCGAAGGTCGTCCGCACGTCGTCGACATGATCAAGAATGACGAAGTCACCCTGATCATCAACACGACCGAAGGGCGCCAGTCGATTGCCGACTCGTACTCCATTCGTCGTAACGCGCTGCAGCACAAGATCTACTGCACAACCACCATTGCTGCTGGCGAAGCCATCTGCGAAGCGCTCAAGTTCGGTCCGGAGAAGACCGTGCGTCGCTTGCAGGATCTACACGCAGGATTGAAGGCATGAGCATAACCAAGTACCCAATGACCGTGCAGGGCGCCAAGGCCCTGGAAGAGGAGCACGCTCACCTGACCAAGGTCGTCCGTCCGAAGCTGAGCCAGGACATCGGCACGGCCCGCGAGCTGGGCGACCTGAAGGAAAACGCCGAATACCATGCTGCCCGCGAGCAGCAGGGTATGGTCGAGGCGCGGATCCGTGATATCGAAGGCCGCATGCAGAATGCGGTGATCATCGATGTCACGACCATCCCGCATACCGGCAAGGTGATTTTCGGCACCACGGTCGAGATCGCCAACGTCGAAACCGACGAAAGCGTGACCTACCACATCGTCGGTGAGGATGAGGCTGATATCAAGCTGGGCAAGATTTCGGTGGGTTCGCCCATCGCTCGCGCCCTGATCGCCAAGGAAGAAGGCGATGTCGTGACCGTCAAGACGCCCGGTGGCGTGATCGAGTACGAGATTGTCGAAGTCCGCCATATCTGAACGGCGGCGTCCGCTGCGTGCGGGCGCCATGCTCTGGCAACTGGCCCAGATGCTCTGGGTCGGCGGCCTGTGGTTGTTGCATGTGGGGCTGTTGCCGGTTTTGGCGCAGATCGGCCTGGCACCGCTGCTGATCGACGAGATCGGCGGCCTGCTGGGCTCTTTATTGGTGGGATTTGCAGCGATCTGCGTGATCGTGCAGGTCCTGGTGCTGGTCCAGGCCAAGGGGCGGGCAAGCCTGTGGCGCGATATTCGCGGGCAGTTGCTGCTGATGGCGTTGTATGCGTGCGGGATGTATCTTGCGGTGCGCCACTGGCAGCCGGAGGCGTTGCGCTGGCAACTGTTCAGTTATCTGGTGCTTGGCCTGTCCGGCCTGGTGCTGGTGCTGCAGCCGGTTCCCGGCGAGAGTGGCAGGGCACGCGAAGCGTACCCTTGACCCTTGTCTACATCACTTGAAACGGTGAACGTTCGACAGTTGCTTGTTGACACTGAAATTCTTGCGATAAACCAGTGCCATTTTGCCGATGACCTGTACCAGGTCCGCCTTGCCGACCTTGCACAGCTCGGCGATGTTCGCCAGGCGCGCTTCGCGATCGAGGATATTGAGCTTGATCTTGATCAGCTCGTGATCGCTCAATGCGCGTTCGAGTTCGGCTAACACACCTTCAGTCAAACCGTTGTCAGCCACAGTCAATACTGGTTTCAGATGGTGGCCAATGGATTTGTACTGTTTCTTCTGCTCTTGAGTGAGCGGCATAATCTGACCCCTGCGTCTGATCTTGTAAAAAGCGGCGGCCAGTTTACCCGAGCGAGTCCGGGACCGCCCAGTTAATCGCGATTCGACAATTTTTTCGAGGTGCCCCGTGGCCCGTTCCAAGACTAGCCTTAACTGGCTGAAAGAACATTTCAACGACCCGTTCGTCAAGATGGCACAGAAAGACGGGTACCGCTCCCGTGCCAGCTACAAGCTGCTGGAAATCCAGGAGAAGGACCGGATCATCCGTCCGGGCATGAGCGTGATCGACCTCGGCGCCGCGCCGGGTGGCTGGTCCCAGGTGACCAGTCGTCTGATTGGCGGGCAGGGGCGACTGATCGCTTCCGATATCCTCGATATGGACAGCATCCCCGATGTGACCTTCATCAAGGGCGACTTTACCGAGGACTCGGTACTGGCGCAGATCCTCGAAGCTGTCGGAAATTCCGAGGTTGACCTTGTGATTTCCGATATGGCCCCCAATATGAGTGGTACGCCCGAAGTGGATATGCCGCGCTCGATGTTCCTCTGCGAGCTGGCACTCGATCTGGCCGGGCGCGTATTGCGTCCCGGTGGTGATTTTCTGATCAAGGTTTTCCAGGGCGAAGGCTTCGACGAGTACCACAAGAACTTCCGCAAGCAGTTCGACAAGGTGCAGACGCGCAAGCCGGCATCGTCCCGCGATCGGTCCCGCGAGCAGTACCTGCTGGGCCGTGGTTTCCGCGGGCGCACCGAGTAAAACGGGGTTTTTGACCGGGGCGATAGGAATTTCGCATTTCGCCTCGTGAACATAAGCGAATATTGTGTAGTCAATGTTTCACAAAGGGTTACAGACGGCGCCTGCGAAGCTGTAGGTAATGTAGTAAGTTATGCCGGTGAATATCATGCGAAGCGCGCGCCACAAGCGGAGCTAGCTTCAGAGGGTAGTTAATTGAACGATATGGCAAAGAATCTGATCCTGTGGTTGATCATCGCGGCTGTCCTGGTGACGGTGATGAACAACTTCTCCAGCCCTAACGAGCCACAGACCCTCAACTATTCCGACTTCATCCAGCAGGTCAAGGATGGCAAGGTCGAACGCGTTGCCGTGGACGGTTACGTGATCACCGGCAAGCGCAACGATGGCGACAGCTTCAAGACCATCCGCCCGGCGATCCAGGACAACGGCCTGATCGGCGACCTGGTGGACAACCATGTCGTGGTCGAAGGCAAGCAGCCTGAGCAGCAGAGCATCTGGACCCAGTTGCTGGTAGCCAGTTTCCCGATCCTGGTGATCATCGCGGTGTTCATGTTCTTCATGCGCCAGATGCAGGGCGGTGCGGGCGGCAAGGGCGGCCCGATGAGTTTCGGCAAGAGCAAGGCGCGCCTGCTCTCCGAAGACCAGGTGAAAACCACCCTGGCTGACGTTGCCGGTTGCGACGAAGCCAAGGAAGAAGTGGGCGAACTGGTCGAGTTCCTGCGTGATCCGGGCAAGTTCCAGCGCCTGGGCGGTCGTATCCCGCGCGGTGTGCTGATGGTCGGTCCTCCGGGTACCGGCAAGACCTTGCTGGCCAAGGCTATCGCCGGTGAGGCGAAAGTGCCGTTCTTCACCATTTCCGGTTCCGATTTCGTCGAGATGTTCGTCGGTGTCGGTGCCAGCCGCGTTCGCGATATGTTCGAGCAGGCCAAGAAACACGCGCCTTGCATCATCTTCATCGACGAAATCGACGCGGTCGGTCGTCACCGTGGTGCCGGCATGGGCGGCGGTCATGACGAACGTGAGCAGACCCTCAACCAGTTGCTGGTGGAGATGGACGGTTTCGAAATGAATGACGGCATCATCGTCATTGCCGCGACCAACCGTCCCGACGTGCTTGACCCGGCGCTGCTGCGTCCAGGCCGTTTCGACCGCCAGGTGGTGGTCGGCCTGCCGGATATCCGTGGTCGCGAGCAGATTCTCAAGGTGCACATGCGCAAGGTGCCAATGGGTGATGACGTCGCTCCGGCGGTGATTGCCCGTGGTACCCCGGGTTTCTCCGGTGCCGACCTGGCCAACCTGGTCAACGAGGCTTCGCTGTTCGCTGCCCGTACCGGCAAGCGCATCGTCGAAATGAAGGAATTCGAGCTGGCCAAGGACAAGATCATGATGGGCGCCGAGCGCAAATCCATGGTCATGTCCGAGAAGGAAAAACAGAACACTGCCTACCACGAAGCCGGTCATGCGATCGTCGGACGGGTAGTGCCCGAGCATGATCCGGTCTACAAGGTCTCGATCATCCCGCGCGGTCGTGCGCTGGGTGTGACCATGTTCCTGCCGGAAGAGGATCGCTACAGTCTGTCCAAGCGTGCCCTGATCAGCCAGATCTGCTCGCTGTACGGCGGCCGTATCGCCGAAGAGATGACCCTGGGCTTCGACGGTGTCACCACCGGTGCCTCCAACGACATCATGCGTGCCAGCCAGATTGCGCGGAACATGGTCACCAAGTGGGGCCTGTCCGAGAAGCTCGGTCCGCTGATGTATGCCGAGGAAGACCAGGAAGTGTTCCTGGGTCGTGGCGGCGGTGGCCAGAATGCCAGTTTCTCGGGCGAAACGGCCAAGCTGATCGACTCCGAAGTACGCAGCATCATTGACCAGTGCTACGGCACGGCCAAGCAGATCCTCACCGATAACCGCGACAAGCTCGACGCCATGGCCGATGCGCTGATGAAGTACGAGACCATCGATGCCGAGCAGATCGACGACATCATGGCCGGTCGCCCACCACGCGAGCCGCGTGACTGGGAAGGTGGTTCGGGTACTTCGGGCACTCCGCCCGTAGTGCAGAACGAGCGTCCCGAGACGCCGATCGGTGGCCCTGCGGCTGATCACTAAGGTTTGAAATGACTTCTGCTCAGTCCTCGACCCGGTTGCCTTGCGGCAACCGGGTTCTTGATTTGGCCCGGACGCATGTCATGGGCATTCTCAACGTCACTCCCGATTCCTTTTCCGATGGCGGGCGCTTCAGCCAGCTGGATGCGGCATTGCGACATGCCGAGGGCATGGTGCAGGCCGGCGCGACGCTGATCGATGTCGGTGGCGAGTCGACCCGGCCCGGGGCGCGTGCGGTATCGCCCCTGGAAGAGCTGGAGCGGGTGGCGCCGATTGTCGAGCGCATCCATCGTGAGCTGGATGTGGTCATTTCGGTCGATACCTCGACGCCCTCGGTGATGCGCGAAACGGCGCGTCTCGGTGCGGGGCTGATCAACGATGTACGTGCCCTGCGGCGCGATGGCGCGCTGGATGCGGCGGCGGCAACCGGGTTGCCGGTGTGCCTGATGCATATGCTCGGCGAGCCGGGCGACATGCAGGACAATCCGCACTACGACAACGTCACCGAAGAGGTGAGGGCCTTCCTGGCCGAGCGCATGCGTCAGTGCGAGGCGGCGGGGATTCCGGCCGAGCGGGTCATCCTTGACCCGGGATTCGGCTTTGCCAAGAATCTGCAGCATAACCTGAGCCTGTTCAAGCATATGGAGGCCCTGCACGTACTGGGGCGGCCACTGTTGGTTGGCGTCTCGCGAAAGAGCATGATAGGCCAGGCCCTCGGGCGTCCGGTAGGCGAGCGCCTGTACGGCGGCCTGGCGCTGGCGGCGCTGGCGATGAGCAAGGGAGCACGGATTCTGCGAGTGCACGATGTGGCCGAGACGGTCGACGTCGTCAGCATGATCGCTGCCGTTGAAGCTGCTGAATAAGAATGATGGAGCACTTATGAAAAAGAAATATTTCGGCACCGACGGTATTCGCGGTCGCGTCGGGCAATACCCGATCACCCCTGATTTCATGCTCAAGCTGGGCTGGGCTGCCGGCATGGCGTTCCGCAAGCTGGGCACCTGCCGCGTACTGGTCGGCAAGGACACGCGTATCTCCGGCTACATGTTCGAGTCCGCCCTGGAAGCCGGCCTGTCGGCCGCGGGCGCCGATGTGATGCTGCTGGGGCCGATGCCGACGCCGGCCATCGCCTACCTGACACGGACTTTCCACGCCGAGGCGGGGATTGTCATCAGTGCTTCGCACAACCCCCATGACGACAACGGCATCAAGTTCTTCTCCGGTGAAGGCACCAAGTTGCCGGATGAGGTCGAGCTGATGATCGAGGAATTGCTCGATGCGCCGATGACCGTGGTCGATTCGGAAAAGCTCGGCAAGGTTTCGCGGATCAATGACGCGGCCGGTCGTTATATCGAATTCTGCAAGAGCAGTGTGCCGACCGGGACCAACCTGGCGGGCCTGAAGATCGTGCTCGACTGTGCCCACGGCGCCACCTACAAGGTCGCTCCGAGCGTGTTTCGCGAGCTGGGGGCCGAGGTCGTCGCCCTGTCCGCGCAGCCCAACGGGCTGAACATCAATGACAACTGCGGTTCGACCCATATCAAGCCGCTGCAGGCTGCGGTGCTGGCCGAGAAGGCGGACCTGGGCATTGCCTTCGATGGCGATGGCGACCGGGTGCTGATGGTCGATCACACCGGCGCCGTGGTCGATGGTGACGAACTGGTGTTCATCATTGCCCGGGATCTCGCCGAGCGTAATAAATTGAATGGCGGCGTGGTCGGCACCCTGATGAGCAACCTGGGGCTCGAGCTGGCGCTCAAGGAGCTGGATATCCCGTTCGTGCGCGCCAATGTCGGCGACCGCTACGTGATTGCCGAGCTGCTCGAGCGCAACTGGCTGATAGGCGGTGAAAACTCCGGACACATCCTCTGCCTGAACAACACGACCACCGGTGACGCGATTATCGCGGCCTTGCAGGCCCTGCTGGCGGTGCGGCGTCGTGGCGAAAGCCTGGCCCAGGCGCGCCAGGCGCTGCGCAAATGCCCGCAGGTGCTGCTCAACGTCCGTTTCGGCGGTGGCGTCGATCCGGTCAGGCATCCCGAGGTGGTGGCGGCGTGCGAGCGCGTGACCGAGGCCATGCAGGGCCGTGGGCGCGTGCTGTTGCGCAAGTCGGGCACCGAGCCGCTGGTGCGCGTGATGGTCGAAGGCGAAGACGAAGTTTCGGTTCGTGGCCATGCCGAAGTCCTGGCAAAACTGGTTGCTGAAGTTTGCGCCTGAATTCGGCTTGCCAGTGATGATCTGGTTGGGTAACATCTGCGCCCACTTTGACCTGCGAGGTACAGCATGCGTCGTCCATTGGTAGCTGGTAACTGGAAGATGCACGGTACCCGCGCCAGCGTCGCTGAGCTGATCAAGGGCCTGCGCAACCTGGCCTTGCCGAGCGGTGTTGATATCGCGGTATTCCCGCCTTGCCTGCATATCAATCAAGTGATTGATGGCTTGAAAGGCAAGTCGATCTCGGTCGGCGCGCAGAACTCTGCGATGGAATCCATGCAGGGCGCCTTGACCGGAGAGATTGCACCGAGCCAGTTGGTCGATGCGGGTTGCTCCCTGGTACTGGTGGGGCACTCCGAGCGTCGCCTGATCATGGGCGAGACGGATCGCACCCTGAATCGCAAGTTCGCGGCAGCGCAGGCTTGTGGTTTGATCCCGGTGCTCTGTGTAGGGGAAACCCAGGAGCAGCGTGAAGCCGGCAAGACGATGGAAGTGGTTTCGCGTCAGTTGGGCAGTATCATCGAAGAGCTGGGTGTCGGTGCTTTTTCCAAGGCTGTCATCGCTTACGAGCCAGTCTGGGCCATTGGCACCGGGCTGACAGCTTCGCCGCAACAAGCGCAGGATGTGCACGCCGCCATTCGCGCGCAGTTGGCGGCAGAGAATTCTGAGGTCGCACAAGGTGTGCGGCTTCTATACGGCGGCAGCGTGAAGGCGGCCAATGCGGTCGAACTGTTCGGCATGCCGGATATCGATGGGGGGCTCATTGGTGGAGCGTCCCTGAATGCAGATGAGTTCGGTGCGATTTGTCGCGCCGCGGGAAACTGAAAAAATGCTGGAAACAGTCGTAGTCGTTCTTCATCTGTTGGGTGCGCTGGGCGTTGTTGCCCTGGTATTGCTGCAACAGGGTAAAGGTGCGGACGCTGGTGCGTCTTTCGGAGCAGGTGCTTCAAATACTGTGTTCGGAAGCCAAGGTTCCTCTACCTTTCTTAGTAAGTTTACTGCTATACTTGCCGCAGCTTTTTTCATAACCAGCTTAGGGTTAGGTTACTTTGCTAAAGAGAAAGCTCACCAGCTGACTCAAGTAGGTTTGCCAAGCCCGGCGGTGTTGGAAGCGCCAAAGCAAAAACCGGCATCTGACGATGTACCGGTGCTCCAGGAGCAAAAGTCGGCTACTCCAGCGACTGACGTACCTCCAGCTCCTGAGCAGAAGTAAAACGGGTTTCATGCTGTAAACGTTGTATTGCCGAGGTGGTGGAATTGGTAGACACGCAACCTTGAGGTGGTTGTGCCCATAGGGTGTAGGGGTTCGAGTCCCCTTCTCGGTACCAATTATCAGGAGAGCCCGCTGTTGCGGGCTTTCTTGTAGGTGGAAGGTTACATTGACCCTGTAAGGGATCGGTCGTATACTTCCGCCCCAGCTTTGTCGCGGGGTGGAGCAGTCTGGTAGCTCGTCGGGCTCATAACCCGAAGGTCGTCGGTTCAAATCCGGCCCCCGCAACCAGTTTTAGCGGAGCCCCTTTTCAGGGGCTTTTTGTTAGCTGGACACTTTATGACGCCGCTGTTCGACGGCGTTTCAGGGATGGGCGATTCGCCCATTTTTTGTTTATTTCAATAGCATGCACATACATGCACGAGGGGGTTCAGGTGTCGAGCAAGCTAGAACAGTTGCAGGCCTTGTTGGCCCCGGTGGTCGTGGCCCTTGGCTATGAATGCTGGGGTATCGAGTTTTCAGCTCAAGGCCGCCATTCCGTGTTGCGCGTTTATATCGATAAAGAAGGCGGTGTGCTGGTGGATGACTGCGCCATTGTCAGTCGCCAGATCAGTGGCGTGCTGGATGTCGAAGATCCGATCACCACTGAATACACCCTTGAAGTTTCCTCTCCTGGCATGGAACGCCCGCTGTTCACCCTTGAACAGTTTGCCTCGCATGCCGGCGAACAAGTGAAAATAAGGTTGCGCTCGCCTTTTGAAGGTCGACGTAATTTTCAGGGCCTTCTGCGCGGAGTGGAAGAGCAGGACATCGTGGTGCAGGTAGAAGAGCACGAGTTCCTGTTGCCGATCGATTTGATCGACAAGGCCAACATTATTCCCAGTTTTGACTGAGACGCGGATCCCGCGGATCCAATGGCTTGCGAAAGGCGAGGCGTACGATGAGCAAAGAAGTATTGCTGGTTGTTGAGTCGGTATCCAATGAAAAGGGTGTACCGGCAAGCGTGATTTTTGAAGCACTGGAAGTGGCCCTGGCCACGGCTACCAAAAAACGCTTTGAAGACGAAGTTGACCTGCGTGTGGAAATCAATCGCCACACCGGTGCCTATGAGACTTTCCGTCGCTGGACTGTCGTCGAGGAAGCCGATCTTGACGATCCGGCTGTGGAAACCTGGCCGAGCAAGGTCGCGTTGACCCATCCTGGCGCACAAGTCGGCGATGTTGTTGAAGAAAAGATCGAGTCCATCGAGTTTGGTCGCATCGCTGCTCAGACCGCCAAGCAAGTCATCGTGCAGAAAGTCCGCGAGGCCGAGCGTGCTCAGGTCGTCGACGCCTATCGCGAGCGCCTGGGTGAAATCATCTCCGGCACCGTGAAGAAGGTCACCCGCGACAACGTCATCGTTGACCTGGGTAACAACGCCGAAGCACTGCTGGCTCGTGAAGACATCATTTCCCGCGAGACTTTCCGCGTCGGTGTACGGGTTCGTGCACTGCTCAAGGAAATCCGCACCGAAAACCGCGGCCCTCAGCTGATCCTGTCGCGTACCGCGCCGGAAATGCTGATCGAGCTGTTCCGTATCGAAGTGCCGGAAATCGCCGAAGGGCTGATCGAAGTCATGGCCGCCTCCCGTGATCCGGGTTCGCGTGCCAAGATCGCCGTGCGCTCCAAGGACAAGCGCATCGACCCGCAGGGCGCGTGCATCGGCATGCGCGGTTCGCGCGTCCAGGCTGTGTCCGGCGAGTTGGGTGGCGAGCGTGTGGATATCGTCCTGTGGGACGACAACCCGGCGCAGTTCGTGATCAACGCCATGTCGCCGGCCGAAGTCGCGGCAATTATCGTTGACGAGGATGCCCATGCCATGGACATCGCCGTCGGCGCAGACAATCTGGCTCAGGCCATTGGTCGCGGCGGTCAGAACGTGCGTCTGGCCAGCCAGCTGACTGGCTGGACCCTGAACGTGATGACCGAATCGGACATCCAGGCTAAGCAACAGGCAGAAACCGGTGACATCCTGCGCAACTTCATCGACGAGCTGGAAGTCGACGAAGAACTGGCACAGGTGCTGGTCGATGAAGGTTTCACCAGCCTGGAAGAGATTGCCTACGTACCGTTGGAAGAAATGCTCAACATCGACGGCTTTGACGAAGACATCGTCAACGAGCTTCGCGCTCGTGCCAAGGATCGCTTGTTGACTAAAGCCATCGCTACTGAGGAAAAGCTGGCAGACGCCCATCCGGCCGAAGACCTGCTCTCGCTTGAGGGTATGGACAAGGATTTGGCGATGGAACTGGCGGTGCGCGGCGTAATTACCCGCGAAGACCTGGCCGAGCAGTCTATTGACGATCTGCTCGACATCGACGGCATCGACGACGATCGTGCCGGCAAGTTGATCATGGCCGCCCGAGCCCACTGGTTCGAGTAATTAGGCGCGGCCTGAGGAGAGAAGTGCATGACGCAAGTCACGGTGAAACAACTGGCCGATGAGGTCAAAACACCGGTAGAGCGCCTGTTGCAGCAGATGCGTGAGGCAGGTCTGCCGCACACCGCCGCCGATGAAGGTGTGAGCGATAGTGAGAAGCAGTCTTTGCTGACTCACTTGAAGAGCAGCCACAAGGCGAAAGTGGAAGAACCGCGCAAGATCACTCTGCAGCGCAAAACCACCAGCACCCTGCGTGTCGCGGGTAGCAAGAGCATCAGCGTTGAAGTACGCAAGAAGAAAGTCTTCGTGCAACGCAGCCCTGAAGAAATCGAAGCCGAGCGCAAGCGCGAGCTGGAAGAACGTCGTGCCGTAGAAAATGCGGCTCGCCAGAAGGCTGAAGAAGAAGCCAAGCGTCGCGCCGAAGAAGAAGCGCGTCACCAGCCTGCTGCTGCTCCGGTTGCCGCACCTTCGGTTGAAGCGGTTGCCGCTCCGGCCGTGGCTGCCGAACCTGTGCGTGAGGCCCCGGTTGCCGCTCCTGCACCGGTTGCCGATACCCGCAAGCGTGAAGAACCACGCCGTCCGGACAAGCCTCGCGCCGACGATAGCAATCGTCGTAGCGGCAGTGGCGATGGCGAGCGCAAGAATGCTCCGCATCGCGCTTCGGTCAAGGAAAAGGCTCCGGCGCCACGCGTGGCGCCGCGCACTACCGACGAAGAGAGCGACGGTTTCCGTCGTGGCGGTCGCGGCAAGGCCAAGCTGAAGAAACGCAACGCCCACGGTTTCCAGAGCCCAACCGGCCCTATCGTGCGTGAAGTGAAGATCGGCGAGACCATCACTGTCGGCGATCTCGCCCAGCAGATGTCGGTCAAGGCTGCTGAAATCATCAAGTTCATGTTCAAGCTGGGTACCCCGGCCACCATCAACCAGGTACTGGACCAGGAAACTGCCCAGCTGGTTGCTGAAGAACTGGGCCACAAGGTGACCCTGGTCAGCGACACCGCCCTGGAAGATTCCCTGGCCGAGTCGCTGAAGTTCGAAGGCGAGGCGTTCTCCCGTGCACCGGTCGTGACCGTCATGGGCCACGTCGACCACGGCAAGACTTCCCTGCTCGACTATATCCGTCGTGCCAAGGTAGCGGCTGGCGAAGCCGGCGGCATCACCCAGCACATCGGTGCGTACCACGTTGAAACCGAACGCGGCATGGTCACCTTCCTCGACACCCCGGGTCACGCGGCGTTTACCGCCATGCGTGCCCGTGGTGCCAAGGCGACCGACATCGTGATCCTGGTGGTTGCGGCGGACGACGGCGTGATGCCGCAGACCATCGAAGCCGTCCAGCACGCAGTCGCGGCCGGTGTTCCACTGGTGGTCGCGGTGAACAAGATCGACAAGCCGGGTGCCGACCTCGATCGCATCCGTAGCGAACTGTCGGTTCATGGCGTGACCTCGGAAGAGTGGGGCGGTGATACGCCGTTCGTTCCGGTTTCGGCGAAAGTCGGTACTGGCGTCGACGAACTGCTCGAAGCCGTTCTGCTGCAAGCCGAAGTCCTGGAACTCAAGGCAACGCCTTCGGCTCCTGGTCGTGGCGTCGTGGTTGAATCGCGTCTGGACAAGGGCCGTGGCCCGGTGGCCACCGTGCTGGTTCAAGACGGTACCCTGCGCCAGGGCGACATGGTCCTGGTCGGTTCGAACTATGGCCGTGTACGTGCCATGCTCGACGAGAACGGCAAGCCGATCAAGGAAGCCGGTCCTTCCATTCCGGTCGAGATCCTCGGCCTGGACGGTACCCCGGACGCTGGCGACGAGATGAGCGTGGTGGCCGACGAGAAGAAAGCCCGTGAAGTGGCTCTGTTCCGTCAAGGCAAGTTCCGCGAAGTCAAACTGGCTCGCGCCCATGCCGGCAAGCTGGAAAACATCTTCGAGAACATGGGCCAGGAAGAGAAGAAGACGCTCAACATCGTCCTCAAATCCGACGTCCGTGGTTCGTTGGAAGCACTGCAAGGTGCGCTCAACGGCTTGGGTAACGATGAAGTGCAAGTGCGCGTCGTCGGTGGCGGTGTCGGTGGTATCACCGAGTCCGACGCCAACCTGGCACTGGCCTCCAACGCTGTACTGTTCGGCTTCAACGTGCGTGCCGATGCTGGCGCACGGAAGATCGTCGAGCAGGAAGGCCTGGACATGCGTTACTACAACGTGATCTACGACATCATCGAAGACGTCAAGAAAGCGTTGACCGGTATGCTGGGCAGCGACGTCCGGGAGAACATCCTGGGCGTGGCCGAAGTCCGCGACGTGTTCCGCTCGCCGAAATTCGGCGCGATCGCCGGCTGCATGGTGATCGAAGGTACCGTGCACCGTAACCGTCCGATCCGCGTACTGCGTGAAGACATCGTGATCTTCGAAGGCGAGCTGGAATCCCTGCGCCGCTTCAAGGATGACGCTTCCGAAGTGCGTGCTGGCATGGAATGCGGTATCGGCGTGAAGAGCTACAACGACGTCAAGGTCGGTGACAAGATCGAAGTCTTCGAGAAGGTTCAGGTTGCTCGCAGCCTCTGACTCGCACACTTCAAGAGCCATGATGGCCCACCGCAGTTCGCTGCGCGGGTCGTCAGCCGGACTCTAAACGCAACGCCCGGTCCGGCTTCTGCCAGGCCGGGCGTTTGCCGCTTTCAGACCACACGGGTTTCACCGTGGGGCAGTAACAGGTAACAAGACATGGCAAAAGAATACAGCCGTACCCAACGTATCGGCGATCAGATGCAGCGTGAGCTGGCACAGCTGATCCGTCGTGAAGTCAAGGACCCGCGCGTCGGCCTGGTCACCATCACCGCTGTCGACGTCAGCCGTGACGTCGGCCACGCGAAGATCTTCATCACCGTGATGGGCCAGGACAACCCGGACGATATCGCCCAGAGCATCAAGGTGCTCAACTCGGCGGCAGGCTTCCTGCGCATGCAATTGGCCCGCGAGATGAAGCTGCGCAGCGTGCCGCAGTTGCACTTCCACTACGACGAAAGCGTCGTGCGAGGTGCGCACCTGTCGGCGTTGATCGAGCGTGCCGTGGCCGAAGACAGCCAGCATGTCGGCGACGCGACGCCAGAAGGCAACCTTCCAGCAGACGGCCGGGAGTAAGCGGTGGCTCAGGTCAAACGTATCCGTCGTAACGTCAGTGGCATCATCCTGCTCGACAAGCCGCTGGGGTTTACCTCCAATGCGGCACTGCAGAAGGTTCGCTGGTTGCTCAACGCCGAGAAGGCCGGTCACACCGGCAGTCTCGACCCGTTGGCCACCGGCGTGCTGCCGTTGTGCTTCGGCGAGGCGACCAAGTTCTCGCAATACCTGCTCGATTCCGACAAGGGTTACGAAACCCTGATGCAACTGGGCAAGACCACCACCACCGCGGACGCCGAAGGCGAGGTTTTGCAGACGCGCCCGGTGACCGTTGGTCGTGCCGATATCGAAGCGGTCCTGCCGGATTTTCGTGGGAAAATCAGTCAGATACCGCCGATGTACTCGGCGCTCAAGCGTGACGGACAGCCGCTTTACAAGTTGGCCCGTGCGGGGGAAGTAGTGGAGCGCGAACCGCGTTCTGTTACTATTGCGCGCTTGGAATTGCTGGCCAGCGAAGGCGATACTGCCCGACTGGCGGTGGACTGCAGCAAGGGGACCTATATTCGTACCCTGGTTGAGGACATCGGTGAGAAGCTTGGCTGTGGCGCATACGTTGCTGAATTGCGACGGACCCAGGCCGGACCTTTCACCCTGGCGCAGACGGTCACGCTCGAAGAGCTGGAAGCGGTGCATGCCGAAGGTGGCAACGAGGCGGTCGACCGCTTCCTGATGCCATCCGACAGTGGCCTGCTGGACTGGCCGCTGCTGCAGTTCTCGGAACACAGTGCGTTCTACTGGCTCAACGGCCAGCCGGTACGTGCCCCGGATGCGCCGAAGTTCGGCATGGTACGGGTGCAGGATCACAACGGTCGCTTTATCGGTATCGGTGAAGTGAGCGAAGACGGGCGGATCGCGCCGCGTCGACTGATTCGGTCAGAATGACCGGAACCAGCCCGTGTCACAGCGGGCTGGCGAGGGTGGCTGTCAACAGGCACGGTCACTACTCATTTATAGATACAGGGATTTGTCCCTGGCCTGTTGAAACTGTTTTCCTGAAACAGTTTCCTGATAAAAGGATTGCCTCATGGCTCTCAGCGTTGAAGAAAAAGCTCAAATCGTTACCGACTACCAGCAAGCTGTTGGTGATACTGGTTCGCCAGAAGTGCAGGTTGCACTGCTGACCGCCAACATCAACAAACTGCAAGGTCACTTCAAGGCCAACGGTAAAGATCACCACTCCCGTCGTGGTCTGATCCGCATGGTTAACCAGCGTCGTAAGCTGCTGGACTACCTGAAAGGCAAGGACGTGAGCCGTTACAGCGCTCTGATCGGTCGCCTGGGTCTGCGTCGCTAATCAGCGATTGCGCTATGAGGTTGGTTGTTTGCTGTGTGTCAGCGGGTTTCCGCGAGCACATGGCAAGCTCCCAGCCTCTAGTTTTATCTGAACACCTGCTTTACCCGAAGAGAGCACCTGAAGGCTGCACCCGGACAATGACAGTCGGGCCGATTCCCGGCGTTGCCCAAGAATTTCGCAAGAAGACAAGTTCCCCAAGA
Organism: Pseudomonas sp. Mn2068; assembly: GCF_049319725.1. Taxonomy (NCBI): domain Bacteria; kingdom Pseudomonadati; phylum Pseudomonadota; class Gammaproteobacteria; order Pseudomonadales; family Pseudomonadaceae; genus Pseudomonas; species Pseudomonas sp. Mn2068. Next base: position 43,106 of record NZ_JBMOUG010000012.1, on the reverse strand, counting down.
GCCACAAAAGAAGGTAGGACACCGTGAACCCGGTAATCAAAAAATTCCAGTTCGGTCAGTCGACCGTTACCCTCGAGACTGGCCGTATCGCCCGTCAGGCCTCCGGCGCAGTGCTGGTCACCGTTGACGACGACGTCAGCGTATTGGTGACCGTTGTCGGTGCCAAGCAAGCGGATCCGGGCAAGGGCTTCTTCCCTCTGTCCGTGCACTACCAGGAAAAGACCTACGCTGCCGGCAAGATCCCTGGCGGCTTCTTCAAGCGTGAAGGCCGTCCTTCCGAAAAAGAAACCCTGACTTCGCGCCTGATCGACCGTCCGATCCGCCCGCTGTTCCCTGAAGGTTTCATGAACGAAGTGCAGGTTGTCTGCACCGTCGTCTCCACCAGCAAGAAGACCGATCCGGACATCGCCGCGATGATCGGTACCTCGGCGGCCCTGGCCATCTCCGGTATTCCTTTCGACGGCCCGATCGGCGCCGCTCGCGTAGCCTTCCACGAAAGCACCGGCTACCTGCTGAACCCGACTTACGAACAACTGAAAGCCTCGAGCCTGGACATGGTCGTGGCCGGTACTTCGGAAGCCGTACTGATGGTTGAATCGGAAGCCAAGGAGCTGACCGAAGACCAGATGCTGGGCGCCGTACTGTTCGCCCACGACGAATTCCAGGCCGTTATCCAGGCCGTGAAAGAGCTGGCCGCCGAAGCTGCCAAGCCAACCTGGACCTGGGCTGCCGCCCCTGAAGCCACCGCACTGCTGGGCGCTATCCGCGCCGAGTTCGGTGAAGCGATCTCCCAGGCCTACACCATCACCGTCAAGGCCGACCGCTACGCTCGCCTGGGCGAGCTGAAAGACCAGGTGGTTGCCAAGCTGTCGGGCGAAGAAGGCCAGCCTTCCGCGAGCGACGTCAAGGCCGCCTTCGGTGAAATCGAATACCGCACCGTTCGCGAAAACATCGTCAACGGCAAGCCACGTATCGATGGTCGTGACACCCGCACCGTACGTCCTCTGAACATCGAAGTCGGTGTTCTGCCGAAGACCCACGGTTCGGCCCTGTTCACCCGTGGCGAAACCCAGGCCCTGGTTGTCGCCACACTGGGCACCGCCCGTGACGCACAGTTGCTGGATACCCTGGAAGGCGAGAAAAAAGACCCCTTCATGCTGCACTACAACTTCCCTCCGTTCTCGGTGGGCGAGTGTGGTCGCATGGGCGGTGCAGGTCGTCGTGAAATCGGTCACGGTCGTCTGGCCCGTCGTTCGGTCCAGGCCATGCTGCCGGATGCCGCCGAGTTCCCGTACACCATCCGCGTGGTATCGGAAATCACCGAATCCAACGGTTCGAGCTCCATGGCCTCGGTCTGTGGCGCTTCCCTGGCCCTGATGGACGCCGGTGTGCCGATGAAGGCACCGGTTGCCGGTATCGCCATGGGCCTGGTCAAAGAGGGCGAGAAATTCGCCGTCCTGACCGACATCCTGGGTGACGAAGACCACCTGGGCGACATGGACTTCAAGGTAGCCGGTACCGCCAAGGGCGTCACCGCGCTGCAGATGGACATCAAGATCAAGGGCATCACCGAAGAGATCATGGAAATCGCCCTGGGCCAAGCCCTGGAAGCGCGCCTGAACATCCTCGGCCAGATGAACCAGATCATTGGCCAGTCGCGTACCGAGCTGTCGGAAAACGCACCGACCATGATCGCGATGAAAATCGACACCGACAAGATTCGTGACGTCATCGGTAAAGGCGGCGCGACCATCCGTGCGATCTGCGAGGAAACCAAGGCTTCGATCGATATCGAAGACGACGGTTCGATCAAGATCTTCGGCGAAACCAAGGAAGCGGCCGAGGCTGCGCGCCAGCGCGTCCTGAGCATCACCGCCGAGGCCGAGATCGGCAAGATCTACGTCGGTAAGGTCGAGCGTATCGTCGACTTCGGTGCGTTCGTCAATATCCTGCCGGGCAAGGACGGTCTGGTGCACATCTCCATGCTGAGCGACGCTCGCGTAGAGAAAGTGACCGACATCCTGAAGGAAGGCCAGGAAGTTGAAGTCCTGGTACTGGACGTGGACAACCGCGGCCGTATCAAGCTGTCCATCAAGGACGTTGCTGCAGCCAAGGCGTCGGGCGTTTAATCAGCCCAGCGCTTCCAGCTGAAAAAAGGACCCTGCGGGGTCCTTTTTTTATGGGCGACGAAAAATGCCGGTATTTCAGCGGCTTGCTGGCAGATAAACGCTGCAACTTGCATGCAGGCAAGAGCACCGGTCATGCAATCTGCACGATTCCGTTTTTGCTGAATATTTATAACTAATTGAATTTAAAGGGTTTTACTTGAGGTCATGGGTTGGCACAGCGACTGCAACTCTATAGGTAACCCTGCTGCCAGGACACGGCGCAGACTTTCCAGAAGAACAGGAGTTACTCGTATGAAAAAGTTCGCTATCGCTACTGCAGCTGCCACCGCCCTGACCCTGACTCTGGCCAACGCTGCCTTTGCAGCCGAGCAGACCCAGGCCTCCAAGCCAATGGTGATCGCCGCCGGTGAAGTTACCAAGGCCAAAGAAGCGACCTCCGACACCTGGATCACCACCAAGGTCAAAAGCGACCTGCTGACCGAGAAGGGCATTCCTGGTTCCGACATCAAGGTAGAAACCAATAAAGGCGTGGTTTCCCTGTCCTCCACCGTGGCTGTCACCGAGGCGCAGAAAACCACGGCGGTCAACATCACCAAGAAAATCAAAGGCGTCCAGGCTGTCTCGGCTGACGGCCTGAAAGCCCAGTAAGGCTACGGATTTCGCTGGAGCCGACAGCGGGTACAAGCACGGATGAGTCAGTCGTACATCCGTTGAGCCCCGAGGTTCATGCGACCGGTCACAAGGATGTGACCATTACAGGCCCCGATGCTTTGCATCGGGGCCTGTTCTATTGTGCGGCGGGAAGTTGCAGAAGGGAGAGCTTCAGTTATTGCGGGTGCTCTGGATATCGGTCAACTGCCCGCCCTGAAAGCGCAGCGACTGCTTCATGCCGCCGCTGGGCGTGTAGATCCACTCCTCGACTTTGACCCCGTCCACCCGATTGCCGTGGCGCACTTCCGTATAGCCCCGGTCGATCACCGCAACCGGCTGGCCACACTTGCTGACCACATCAAAGGTGCTGTCGCCGTAGCTGATCAGGCCTTTCTCGCAGCGCAGGGTGGTGGCCTGGGCCTGACTGGCGACCAGCAGGGCCGCCAAGCTGAACATGACGCGTTTTAGCATGGTTACTCGCTATCCAGGTGCAGGGGGGTGACGACGCGGCCATCGCTCTCGGCCTGGCCGAGGCTGGCGTCGATGAAGTACACACGATCGTCTTCCAGCTGGCCCTTGTCCACCAGGAAATCCTTGATGCTGCTGGCGCGGTCCTGGCCCAGCTTGCGCAGTAGCACGGCGTTGCCGCTCCAGTTCTTGATCACGCCGTCACGCAGCCTGGCGGTGCGCTCGTCGCGGCTCAACTGGGCCCATTCGGCCGGTGGCTGCTGCTTGAGCAGGGTGCGGTAGATGCCCTCCAGCATCGGCGCCTTCTCATCTTCCGGCACCTGCAGCAGCGAGGCCTGGGCCGGAACCTTGTCGCCACGGCGCTGGAGCATCTTGTAGTAGGTGGCCTGATATTCGCGATCCAGGCGTTGCTGGGCGATGAGGGGGCCGTCGCTGGTCTGGGCGCTGGTGCCTTCGATCTCCAGGCGCAGGTTGGGGCGTTCCTTCAAGGCCGCCGCCAGCTTGGTCAGGGAGGATTCGGCGTCCTTGCTCAGGTCGCTGGAGCCCGGGGCGAAGGCGACGTTGCTGAGGTCCTGGGAATCGCCGCCGGCGATCAGCCCGCCAATGAACTTGAAGGGCGCCGTGGCGGCTCGCACGATCAGGTTGCGCAGGGTCTGCCAGACAATCGGCATCACGCTGAACTGCGGATTGTTCAGGTCGCCGGAAACCGGCAGTTCGATGGAGATCTTGCCATCGGAGTCCTTGAGCAGGGCGATCGCCAGCTTGATCGGCAGGTCGACCGCATCCGGGCTGTCGACTTTCTCGCCCAGTTGCAACTGCTCGACCACCAGCTTGTTCTCGGCCTTCAACTGGCCCTTGGTGATCAGGTAGTGCAGGTCGAGGTTGAGCCGGCCCTTGCGGATGCGGTAGCCGGCGAACTTGCCGGAGTACGGTGTCAGGGTGGTCAGTTCGACGCGCTTGAAGCTGGTGGCGATATCCAGGCTGGCCATCGGGTCGAAGGGGTTCAGCGCGCCCTTGATGGTCACTGGCGCATAACGATCGACCTTGCCCTTGATATCGACATCGGCCGGCTTGGCCTGGCGGCTGTCGATGGTGCCGATCTGGCCGTTGAGCTGCTGGATGGCCGTGGCGAAGTTGGGGGTCAGGCTGAAGTCGGCGAAATTGGCCGACCCGTCGTTGATGGCGATGCCGCCGACATGGATGCCCAGCGGCTTGCTGTTCGACGGGGCCGCCTTGGCCGTGGACTTGCCGGCGCCGCCGGCCGGTTGTGGGATCAGCAGGTCATCGACGTTGGTGGTGCGGTCGTCGTTGATCATGAAGCGCGCATAGGGCTGGAACAGGCTGACCTTGTCGATCGACAGGCTGTCGCCGTGCTGGTAGTTCAGGCCGTCGACCACCAGTTTCTGCCATTTCACGAAGTCCCGGGTCTTGAGGGTATCGAGGGTGTGCAACTGATCGACCTGGGCCCGTCCGGTCACGCTGAAGGCCAGCGGATCGACGTTCTTGAGGTTGACGTCGAGGTCGCTGCCGAGCATGCCGCTGCGCACTTCCAGGCGGATAAAGGGTTCGACGTAAGCCTGGGCGACCCGCAGGTCGATGTCCTGGGTCTTGACCTTCAGTCGGGCGCTGATCGGGCTCAGGTTGACTTCGCCGCTGGCGAGGACCTTGCCCTGCTTGCCCAGCCCGGTATCGAGCTTGAGGGTGAAGGGCGACTGGTTGAGGCTGTCGAAATTCTGCAGATCGAGGTTCAGCGGGCCGAGATCAAGGGCGACCGGTGTCTTGTTCGCGCGGTCGGCGAGGTGTACGCGGTAGTCACGCAGTTGCACGTCCTTGAGCAGAACCTGCCAGGGTTTGCTCGGTGCCGCGGGCGTGGGAGCGGGGGTATCGGCGGTGGCCGGGGCCGGTTCCTTCACCGCGGGTTTGGCCGGCTGGCTGGCGAACAGCTTCTGCCAGTCCAGTTGACCATCCGCTTCGCGGGCGGCCCAGGTTTCCAGGTTGTTGCTGCGGATCTTGCCGACGACCACCTGCTGCTTGGCGAGGTCGACGCTGGTCTCGCTGACGTCCAGCCGCTCCAGGCGTACCAGGGGCCGGCCATCGGGGGCCTTGATGGCAAACGGCGCGACGCTGAGGGACGTATTGCTCAGCAGCATCTCGGTTTCCTTGGCGAGGCTGAGCTTGTAATCGGTGCTGAGATTGACGACGCCGTCTTCCAGATCGAGCGGCACGGCATCCCGGACATAGGGCCACCAGACCTTCATCTTGCCGTCGGTGACTTTCAGCGAACCTTCGGAGGCGATCGGCACCAGGCTGAAATTGCCTTTCCAGTCGATGCGCCCGCCTTCGGGACCGGCGGCCACCAGGGTCATGTCGGCGTTGTCGTCGGGCAGGGTGCTGAGGTTTTTCAGCTGCAGGTCCATCTTGTCGTAGAGGAACTCGATGGGTTCGCTCGGACGCAGGTCCTGGAAGTGCAGGTAGCCGCCGGCCAGTTCGATCTGGTCGATGCGCAGCGGGAACGGCTTGGCGTTCGGATCGGCCGGGGTCGGTTCGCTGGCCGGCAGCTTGAACAGCTGGGCAAGGTTGAGGGTACCGTCCTTGCTGAAGGTCACCTCGGTCCTGGGCTTGTCCAGCTGGATCTCGGCCAGGTGCAGGGCATGGGTCCAGAGGCTGTCGATCTGCAGATTGACATAGAGGCGCTCGAACGCGACCTGCTCCTTGCCCGGCTCACCGATATTCAGGCCCCACAGCGTCAGCTCGAGGCTGAACGGGTTGAACTCCAGGCGCTGGAGCTTGGCGGGCACCGTGGCGTAGTGCGCCAGTTGCTGGTTGGCAATACGCAGGCCCACGCCCGGCAAGATGAAGAACCCCAGCACGGTGTATAGCGCGAGAACGGTCAGCAAGGCGCCGAGGGCGCGTTTCAATCCTTTGGACATGTGAGGCTTCGTCTATCTCAGTCGGAGGTGCCTTGGAGTATGGCACGCGTTTACGGTTCCGAAGCAATCCCCTTTTTACATCGCCGAGCGTGGTTTTCCGGCGTTTTTCCTACAGCTGGAGGATCAGGGTTTTCAGCGGGGGCTGTCCGTCCCGGGACGGGAAGTCGGTGGCCGGTGCCAGTACCTGCCAATCGCGTACCGGCCGCCCGGTTTTTTCCGCGCACCGCAGGACCTGTTCACGCCAATCGTCCAGGCTGACTTTTGCCAGGTTGTTGCAGCAGATCAGCACGCCATTTTCGGCGGTGGCCAGCAGCGCCGGCTTGAGCAGGCTCTGGTAGTCGCGCAGCAGGTCGACGGTGCCGAAGGCGCTCTTGGCCCAGGCGGGTGGATCGAGCAGCACCAGGTCGTACTGGCGCTGTTCCAGGCGCTGGTAGCTCGGCAGCTTCTGGCCGCGGCGCTGGGCGATGGGCAGTCCGGCGAGCTGGCGGATGGCCGGGAAATAGTCGGACTGGACGAATTGCATGGCCGGCAGTTTCGGGTTGAGCAGGCCGTTCTCGCGGCCCACGGTCAGGTTGCCCTCGGCGAAGTCGAGGTTGCAGACTTCCCGGGCACCGCCGGCGGCGGCACTCAGGCCGACACCGCAGGTATAGGCAAACAGGTTGAGGACGCTTTTGCCCTGGCTGTGCTGCTTGACCCAGCCACGGGCATTGCGCAGGTCCAGGAACAGCAGTGGGTCCTGCCCGGCGTGGCGGCCGCGTACGCGGTAGTTGAGGCCCCATTCGTGACCGATCAGGTCGGCGAGGGCGCTTTCATCGGCGCGGTAGACCGGGTCTTCGCGATCGATCCGTGAGTTGCCGCGGGAGCGGTCGTTGTAGACCAGCAGGGTATCCAGTTGCAGGTGCTGGTTGATGGCCCCGTGCAAGGCCAGCAGCTCTTCGCGTTGCAGCGTCTGGTGGAAGGTCTGCACCATCAGTTGCGGGCCGTAGCGATCGATGGTCAGGCCACCGGCACCTTCCTGGCTGCCATGGAACAGCCGATAGCAGTCGGTGCCCTGGGCATGCAGTTCGGCCAGCAGGTCCTGGCGATTGTCGAGGGCGGCGCGCAGCGCCTGGTTCAAGGAAGACATGGAGCGCGCCTTGGGGTGGGAAGTGGCGCGGGAGTTTACCAGCCTTCCGGTATCAGGCCCATGCAGCTCGGCCGGGGTGGCGACGAAAGCCGGCTTTCGCCGCCACCGGATGATTTCACCGGGCTATTTCACCGAGCTATTGATTCAGGCGCTTGTCGATCAGTCCTTCGACTACGCTCGGGTCGGCCAGGGTCGAGGTATCGCCCAGGCTGTCCAGTTCATTGCAGGCGATCTTGCGCAGGATGCGCCGCATGATTTTCCCCGAGCGGGTTTTCGGCAGGGCCGGCGCCCACTGGATCAGATCCGGTTTGGCGAAGCTGCCGATCTCCTGGCTGACATGGGCCAGCAGCGCTTTCCTGAGGGCCTCGCTCGGCTCGATGCCATTCATGGGGGTGACAAAGGCGTAGATGCCCTGGCCCTTGAGGTCGTGGGGATAACCGACCACGGCGGCTTCGGCGATGCTCTCGTGGAGCACCAGGGCGCTTTCCACCTCGGCGGTGCCGATGCGGTGGCCGGAGACGTTGATCACGTCGTCGATCCGCCCGGTGATCCAGTAATGGCCGTCTTCATCGCGGCGTGCACCGTCACCGGTGAAGTAATAGCCGGGGTAGGGCTTGAAGTAGGTGTCGAGCATGCGCTGTGGATCGCCGTAGACGCTGCGGATCTGTCCTGGCCAGCTGGCCTTGATCGCCAGCACGCCACTGCCGGCGCCGCTGATCTCCCGGCCCTGCTCGTCCAGCAGCACTGGTTGCACGCCGAACATCGGCTGGGTGGCGCAGCCCGGCTTGAGCTGGCGGGAGCCGATCAGCGGGGTGAGCATGATGCCGCCGGTCTCGGTCTGCCACCAGGTATCGACGATGGGGCAGCGCTGCTCGCCGACCACATTGAAGTACCATTCCCAGGCTTCCGGGTTGATCGGTTCGCCGACGCTGCCGAGCAGGCGCAGGCTTGCGCGGGAGGTCTGTTGCAGTGGTGCGGCGCCTTCGCGCATCAGGGCCCGGAGGGCGGTCGGCGCGGTGTAGAAGATATTGACCTGGTGCTTGTCGATCACCTGCCAGAAGCGCGAGCTGTCCGGATGGTTCGGCACGCCTTCGTAGATCAGGCTGGTGGCGCCGTTCGCCAACGGGCCGTAGACGATATAGCTGTGGCCAGTGACCCAGCCGACATCGGCGGTGCACCAGAAGACTTCGCCCGGGCGGTAGTCGAAGACGTACTGGAAGGTCATCGCCGCCTGCAGCAGGTAGCCGCCGGTGGTGTGCAACACGCCCTTGGGTTTGCCGGTGCTGCCGGAGGTGTAGAGGATGAACAGCGGATCCTCGGCGTCCATCGGCTCGGCTGGGCAGTCATCGCTGACGCCATGCAGGGCCTGGTGATACCAGAGGTCACGGCCTTCGACCCACTGCACGTCACCCTGGGTGCGCTCCACCACCAGCACGGTACTGACGCCCGGGCAACTGAGCAGCGCCTTGTCGACATTCTGCTTGAGCGGTATGTACTTGCCACCGCGCACGCCTTCGTCGGCGGTGATCACGGTGCGACAGTCGGCATCGAGGATGCGGTCGCGCAGGGCATCGGGAGAGAACCCGCCGAACACCACCGAATGGATGGCGCCGATCCGCGTGCAGGCGAGCATCGCGTAGGCCGCCTCGGGAATCATCGGCATGTAGATGCAGACCCGGTCGCCCTTTTTCACGCCGCGCTCTTTCAGCACGTTGGCCAGCCGGCAGACGTTGTGGTGGAGCTTGCGGTAGGTGATCTGCGCCGACTCGGCGGGATTGTCGCCTTCCCAGATCAGCGCGATGTTGTCGCCGCGCTCGGCGAGGTGGCGGTCGATGCAGTTGTAGCTGACGTTCAGTCGGGCGCCGGCGAACCATTGCGCCTGGCCGGTGCGCAGGTCCCATTGCTGGACCTTGTCCCACGGCCTGGACCAGTCGAGAAAGCGTTTGGCCTGTTCGGCCCAGAAGGTGTCGGGGTGGTCGATGGAGTCCCGGTAGAGCCGCTGGTAGTCATCCTGGCTCAGTTGGGCGGCCTGGCGGACGGCTTCGGCCTTGGGGTATGTGCTGATATCGAACATGGCGGTTCCTTGTTCTTGTCTGCGACAAGCCTAAGGGTGCGCTCTGTTGTGGCGGGGTTCAAGCGGATAAAAGGTCGAACCTGTTCCAGCTGATATCCCAGGCAGCTACACCCGGGATATCAATGACTGAACACGGCCCTTGTAGGAGCCGGCTTGCCGGCGATGAGGCCCGAGAGTCTTGCATCGCCTGATCGGCTGCAATCGCCGGCAAACCAGCTCCTACAGGTCCTGTGTCGATGCACAGACACAGGACCCTGCCGGAGGGTGCTATCAACCGCGATGACGACCGCGGAAGTAGTTGATCAGGCCCTGGGTCGAGGCATCTTCGGCCGAAGACTCCTCGCTGCCGACCAGGCGGTTGTACACGCCCTTGCCCAGCTCCTTGCCCAGTTCCACGCCCCACTGGTCGAACGCGTTGATACCCCAGATCACGCTCTGCACGAAGACCTTGTGCTCGTACATCGCCACCAGGGCGCCGAGACGACGAGGGCTGATGCGCTCGACCACCAGGGTGTTGCTCGGACGGTTGCCGGGGATCACCTTGTGCGGCGCCAGCTTCTGCACGTCGGCTTCGCTCAGGCCTTTTTCACGCAGTTCGGCCTCGGCCTCGGCGCGGGTCTTGCCGAGCATCAGTGCCTGGCTCTGCGACAGGCAGTTGGCGTACAGCCACTGGTGATGGTCGGCCACCGGGTTGAAGCTGACGATCGGCACGATGAAGTCGGCCGGGATCAGCTGAGTGCCCTGGTGCAGCAACTGGTGATAGGCATGCTGGCCGTTGCAGCCGACGCCGCCCCAGATCACCGGGCCGGTATCGGTGGACACCGGGGTACCGTCCTGGCGCACGCTCTTGCCGTTGGATTCCATGTCCAGCTGTTGCAGGTGCTTGGTGATGTTGCGCAGGTAGTGGTCGTACGGCAGGATCGCGTGGCTCTGCGCGCCCCAGAAGTTGCCGTACCAGACACCCAGCAGGGCCAGCAGTACCGGCATGTTCTGTTCGAACGGCGCGTTCTGGAAGTGCTGGTCCATGGTGTAGGCACCGGACAGCAGTTCCTTGAAGTTCGACATGCCGATAGCGAGGGCGATCGGCAGGCCGATGGCCGACCACAGCGAGTAGCGCCCGCCGACCCAGTCCCACATCGGGAAGATGTTCTCTTCGCGGATGCCGAAGGCCACAGCGGCGGCGTTGTTGCTCGATACCGCGATGAAGTGCTTGTACAGCTCCGCCTCGGAACCGCCCTGGGCCAGGTACCAGTCACGGGCGGCACGGGCGTTCTTCAGGGTTTCGAGGGTGGTGAAGGTTTTCGACGAGACGATGAACAGGGTGGTCTCGGCGCGGATCTTCGCCGACAGCTCGTGGAACTCGCTGCCGTCGATGTTCGCCAGGTAATGGCAGCGCACGCCTTTATGGGCGTAGGACAGCAGCGCCTCGGAGACCAGTTCCGGGCCCAGGAACGAACCGCCGATACCGATGTTCACCACGTCGGTGATCGGCTTCTCGGTGTAGCCACGCCACAGGCCGTCGTGGATTTTCCCGACCAGCTCGGTCATCTGGTTGAGGACTTTGTGCACGTCGGGCATCACATTGACGCCGTTGACCGACAGTTTGTCACCCACCGGACGGCGCAGCGCGGTGTGCAGCGCCGGGCGACCTTCGGAGGCGTTGACCAGTTCGCCGGCAAACAGCGACTTGATCGCGCCTTGCAGGTCGACCTCATTGGCCAGGCCCACCAGCAGGTTGCGGGTCTCGTTGGTGATCAGGTTCTTGGAGTAGTCGAGGAACAACCCGCAGCTGCTGAGGGTGAATTGATTGAAGCGCTGCGGATCGGCATTAAAGGCTTCGCGCATGCTGAAGTTGTGCATGTTTTCGCGGTGTTGGTTCAACGCCTGCCAGGCGGGCAGAGCGGTCACGTCGTGAGGAGTGCGGTAGTACGCCATCGCTGCGGATTTCCTTTTACGAGAACTGCCTTTTGGACATTTGGCTTTTTGGACACCAGAAACGCCGGAACGTCCTGCTTTTATCGGTGGCAGTGTCCGGCAACCTGCGTCGGCACGGTTGGGAGACGCAGCGCGATTACAGTAAACCTCACGCAGGCGTCTGTCTTGGCTTTGTCTGACCTTTTCTCGGTACTTTTTCGCACTCTCGGGTCCGACAGGCGTTTTTCAGTCCGAGCCGGGCCTGATCAGGCGAGCTGTACCGGGGGCGTGTACAACAGCGGATACGGGCCCCGGGCGGCGGCAGTTTGCCCGAAGCCCGGGGCCCGGGCAATCGCTGCTCAGGCGGGTGTATCGAGGTTCAGGTGCAGGTTGTCGATCAGGCGGGTGGTGCCGAGGAACGCGGCGACCAGGATCACCAGGTCACGGTCCTGCGCGGTGGCCGGGCGCAGGCTGAGGGCGTGGCGGATTTCCAGGTAGTCCGCACGCAAGCCTGCGCTTTCGATCAACCGGGTATGCTCGGCGAGCAGCTTCGGATAGTCGCGCTCGCCCTGCTCGATGGCCGTGGCGATCTGGCTCAGGCTGCGATACAGCGCCGGGGCGGTGGCCCGTTCGGTTTCGCTGAGGAAACCATTGCGCGACGACAGCGCCAGGCCGTCGGCGGCCCGTACGGTCGGCTCGCCGAGCACCTGGATCGGCATGTTCAGGTCATGCACCAGGGCACGGATCACGGCCAGTTGCTGGTAGTCCTTCTGGCCGAACACCACCAGGTCGGGCTGGACCATGTTGAACAGCTTGCTGACCACGGTCGCCACGCCCTCGAAGTGACCGGGGCGGCTGGCGCCACACAGGCCTTCGGACAGGTGCGGAACGCTGACCCGGGTCTGCCCGGCCATGCCGTCGGGATACATCTCCTCGACTGTCGGGGCGAACAGCAGGTGGCAGCCAGCCTCGAGCAGTTTCTCCTGGTCGGCGGCGAGGGTGCGCGGGTACTTGTCGAGGTCTTCGTTGGCGCCGAATTGCAGCGGGTTGACGAAGATGCTCGCCACCACGAAATCCACGCGCTGGGCCGCCTTGGTCACCAGGGCGGCGTGGCCGGCATGCAGGTTGCCCATGGTCGGTACGAAGCCGATGCGTTTGCCCTCGCTGCGGGCGCGCGCGACGGCGGCCCGCAGCTCGCGGACGGTCTTGACTGTATTCATGCCGAAAACCCGTGTTCGGTGCCTGGGAAGGTGACGGCCTTGACTTCGCTGACGTAGGCGCCGATTGCCCCTTGGATGCTGGTCTGGCCGGCCATGAAGTTCTTCACGAACTTGGGCACGCGACCGCTGATGGACAGCCCGAGCATGTCGTGCAACACCAGGACCTGACCGTCGGTGGCGGTACCGGCCCCGATACCGATGACCGGCACCTTGACCGCCTGGGTGATTTCCGCCGCCAGTTCGCTCGGCACGCACTCCAGCAGGATCATGGCGACACCGGCCTGTTCCAGGGCGATGGCGTCGGCACGCATCTGCCGGGCCTGGGCTTCGCCGCGGCCCTGGACCTTGTAGCCGCCGAAGATGTTCACCGACTGCGGGGTCAGGCCCAGGTGCGCGCAGACCGGTACACCCCGTTCGGCCAGCAGGCGAATGGACTCGGCGAGCCAGGCCGCGCCCTCGACCTTGACCATGTTGGCGCCGGCCTGCATCAGCAGGGCGCTGTTGTGCAGGGTCTGTTCGACGGTGGCATAGGCCATGAACGGCAGGTCGGCGACGATGAATGCACCCTGGTTGCCGCGCTTGACGCTGGCGGTGTGGTACACGACGTCGGCCACGGTCACGGGCAGTGTGCTGTCATGCCCTTGGGAAACCATGCCCAGCGAGTCGCCAATCAGCAGCACTTCGACGCCGGCTTCGCAGGAAGCGTGGGCGAAGGTCGCGTCATAGCAGGTCAGCATGGTGATTTTCTCACCTTTCTGCTTGAGGCTTTGCAAGGTGGTCAGGGTAATGTCTGGCATGAAAAAGTCCTCTTCAGGCGCCGTGCAAATTACTGCGAGTAACGCGCGTGATTCGTCATTTATGCAGGCGCACGTTCTTTTGTCGTGCTTATAAAGCCTGGATTGCGCCCTTCAACGCCGCAGGGGCGGCAACGGGACGCCTATAGTCGTGAGGAGAACGGGGGAAGTCAATCAGGTGTGTTACCGCAATGTTACGCCGGGAGTGTTACCGGTGTAACTGATGCGATTCAGCAAAGCCTCGGTCAGGCGACCACTGTGGGAGCCGGCTTGCTGGCGATGACGACGCATCGTTCAACGTCGTCGTGACTGGCCGATCGCTATCGCCAGCAAGCCGGCTGCCACGCCAGAAGAGGTGTTACTGCGGCAGGCGTTCCAGGCCGACGAACGGGCATTCGGCGAGCAGGTCGCGCAGTGTGCGGCCATCGGCCAGTCGCAGGTCGGCGGGCACCAGCTCCGCCAGCGGATACAGCACGAAAGGGCGGGCCTGCATATGGTAATGCGGGACCTTCAGGCGCGGCTCGTCGATCAGCCGGTCGCCGAACAGCAGGATATCCAGGTCCAGCGTGCGCGGCCCCCAGCGTTCATGCCGCTCGCGACCCTGGTCGATTTCGATGGCCTGCAGCGCATCGAGCAGGGTCAGTGGCGCCAGGCCGCTGTCGAGGGCGGCCACCGCGTTGGTATAGCGCGGCTGGCCGGGTAGCAGCGAATCGCTCTGGTAGAACGCCGAGACGCCCGCCAGCTCGGTTTCCGGCAGTTGCGCCAGAGCCCGGACGGCATGGCGCAGTTGCTCCGCGGGGTCTGCCAGGTTGCTGCCCAGGCCGATATAGACGCGCTCCATCGACTTATTCTTCCGAGCCGGCGGTACGCTTGCGCTTGCCGGCGCTGCTGCGACGACGCTTGCGCGGTGCACCGCTGGCGTCTTCCTTGCCGCTGAGGTCGCGGATCATGTCGCGACGGCCGGCATCATTGGCGTCCTGATAATCGGTCCACCAGTCACCCAGGCCATCGGTCTGTTCGCCAGCGGTTTCGCGCAGCAGCAGGAAGTCATAGCCGGCACGGAAGCGCGGGTTGTCCAGCAGCAGGTCGGCGCGTTTGCCGCTGCGGCGTGGCAGGCGCTCCTGCATGTCCCAGATTTCGCGGATCGGCAGGGTGAAACGCTTGGGGATCGCAATACGCTGGCATTGCTCGCTGATCAGTTCGTGGGCCGCTTCCTGCATTGCCGGAATAGGCGGCATGCCACGGGCCTGCAGGCGCAATACCCGCGCCGGCAGGGCCGGCCACAGCAAGGCGGCAAACAGGAAGGCCGGCGTCACCGGCTTGTTCTGCTTGATGCGCAGGTCGGTATTGATCAGGGCTTCGCTGATCAGTGTATGGGTATAGCTCGGGTTGTGCTCCAGCGCCTCGAAACTGGCGGGGAACAGCGGTTCGAACAGATTGAGGTCGACCAGCATCTCGAAGGTGTCGGCGGCATACCCCGAGAGGAACAGCTTGAGCACTTCCTCGAACAGCCGGGCCGAGGGAATCTCGCGCAGCATCGGCGCCAGATTGCGGATCGGCGCGACGGTATGTTTCTCGATACCGAAGTCCAGCTTGGCGGCAAAACGCACGGCGCGCAGCATCCGCACCGGGTCTTCCTGATAACGCTGGGTCGGGTCGCCGATCAGGCGGATCAAGCGATTGCGAATGTCGTGTACGCCATTGGCGTAGTCGAGGATGCGTTCGCTGACCGGATCGTAATACAGGGCGTTGATGGTGAAGTCGCGGCGCTGGGCATCGTCTTCGAGGGTGCCGTAGACGTTGTCGCGCAGGATCCGCCCGCTTTCGTTGCGGGAGGACTGGTTGCTGTCTTCCTCCTCGTCGTTCTGCGGGTGATTGGCGCGAAAGGTCGCGACTTCGATGATTTCCCGGCCAAAGTGGATATGCACCAGCTTGAACCGACGACCGATGATACGGGCGTTGCGGAATTCGGCGCGGATCTGCTCCGGCGTGGCGCTGGTGGCGACGTCGAAATCCTTGGGGGTGATATTGAGCAACATGTCACGCACGCAACCGCCGACCAGGTAGGCCTGGTAGCCGGCGTTCTGCAGGCGTTCGACGATGTTCACCGCATACCGGCTGAACTGCGCCTTCTGCAGCGAATGCTGGCTGCTGTTGAGCACTTCAGGGGTGCTGCGTTTATGTTGCGTTCGACGCAAGGGAGAACGGAATGACTGGAACAACTTCTTCAGCATGGGATGCACTGTTTGAAGGAATATTCGGCCAACACGAAGAATGACCGCATGATGGGCGGGGATTCTAGCATTTAGTCGAGGGATGGTGTAGGAAGCTGCGGCGGCAGTGCTGAAGAGTGGCTCCGGGCCTTATGGGGCGGGCCTTGAGAGGGCGAAAACCGTACTTTGGAAAGCGTAATCGCAGAAACTACAAGGGGAGCCGAAGCTCCCCCAGAAGTAGTTGCGTGCTCTTTTTTTATTATGGTTGCGGGCTTCTTGTTTTTGTTGATCGCCCTATGTCACAGGTCTTCATGCCCGTGACGCCTCCCAATCGGGAGATAAGAGCAAACGGATTGCTTTGGTCGCTGTGTTGTCATGATCCATCGGATCCAACCAGTTCAGGCTCTACCTTGAGGGTAGTTTTTGTTGTTCTCGGCCTGGTCGTGGGGCAAGCCCCAAATACAACGCCTCTCCAAAAGAATCAGTTAGCTGCGCCTCCGCCCTGTTGTTCTTGTTGTGCGTGAGTCGATTCGTCTTATTTTTATTGTCTTGTACATTGCTTGTTATTGTTCTTGTACGAGACATATAGCAGGTGTCGTGCCAACTTTTGCATGGCCCAGCAAAACCGGGGGCTTCGAGGGTTTTCCGATTTTCTGAAGGCATAAAAAAGCCGGATCTTCGTTACCGATAGACCCGGCTTTTGTTACGCGAAAAAACTGCGGTAACAGTTTTTTCACATCCCGGGGTGTTACCCGGGGAACTGAATCCGGCTTCAGCTTTCGCTGGCCACCCCGGTCTTGCGCCGCGGGATGCCCAGGCGCTGGCGCCGTTCCCACAGGCACTTGCGGCTGACCCCGAGCTTGCGTGCCAGCTCGGTCTCGGTCATGTGGTCCTGGTGTTCCAGGACGAAGTGCTGGAAGTAGTCTTCCAGCGATAGGTCCTCGGTCGGCTCGTGGCTGGTGTTACCGGGATTGTTCTGCTGGGGCGCGAGGCCGATGAAGTCGTCTTCCTCCAGATCGCTCAGTTCGATGTCGATGCCCAGCAGATCGGCCGAGATTTCCGGGCTTTCGCACAGGATCACCGCGCGTTCCACCGCATTCTCCAGTTCGCGGACGTTGCCCGGCCACGAATAGTGGCGGATGGCTTGTTCCGCATCCGGGGCGAACTTCAGGTCGTTGCGTCCGACACGGGCACTCTGGCGGGCCAGGAAGGCGTTGGCGATCTCGTTGACGTCGGCGCCACGCTCGCGCAGGGCCGGCAGTTTCAGGGCGATCACATGCAGGCGGTAGTAAAGGTCCTCACGGAACTGGCCGATCTTGGCCAGGCTCTTGAGGTCGCGGTGGGTGGCGGCGATCAGGCGCACATCGACTTTCTGCGACTGGACCGAGCCGACCCGGCGGATTTCACCTTCCTGCAGGACTCGCAGCAGGCGTGCCTGGGCTTCCAGTGGCAGTTCGCCGATTTCGTCGAGGAACAGCGTGCCGCCGTCCGCGGCTTCCACCAGGCCGGCACGACCGGCGCTGGCGCCGGTGAATGCGCCTTTCTCGTGGCCGAACAGTTCGGACTCGATCAGGGTTTCCGGAATGGCCGCGCAGTTCACCGAGATCATCGGAGCCTTGGCGCGCCTGGACAGGTTGTGCAGGGCGCGGGCCACCAGTTCCTTGCCGGTCCCCGACTCGCCCTGGATCAGCACGTTGGAGTCGGTGGGCGCGACCTTGCGGATCTTGCTGTAGAGATCCTGCATCGGCGCGCAGGTGCCGATGATGCCGATCTCGCCATTGCTGTTGTCGGCGCCGGCTTTCTCCGCCGCGCCGTTGCTCTTGGCGACCCGCTCCGCGGGTGCGCCCTGGCCGCTCTGGCGATCGCGCAGGATGCGGGCCACGGCCTGGAGCATCTCGTCGTGGTCGAAGGGCTTGGCGATGTAGTCCACCGCGCCCATCTTCATCGAGTCCACGGCGGAACGCAGGCTGGCGTAGCTGGTCATGATCAGCACCGGCGTGCCCTGGCCGAGCTTGATCAGCTCGGTGCCTGGGGCGCCGGGCAGGCGCAGGTCGCTGACGATCAGGTCGAACGAGGGGATGCTGAAGCGTTCCTGGGCTTCCTGCACCGAGCCGGCTTCGCTGACCTGGTACTGATTGCGCTCCAGCAGGCGACGCAAGGCAGAGCGGATAATGGTTTCGTCTTCGACGATCAAAATGTGCGGCATTGATTCGGTTCTCTCGACGGTCTCAGTTCACAGCGGACGTCGCTTCGACATGACGCGGTAAGGTCACCCGGATACGGGTGCCGCGTTGGCTTTCGGTGTCAGCCGGGCTGTCGATGGTGATTTGTCCATAATGCTCTTCAACGATGGAATAGACCAGTGCAAGGCCCAGTCCGGTACCTTCGCCAGGATCCTTGGTGGTGAAGAAGGGTTCGAACAATCGGTCCATGATGTTCTTCGGGATGCCGCTGCCTTCGTCTTCGACGATCAGGTCGACCGTGTGTTCGAAGGCTTCGCTCTTGACCCGTACCGCGCTGCCGGCGGGCGATGCGTCACGGGCGTTGGACAACAGGTTGATCAGCACTTGCGCCAGGCGCTGCGGATCGCCGTCGACCCAATGTTCGGGGTCGCACAGGTTGAAGAACTGTACTTCGAAATTGCGCCGGTTCAGGGCCAGCAGACCAATGGCATCCTGGGCGACCTCGGCCAGGCACACCGGTTCGTCGTTGTGCTGGTGGCTGCCGGCATGGGCGAAGCTCATCAGCGACTGGACGATGCGCGAGACGCGCTTGGTCTGCTCGATGATCTGCCCGCTGATCTCGGTGATCTCGCCGTCTTCCTCGCGCTCTTCGCGCAGGTTCTGCGCCAGGCAGGCGATCCCGGTGATCGGGTTGCCGATCTCGTGCGCGACCCCGGCGGCCAGGCGGCCGATGCTCGCCAGGCGCTCGGAATGCACCAGCTTGTCTTCGAGCATCTGGGTTTCGGTCAGGTCCTCGACCAGCAGCACCAGGCCGCTGTTGCCCGGGGCCAGCGGTTCGTCGATCGCCGCCTTGTGCAGGTTCAGCCAGCGGGTCTGGCCGTCGAGGGCCAGGTGTTGCTTGTGCAGGTGTTCGTCCGGCAGGTTGATAAAACCTTGCAACAATTCTTTCCACGGTTCGCCCAGGGTGCCCAGGCGCGAGCCGACGACCCGTTGCGCGGCAACGCCGGTGAGTTCTTCCATGGCCTTGTTCCACATCAGGATCTCCTGGTCCTTGGCCAGCGAGCAGACGCCCATGGGCAGTTCCTGCAAGGTCTGGCGGTGGTAGCGGCGCAGGGCATCGAGTTCGGCGGCCAGCCCGGTCAGGCGCGAGTGATAGTCCTCGAGGCGGCTCTCGATGAAGTGGATGTCTTCGGTGACATAGCTTTCACCGCCGGCCTTGTACGGCAGGAAGGTCTCGACCATGTCCTGGGCCACGCTCGGTCCCATCAGGCCCGACAGGTTGGCCTCGATCCGGTCGCGCAGGCGGCGCAGGGCATAGGGGCGCCGTTCGTCGAAAGGCAGGTAGAGGTCACGCAGGGCTTGCTCGACTTCCTTCTGCGCGGCCTTGGCTCCCAGCGGCTTGGCCAGTTGCGTGGCGAACTCCTGGGGCGAGGCCGCGTGCAGTTCGCGTCGCTGCGGCCGACGGACGTTGTCTACCGCGCAGGCTTCGGCGGCACTGGCCTCTTCCGGGCTGGCATTGCTGAACAGCGAGATCAGCGTGAACATCAGCACGTTGGCGGCCAGCGAGGCGATGGCCGCCATATGCCAGCTGGTATCGTCCAGCACATAGATCATATTCAGCAGGGGAATATAGAAACCCTGCAGGTTGCCGATCAGCGGCAACATCATGGTGACCATCCAGACGATGATCCCGGCCAGCAGGCCGGCGATGAAGCCGCGGCGGTTGGCGGTCGGCCAGTACAGCACCGAGAGCACGCCGGGGAGGAATTGCAGGGTGGCGACAAAGGCGACGATGCCGAGGTTGGCCAGGTCCTGTTCGGCGCCGAGCAACAGGTAGAAGCCGTAGCCGGCCATGATGATCGCGACGATCAGGGCGCGGCGGGTCCATTTCAGCCAGCGGTAGATATTGCCTTCGGCCGGGGGCTGGTAGAGCGGCAGCACCAGGTGGTTGAGGGCCATGCCGGACAACGCCAGGGTGGTGACGATGATCAGCCCGCTGGCGGCCGAAAGCCCGCCGACATAGGCCAGCAGCGCCAGGGCCTGGTTGTTGGCGGCGATGCCGATGCCCAGGGTGAAGTATTCCGGGTTGGTGGTGGCGCCCAGCTTCAGCCCGGCCCACAGGATCAACGGCACCGCCAGGCTCATCAGCAGCAGGAACAGCGGTAGTCCCCAGCTGGCGCTGACCAGCGAGCGCGGGTTGAGGTTCTCGGTAAAGGTCATGTGATACATGTGCGGCATCACGATGGCCGAGGCGAAGAACACCAGCAGCAGGGTGCGCCACGGGCCTTCCTGCAGCGGTGTGTGCAGGGCGGCGAGGGCGGTCTGGTTCTGCAGCAGCCACAGTTCGAGCTGCTGCGGGCCGTCGAAGACCCCGTAGAGGGCATAGAGGCCGACCCCGCCGATGGCGATCAGCTTGATCACCGATTCGAAGGCAATCGCGAAGACCAGGCCTTCGTGTTTCTCCCGGGTGGCGATATGGCGCGAGCCGAAGAAAATGGTGAACAGGGTGATCAGCGCGCAGAAGCTCAGGGCCACGCGGTGCTGCACCGGTTCGCGAGTGAGGATGCCAATTGAATCGGCCACTGCCTGGATCTGCAGGGCCAGCAGCGGCAGCACGCCGATCAGCATGAACACCGTGGTCAGCGCCCCGGCCCAGGTGCTGCGAAAGCGGAAGGCGAACAGGTCGGCCAGGGATGACAGCTGGTAGGTGCGGGTGATCTTCAGGATCGGGTACAGCAGCACCGGGGCCAGCAGAAAGGCGCCGGAGACTCCCAGGTAGCTGGACAGGAAGCCATAGCCGTACTGGTAGGCCAGGCCCACGGTGCCATAGAACGCCCAGGCGCTGGCATAGACGCCCAGCGACAGGGTGTAGGTCAGCGGGTGACGAATGATCGAGCGTGGAATCACGCCTCGTTCGCTGATCCAGGCGACACCGAACAGGGCCAGCAGGTACGCGGCGCTGATCAGCAGCATCTGGGTCAGGCTAAAGCTCATCGGCATCTTTTTGGCTCTGCAGGATGAAGGTCACGACGATCAGAATCAGCCAGAGCAGATAGGGCCGATACCAGGCGCCCGTCGCGTCGATCCACCAGTCCATGATCGCCGGCGAGAACAGGTAGATCCCGACTACCAGGAGCAGGACCAATCGATAGATGTACATCCTGGCCTCTCTTTTTTATAGGCGTGCCCGAAAACGTGCGGCGATGGTAACGGATGGGCGCCAACCTGCAAGGGGCGTCAGTGCAATTGCGCTTCGGCCAGGGTCGCGACCCTGGGAATCAGTGTGGCATCCCAATGGCGGATTCCCCAGTCGAGCACTTCCCTGGGCGTGCCCTGTTCCAGTGCGGCGGGTGGTGTCTGCCCCAGTGTACGCAGGGCCCGCATCAGCAACGGCGTGGCCTGATCGCCGGTCAGTGGCGGGGAGCGGTAGGACTTGCCGAGCTTGTTGCCGTCCGGCTGGGTTATCAGCGGGACATGCAGGTAACGCGGCTGCGGCAGGCCCAGCAATTCCTGCAGGTAGAGCTGGCGTGGTGTCGAGTCCAGCAGGTCGGCACCGCGCACGATATCGGTCACGCCCTGCCAGGCATCGTCGAGCACCACCGCCAGTTGGTAGGCATACAGCCCATCGCGGCGACGGATCACGAAGTCGCCGGCCTCGCGCCCCAGGTGCTGGTGGAACTCGCCCTGGACCCGGTCCTGGAAGCGGTAGATCAGTTCCGGGACCCGCAGGCGAATGGCGGCGTTGTCGATGTCGTACCCGAGGTTGCGGCACAGGCCGGGATATATCCCGTCATAGGCTTCCAGCTCCTTGCGCGAGCAGGTGCAGGCGTAGGCCAGCCCCTGGCTGAACAGGCGATCGAGTACCTGGGCGTAGGCGTCATGACGGTCGCTCTGGCGGATCATTTCGCCATCCCACTCGAAGCCGTAGCGTTCCAGGGCGTCGAGGATCGCGGCCTGGGCGCCGGGGGCCTCCCGTGGCGGATCGAGGTCTTCCATGCGCAGCAGCCAGCGGCCGCCGACCGAGCGGGCATCCAGGTAGGAGGCGAGTGCCGCGACCAGCGAGCCGAAGTGCAGGTGTCCGCTGGGCGTGGGGGCGAAGCGTCCGATATAGGCGGGCGAAGCGGTGATGGCAGTCATAAGTCGCAGGGTACTGGATCCGTGGAGGGCAGCGCCAGGAAACGCAGAAACGAAAACGGAGCGTTCGCACGCTCCGTTCGTTCAGTCCGGCATGGATTACTTGCCGACCTGTTTTTCCTTGATCTCCGCAAGGGTCTTGCAGTCGACGCACATATCGGCGGTCGGTCGGGCTTCCAGCCGGCGGATGCCGATCTCGACGCCGCAGGACTCGCACCAGCCATACTCTTCGTCTTCGATGAGCTGCAGGGTCTTGTCGATTTTCTTGATCAGCTTGCGCTCGCGGTCGCGGGCACGCAGTTCGAGGCTGAATTCCTCTTCCTGGCTGGCGCGGTCGGCGGGATCAGGAAAGTTGGCCGCTTCGTCTTTCATGTGGTCAACGGTGCGGTCGACTTCCTGCATCAGGTCCTGCTTCCACTTCTGCAGGATCTTGGTGAAGTGCTTGCGCATGGGCTCGCCCATGTACTCCTCGCCCTTGCCTTCAACATAGGGTTCGAAGCCGCTGATCTTTTGCTCAGTGCTTTGCTGCTTTGCTTGGGTGGGCATGAATGGACCGCCTCTACTCTTCTAATCCATTGCGCAGGATTTCAACATCACCGACACCTGCCGGCCCTGCGGCTGCAAGCGGGCGAACTTACCAGATCGAATCGGGGCGCGCTACTCCCGGTTGTCGAGCCTTGAGATGCGGGCCGGCCCCGGCAGTTTCCGGCGATCTTCGACGGGACCTTCGTCGGCAAGTATCGCGCCGACAGGTTTCACGGTGGTTTCAGGGCCGTGACGGGCCGATCGACGGGATGGTTGAATCTTCATTTTAGTCAATCCTGGGCGCGGCGTCGTATTGCTTTGACCTGGGGTAAGCGTGGCGTCGAGGATGTTTTTAAAGGTTCCCGGGGGAGCGAGGTTGGGTAGAATCGAATTTTGCCCACCCCAATCAAGGAAGGCTAATGGCTCAGCCCTACAGTGCGCGCAGCCGCGCGATCGAACCGTTCCACGTGATGGCCCTGCTGGCGCGTGCCAATGAGCTGCAGGCGGCCGGGCACGATGTGATCCACCTCGAGATCGGCGAGCCGGACTTCACCACGGCCGAGCCGATCATCCAGGCCGGCCAGGCTGCCCTGGCCGCCGGCAAGACCCGCTACACCGCGGCGCGCGGCCTGCCGGAGCTGCGCGAGGCGATCGCCGGTTTCTACCAGCAGCGGTATGGCGTGAGCGTCGACCCGCAGCGCATCCTGGTCACCCCCGGCGGTTCCGGGGCGTTGCTGCTGACCAGCAGCCTGCTGGTGGATCCGGGCAAACACTGGCTCCTGGCCGACCCCGGCTACCCGTGCAATCGCCATTTCCTGCGCCTGGTGGAAGGTGCGGCACAGTTAGTACCGGTCGGACCGGATGTGCGTTATCAACTGACCGCCGAACTGGTGGATCGGCATTGGAACGAAGACAGCGTCGGCGCCCTGGTCGCATCACCGGCCAACCCGACCGGCACCCTGCTGAGCCGCGACGAACTGGCGGGGCTGTCGAAGGCGATCAAGGCGCGTAATGGTCATCTGGTGGTCGATGAGATCTATCACGGCCTGACGTATGGCTGCGACGCCGCCAGTGTGCTGGAAGTCGATGACAGTGCCTTCGTCCTCAATAGTTTTTCCAAATATTTCGGCATGACCGGTTGGCGCCTGGGTTGGCTGGTAGCCCCGCCGGAAGCCGTGGCCGATCTGGAGAAGCTGGCCCAGAATCTCTACATCAGCGCGCCGAGCATGGCTCAGCACGCTGCCCTGGCCTGCTTCGAGCCGCGGACCCTGAGCATCCTCGAAGAACGTCGGGCCGAATTCGGCCGGCGGCGGGATTTCCTCCTGCCGGCGTTGCGTGAGTTGGGCTTCGGGATTGCGGTGGAGCCTGAAGGTGCCTTCTACCTGTACGCGGATGTCAGCGCGTTTGGCGGCGATGCGTTCGCGTTCTGCCGGCATTTCCTCGAAACCGAGCATGTGGCGTTCACCCCGGGACTGGATTTCGGTCATCACCTGGCCAGTCACCATGTGCGTTTCGCCTATACCCAGAGCCTGCCGCGCCTGCAGGAAGCGGTGGAGCGGATTGCCCGCGGCCTGCGGAGCTGGCAAGGCTGATGCGTTTTTCTCCTGCACTCGAAGAAGGGCGGCTGATCAAGCGCTACAAGCGGTTCCTGGCGGATATCGAAACCACCACCGGCGAACGGCTGACGATCCACTGCCCGAACACCGGCTCGATGCTCAACTGCATGGTTGAAGGGGGTCAGGTCTGGTTCAGCCGCTCCAACGACCCCAAGCGCAAGTTGCCCGGCACCTGGGAAATAGGCGAGACCCCGCAGGGGCGGCTGGCGTGCGTCAACACGGCGCGGGCCAACCAGCTGGTTGAAGAGGCCTTGCGCGCCGGACTGATCGTCGAGCTCAACGGCTTTACCGGGCTCAAGCGCGAGGTCGCTTACGGTCAGGAAAACAGCCGGATCGACTTTCGCCTGGATTACCCGACGGGGTCGGCGTTCGTCGAGGTGAAAAGCGTCACCCTCGGGTTTGACGGGACCGCCGTCGCGGCGTTTCCGGACGCGGTCACCCAGCGCGGGGCCAAGCATCTGCGCGAACTGGCCGCCCTGGCCCGGGACGGCGTGCGGGCGGTGCAGCTGTACTGCGTGAACCTGACGGGAGTCGAGGCGGTGCGACCGGCGCGGGAGATAGATCCGGCCTATGCCGATGCGCTGCTGGAAGCCGTGGCCGCGGGTGTCGAAGTGCTTGCCTACGGTGTCAGCCTCAGCGCCGAGCAAGTGCGGGTCGATCGGCGTTTGCCGGTACTGCTCTGAAGGCTCAGGCCTGGACCCAGATGCCCTCGGCATCTTCCCGACAGGGCAGTGCCAGCAGCGACTGCCCGACACAAGGCCCGGCCACGCATTCGCCGCTTTCGATCAGGAACAGTGCGCCATGGGTGGCGCACTGGATCAGGCTGGCACTGGCATCGAGAAACTGGTCGGGTTGCCATTCCAGGGCAATGCCCCGGTGCGGGCAGCGATTCTGATAGAGATACACCCGTCCCTCGCGGCGTACCGCCAGTAATGGCCGACCATCCACTTCGAAACCACGGCTGCTGTTGTCGGCGAGCATCTGTGACGCGCAGAGAAACTTCATGCTGATCCTTTGGCAGCCCGCCTTGCCTTTAATAAAGAAGAAGTATGGCGGCTGATGGAGCTGAACGAAACCTGTGACAGGGTGTGTCTTGGCTTGACGTTCAAATGCAAATAATTATCAAATAGATAATTGCCCTGGGGCGGTATCTTACCCGTCACCCTGATCCTGTCGCTTGTTTGATCAACCCTTCGAAGGAAATTCGTCTATGCGCCTGAGTTCCCGCCTGATTGCACTTGGAGCCGGGCTTGCGCTCAGCCATGCCGCGCTGGCCGGCGAGTTGCCGCAACGCTGGGTCAGCGCCGGCGGTGCGCTGTCCGAGTGGGTCAGTGTGCTGGGCGGTGAGGCAAAACTGGTCGGCGTCGATACCACCAGCCAGCATCCCGAGACCCTCAAGGCCCTGCCGAGCATCGGTTATCAGCGGCAGTTGTCGGCTGAAGGCATCCTCAGCCTGCGTCCGCAGATCCTGGTCGGCACCGAGGAAATGGGCCCGCCACCGGTGTTGGCGCAGATCCGCAATGCCGGGGTGCAGGTGGAACTGTTCTCCGCCGAAGCCGACCTGCCGACGCTGCAAGGCAATTTGCAGCACCTGGGCAAGTTGCTGGGTAACGAGGCGCAGGCCGGGCAGTTGTTCCAGGGCTACCAGCAGCAACTCGACCAGCAGCAGGCCTGGGTCAGACAGGCGCAAGACAAGCAGTCGGCGCCAGGCGTGCTGCTGTTGCTCGGGCATGCCGGCGGCAAACCGCTGATCGCCGGCAAGGACACCGCGGCCGACTGGCTGCTGACGCGGGCGGGCGGTCACAACCTGGCGACCCACAGCGGCTACAAGCCGTTTTCCGTCGAAGCCCTGGCCGGGTTGAATCCCGAAGTCCTGGTCTTCGCCGACCGGAGCCTGACGGGCGAGGCAGCCCGCCAGGCACTGATGAAGGAAAACCCAATCTTGGCTTCGACCCGCGCCGCGAAGGCCGGGCGGGTCTTCGAACTCGACCCGACCTTGCTGGTCGGCGGCCTCGGCCCGCGACTGCCGCAAGCCCTGAAAACCCTGGCCGCTGAGTTCTATCCGACGGCGCCGACCGCGCCATGACCACCCTGGTCAAACCCCGTGCCCTGTTTATCGGCTTGAGCCTGCTGTGCATGCTGGCGGTCTGGCTGTCCCTGGCATTGGGGCCGGTCAGCCTGCCGCTGGTCGATACCCTGCGTGCGGCCCTGCGCTTGCTGGGCCTGCCAGTGCCCGCCGAAGGACTGGAGCAGGCGGAACTGATCCTCGGACAGATTCGCTTGCCGCGCACTCTGCTGGGGCTGGCCGTGGGCGGCGTGCTGGCGCTGTCCGGGGTGGCGATGCAGGGGCTGTTTCGCAATCCGCTGGCCGATCCCGGCCTGGTGGGGGTTTCCAGCGGTGCCGCGCTTGGGGCGGCAATCGCCATCGTCGGTGGGGCGACGTTCGGTGGGCTGCCTGAAGCGCTGGGGCCTTATCTGCTATCGCTGTGCGCCTTTCTCGGCGGCCTTGGGGTGACGGCACTGGTCTATCGGCTCGGCCGGCGCAACGGCCAGACCAGTGTCGCGATCATGCTGCTCGCTGGGATTGCCCTGACCGCCCTGGCCAGTTCGGCCGTGGGGCTCTTCACCTACCTGGCCGACGATGCGACCTTGCGCACCCTGACCTTCTGGAACCTGGGCAGCCTCAACGGCGCCAGCTACGCACGGCTGTGGCCGTTGCTGCTGGTGACCGCGGCGGTGGCGTTGTGGTTGCCGCGGCGGGCCAGGGCCCTGAACGCGCTGTTGCTCGGTGAGTCGGAGGCCAGTCACCTGGGCATCGATGTCGAAGGGCTCAAGCGCGAGCTGGTGCTCTGTACGGCGCTGGGTGTCGGCGCGGCAGTGGCGGCAGCCGGCATGATCGGCTTTATCGGGCTGGTGGTCCCGCACCTGGTGCGGCTGTTGGCCGGGCCGGATCATCGGGTATTGCTGCCGGCCTCCGTTCTGGCGGGTGCCAGCCTGCTGTTGTTCGCGGATCTGGTGGCGCGTCTGGCGCTGGCCCCGGCGGAACTGCCGATCGGCATTGTCACCGCCTTTCTCGGTGCGCCGTTCTTCCTCTATCTCCTGTTGCGGGGACGTGCCTGATGTTGCGTGCGCAAAACCTGCAGATCCGGCGTGGCCAGCAGACCGTGCTGACGGATATCGATCTTGAGCTCAAACCGGGCGAGGTGCTCGGCGTGCTCGGGCCCAACGGTGCAGGCAAGAGCACCCTGCTCGGCGCCTTGAGCGGGGAACTGGTGCCGAGCCAGGGCGACGTCTGGCTGGACGAACAACCCCTGGCGCGCTGGCAGGGCGCGGAACGGGCCCGGCGCCTGGCCGTATTGCCCCAGACGTCGACGCTGGATTTCGCCTTCAGGGTCGAGGAGGTAGTGGGCATGGGCCGCCTGCCGCACCAGACCGGACAACTGCGCGACCAGGAAATCGTTGTCGCGGCGTTGCAGGCCGCCGATGCCGGGCACCTGGCCGGGCGCAGTTACCTGGCGCTGTCCGGCGGCGAGCGCCAGCGCGTGCATCTGGCGCGGGTACTGGCCCAGCTCTGGCCGGGACACCGCGGGCAGACCCTGCTGCTCGATGAGCCGACCTCGATGCTCGATCCGTTGCATCAGCACACCACCTTGCAGGCGATTCGCGAGTTCGCCGACCGGGGCGCCGCGGTGCTGATCATCCTGCATGACATGAACCTGGCCGCGCGTTACTGCGACCGCCTGTTACTCCTGGAAAAGGGCCGCCCGTACGCCCTCGAATGCCCTGAACGGGTCCTGCGGCCCGACATGCTGAAAGCCGTGTTCGGCCTGGAAGTGCTGGTGCTGCCGCATCCTGAGCGGGGGCATCCGCTGATCATCGCGCGCTGAAACGGTCGCCGGCCTGCTCGGCTGGTGTCGGTCAATTCACCCGGTTACACAGAGAATCCTCCCGTTCTCATGTAGTCCGGGTCTTTGTCTTTGGCTCGCTGTGATTTCGTCCGAATGAGTCCTTTATTGTGTCGGCAACGCGCACTCCGCGTCGTCCGAGGATTTCAGCCCCGGATGTTTGTCACGTTGATGCAATGATCGGATGTGGGAGCCAACATGAAGCAGATTAATCAGGCGGATCAGCAACTGGCGCGTCAGGCTATCGGCCTGCTCGACCTGACCTCTCTGAGCAATGATGACGATGCCGAGCGGGTCATCTCGCTGTGCCAGCGGGCCTTGACGCCTTTCGGGCCCGTGGCGGCGGTCTGTGTCTTCCCGCGGTTCGTGACCCTGGCCCGCAAGACCCTGGACAGGCTCGGCGCATCGGCGATTCGCGTGGCCACGGTGGTCAACTTTCCCTACGGTGGACCGAACGTGGCGTCGGCGGTCTCGGAAACGGAGGCGGTGCTCAAGGCGGGCGCTAACGAGGTGGACCTGGTCTATCCCTATCGTTCGCTGCTGATGGGCGATACGCAGACAGGCAAGACCATGGTCTCGGCCTGTCGCGAATTGTGCGCGGGGCGGGCCCGGCTCAAGGTGATCCTGGAAACCGGCGAGCTGCGCGACCCGCAGATGATTCGCCAGGCCAGCCAGGACGCGATTGCCGCCGGTGCCGACTTTCTCAAGACCAGTACCGGCAAGGTCCTGATCAACGCCACGGAGCAGGCGGCGCGGATCATGCTCGAAGCCATCGCGGAGCGGGGCGGGCTGGTGGGCTTGAAGGCGGCGGGTGGGATTCGTACCTTCGACGACGCGCGAACCTACATCGATTTGGCGAAGGCCCGTTTCGGCGCGGACTGGGTCGACGCCGACCACCTGCGCCTGGGCGCTTCGGGGTTGCTGGATGAACTGCTGGCACAGTTGGAGTGGTCGGCGGCGCCGCCGACGAAACGGCGTGGCCGCAAATGAGCTTTTTCCGGGCAAAAAAAAGACCCGGCAAAAAGCCGGGTCAATAACCGTGATTAGCCTGATGAGGAGATAATCTGAGAGTCCGAACCAAGGGCCTTCCAGAAAATCCAACCGATCTCGCGATCAGTTGTGATAATCATAACGATTCTCATTTCTAAGTCAACAAGTTTTTCCCGACCGTCCGTCGCCAGTGCCTGGCGGGCTATTCAGCCTTGCTGGGCGGCAGTGTTCAGCCGCGTGACTTCCTTGTTCAACAGATCGATCCGCCGCGCCATGCTCTCGATCAGGCTATGGGCGATACGCGGATTGCTCTGGGTCAGGTTGAGGAACTGCTCCTTGGGAATCAGCATGACCGTGCACGGCTGGCTGGCGATCACGCTGGCGCTGCGTTTCTCGCCGGTGAACACCGCCATGGCACCAAATATCTCGTCCTTGGGGACGTCACCGACCTTGTGGCCATCGACAAAGGCTTCGGCATGTCCGTCGATGATGATGAAGACATGGTCGGCATCGTCACCCTGGCGGATCAGCACTTCACCGACCGCGACCTGCTGGAAGCCGTTGCTGCTGCGGAACTCCGGCTGCTTGAGGCGGGTGACCGCGTCCGACAGGAGGGCGGTCTGGCCCACGAGATAGCGCAGCAGCAGTTCGCTGCGGGCTTCATCGGCATAGATATGCTGGAACACTTCGCGGCGCCGATACGGCAGCAGGCGCAGCGGGCCATCACTGCTCAGCAGGCAGCGCGGCCAGTCGATGCCCTGGCGCAAACCCACCAGGTCGCCTTCCTGCAGGTAGAACAGCGGACGCTCGTCGACACGCGCATGCAGCAGGCCGCTATCGATCAGAAAGAGTTGATCGTCGGCCAGCCGGGATGAGAGGTCCTGGGTCTGTTCGAACTCGATGGCCGCGCCGCAGGGCGGCAGACCTTCAAGCAGTCGAGCGGGAATGCTCTGCAGCCGATTGATCAATTCATCGGCGTACGCCGGTTGCTCCCCGAGTAGATACATGACAAACCTGCACAATCAATTTTTATGCCGTGACGATATCGCTTCCAGTTGTTTATTCAAGGCTTCTTTGCGCTCCAGCGGGATGTCATTCCAGTGAATGTCCATCAGCGCGCCCTCGATGGCGTACAACAGCACTTTCGAGGCTCTGAATCCGCGGGTTCTTACTGCACGATAGGCATCCACTGCCCCTAATCGACGCAAATCCGATGCGCTGTGGATACCCACAGCGTGCAGCCATTGCGCCGACGTCTTGCCAAGGTTCTTCAGGTGTTGCAGTTCATCGTTCATCAAGCCTCCTTGCGATGGCCGAACGCTGCGTTGACGAGAGTAGGCAAGCCTGAAAAGAGTGTAGCGGTCAGTAGGAAAAGCGTGGTTCTTTGGTCGGCTTGTGCGCAAAAGCTTCTAAGCCCAAGTCACGGGCTGCGCGGGCCTGGCACTTTCGAGCCAGTCGGGAGAAGGGGAAAAGCCATGCCTGCCGCTGTCCTGGGCGGCAATCGGTACCGGACTTCAGCGTTTGCAGCCGCTACCTCAAGCCGGAGCGGTTACTCCGGGTCGTAGCGCAGACGCGTGCCGAACTGCACGGACATGAGGATCTCGGCCGCTTTCAGTCGTGGCGGAAAGTAGGCACCGGAGATCTGCGCGTGGGCGACGCTGGCGCCTTCCAGTATGGCGTTCTGGAAGTCCACGCCGCGCAGGTCGGCGGAACGGAAGTAGGCGTCGGTGAAGTCGACCCCGTCGGCGTTCAGTTCACGCAGGTCGAGACCGCGGAAGTCGCCACCACGCATGTCGATCGGGCCGTCCTTGGGACGGGCTTTATTGAAGCCGGCAATGTCATCCTTGTGCAGCAAGGCGAACAAGGCGGAGTCGAGAAGCTTGGGGTGGCTCATGGAACGTCTCCTGTTGGATTTATGACGCCAGTATAATGCCACTATGTTTCAGCCGTGAAGCAATTGCCGCTTCACGGCTGAAATAGTTTTTTACAGACCTGGCAGGCGCAGGCGAATCTGCGCGATCAGGGTGTCGAGGCTGCCGCTCTCGTTGGTCTGCACGCGTTTGGTCCGCAGGATTTCATCGGCTCCCAGGGCTTCGCGGTTGGCCTGTTGGGTGGCGATGACTTCCAGGGTCGCATCGGAAGGGTCGAGGGCGTCGGCCTGGCGCTGGGCCAGCCAGCTTTCGATGACGGCCTGGGGCGCGTCGCAATCGAGGATCAGGCAGGGGGCGCCGGTGGCTTCGGCAACCTTGGCGGCGGCGTCGCGCTGTTCGCGCTTGAGGTAGGTGGCATCGATCACCACCGGGAAACCGGCGCGCAGGATGATGTCGGCGATTTCATGCAGGCGCTGATAGGTCCGTGCGCTGGCGTCCTGGCTGTAGATACCGTCGCCGACCGCCTGGGTGCCCTGTTGCTCGCCGAACAGGCGCTTGCGCTCGACATCGGAACGCAGGCGGACCGCGCCCAGGGCCTCGACCATGCGCATGGCCACGTGGCTCTTGCCGACCGCGGACACGCCATGGGTAATGGCCAGGAAGCGCGAGGGGATGGTGCTGTAGCTTTCCGCCAGGTTGGCATAGTTGCGGTACTGGCGCAGGGTGGTCGCCCGTTGTACGGCGGTGGCGTCGGCCGGCATGCTGAACAGCGCGACCTTGGCGCGGACCAGGGCACGGTAGGCCTTGTAGAAGTTCAGCACTTCCAGGCCCTGGTAGTCGCCGGTCAGTTCCAGGTACTGGCTGACAAAACGTCGGGCCAGGCTCTTGAGGCCGCGGTCTTCCAGGTCCATGGCGAGGAAACCGGTGTCGGCGTAGACGTCGGTGAAACGGAACGGTTCGTTGAACTCGATGCAGTCGAAGATCACTACCTTGCCGTCGATGACGGTGGCGTTGCCCAGGTGGATATCGCCATGGCATTCACGGGTGAAGCCTGCGGCCTTGCGCTGGGCGAACAGCGGCTTGAGGCGCTCGAAGCTGGTCTCGGCCCAGGCTTGCAGGGCGTCGAGTTGCAGCAGGTCGGCCTTGTCCTGCAGGAACGGGCGAATCTGTTCGAAGTTCTGTCGGACCGGGTCCATGACCGCTTCCGGAGTGCCCTGGTAGTGCTCTTTCGGCACTTCGGGAGCGGTCTGGTGGAAACGGGCGATCTGCTGCGCCATCTCGTCGATATGCTGGGCGGTCAGTTCACCATTGGCCTGCAAGGTGCTGAGCAGCTGGCTTTGCGGGAACTGGCGCATTTTCAGCACGTATTCGATGGCCGGGCCGTCGCCGCCCAGTTGCGGGGCGTCGACCGTGCCGGTGATCGGCAGGACTTCCAGGTACAGGTCGTCGGTCAGGCGCTGGTTGAGGCGCAGTTCTTCATTGCAGAAGTGCTCGCGGCCAGACAGCTCGGTGAAGTCGAGAAAGCCGAAGTTGACCGGCTTCTTGATCTTGTAGGCATAGGAACCGGTGAGCAGAACCCAGGAAATATGGGTCTCGATGAGCTGGAACCCATCTACCGGATGGGGGTAGAGGGCCGGATTTTGCAGGGCGGCGATCAGGGACTGGCTCACGGGCGATCCTTCAGAGGTCGGAAAATTCGAGGGCGCCATTATGGCTGCTCGGGCGGGTGCTGCAAACCGCCGGAGCGTGCATGTTGATCATGAATAAAGTGCGTATAATCCGCGCCCATGACTCGTACCCGATCCCCTCGTTCCAAACCCAAACCTCCGTCCGGCGGCCTTCGTCCCTGGCTCGGCTGGGCGCTCAAGCTCAGTCTGGTCGGCCTCGTGGTGCTGGCCGGCTTCGCCGTCTACCTCGATGCCGTGGTGCAGGAGAAGTTCTCCGGCAAGCGCTGGACCATCCCGGCCAAGGTCTATGCCCGGCCGCTGGAGCTGTTCGTCGGCCAGAAGCTGAGCAAGGAAGACTTCCTCACCGAACTCGATGCCCTGGGCTATCGCCGTGAAGCGGTGATCAACGGTCCGGGCGCGGCGGCGGTCAATGGCAACACGGTCGACCTGAATACCCGCGGCTTCCAGTTCTACGAGGGCATGGAAGCGGCGCAGCCGGTGCGCGTGCGGTTCTCCGGCGACTATGTCGCCGAGTTGTCGGCGCTCAACGGCTCGAAGCTCTCGGTGGTGCGTCTTGAGCCACTGCTGATCGGCGGCCTGTACCCGAAAAACCTCGAGGACCGGATCCTGATCAAGATCGATCAGGTGCCGCCGTATCTGCTCGATACCCTGGTGACCGTCGAGGATCGGGATTTCTATCATCACTTCGGCGTCTCGCCGAAGTCGATTGCCCGGGCGATCTGGGTCAATACCTCGGCCGGCCAGATGCGCCAGGGCGGCAGTACCTTGACCCAGCAGTTGGTGAAGAACTTCTTCCTGACCAACGAACGCAGCCTGAGCCGCAAGCTCACCGAGGCCATGATGGCCTTGCTGCTGGAACTGCATTACGACAAGAAGGAGATCCTCGAGGCTTATCTCAACGAGGTCTTTATCGGTCAGGACGGTCAGCGCGCCGTGCACGGTTTCGGCCTGGCGAGCCAGTTCTTCTTCAGCCAGCCGTTGTCCGAATTGAAGCTGCACCAGGTCGCGTTGCTGGTGGGCATGGTCAAGGGCCCGTCCTACTACAACCCACGACGTTACCCGGATCGTGCCCTCGAACGGCGTAACCTGGTGCTCGATCTGCTGGCGCAGCAGGGCGTGGTACCAGTCGAACAGGTCGAGGCGGCGAAGAAGATGCCGCTGGGCGTGACCAAGCGCGGCAGCCTGGCCGACAGCTCGTTCCCCGGCTTCCTCGATCTGGTCAAGCGCCAGTTGCGTGAAGACTATCGCGACGAAGACTTGACCGAGGAGGGGCTGCGGATTTTCACCAGCTTCGACCCGATCCTGCAGATGAAGGCCGAAGCCTCGGTCAATGAAACCTTCAAGCGCCTGGCCGGGCGCAAGGGTTCGGAGGATGTCGAGGCGGCGATGGTGGTGACCAATCCGGAAACCGGTGAAGTCCAGGCCATGATCGGTAGCCGTCAACCCGGTTTCGCCGGTTTCAACCGCGCGCTGGATGCGGTGCGCAATATCGGCTCGCTGATCAAGCCGGCGGTGTATCTGACCGCGCTGGAGAAACCGAGCCAGTACACCCTGACCAGTTGGCTGTCGGACGAAGCGTTTTCGGTGAAGGGCGCGGATGGTCAGGTCTGGAAACCGCAGAACTTCGACCGTCGTTCCCATGGCACGATTTTCCTGTACCAGGGCCTGGCGCATTCCTACAACCTGTCGACGGCGCGCCTCGGCCTGGAAGTCGGCGTGCCGAACGTGCTCAAGACGGTTGCCCGACTGGGCATCACCCGTGAGTTCCCGGCTTATCCGGCAATACTGCTGGGCGCCGGCGGCATGACCCCGATTGAAGTGGCGACCATGTACCAGACCATCGCCAACGGTGGCTTCAACACGCCAATGCGCGGTATCCGCAGCGTGCTGACGGCCGAGGGCGAACCGCTCAAGCGTTATCCGTTCCAGATCCAGCAGCGCTTCGATGCGGGCTCGATCTACCTGATCCAGGCGGCGATGCAGCGGGTGATGCGCGAGGGTACCGGGGCCAGTGCCTACAATGTCCTGCCCAAGACCCTGACATTGGCGGGTAAGTCCGGCACCAGTAACGACTCCCGTGACAGCTGGTTCTCCGGTTTCAGCCAGGATCTGCTGGCGGTGGTCTGGCTGGGCCGTGACGACAACGGCAAGACGCCGTTTACCGGTGCGACCGGGGCCTTGCAGGTCTGGACCAGTTTCATGAAGAAAGCCGATCCGCTGCCGCTGGACATGCCACAACCGGATAATATTGTTCAGGCCTGGATCGATCCGCATACCGGGCAGGGCTCAGATGCCAATTGCCCGGGCGCGGTGCAGATGCCGTATATTCGCGGCAGTGAACCTGCGCCAGGTACGGCTTGCGGTGGCGCGGCGCCCGCGCCTGCCACCGAAGTGATGGATTGGGTCAAGGGCTGGTTGAATTAAGCGAAGAGGGTTTGAAGTGAACAAGTGGTGGTTTCCAGCTTTTACGGCTCTGGCTTTGCTCAACGGTTGCTCGAGCGTGCCCCATGGTTCGATCCCGGTAGTCGATTCCGGGACAGCCGTGTCCAACAACGATCGGATATCCGCCACCGGCGGTTTCCGCCAGACCACCATCAAGCGCGCCGTGCCGAACCAGGCCCAGGCCGTTCCGCAGGATTCCGGCGTGGTGGTGATGGTTCCGGGCGGTGGCGCGGCGACTTCCGCGCCGATCAGCAGCGAGCCCTGGACACCGGGTCCTTCCACGTCCGGGCCGATTACCCCGGGTCCGGTGGACAGTGCGCCGATCCAGACGTCGTCGATCAACCAGGGCGGCTACACCATGCCGAGCCAGGTAGCGCCCAGCGGCGTGCCTTCGGGCAATGCCGGCGGCCTGTCGGCGGACGAGCAACTGGATGGCCCGGTCCTGGCGCTGCTGACCACGGCTCAGCAGCAACAGTCCAGCGGTGACCTCAACGGTGCCTCGTCGAGCCTGGAGCGTGCCCAGCGCGTCGCGCCGCGTGAACCGCAGGTGCTCTATCGCCTGGCGCAGGTCCGCATGGCCCAGGGCGATGCCCCGCAAGCCGAGCAGTTGGCCCGTCGCGGCCTGAGCTTTGCCAATGGCCGTCCGGATCTGCAAGCCAGTCTCTGGGGCCTGATTGCCCAGGCACGGGAAAAGCAGGGTGATGCGGCCGGTGCGGCATTGGCGCGGCAGAAGGCCAAGGTCAGCCTCTGATGGATGATCGTTTCCTGTTGATTGCCGACCAGTTGTTGCTGATCGAGCGTGAACTGCGTATCCAGGGCTGGTGGGACGAGGAGCCGCCCAGTGCGCAGGCGCTGGCCAGCGTCGAGCCTTTCAGCGTCGACACGCTGGAGTTCGAGCAATGGTTGCAATGGATCTTCCTGCCGAGGATGAAGAGCATCCTCGAACAGGATCTGCCGCTGCCGGCTGCCTCGGGCATCCTGGCCATGGCCGAAATGGTCTACGCCCAGCGTCCGGGGCAGGGCAGGACGTTGCAGGCGCTGCTGGCGCAGTTCGATCAATTGATCAGCGAGTCGCGCTGAGCCTGAGCGCGTGGATGTGGCGAGGAGGCTTGCCCCTCGCCACAAGACTCAGGAACAGTTCTCTTCAATCGCCTTGCGCGTTTCAAGCAGCCGGGTCTGCCGTTCTTCCTCGGTCAGGCGCCGCAGTTCTCCGTTCACTTCCTCGCGCACCCGCGGATCGTTCTGCAATTGCGCCAGATTGGTCCGCGCCTTGTCGCAGAACACCTTGAGCGTGGCGTCTCGCTCGGCCACCTGTTTCCTGACCTTGGCATCCACGGCTTTCTGATCGCCCACCGGTGTGCTGGCCTGGACCTCGGGCCTGGGCGGTGGCGGGGGTGGCGTACCGATTGCCGGCGTGACCACGGTCGCTGTCTGTCCCGGTGGTGGCTGGGCGTCGAAATGAGTGACGCCCTGGGCATCGACCCATTTGTAGATCGGGGCGGCCAGGCACAGGGGGCTCACGGCAAACAGCAGGCTGCCTATGAGAATGCTCGTACGCATCAGGTTTCCTTCTCAGGCGGTTCAATCAGCAACCTAGCACATTCCTTCAGGAAAGGTTTTCTTCTGCTTTCTCATGCGCTTAGTTCGAAGAAAGCGCACAGATGACTTGACTTGAGCGAGGCGAATCAGAACAATCCAAAGTCCGCTGTAGAGGGACTGCCAGAAGCAGACCCACTCGGCAGATCATGAGGCGCACATCCGCGCCGACCTGTTACACCCGCAACGCGTTACCTCGCGCTGGGTGGGAAACCCCCGCAACACTTGGGGCACTCCCAATACTTGCTCAGTCAGTGCTGACGTAGTCGGCGACCACCGTCGCTCATGCTCTGCCGAGAAGTAAACCTATTAAGACCCGTCTCCAGCGTTTGTGGACGGTATTCTGGCGTTTTAGAGGTGAACAACGTGGAGCTTTTATCTGGCGGTGAGATGCTCGTCCGCTTTTTGCGTGACGAAGGCGTCAAATATATCTACGGGTACCCGGGTGGTGCTCTTCTTCATGTCTACGATGCCCTGTTCAAAGAACCGGAAGTGACCCACATCCTGGTTCGTCACGAGCAGGCCGCTACCCATATGGCTGACGGCTATGCCCGTGCCACCGGCAAGGCCGGCGTGGTGCTGGTGACTTCCGGTCCCGGCGCAACCAACGCCATCACTGGTATCGCCACGGCGTACATGGACTCCATTCCGATGGTGATCATCTCCGGTCAGGTGCCAAGCACCCTGGTCGGTACCGATGCGTTCCAGGAAACCGACATGATCGGTATCTCCCGGCCGATCGTGAAGCACAGCTTCATGATCAAGCACGCCTCGGAAATCCCGGAAGTCATGAAGAAGGCGTTCTACCTGGCGCAGTCCGGCCGCCCTGGTCCTGTCGTTGTCGATATCCCGAAAGACATGACCAACCCGGCCGAGAAGTTCGAATACATCTTCCCGAAAAAAGCCAAGCTGCGTTCCTACAGCCCGGCTGTACGCGGTCACTCCGGCCAGATCCGCAAGGCGGCCGAAATGCTCCTGGCCGCCAAGCGTCCGGTGCTCTACTCGGGCGGCGGCGTGATCCTCGGCGGCGGTTCCGCACCCTTGACCGAACTGGCCAAGCTGCTCAACCTGCCGGTGACCAACACCCTGATGGGGCTCGGCGCCTACCCTGGCACCGACCGTCAGTTCGTCGGCATGCTCGGCATGCACGGCAGCTACACCGCCAACCTGGCCATGCACCACGCCGAT
Source organism: Pseudomonas sp. Mn2068 (assembly GCF_049319725.1). Lineage (NCBI taxonomy): Bacteria > Pseudomonadati > Pseudomonadota > Gammaproteobacteria > Pseudomonadales > Pseudomonadaceae > Pseudomonas > Pseudomonas sp. Mn2068. Next base: position 5,449 of record NZ_JBMOUG010000012.1, on the reverse strand, counting down.
GTGATCCTGGCCGTCGGTGCGCGCTTCGACGACCGTGTCATCAACGGTGCACCGAAGTTCTGCCCGAACGCCAAGATCATCCATATCGACATCGATCCGGCATCGATCTCCAAGACCATCAAGGCAGACGTGCCTATCGTGGGTCCGGTGGAGAGCGTGCTGACCGAGATGGTCGCGGCCCTCAAGGAAATCGGCGAGACTCCGAACAAGGAGTCGGTCGCCAGCTGGTGGAAGCAGATCGACGAATGGCGCGGTGACCGTGGCCTGTTCCCTTATGACAAGGGCGACGGCAGCATTATCAAGCCGCAGACGGTGATCGAAACCCTGTGCGAAGTGACCAAGGGCGATGCCTTCGTGACCTCCGACGTGGGCCAGCACCAGATGTTCGCGGCGCAGTACTACAAGTTCAACAAGCCCAATCGCTGGATCAACTCCGGCGGCCTGGGCACCATGGGCTTCGGTTTCCCGGCGGCCATGGGCGTGAAGTTGAGCTTCCCGGATGTGGATGTCGCCTGCGTCACCGGCGAAGGCAGTATCCAGATGAACATCCAGGAACTGTCGACCTGCCTGCAGTACGGTCTGCCGGTGAAGATCGTCAGCCTGAACAACGGTGTGCTCGGCATGGTTCGTCAGTGGCAAGACATGAGCTACGGCAGCCGTCACTCGCACTCGTACATGGAATCGCTGCCTGACTTCGTCAAGCTGGTCGAGGCCTATGGTCACGTCGGAATCCGTATCACGGATCTGAAAGACTTGAAGCCGAAGATGGAAGAAGCGTTCGCCATGAAGGATCGCCTGGTGTTCCTCGATATCCAGGTCGATACCAGCGAGCACGTCTACCCGATGCAGATCAAAGACGGCTCCATGCGCGATATGTGGCTGAGCAAGACGGAGCGTACCTAACATGCGGCATATCATTTCCCTGCTTCTGGAAAACGAACCTGGCGCTCTGTCTCGTGTGGTTGGTCTGTTTTCGCAACGCAACTACAACATCGAAAGCCTGACCGTGGCCCCGACCGAAGACCCGACCCTGTCGCGTCTGACGCTGACCACCGTGGGGCATGATGAAGTCATCGAGCAGATCACCAAGAACCTGAACAAACTGATCGAAGTGGTCAAGCTGGTCGACCTGTCGGAAAGTGCTCACATCGAGCGCGAACTGATGCTGGTCAAGGTCAAGGCCACTGGCGCCCAGCGCGCCGAGATAAAACGGACTACCGATATTTACCGCGGGCAGATCGTTGATGTGAGCGCCAGCGTTTATACCGTGCAATTGACCGGTACAAGCGACAAGCTGGACAGCTTCATCCAGTCGATCGGGACGGCCTCGATTCTGGAAACCGTGCGTAGTGGCGTCACCGGGATTGCCCGTGGCGACAAAGTACTGAGCATCTAACTTAATTTAGCGAATGGCCTGATGGCCTGGATATAAAGGGGTATTTCATGAAGGTTTTCTACGATAAAGACTGTGACCTGTCGATCATCCAGGGCAAGAAAGTCGCGATTATCGGTTACGGCTCCCAGGGCCACGCACAAGCTTGCAACCTGAAGGATTCCGGTGTCGACGTTACCGTCGGCCTGCGCAAGGGTTCGGCGACTGTTGCCAAGGCAGAAGCCCACGGCCTGAAAGTGACCGACGTCGCTTCCGCCGTTGCTGCCGCCGACCTGGTCATGATCCTGACTCCGGACGAGTTCCAGTCCGCGCTGTACAAGAACGAAATCGAGCCGAACATCAAGAAAGGCGCCACCCTGGCCTTCTCCCACGGCTTCGCGATCCACTACAACCAGGTTGTGCCGCGCGCCGACCTCGACGTGATCATGATCGCGCCGAAGGCTCCAGGCCACACCGTGCGTTCCGAATTCGTCAAGGGCGGTGGTATCCCTGACCTGATCGCGATCTACCAGGACGCCTCGGGCAACGCCAAGAACGTTGCACTGTCCTACGCCGCCGGCGTGGGTGGCGGTCGTACCGGCATCATCGAAACCACCTTCAAGGACGAGACCGAAACCGACCTGTTCGGCGAACAGGCCGTTCTGTGCGGCGGTACCGTCGAGCTGGTGAAAGCCGGTTTCGAAACTCTGGTTGAAGCTGGCTACGCGCCGGAAATGGCCTACTTCGAATGCCTGCACGAACTGAAGCTGATCGTTGACCTCATGTACGAAGGCGGTATCGCCAACATGAACTACTCGATCTCCAACAACGCCGAATACGGCGAGTACGTGACCGGCCCTGAAGTCATCAACGCCGAATCCCGCCAGGCCATGCGCAACGCTCTGAAGCGCATCCAGGACGGCGAATACGCGAAGATGTTCATCAGCGAAGGTGCTACCGGCTACCCATCGATGACCGCCAAGCGTCGTAACAACGCTGCCCACGGTATCGAGATCATCGGTGAGCAACTGCGCTCGATGATGCCTTGGATCGGTGCGAACAAGATCGTCGACAAAGCCAAGAACTGAGTTCAGGGCCTGTCTGGAAAAACGCGGCCTCGGCCGCGTTTTTTCGTTTAGGGGGCCGCTTCTGGTATAAAGCTGGATCGTTTTGCGGTCGAACCCCGGCCGCGAACCTCTGTCGAATTTTTTTCACCGTTGCAAGGTACTGTCCATGAGCGAACGTCCCGAAGAGCCGAACCAGGCTCCTGACGCCGAAAGCCTGCTGCCGATCGATGAGCATGTCGAAGAAGGACATGACGCCGAAGGCCGTAAAGTCCGGCATCGTGGTATCTATCTGCTGCCGAATCTGTTCACCACCGCGAACCTGTTCGCCGGTTTCTACGCGATCATCAGTGCGATGAGTGCGCAAAGTGCTGCCAGTGCGGGGGATCCCGCCGGGGCGAGCAAGTATTTCGCGTTTTCCGCGATCGCGATCTTCGTCGCCATGGTCCTCGACGGGCTGGATGGGCGCGTGGCGCGGATGACCAATACCCAGAGCGCCTTCGGCGCCGAGTATGACTCGCTGTCCGACATGGTCGCGTTCGGCGTGGCCCCGGCGTTGCTGGCCTTCGGCTGGGCGCTGGGCGATATGGGCAAGGTCGGCTGGATGGTGGCCTTTATCTATGTGGCGGGTGCGGCCCTGCGCCTGGCGCGCTTCAACACCCAGGTCGGGACCGCGGACAAGCGTTACTTCATCGGTCTTGCCAGCCCGGCCGCGGCCGGTGTGGTGGCCGGCACGGTCTGGGCCTTCAGCGACTACGGTATCCAGGGATCGAAGATGTCGTTCCTGGTGGCCCTGCTGGTGGCGGCGGCCGGGATGCTGATGGTCAGCAACATCAAGTACAACAGCTTCAAGGAGCTGGATCTCAAGGGGCGTGTGCCGTTTGTCGCGATCCTGGCCGTGGTGCTGGTGTTCGCCGTGGTGTTCAGCGATCCGCCGCGGATCCTGCTGCTGATTTTCCTCGCCTATGCGGCTTCCGGCCCTGTCCAGTACCTGCTGCACCTGCGTCGCCACAAAAGCGTCGAGTGATGTAATTTCCCTTACACTCCGTAGTCTATTGGTGCATCAGTCGCCCAATACTGCGGAGTTGCCATGCTGATCAAGCTTTCCAGGACTTCCGACTCCAAGGAGTCGGAAGTCACCCCCGAGTCACTCTATCTTTCCCGTCGTGCCGTGCTCGGCAGTTCGCTGGCCGGGCTCGCGCTCGGCAGTCTGCCGCGTTGGGCCAGTGCGGCCGAGGCGGCGCGCTACGCCGATGTGGAAGCAGGGAATGCGCCGTCCTGGTTTGCCGGCAAGCTGCCGGATACCCGCTGGGGTGCCGTGACGGTCAAGGATGAAGCGATCACCCCGTACAAGGACGCGACGCACTACAACAACTTCTATGAGTTCGGGACCGACAAGGGCGATCCGGCGCAGAACGCCGGATCGCTGAAAACCGAACCCTGGTCGGTGGTGATCGACGGCGAAGTCGGCAAGCCCGGACGTTATGCCCTCGAAGACTTCATGAAGCCTTATCAGCTGGAAGAGCGGATCTATCGCCTGCGTTGTGTCGAAGCCTGGTCGATGGTGATCCCGTGGATCGGCTTTCCGATCTCTGCGTTGCTCAAGCAGGTCGAGCCGACCTCCAAGGCCAGGTACATTCGCTTTGAAACCCTGCAGGATCCCAAGAGCATGCCGGGGCAGCGCTCCGGTTTTGCCCTGATCGACTGGCCTTATGTCGAGGGCTTGCGTCTGGATGAGGCGATGAACCCGCTGGCGATTCTGGCCGTGGGCATGTACGGGCGGGAGTTGCCGAATCAGAACGGCGCGCCGTTGCGTCTCGTGGTGCCGTGGAAGTACGGCTTCAAGAGCGTCAAGTCCATCGTGCGCATCAGCCTGGTGGCGGAACAGCCGAAAACCACCTGGCAGAGCATCGCTTCGGATGAGTACGGCTTTTATGCCAACGTGAACCCGACGGTCGATCATCCGCGCTGGACCCAGGCCCGCGAGCGTCGGTTGCCCAGTGGTCTGTTCAGTCCGAATGTGCGCGAGACGCAGATGTTCAACGGCTACTCGGATGAAGTCGCTTCCTTGTATACCGGCCTGGACCTGCGGAAGAACTACTGATGCGATATCCATTCTGGCGTGTGGGCGTCTTTATCGCGGCGGCGATCTGGCCGTTGCTCTGGCTGTATCAGGCGTGGATCTTTGCCCTTGGGCCGGATCCGGGAAAGGTGCTGGTCGACCGGCTGGGCCTGGGTACGCTGATCCTGTTGCTGATCACCCTCGGCATGACACCGTTGCAGAAGTTGAGCGGCTGGCCGGGCTGGATCGCGGTGCGGCGCCAGTTGGGGTTGTGGTGTTTCGCCTATGTGGTGCTGCATCTGGCGGCTTACCTGGTGTTTGTCCTGGGGCTGGATTGGTCGCAGTTGGGTGTCGAGTTGCGCAAGCGGCCCTACATCATTGTCGGCACCTTGGGCTTTCTCTGTCTCCTGGCGCTTTCCGTGACGTCGAACCGTTATAGTCAGCGCCGCCTGGGCGCGCGCTGGAAGAAGCTGCACCGCCTGGTGTATGTGGTTCTCGGCCTGGGGTTGCTGCACATGTTGTGGATCGTGCGGGCAGACCTGAAGGAGTGGACGGTGTATGCCTCTATAGGTGCGTTGTTGTTGGCGCTGCGTATCCCGGCGCTGGCGCGGCGGATTCCCCGTCTTGTGGCAAAGAAGCCGGCCCCTTCAGCGACACGGTCCCTGTAGGCGTCGGACTTGCCCGCGAAGGCGTTGTATGGACGCCTTCGCTGGCAAGCCAGCTCCCACAGGTATGTCGTCGGCCCCCCATTTTGTGTGCGACACCCAAACTGTAGGAGCCGGCTTGCTGGCGATGGCGTCCCTCTGGGCGCTGCAAGGCTTGCTGGCCTCATCGCTGGCAAGCCAGCTTCTACAGGGTTGCGTGTTCTGACTTGGTTCTGCGCTGTTTCTGACCCTTGTGACAGAAAGATGAAAATAAGGGTTGACGGCAGATTCCATGGGCCTATAATTC
>NZ_JBMOUG010000011.1:0-210399 GCF_049319725.1 Pseudomonas sp. Mn2068 | reverse complement strand
CATGTGAGAGTAGGTCATCGTCAAGATTAAATTCCGAAACCCCAATTGCGAAAGCAGTTGGGGTTTTGTTTTTGCGCCGCGGAAAACTCGCAGTGATCGGGCATAAAAAAACCACCTGCCTGAGGTGGTTTTTTTATGCCCGGGACTCACTCCCCGCGATAGATGCATCCGCTGGTGCAGGTCTCATGGATGCGGATCGCCGACAGTTCTGGCAGCAGTGGCTTCAGTTCCTGCCAGATCCACTTCGCCAGGTTTTCGCTGGTCGGGTTTTCCAGGCCGGGGATGTCGTTCAGGTAGTTGTGGTCCAGGCGCTCATACAACGGCTTGAAGATCGCCTTGATCTCGGAGAAGTCGCGAATCCAGCCGGTATGCTGATCGATTTCACCGCTCAGATGGATCGCCACCTTGAAGGAGTGACCATGCAGGCGGCCACACTTGTGTCCGTCCGGCACGTGAGGCAGGCGGTGGGCGGATTCGAACGTAAACTCTTTGAAGATTTCCACAGTATTGTCAGCTCTGAAGGGTGGCTATCGCGTGAGCGATAAGTGCAGCTCGGCAGTTTAACAGCTCCGGTGCGCGATGACCGACTCAAAGCGCCAGCAGGCGCTCTCCCAGCCTGCCGTGATCGGCCAGCTCGAGGAATTCGTCACCCAGGCGCCGGCTCTGCGCCATTGCCTCGCGCCAGTAGGCCTGGCGGCCCTTGTCATCGCCCATGTAGCGCTTGAAATCATTGCGGTCCGGCAGCTTGCCGTGGGGCAGCCGGGCCAGGTATTCGCGCGAAGGGGCCAGCAGCAGGACATCCTGTAGCCGGTCCGGGTTGCCGCGTCGCCACGGCAGGGTCTTGTCGAACCAGCCGGGAATGACCTTGTCCGTGAAGTGCGGGTAGAGCACCACGTCCTCGCCGCTGTAGGGCAGGTCAAGGTGATAGTCGAGCAGGCCGCCATCGCGATAGGTGCCCTGGCCGACGCCGACGATGTCCCGTACACCTTCCATCACCATCGGGATCGAGCCGGAGGCCAGCAGTCCCTGGCGCAGGTTCTCCGAGGCCAGTGGCAGCAGGCGTGACGGAAAGTCCTTCAGGGGCAGCAGGGGAGGGGACAGGCGTGGGTCATGCAGGATCACCCGCTCGAAGTGACGAGCCAGGCGCCCACGTCCGACCAGGTTGTCGGCGATGACCGAGGACAATCCGAGGCCGAGGCGGCCCCGATGATCGTCCGCCAGCAGGCCATGGCTCTTCACGATCACCACGTTCAAGCGATAGTGCTCGTTCGTCAGGATCGAGGCGTCCCGGCCATCGAGCAGGTCGTGCAGCATGCGCTGGCAGCTCTGGCTGACCTCGGCCATGGTCACGCCCTTGGCGAAGCTCTGTTCGTTGTACAGCTGCCCCAGGCGCTCGATGCCTTGCGCGGCATTCGGCAGGCAGGCGCTGGCAAACCGCCAGGCACCGATCGAGGCGCCGATCAATGAGCGCTCCCGTGGGCTCGCCGGCAGCCATTCACCGAACAGCGCCAGGTCCAGGCCCTGGATGCCCAGGGCTTTCGGTCCGCCTGCCGCGCCCGGCAGCGTGCCGACGTCGGCGGCCTTCAGGCCGCCTTCACGGATGCGTTGGAATGCACGCTTGCCGGCCTTGAGGGTCAGCGCGGGGAATTTGATGTGAATCGCAGTCATACAGCCCTCGTTCTCTGGGTCGGCGAATTATAGGGAAGGTTGCCGCGAATGGCTGTCGGCGTCGGGAAAAGAGCGGGCTTGTGAATAGGGATGGATAGATGACCGCCGGGGAAATTCAGCTTCGCTTAAGTTGGGGCGGTTACCGTGACGGGCATAACTGGCCATTTGCCATGGAGACCTATGATGAAAGCCCTGGGCGCTGCCTTGGCCTTTTTTGCTGTGGCAGTCACCACCTGTAATGTATCGGGTCGTGATATTGCCAGTGACGAAGCGGCGAAACTGCAAGCGGCAGGTACAATCCAGCCTCTTGATCGACTGACGGCCGTTGCCTTGGCCCGGCACCCCGGCGCTGTGCTGGGCGATACCGAACTGGACGAGAAATACGGTCACTACATTTATCAGGTAGAACTGCGCGATGCTCAGGGAATTGAGTGGGAGATTGAATTGGACGCCATCAGCGGTCAGGTTCTCAAGGACCATCAGGACAGGTAATGATTTTCAATTTGCGCGCCTGCGCTCTGCTGGCGCTGGCCACCCTCTGCTCCCTGGCATCGGCCAGGGATCTGGACCAGGACGAAGCCCTGCATCTGCGTCAGCAGGGGGTGATCCTGCCGCTCGAGCGCCTGCTGCAACAGGCCATGGGGCATTACCCCGGGGCGAAGCTGCTGGAGGCTGAACTGGAGAGCAAGCATGGCCTCTATGTCTACGAGGTCGAATTGCTGACCCAGGCCGGTGTGGTCCGGGAACTCAAGCTGGACGCCAGCAATGGTGACTTATTGAAAGACGAGGAGGACAACTGATGCGGCTGCTGCTGGTGGAAGATAACGTGCCCCTGGCCGATGAGCTGCTGGCCGGCCTTGCACGCCAGGGCTACGCCGTCGATTGGCTGGCCGATGGGCGTGATGCGGCGTATCAGGGGGCGACGGAACCCTATGACCTGGTCATCCTCGATCTCGGGCTGCCGGGCTTGCCGGGCCTGGAGGTCCTGCGGCAATGGCGGACCGGTGGCCTGACGGTGCCGGTGCTGATCCTGACCGCACGGGACTCCTGGGCCGAACGCATCGAGGGACTCAAGGCCGGTGCCGATGACTACCTGACCAAGCCTTTCCATCCGGAAGAACTGCAACTGCGGGTGCAGTCATTGCTGCGTCGTGCCCACGGCCAACCCAACCAGCCGACCCTGAAGGCCGCGGGGCTGCATCTGGATGAAGGCCGCCAGTGCGTCAGCCGCGATGGTGCGGAGATCCAGCTGACCGCGGCCGAGTTCCGCCTGTTGCGTTATTTCATGCTGCACCCGGAGCAGATTCTTTCCAAGGGACATCTGGCCGAACATCTCTACAACGGTGAAACCGAGCGTGATTCGAATGTGCTGGAGGTGCATGTCAATCACCTGCGCCGCAAGCTCGGCCGCGCGGTGATCGAGACCCGCCGCGGCCAGGGTTACCGATTCGGCGGAACCGCCGGGTGAGGTCGATCCAGCGGCGTCTGAGCCTGGGCCTGGTCAGCGTACTGCTGGTGGTCGGCCTGATCGTTGCGCAAACCAGCCTGTGGCTGTTCGAACTGGGCCTGCAGCGCTATCTGGAGGATGGCCTGCACGCCGACAGCGAGAACCTGCTGGTCGCCCTGGTACGTGGCCCCCAGGGGCTGCAACTGGATGAGCGGCGGTTGTCCCCGGCCTATCAGCGACCGTTCTCCGGGCATTACTTCCGGATCGACTTCGCCGACCATCACTGGCGTTCCCGCTCGCTCTGGGACCAGGACCTGCCGGTCCCGGCGCAACCGGGCCTGCATGCCAACCTGCAACTGGGACCCGAGGGGCAGATGCTGCTGGTACTGCGTTCGGACTACCGGCGCCTGGGGCAGTCGATCAGTATCAGCGTGGCCCAGGACTACACACCGGTGCGGGAAAGCTTCCAGCTGATGCAGCGCATCGGCCTGGGGATCGGACTCGCGGCGCTGATCGTGATCCTGTTGCTGCAACGGGTTACCGTTCGCCGGGCCTTGCGCCCCCTGGAAAATGCCCGGGAACAGATCGCGCAATTGCAGCAGGGACAGCGCTCGCAACTGGAAACCCGGGTGCCGCTGGAGCTTGAACCCCTGGTGGCGCAGATCAACCATCTGTTGGCCCATACCGAGGACAGCCTCAAGCGTTCACGCAATGCCCTGGGCAACCTCGGCCATGCCCTGAAAACCCCGCTGGCGGTGCTGCTCAGCCTGGCGTCGAGCGCCCAGTTGGAGGGCCAGCCGGCCTTGCGCAAGGTGTTGCGCGAACAGCTGGAGCAGATCGAGCAGCGCCTGAGCCGTGAATTGAACCGTGCCCGTCTCGCCGGCGAGGCGCTGCCGGGCGTGCCCTTCGATTGCGATGCGGAACTGCCCGGGTTGCTCTCGACCCTGAGGATGATCCACGGCGAGCACCTGCTGTTGAGCCACAGCTCACCCCCCAGCCTGCAACTGCCCTGGGATCGGGAAGATCTGCTCGAACTGCTGGGCAACCTGCTGGACAACGCCTGCAAGTGGGCCGATGCCGAGGTACGCCTGGGTATCGTCGAGACGGCGGGAGGCTATCGCCTGAGTGTCGAGGATGACGGTCCGGGGATTCCCGAGCAGAGCCGGGACGAGGTGTTCAGCCGGGGGGCGCGGCTGGATGAACAGACCATCGGGCATGGGCTGGGATTGGGCATCGTGCGCGATATCGTCGACGCCTGGGGGGCGCAGATGGCCTTGTCGGGCAGCCCGCTGGGCGGGCTGCTGGTGACGATCGAGCTGCCGCGCAGAAGCTGAAGCCCCTGCGCGCGAAACCTTACACCCGGAACTGATCCATCAGTCCCTGTTGCTGGTTGGCCAACTGGTTCAGCGACTGACTGACCCGTGCCGATTCATTGGCCTGGCCGGACAGCGATTCGGTGACATCGCGGATGGTCGCCACGTTGTTGTTGATCTCCTCGGCCACCGCGCTCTGTTCTTCCGCCGCACTGGCAATCTGCAGGTTCATGTCGGTGATCACCGTCACCGCGTCGCCGATCTGCCGCAACGCCGTCACGGCCTGGCTGACCTGCTCGACACTGCCCTGGGCCTGGCGGTGACTGTTGCCCATGGAAGTCACCACTTCGCGGGTACCGGTCTGCAACTCTTCGATGACCTGGCGGGTTTCCTCCACTGACTCCTGGGTGCGCCGCGCGAGGTTGCGCACTTCATCGGCGACCACGGCGAAACCACGCCCGGCCTCACCAGCTCGGGCAGCTTCGATGGCGGCGTTGAGTGCCAGCAGATTGGTCTGCTCGGCAATCGCCCGAATGACCTCCAGTACGGAGCCGATCTTCTCGCTGTTGGCTGCCAGCCCTTCGACCTGGCCCATGGCGTCGCTCATGTCGGCGGCCAGGTGACCGATGCTCGCGGTGGTGCGATCGATCACGGTCAGCCCCTGGCGGGTCGCCTGGTCGGCATCGCGCGCGGCCTGGGCGGCCTGGGCCGCGCTACGGGCGACATCCTGGGCGGTGGCGCTCATTTCGTGGGAGGCGGTGGCGACCTGGTCGACCTGGCGGTACTGCTGTTCCATGCCGGCGCTGGTTTCGGTCGCGATGGACGCCGACTGGTCGGCAGTACCGCGGGCGTCCTGGACCGACCGCTTGACGTCGGCAATCACCGGCTGCAGTTTGTCGAGGAAACGGTTGAACCAGCCAGCCAGTTGGCCCAGTTCGTCCTTCTTGTCGTAATGCAGGCGGCGGGTCAGGTCGCCTTCGCCGCTGGCGATGTCTTCGAGCATGCGCGCCACGCCGAGAATCGGTCGGGTCACGCTGCGGGCCATCAGCCAGACCAGCAACAGTCCGATCACGGCACCGAGCAGGCCCAGGCCCAGCTCGATCAGGGTGCCGGCGGCGTTGCGCGCATCGAGCTGGCTCTTCAGGGTTTCGGCCGGCCCGACCAGGACCTTTTCCGGCACATCGAGCAACACGCCCCACGGCTTGCCGCCGGGAATCGGCTGGAACGGCGCGAGAATCTTCAGTTGCGCATCATTGCGCAGCACCTGCGTCTCGGTGCTGCTGGCCAGTTGGCGGATCAGAGCGGCACCGTTGTGGCTGTCGACCTGGTCGAGGCGCTGGCTGAGTTTGCTGGCATCCGGGCTGTAGCCGGCCAGCAGGCCCACCGGGCTGAGGATACTGACGCTGGTCTGGCCGTCGTAGAGCTTCTTGCTCGCCTGCTGGCTGACCGCTTGCAGGCTGTTGAGGTTGATATCCACGGACAGCGAGGCGATGACCTTGCCCTCGACGATCAGCGGAAACACGATGCTGGTCATCAGCACATTGTGGCCATCGATCTCGTAGAAGTAGGGCTCGATCACGCAGGGCTTGAGGGTGCTGCGCGGGCAGGTGAACCAGGCGTTGTTCGGCTCGCCGCTGGGGCCGGTGCTGGTGTCGCTCATATCGCTTTCCGGCAGCGACATGGAGGTCAACTGGCCCGGGGTCGGTTGCGACCAGTAGAGGGCAAAGCGGCCCTTGTCGTTGCTGCCCAGTTCCTTCTGGCCGGCGAACAGCTCGTCCTTGCTGTCCAGTGCGTTGGCTTCGAAGACCAGGGACAGGCCGAGCAGGTCCGGGTTGGCCTGGAGTGCGGCCTTGACCTGGCGGGTCAGGTCTTCGCGCAGATCGAAGGCATCGAGAAAGCGCTTCTGTGCCTGTTCGCGCAGGAACAGCACCTGGCGGGCAAAGCCGTTGCCGTACTGGTAGGCATCCATGAACTGCCGACGAATGATCAGCGCCTGGACTTCACCCTGGGCCTCGATGCGCGCCTGGGCGGCCTCGTTGAGCATTTCCATGCTCGATGCCTTGACCAGCTCCGAGCTGTGCTCCATACGATAGAGTGAAAGGCCGACCAGCAGGGTGACGACCCCCAGCAGGCTGAGTCCGGCGAGCAGGGTGATTTTCCATTGGATGGAAAGTTGTCTGAGCGACATGAAAGACGTCCTTAATCTTGAACTGCAGAGGTTTGGAAGTTTAACGGCATGATCGGTTTTTTCTTTATTTGAACGAACAAATAAAAAACAATGACCTGTGTCAGGAAAAGGCGGGTTTTATCCCATCGAACGATTGTCGATTGAAATCGACAATACGTCGTTGACGGTCGATTTCATGCCGGCCGCAGCCATCGCCCCCACGGTTTGTGCGGTTTCCACGGGCGTCGATGGTCCTCAACTTTCCGCCGGCGGGGCCGTTAACCCCTTACCTGCCGACAATAAGAGAACACCACCATGCGCCTGAGCCTGAAGGCCAAAGTCCTGTCCCTCGCGGTATTGCCGGTCCTGCTGTTCGCGGTCGTGATCAGCCTGACCACGGTGCTGATCCTGCGGAACCAGGCCCGCAACGAAGTCGAGGAAACCCGCGAGCGACTGATCTCCGAGGCCAAGGCCACCTTGCAGAGCTACGTGGCGGTGGCCATGACGGCGATCAAGCCGCTCTACGATGCCGCCGCGCCGGGGGACCAGGCGTCCCGTGACCAGGTGATCAAACTGTTGTCGAGCATCAAGTACGGCAAGGACGGTTACTTCTTCGGCTACGATTCGCAGATCGTCCGGCTGTTCAAGAGCAACAGTCCGGAAGGCCTTGGCAAGAGCTTCAAGGATGCCCGCGACCCCAACGGCGTCTATGTGAATCGTGACCTGGTGCAGGTCGCCAAGGACGGAACCCACTACCTGCAATACAGCTCGCCATTGCCGGGCAACGAAACGGTGCTGGTGCCCAAGCTCGGATACACCGAATACCTGGCCAAGTGGGACATGGCCATCGGCTCCTCGGTCAACCTCGATGGCATCGAAGCCCAGGTCGCGGTGGTCCAGGGCAAGGTCAACGAGCGCATGGAAGGCGTGGTGCTGAGCATTGTCGGGATTGCCGTGCTGGTACTGCTGGTGATTGCCGTGGTCGGGATGATCGTCGCCAATACCATTCTGCGGCCGCTGATCCTGATGAAGGCCAACCTCGACGATATCGCCGCCGGCGAGGGTGACCTCACGCACCGCCTGGCGATCACCAGCCAGGACGAACTGGGGCAACTGGCCGGCTCGTTCAACCGCTTTGTCGACAAGATCCACAGCCTGGTCCGGCAGATCACCGAGATGACCGGCCAGTTGACCGGACTGGTCGGCCAGGTCTCCGAGCAGGCCAACCGCTCGGAACAGGCGATGGAGCGCCAGCGCCACGAAACCGATCAGGTCGCCACGGCGATCAACCAGATGTCGTCAGCCGCCCAGGAAGTCGCGCGCAGTGCCCAGGGCGCGGCGGTCGCGGCCCAGCAGACCGATGCCGAAGGCCAGACCGCCAAGCGCGTGGTGGATGGCAGCATCCAGCAGATCCACGCGCTGGTGAATGATATCCGCAGCAGTGGTACGTCCCTGGACAGCCTGCAGCAGGACGTGACGTCGATTGTCAGCGTGCTGGGGGTGATCCGTTCGATTGCCGAGCAGACCAACCTGCTGGCGCTCAACGCGGCCATCGAGGCGGCCCGGGCCGGTGAAGCCGGGCGTGGTTTCGCGGTGGTCGCCGACGAGGTCCGCGCGCTCGCCAGCCGGACCCAGCAGAGCACCCAGGAAATCCAGGGGATGATCGATCGCCTGCAGTCGGGCACGCAGTTGGCGGTCGAGGCCATGCGTCGTTCCAGCGAGGCCGGCGACGGCACCTCGGTACGGGCCAACGAAGCGGGGGCTTCGCTGGATACCATGGCGCAGTTGATCGGCACCATCAATGCGATGAACGCGCAGATCGCCAGCGCCGCCGAGGAACAGACGGCGGTGGCCGAGGAGATCAACCGCAGCGTGCACCAGATCGCCACGGCGGTGGACAGCGTGGCCGATGAAACCCAGCGGGGGGCCCAGACCTCCCGCAGCCTGGCCGAGCTGGGGCAGCGGTTGGGCAAGCTGGTGGGGCAGTTCCGGATCTGAAGGCATCGTCGGCCAGCCGGCTCCCCCCATCCCCGGTGGGAGCTGGCAGGCCGGCGAAGAGGCCGGCCCGGGCAGCACAACCCTACGAACTGACCTGAATATCGCGCATCAACAAGCCGAAGCGCAGATCGACCTGATCCGGAATCGGCAGGTACACCGTATGCCCATCTCCCGGCGCCACTGCAATCGCGCCGCCGCTGCCATTGCGCAGTTCATGCAGATCGAAATGAAAGTTGCCCCTGGGGGTCATCAATTCCAGGTGGTCGCCCAGCCCGAAGCGGTTCTTCACCTTGACCTCGGCCAGTCGGTCACGGCGTACCCCCGTCAATTCGCCGACAAACTGCTGGCGCTCGGAGACCGAACTGCCGTTCTGGTAGTTCTGGTATTCGTCATGCACATGCCGGCGCAGGAAACCCTCGGTATAGCCGCGTTGGGCCAGTGACTCGAGGTTGTGCATCAGGCTGCGGTCGAACTCGCGCCCGGCCACCGCATCGTCGATGGCCTGGCGATAGACCTGGGTGGTCCGTGCGCAGTAGAAGTGCGATTTGGTCCGGCCTTCGATCTTCAGCGAGTGCACGCCCATGCGCGCCAGGCGCTCGACATGCTGCACCGCGCGCAGGTCCTTGGCATTCATGATGTAGGTGCCGTGTTCGTCTTCGAAGGCGGGCATCGACTCCTCGGGACGATTGGCTTCCTGCAGCAGGAACACCTGGTCGGTGGGTGCGCCCGCGCCCAGGGTCGGCTCGACCGGTTCGGGAGTGAAGGCCCTGACGATCTCGCCCGTGACGTTTTCCCCGGCCGGTTGTGCCGTGTACTTCCAGCGGCAGGCGTTGGTGCAACTGCCCTGGTTGGCGTCACGCCGGTTCAGGTAGCCGGACAACAGGCAGCGCCCCGAATAGGCCATGCACAAGGCGCCATGGACGAAGACTTCCAGCTCCATGTCCGGCACCTGCTCACGGATCTCGGCGATCTCTTCCAGGGACAGCTCCCGCGACAGGATGATCCGCGTCAACCCCAGTTGCTGCCAGAACCGCACGCTGGCCCAGTTCACCGTATTGGCCTGCACCGACAGGTGAATCGGCATCTGCGGGAAATGCTCGCGCACCAACATGATCAGGCCCGGATCGGACATGATCAGTGCGTCCGGCGCCATCGCGACCACCGGTGCCAGATCCTTGAGGAAGGTCTTGAGCTTGGCGTTGTGCGGGGCGATGTTCACCACCACGTAGAAGCGCTTGCCCTGGGCCTGGGCTTCGCGGATGCCGAGGGCCAGGTTGGCATGGTCGAATTCGTTGTTGCGCACCCGCAGGCTGTAGCGCGGCTGGCCGGCGTACACCGCGTCGGCGCCGTAGGCAAAGGCATAGCGCATGTTCTTGAGGGTGCCGGCGGGGGCCAGCAGTTCAGGGGCGGAAAGGGACATGGTCGGATCGTTCGCAAAAAAGTCGCGAGGTTAAACCGCCCGGGCCCGGGGTTTATTGATCTGGGTCCAGACTGGGTGAACGAATGATCGTCGCCCGCGGACTAATGTGCGAGGGCCTGAGTGTCCCCGGCGTTTTTTCCCAGGTGGACCGGCCATGAGCGAAACTTTCCTGCACAACAAATCCCTGCTGATCCTGCTGGCGTTGGTGACGATCGCCTTCCTGTGGATTCTCCAGCCGTTCTACGGCGCGGTGTTCTGGGCGGTCATTCTCGGCATCATCTTCGCCCCCTTGCAACGTCGCCTGCTGCTGCGCCTGAATGCCCGGCGCAACCTGGCGGCGCTGTGCACCCTGGGGATCTGCCTGGTGATCGCGGTGCTGCCGGTGATCGTCATCTCTGCCTTGCTGGTGCAGGAAGGCACGACGCTGTACCGGAGTATCGAAAGCGGCCAGCTGGATATCGCCGGTCATGTCGCGCAGTTCAAGCATCTGCTACCGGGGGCGATCCAGCGCGGGCTCGATCGGTTCGGGCTGGGTGACCTCAACGGGCTCCAGGCCAAGGTGGTCCAGGGGATGACGCAAGGCAGCCAGTTGCTTGCCAGCCAGGCCGTCAGCGTCGGGCAGGGCACCTTCGAGTTCGTGGTGAGCTTTTTCATCATGCTCTACCTGCTGTTTTTCTTCCTGCGCGACGGTCCGGAGCTGGTGCGCCGGATCCGCGCGGCCGTGCCCCTGGCCGAGCAGCAGAAGCGCCGCCTGCAACTGAAGTTCAACCGCGTGGTGCGGGCCACGGTGAAGGGCAACCTGCTGGTGGCGGTGACCCAGGGGGCCCTGGGCGGCATGATCTTCTGGCTGCTGGATATCCCCAGCGCCTTGCTCTGGGCGGTGACCATGGCCTTTCTGTCGCTGTTGCCGGCGGTGGGCGCGGGGATCGTCTGGGCACCGGTGGCGGTGTATTTCCTGATGACCGGAGCCATCTGGCAAGGCGTGGTGCTGGCGCTGTTCGGGGTGCTGGTGATTGGTCTGGTGGACAATGTCCTGCGTCCGATCCTGGTGGGCAAGGACACGCGCATGCCCGACTACCTGATCCTGATCAGCACCCTGGGCGGATTGTCGGTATTCGGCCTGAACGGCTTTGTCATCGGCCCGCTGATCGCGGCCTTGTTCCTGTCCAGCTGGGGCATCTTCACCGAGAGCAAGAGACGGGTGAAGCTGCCCGCCTGAGCCCATCACCTGAAACTGTAGGAAACCCCGGCGTACACCCCCATGCCCTCGCCAGGCACCGAACGGGCCGCATCGGCGCCCTTGTCGTCGTAGCCCGGCACCACCACGGCGGCATAGCGCTCGTTGCCCAGGTTGCGCAAGTCCAGCCAGGTCTGCCAGTCCTGCCTGGGCGAGGCATAACCCAGGGTTGCACCGAGCAGGGCGTAGGACGAGGCGTAGCGCGAGTTGGCGTAGTCCACGGCGATCCGCGAGGCCATCTGCGTGTTCAGGCCGAGATAGACACCGCTCGGATGGGCGTAGCGGATTTGTGCCTGGTAGTAATGCTGCGGGATGCCCGGCAGGCGATTGTCGCCGAACGCCGCGTCGTCGCGATAATGGAAGTCGCTGAGGGTGTAGGCCTGGCGCAAGGATACCTGGCCCAGGTCCGGCCGTTCCCACAACAGGCTTTCCAGCCCGGCCTCGATGCCCTGGTGCACGGTGGGACTGGCATTCACCTCGCCGGTGATCTGCGCCTGGGTCTGCGTGGCGGCCTGCATCTCCACCGTCAGCAGTTCATGACGGACTGCCGAGTAGTACCAGGCCAGGTCCCATTTGCCGAGCCAGGCTTCGCCGCGGCTACCCAGTTCGAGGGTGGTCGCGGTCTGGTTCTTCAGTTCCACCGGCGTGCTTTGCAGGCCGGTGGCCGCACCATTGCCCGCGCTGAAGCGGGTCCCCGAACTCCAGATCAGCGCCCATGGATGCGGTGGCTCGACCGAGCGGCCGAGATTGCCATAGACCTGCAAGCGCGGGCTGAACTCGTAGCGCAGGCCTACCCGTGGCGCGTAGTCCCAGTCGTGCTGGCTGACCTTGCCGCCGCTGGCCGGGTAACTCACATCGCTTTCGCGGCGGGTATAGATCATCGCCAGGCCGGTGGTCAGCCAGAGATCGGGCAGCACTTCCAGGTCATTGCCGGCGTGCAGCACATTGTCCGAGCCCTGGTAACTGAAATCGCGGGTCCTGGTGCCGACCGGGTAGAGCGGGTTGGTCTGGACCCGGACAAATTCCGAGGCGCCGCTATTGGGCAGGTGCCTGGTGCTGCGCCAGCCCAGGGTGCTTTTGCTTTCCAGGCCGAACAGCGTGTCGCGGCGGGTGTAGTTCAAGGTGCCACTGACATCGGTGTAGGCCACCTTCAGGCGGTTGGGACCTTCGCGCAGGTCCATCGGGTAGTCGTGGTAGACCAGTCCGATCTCGAGCTGCGAATCATCGTCCAGATACATCGTGGTCTTGCTGCCCAGCCAGGTGCTGCCCGGCTGCGGGCGACTGGCGTCACGACTGACATAGAGCGGGTTGGCGGCGCGCGGGTGATGCTTGATCTGGTCCTGGGTCACACGTCCGGCCAGCTCGTTGTCGGTTTCGCGATAACGCAGGTACAGGCGGGTCTCCAGTTCCGGGCTGGAGCGATAGCCGACATTGGCCGCGAGGCCTTTGCTGCTGCCCCGGGTATGGTCCTGATAGCCATCATCGTCCGAGTCGGTCAGGGCGAGGTAATAATCCAGGTCGCCGAGGACCTGGCCGGAACTGACCTGGCGCTTGCGATAACCATGGCTGCCGGTTTCATAACGCACCTGCAGCGGCGCGGCATCCCGTCCGGTGTGGGTCACATAGTCGATGGCTCCGCCGAGGGCCAGGGAGCCCCGGTCGAAGCCGTTGGCACCACGCAGCACTTCGGCACGGCTGAGCCACAGCGGTTCGAACAGTTCATAGGGCGTGCCACCGGGACCGGTCAGCGGCAGGCCGTCGAACAGTGTGTAGATCCCTGAGCCGTGGGCACCGGGTGCGCGGTTGATGCCCGAGCCGCGAATCGACACCTTGGTGCCGTCATTGCCGGCCGACTGGGCATAGACCCCGGGCTGGTAGGCCAGCACGTCCTGGTTACTGACGGTGCGGCCGTTTTCGACGCGTTCGAGATCGATCAGGTTACTGGCACCGGGAATCTCGTGCAGTCGCGCACGGGCATTGTCGAGCTCGCTGACCTCTTCGCTGCGTACGTCCACCTCGCCGAGTTCCAGTGGGGCGGGCGCGGCTTGCAACGGTGCGGCGCAGAACAGCGCCGCCAGCGGCAACAGGGAAGAGGGCAGCAGGGAGGAGGGCAGGGCGATGCGCATCAATCGGGGCTCGGCGGAACAGGGCGCGCCAGCCTATAGAAGTCGAGAATCGTTCGCAATGAATTGACGGTGTGCTGAAAACAAAACACCCCGCCGGAGTTGCCTCGGGCGGGGTGTCGGGTCCATCTGGCTGCTTGCTTAGCTGGCCAGTACCGCGTGTTGCACCAGCTCCAGCAATGGCTGCGGGTACAGGCCGAGGAAGAAGGCCAGGACCGCGATTGCCAGCAGCATCACGCCGCCCGCACGTTGTTCCCAATGCAACTGGGCATCGTGGCGACGCAGGTTCGGCTCGATCAGGTACAGGGTGACCATCACGCGCAGGTAGTAGAAGACGCCGATGGCGCTACCGATCACCAGGGAACCGATCAACCACCAGTGCTGGGATTCGACACCGGTCGCGATGATGTAGAACTTGCCGATGAAGCCGGCGGTCAGCGGGATACCGGCCAGGGACAGCATCATCACGGTCAGCACGGCGGTCAGGTACGGACGGCGCCAGAACAGGCCGCGGTATTCGTACAGGGCATCCATGTCACGACCGTTGTACGGCGAGGACATCAGGGTGATCACGCCGAAGGCGCCGAGGCTGGTGATCACGTAGGTGACCAGGTACACGCCCATGGCTTCCAGCGCCAGGCCCTTGCTCGCCACCAGGGCGATCAGCAGGTAGCCGAAGTGGGCGATGGACGAGTAACCGAGCAGACGCTTGAGGTTGCTCTGGGTCAGCGCCAGCAGGTTGCCGACCAGGATCGACGCGACGGCAATCACCGCCAGCACATTGCTCAGGACGCCACTGCTGGCGACCGGCGAGATCTGGAACAGGCGGATCATCACGGCGAACACGGCCACCTTGCTGGCGGTGGCCAGGAAGGCCGCCACCGGCGCCGGGGCGCCTTCGTAGACGTCCGGGGTCCAGAGGTGGAACGGCACCAGCGACAGCTTGAACGCCAGGCCGACCAGCATCATGCCCAGGCCCAGCTGGGCAATCGGGCTTGGCAGGCCGGTGGCGGCCAGGGCGTGGCCGATACCGGTGAAGCTCAGGGTGCCGGCTTCGGCGTAGAGCAGGGCCATGCCGAACAGCAGGAACGCGGAACCGGCAGCCGACAGCACCATGTACTTGATACCGGCTTCGAGCGAGCGCTTGTTGAAGAAGGCATAGGCCACCAGGCCGTAGACCGGTACCGAGAGCAGTTCGAGGCCGATGAACAGGCTGGCCAGGTGCTGCGCGCTGACCAGGACCAGGCCGCCGGCGGCGGCCATCAGGATCAGCAGGTACAGTTCTTCGCGGTTGCCCGGGTAACCCGAGCCGCCATCACCCAGGTAGGCGTGGGCGAGGGTGACGCAGGCCAGCGTCGCCACCAGGATCAACGCCATGTACAGGCAGGCGAAATCGTCGATCTGGATCAGCGGTGTCACCACCAGGGGGGCGACTTTCAGCGCCGGCAGAATCGACAGCAGCGCCAGGTTGAGACCGGCCACCGAGAGCAGGAAGGTCTGTGAGTGGTTGCGGCGCCAGGCGATTGCCAGCATCACCACGATAATGGTGAGGCTGGTGATCAGCAGCGGCGCCAGCGCGATAAAGTGTTGGATCGTGAATTCCATAGCGCTCTTACCGGGCCGAAGCGAGTTGAGTGAAGGCGGTGCCGAGCCACTGCTGCACGCCATGCATGGTGGCGGCAGAGGTGTCGAGGAACGGTTGCGGGTACACGCCGATGTAGATCAGCAGTGCCGCAAGACCGAGCACCATGGCCAGTTCGCGACCGTCCATGCCGTGCAGCACTTCGTCCGACTTGGCCGGACCGAAGTAGGCGCGGTGGATCATGATCAGCGAGTAGACCGAACCGAACACCAGGCCGGAAGTCGCAATCGCGGTGATCCATGGCGCACTGACGAAGGTGCCGATGAGGATCAGGAACTCGCCGACGAAGTTGCCGGTTCCCGGCAGCCCCAGCGAGGCGGCGGCGAAGAACAGGCTGATGGCCGGCAGGTAGGCGATCTTCGACCACAGGCCACCCATTTCACGCATGTCGCGGGTGTGGGTGCGCTCGTAGAGCTGGCCGCTGAGGATAAACAGTGCCGCCGCCGACAGGCCGTGGGCGAGCATCTGGATCACCGCGCCTTGCAGGGCCTGCTGGCTGCCGGAGTAGATCCCGATCAGCACGAAGCCCATGTGCGAGACGCTGGAGAAGGCGATCAGGCGCTTGATGTCGGTTTGGGCGAAGGCCAGGAAGGCACCGTAGAAGATCCCGATCAGACCCAGGGTCATGGCGATCGGCGCGAACTCGGCCGAGGCATTCGGGAACAGCGGCAGGGCGAAACGCAGCAGACCATAGGCAGCGGTCTTCAACAGGATACCGGCCAGGTCGACGGAACCGGCGGTCGGCGCCTGGGCGTGGGCGTCCGGCAGCCAGGAGTGGAACGGTACCACCGGCAGCTTGACCGCGAAGGCGATGAAGAAACCGAGCATCAGGATGTACTCGGTGGTCAGCGACATCTTGGTCTTCAACAGGTCGGCGTAGTTGAAGGTGATCACGCCGGTGTTGTTGAAGTTGACCAGTACCAGGCCGAGGATCGCCACCAGCATGATCAGGCCGGAAGCCTGGGTGAAGATGAAGAACTTGGTCGCCGCGTAGATCCGGGTCTTCTTGCCGTCCGAAGAACTGTGACCCCAGAGCGCGATGAGGAAGTACATCGGCACCAGCATCATTTCCCAGAAGAAGAAGAACATGAACAGGTCGAGGGCCAGGAACACGCCGACGACACCGCCCAGGATCCACATCAGGTTCAGGTGGAAGAAGCCCACGTGACGCTGGATCTCTTTCCACGAGCAGAGTACCGAGAGGATACCCAGCAGGCCGGTCAGCAGGATCATCAACAGCGACAGGCCATCGAGGGCCAGGTGCACGTTGATGCCGAAGCGCTGGATCCAGACGTGCTTGAACTCAATCGCCCAGGTGGGATCGGCGCCGGGTGCCGGCGCGAACGAGTAATCCCCGTGGGCCCACAGCCAGAGGCCGAGGGCGAGTTCGAGGGACATGGTCAGCAGCGCAATCCAGCGGGGGAGGGTAGAGCCGAAACGCTCACCCAGCCAGCACAGCAGGCCACCGATAAAGGGGATCAGGATTAGCCAAGGCAGAATCATGACGGGCTCAATTCCTTTCGCAATGTCGCAAGGTTCATAGTCAGACCGCTACCAGTACGATGGCGCCAAGCACCAGCACGGCACCAGCGGCGATCGACGCGGCATACCAACGCAGCTGACCGGTCTCGGTGCGGCTCAGGGCGGTGTGACCGCCTTTGGCCATACGCGGGATCAGGCCGATGGTCTGGTCGAGCGGGTCTTTGCGCAGCACATGACTGATCGCCAGGTACGGCTTGACGAACAGCTTGTCGTAGATCCAGTCGAAGCCCCAGGCGGCGAACCACCAGGCCGACAGGAAGCGCCCGATACCGCTGTTGGCGACGGCGGTGACGAAGCGACGCTTGCCGAGGAACAGCACGGCCGCCAGCAGGATACCGGCCAGGGCGATGGCACCCGAGGCGATTTCCAGGCTGTGCTTGGCTTCGCCGCCGGCATGGCCGGCGCTTTCCGGCAGGACACCGGCCAGTGGCGGATGAATCCAGGCGCCGATGAAGGTCGACAGCACGATCAGCACGCCCAGCGGCAGCCAGTGGGAAATCCCGTGGCCGGCGTGGGCTTCGGTCTTGGCTTCACCGTGGAAGGTGATGAAGATCAGGCGGAAGGTGTACAGCGAGGTCATGAACGCACCGACCAGGCCGGCGTACAGCAGGCCGTGGTTGCCACTGGCGAAGGCTTCCCAGAGGATTTCGTCCTTCGAGTAGAAACCGGCGGTGACGATCGGCAGGGCGGCCAGGGCGGCACCACCGACGATGAAGCTGGCGTAGGCTAACGGCAGTTTCTTCCACAGGCCCCCCATCTTGAAGATGTTCTGCTCGTGGTGGCAGGCAACGATCACCGCACCGGAGGCAAGGAACAGCAGGGCCTTGAAGAAGGCGTGGGTCATCAGGTGGAAGATCGCGCCTTCCCAGGCACCGACGCCCAGGGCCAGGAACATGTAGCCGATCTGGCTCATGGTCGAGTAGGCGAGGATACGCTTGATGTCGGTCTGGACCAGGGCGGCGAAACCGGCCAGGACCAGGGTCACGCCACCGACGATGCCGACCAGGTGCAGGATATCCGGCGCCAGGGCGAACAGACCGTGGGTACGGGCGATCAGGTAGACACCGGCGGTCACCATGGTCGCGGCGTGGATCAGTGCCGAAACCGGGGTAGGACCGGCCATCGCATCCGCCAGCCAGGTCTGCAATGGCAGTTGGGCCGACTTGCCGACCGCACCGCCCAGCAGCATCAGGGTCGCCAGGACGATCCAGAAGTCGCCGACCTTGAAATGCTCGGGCGCCTTGACCAGCAGTTCCTGGATATTCAGCGTACCCAGTTGCTGGAACAGGATGAACAGGCCGATGGCCATGAACACGTCGCCGATGCGGGTGACGATAAAGGCCTTCAGTGCCGCGTTACCGTTGTTGCGGTTGCTGTAGTAGAAACCGATCAATAGGTAGGAGCACAGGCCCACGCCTTCCCAGCCGAAGTACAGGAACAACAGGTTATCGCCCAGGACCAGGAACAGCATGCTGGCGATAAACAGGTTGGTGTAGGCGAAGAAACGCGAGTAGCCGTCTTCACCGCGCATGTACCAGGACGCGAACAGGTGGATCAGGAAACCCACGCCGACCACGACGCCGAGCATGGTGATCGACAGTCCGTCGATGTACAGGGCGAAGTTCGGGGCGAAACCGTCCACCGACATCCACTGCCACAGCACCAGGGTGTAGTGACCACCCTCGGGCGGTGCGACATTGAATTGCCAGATCACGTAGGCGGCGACAATCGCCGACAGGCCGATGGAACCGACACCGATCAGCGCCGAGAGGTTTTCCGAGAGGCGTCCCCGGGAGAACGACAGCAGCAGGAAACCGATCAGGGGGAATACGAAAGTCAGAAAGATCATGTTCATCCGCGCATCTCACTGGCAGCGTCGATATCGAGCGTGTGGAAGCGGCGATACAGTTGCAGCAGGATCGCCAGGCCGATACTGGCCTCGGCGGCTGCCAGGCTGATCACCAGGATGAACATGATCTGTCCATCCGGTTGCGCCCAGCGTGCGCCCGCGACGACGAAGGCCAGGGCGGCGGCGTTCATCATCACCTCCAGGCTCATCAGCACGAAGAGGATGTTGCGGCGGACCATCAGGCCGACCAGACCGAGGCAGAACAGGATGCCGGCGACGGCCAGTCCATGCTCAAGAGGGATAGCAGGCATGGTATTACTCCTTCGCCTCGTTGCGGCCCAAGTGGAATGCCGTGATGGCTGCGGCGAGCAGCAGCATCGAGGCAAGTTCGACCACCAGCAGGTACGGACCGAACAGGCTGATGCCCACGGCCTTGGCACCCACGGTGGTTTGACCGATCGCGGCACCGCTGCTGTGGCTGAACAGTACGTACAGCAGTTCGATCAGCAGCAGCAACGACAGTACGGTCGGCCCACCCCAGATACCGGGCTTGAGCCAGACGCGCTCCTGCTGGACCGCGGCCGGGCCGAGGTTCAGCATCATCACCACGAACACGAACAGCACCATGATGGCGCCGGCGTAGGCGATCACTTCCAGGGCACCGGCGAACGGTGCGCCGAGGCTGAAGAAGGTCATGGCCACGGCGATCAGCGAAATGATCAGGTAGAGCAGGGCGTGCACGGGGTTGGTGTTGGTGACCACGCGAAGCGTGGACACAACCGCGATACCCGATGCGAAATAGAAAGCGAATTCCATCGTTCTTCCTTAAGGCAGCAAGCTCTTCACGTTGATCGGCTCGGCTTCGTTCTGGGCGGAGCCTTTCGGCTTCCCGGCAACAGCCATACCTGCAACACGATAGAAGTTGTAATCAGGGTTCTTGCCGGGGCCGGAGATCAGCAGATCTTCTTTCTCGTAGACCAGGTCCTGACGTTTGAACTCGGCCATCTCGAAATCCGGTGTCAGCTGGATCGCGGTGGTCGGGCAGGCTTCCTCGCAGAGGCCGCAGAAAATGCAGCGCGAGAAGTTGATGCGGAAGAACTCCGGATACCAACGACCGTCGTCGGTTTCGGCTTTCTGCAGCGAGATGCAGCCCACCGGGCACGCCACGGCGCACAGGTTGCAGGCTACACAGCGCTCTTCGCCATCGGGGTCGCGGGTCAGGACGATGCGACCGCGATAGCGCGGCGGCAGGTACACCGCTTCCTCGGGATATTGCAGGGTGTCGCGTTTGCGGAAGCCATGGCCGAAAACCATCACCAGGCTTCGCAACTGGGTACCGGTACCCTTAACGATGTCGCCAATATATTTGAACATGGGTCAAATCCTCACTGAACCGCGCCCGCAGGCGTGTTCAACAACACAAGCGCAGCGGTCACCAGCAAATTGATCAGGGTCAGCGGCAGGCAGAATTTCCAGCTGAAGTCCATCACCTGGTCATACCGTGGGCGCGGGATCGAAGCGCGCAGCAGGATGAACAGCATGATGAAGAACGCGGTCTTCAGGGCGAACCAGATGAATGGAATCTGCGGCAGGATGCCGAACGGACCGTGCCAGCCACCGAAGAACAGGGTGACCAGCAGCGCCGAGATCAGGATGATGCCGATGTACTCGCCAACGAAGAACATGCCCCATTTCATGCCGGCATATTCAATGTGGTAACCGTCGGCCAGTTCCTGTTCCGCTTCCGGCTGGTCGAAGGGGTGACGGTGAGTCACGGCCACGCCGGCGATGAAGAAGGTCAGGAAACCGAAGATCTGCGGGATGATGAACCACAGGTGCTGGGCCTGGTAGTCGACGATGTCGCGCATGTTGAACGAGCCGACCTGGACCACGATGCCCATCAGCGACAGGCCCATGAACACTTCGTACGACACGGTCTGGGCCGAGGCCCGCAGGCTGCCCAGCAGGGCGAACTTGTTGTTGCTCGACCAACCGGCGAACAGCACCGCGTAGACCGACAGGCCGGCCATGGCGAAGAAGAACAGCAGGCCGATGTTCAGGTCCGCGACACCCCAGGTCGGGGTGATCGGGATGACCGCGAAGGCGATCAGCAAGGCACTCATGGCGACAACCGGCGCCAGGGTGAAGATCACCTTGTCGGCGAACGGTGGCGTCCAGTCTTCCTTGAAGAACATCTTCAGCATGTCCGCGGCGATCTGGAACATGCCGAACGGGCCGACACGGTTCGGACCGTAGCGGTCCTGCCACCAGCCCAGCAGGCGACGTTCGACGAAGCTCAGCAGGGCGCCGCAGACCACCACGGCCAGCAGGATGACAATGGCCTTGATGACCGTGAGGATCACGTCAATCACTTCAGGTGTGAACCAGGTCATTGAGCTGCCTCCTGCAGACCGTCGACGGATTTGCCGAAAATCGCTGGTGGAATCCCGGCCAGACCGGCCGGCAGGGCCACCAGGCCGGCGCCCAGTTGTTCATTGATGCGCAGCGGCAGGCGCAGCTGGGTGCCGGCCACGTTGAGGCTGAGCAGCGCGCCGTCGTTGACGCCCAGGCGGTCCGCTTCGGACTTGGCCAGCGCGACGTAGGCCGCGGGGATGCGCTCTTGAACCGGAGCGGCCTTGGAAGAGTTCTCTTCACTGCCGAACAGGTGGAAGAACGGCACCACTTGCCAGGTGCCCTGTGCCGGGTTGAAGGCGCGTGGAACACTGGCGAACCAGTTCAGCGAGTCGCCCTGGGTTTCGATCAGGCGGGTGCCCGGGTCGCCGGCGCGGATATGCCCGCC
This sequence comes from Pseudomonas sp. Mn2068, assembly GCF_049319725.1. Lineage (NCBI taxonomy): Bacteria > Pseudomonadati > Pseudomonadota > Gammaproteobacteria > Pseudomonadales > Pseudomonadaceae > Pseudomonas > Pseudomonas sp. Mn2068. Next base: position 189,193 of record NZ_JBMOUG010000011.1, on the reverse strand, counting down.
GACTTCGTCCTGGAACTTGTTCCAGGCCTGCGGCGAGTTCCAGCCCGGCGACCAGGCGAACGGCACCTGTTGACGCGGTTCGACGGAGCCCGAGTAACCTTCCATGGAGAAGGCGAACGCGGTGTCGACGTCCTGGGAGGTACGCGGTTCGTGCACGCTGATATTGGCGCGCATGGCGGTACGACCGGAGTAGCGCAGCGGTTCGCGGGCCAGCTTCATGCCCTTGATGCGGAACGCGGCGGACGGCGCGGCATCGACGATACCGGCCAGTTGTGGAGTGCTCGCGGCGCAGGCGGCGGTGACATGGTCCAGCTGGGTCCAGTCGATCGGCTGGTTCAGCAGGGTAGCGCGCAGGGCATGCAGCCAGCGCCAGCCTTCGTGGACCAGGATGCTCGCGTCGAGGTACTTCGGATCGAAGACCTGGAAGAAGCGCTGGGCGCGACCTTCCTGGCTGACCAGGGTGCCGTCGCCTTCGGCGAAGCTCGCCGCCGGCAGCACCAGGTGGGCGCGGTCGGTGGTGGCGGTCTTCTGGTGGTCGGCGACGATCAGCACTTTGGCGGCGTTCAGCGCAGCGTCGACCGTGGCGGCATCGGTGCGGGTGAACAGATCGTTTTCCAGCACGACGATGGCGTCGGCACGGCCAGAGATGACCGCCTGCAGCGCAGCGTCCAGCGACTCACCACCGAGCATGGCCAGGCCGAGGCTGTTGGCTTCCGGCACGATCAGGCTGATGGAGCCGGCTTTTTCGCGCAGCTTCAGGGCCTTGGCAATGTTCGCGGCGGCTTCGATCAGCGCCTTGGAACCCAGGGAGGTGCCGGCGATGATCAATGGGCGCTTGGCGGCGAGCAGGGCGTCGGCGATGCGCTTGGCCAGTTCCACGGCGTCGGCGTCCAGGCCTTCGACAGCCGGTGCGCTGGCGTCGAGGGCGTGGGCCACGGCGAAACCGAGGCGGGCCAGGTCGTCAGGCGCGGCGTGCACGCACTCTTCGGCGATGTCGTCGAGCTTGGTTTCGGCAAGGCTGGCGATGAACAGCGGGTTCAGCGCGTGCTGACCGATGTTCTTCACCGCGGCATCGAGCCAGGGCTGGACACGCATGGCGTCGGCCATGGCTTCGGCCTTGCCCTTGACCGACTGGCGCAGGGCCAGGGCCATGCGGGCGGCGGTCTGGGTCAGGTCTTCGCCGAGGACGAACACGGCGTCGTGGTCCTCGATGTCGCGCATGTTCGGTACGGGCAGCGGGCTGTCCTTGAGTACCTGCAGGACCAGGCGGATACGCTCCAGCTCGGACGCCTCGATACCCGAGTAGAAGTGCTCGGCACCGACCAGCTCGCGCAGGGCGTAGTTGCTTTCCAGGCTGGCACGGGGCGAACCGATACCGACGATATTGCGACCACGCAGCAGCTCGGCCGCTTTATCCAGGGCTTCGTCCAGGCTCAGCTTGGCGCCGTTGGCCAGCAGCGGCTGGCGTGGACGGTCGGTGCGGTTGACGTAGCCATAGCCGAAACGGCCACGGTCGCACAGGAAGTACTGGTTCACCGAACCGTTGAAGCGGTTCTCGATACGACGCAGTTCGCCGTAGCGTTCACCCGGGCTGATGTTGCAACCGCTGGAGCAGCCATGGCAGATGCTTGGCGAGAACTGCATGTCCCACTTGCGGTTGTAGCGCTCGGAGTGGGTCTTGTCGGTGAACACACCGGTCGGGCAGACCTCGGTGAGGTTGCCGGAGAACTCGCTTTCCAGGGTGCCGTCTTCGACGCGACCGAAGTACACGTTGTCGTGGGCACCGAACACACCGAGGTCGGTGCCGCCGGCGTAGTCCTTGTAGAAGCGTACGCAGCGGTAGCAGGCGATGCAGCGGTTCATTTCGTGGGAAATGAACGGGCCCAGTTCCTGGTTCTGGTGGGTACGCTTGGTGAAGCGATAACGGCGCTCGTTGTGGCCGGTCATCACGGTCATGTCCTGCAGGTGGCAGTGACCGCCTTCCTCGCAGACCGGGCAGTCGTGCGGGTGGTTGGTCATCAGCCATTCCACGACACTGGCGCGGAACGCCTTGGACTCTTCATCGTCGATGGAGATCCAGGTGTTGTCGGTGGCCGGGGTCATGCAGGACATGACGATACGACCACGGGTGTCGTTCTCGTCGTTGTACTGCTTGACCGCGCACTGGCGACAGGCACCGACGCTACCGAGCGCGGGGTGCCAGCAGAAATAAGGAATGTCGAGGCCTAGCGACAGACATGCCTGTAACAGGTTGTCTGCCCCATCGACTTCGAGCGCTTTGCCGTCTACGTGGATAGTGGCCATGGTTCAAAGTTCTTCGTTGGCCCGCGTCTGCGGGCGTGGCTAATGGAATCCTGGTGCTCGCCTGGCGCATCGGGTGCGTCTTCAGACGAGGAAGAGGGCGGCACGGACCGCCCCCCTTCGATACGTTCTTATGCGCCGACTACGATCGGCCGCGCCAGAGGCGGGATGGCCGCACTGGTAGGTGCGATGCCAGCCTCGAACTCCGGACGGAAATACTTGATTGCGCTGCCCAATGGCTCCACGGCGCCCGGTGCGTGAGCACAGAAGGTCTTGCCTGGGCCGAGGAAGCCGACCAGACCCAGCAGGGTCTCGATATCGCCGGCCTGGCCTTCGCCTTTCTCGATGGCGCGCAGGAGCTTGACGCTCCATGGCAGGCCGTCGCGGCAAGGGGTGCAGAAACCGCACGACTCACGGGCGAAGAACTCTTCCATGTTGCGCAGCAGCGAAACCATGTTGACGCTGTCGTCCACCGCCATGGCCAGGCCCGTCCCCATCCGGGTGCCGACCTTGGCGATGCCGCCGGCATACATCTGGGCGTCCAGGTGCTCCGGCAGCAGGAAGCCGGTACCGGCGCCACCCGGCTGCCAGCACTTGAGCTTGAAGCCGTCGCGCATGCCACCGGCGTAGTCTTCGAACAGCTCGCGGGCGGTCACGCCGAATGGCAGTTCCCACAGGCCCGGGTTCTTCACCTTGCCGGAGAAGCCCATCAGCTTGGTGCCGTGGTCTTCGCTGCCTTCGCGGGCGAGGGACTTGTACCAGTCGGTGCCGTTGCCGATGATCGCCGGTACGTTGCACAGGGTCTCGACGTTGTTCACGCAGGTCGGCTTGCCCCAGACGCCGACGGCGGCGGGGAAGGGCGGCTTGGAGCGCGGGTTGGCACGACGGCCTTCGAGGGAGTTGATCAGTGCGGTTTCTTCACCGCAGATGTAGCGCCCGGCACCGGTGTGGACGAACAGCTCGAAGTCGAAGCCGCTGCCGAGGATGTTCTTGCCCAGGAGGCCGGCGGCCTTGGCTTCTTCCACGGCACGGTTGAGGTGCCTGGCGGCGGTGGTGTATTCGCCACGCAGGAAGATGTAGCCGCGGTAGGTCTTCAGTGCACGGGCACTGATCAGCATGCCTTCGATCAGCAGATGGGGCAGTTGCTCCATCAGCATGCGGTCTTTCCAGGTGTTGGGCTCCATCTCATCCGCGTTGCACAGCAGGTAGCGGATGTTCATGGATTCGTCTTTGGGCATCAGGCCCCATTTCACGCCGGTGGGGAAGCCCGCACCGCCGCGACCCTTGAGGCCGGCGTCCTTGACCGTCTGGACGATATCGTCCTGGGACAGGTCGGCGAAGGCCTTGCGCGCGGCAGCATAGCCGTCCTTCGCCTGGTATTCGTCGAGCCACACCGGCTCGGCGTCGTCGCGCAGGCGCCAGGTCAGCGGATGGGTTTCTGCCGAGCGCGCAATGCGGTTGGCAGGGCCGAAGGAAGTCAGGGTCATACGTAGCCCTCCAGCAGTTTGGCAACGCCGGCTGGCTGGACGTCGCCGAAAGTGTCGTCGTCGATCATCAGTGCCGGGGCCTTGTCGCAGTTGCCGAGGCAGCAGACGGGCAGCAGGGTGAAGCGGCCGTCGGCGGTGGTCTGACCCAGGCCGATGCCGAGCTTGCTCTGGATCTCGCTGACCACCGACTCGTGGCCGCCGATGTAGCAGACCATGCTGTCGCAGACGCGAATGATGTGACGACCTACCGGCTGGCGGAAGATCTGGCTGTAGAAGGTTGCTACGCCCTCTACGTCGCTGGCCGGGATGCCGAGGATCTCGCCGATGGCGTAGAGCGCGCCGTCAGGCACCCAGCCACGTTCCTTCTGGACGATCTTCAGGGCTTCGATGGACGCCGCGCGCGGGTCTTCGTAGTGATGCAGCTCGTGCTCGATGGCCGAGCGCTCGGTTTCGCTGAGGGCGAAACGGTCTGTCTGGATAAGCGTGCTGTTCATGCTTAGCGGTCCACGTCGGCCATAACGAAGTCGATACTACCCAGGTACGCGATCAAGTCCGCGACCATGCTGCCGCGGATCACCGAAGGGATCTGCTGCAGGTGCGGGAAGCTTGGGGTGCGAATCCGGGTGCGGTAGCTCATGGTGCCGCCATCGCTCGTCAGGTAATAACTGTTGATGCCCTTGGTCGCTTCGATCATCTGGAAGGATTCGTTGGCCGGCATGACCGGGCCCCACGAAACTTGCAGGAAGTGCGTGATCAGGGTCTCGATGTGCTGCAGCGTGCGCTCTTTCGGCGGCGGCGTGGTCAGCGGGTGATCCGCCTTGTACGGGCCTTCCGGCATGTTGCGCATGCACTGGTCGATGATCTTGATGCTCTGGCGCATCTCTTCGACGCGAACCATGCAGCGATCGTAGGCATCACCGTTGGCCGCCAGCGGTACTTCGAACTCGAAGTTCTCGTAGCCGGAGTACGGACGCGCCTTGCGCAGGTCGAAATCGCAACCGGTGGAACGCAGGCCGGCACCGGTGACGCCCCACTCCAGGGCTTCCTTGGTGTTGTAGGCGGCGACACCGATGGTCCGGCCCTTGAGGATACTGTTCTGCAGGGCGGCCTTGGTGTACTCGTCGAGGCGTTTTGGCAGCCAGTCGACGAATTCCTTGACCAGCTTGTCCCAGCCGCGCGGCAAGTCGTGGGCGACACCGCCGATGCGGTACCAGGCCGGGTGCAGGCGGAAACCGGTGATGGCTTCGATCACCTTGTAGGCGCGCTGGCGGTCGGTGAAGGTGAAGAACACCGGGGTCATGGCGCCAACGTCCTGGATATAGGTACCCAGGAACAGCAGGTGGCTGGTGATCCGGAAGAACTCGGCCATCATGATGCGGATGGTGTCGACGCGGTCCGGCACCTTGATCCCGGCCAGTTTCTCGACCGAGAGCACGTACGGCAGGTTGTTCATCACCCCGCCGAGGTAGTCGATACGGTCGGTGTAGGGGATGAAGCTGTGCCAGGACTGGCGCTCGGCCATCTTCTCGGCGCCACGGTGGTGGTAACCGATGTCCGGCACGCAGTCGACGATCTCTTCACCGTCCAGCTGCAGGATGATACGGAAGGCACCGTGGGCCGAAGGGTGGTTCGGGCCGAGGTTGAGGAACATGTAGTCCTCGTTGGCGCCGGACCGCTTCATGCCCCAGTCTTCCGGACGGAAGCGCGCGGCTTCTTCTTCAAGCTGCTGCTTGGCCAGGGTCAGGCTGTACGGATCGAATTCGGTGGCGCGGGCAGGGAAGTCCTTGCGCAGCGGGTGACCTTCCCAGGTCGGCGGCATCATGATGCGCGACAGGTGCGGGTGACCTTTGAAGTCGATGCCGAACATGTCCCAGACTTCACGTTCGTTCCAGTTGGCATTCGGCCAGATGCTGGTGACGCTCGGCAGGCTGAGGTCGCTTTCGGACAAGGCGACCTTGATCATCACGTCACTATTACGCTCGATCGAGAGCAGGTGATAGAAGACGCTGAAATCGGCGGCCGGCAGGCCCTGACGCTTGGTGCGCAGACGCTCGTCCACGCCGTGCAGGTCATAGAGCATGACGTACGGCTTGGGCAGGTTGCGCAGGAAGGTCAGGACTTCGACGAGTTTGGCACGGCTTACCCACAGGACCGGCATGCCGGTGCGGGTGGCCTGGGCGGTGAACGCCTCGGGGCCAAAACGGTTGTTCAGTTCGACGACCACATCCTGGTCGTCTGCCTTGTAAGGCGGGATGTACAGAGCACTGCCTGTAGTCATGGTTTTTTATCGCTTTCGGTCAACGTAAAGAATGAAGCCAGGTACTCGTTTCTTTATAAGAAGCAGGACTGGATCAGACTTCGTCGGGGCTGCGCAGGTTGGTTACCTGAATACGCTGTTCGCGGCGCTGTTCCTTTTGCGACGGCATCTCGGCGCGATACACGCCTTGGTCACCGACGACCCAGGAAAGTGGGCGACGCTCCTGGCCAATCGACTCTTGCAAGAGCATCAAGCCTTGCAGGAAAGCCTCGGGGCGGGGCGGGCAGCCAGGCACGTAGACGTCCACGGGCAGGAACTTGTCCACCCCCTGAACGACGGAGTAGATGTCGTACATGCCACCGGAGTTGGCACACGAACCCATGGAAATCACCCACTTCGGTTCGAGCATCTGCTCGTACAGGCGCTGGATGATCGGGGCCATCTTCACGAAGCAGGTCCCGGCAATAACCATGAAGTCGGCCTGGCGTGGTGATGCCCGGATAACTTCGGCGCCGAAGCGTGCGATATCGTGGGGTGCCGTGAAGGCAGTGGTCATTTCCACGTAGCAGCAGGACAGGCCGAAGTTGTACGGCCACAGGGAGTTCTTGCGCCCCCAGTTGACCGCGCCGCTCAGCACGTCTTCCAGCTTGCCCATGAAAATGTTCTTGTGGACTTGATCTTCTAACGGATCGGAAACGGTTTCCCGTTCGCCGATCGGATACTGCTCGTTAGGAGCGTCCGGGTCGATTCTGGTGAGATTGTATTGCATTGCCAAAGCCTCATTGTTTCAGCTTCGCCTGCCGCTTCTGACGAGCTTGCGGAGCCCAATCAAGCGCCCCCACTCGGTAAAGGTAGACAAGACCTGCCAACAGAATTGCTATGAAAACGAGAGCTTCGACGAATCCGGTCCAGCCGCTTTCGCGGACGGACACAGACCATGCAAAGAGAAAGAGGGCTTCGATATCGAAGATCACGAACAGCATCGCGACCAGATAGAATTTGGCTGAGAGCCGCAAGCGGGCGCTACCGGTAGGCAGCATGCCGGACTCGAACGGTTCGTTTTTGCTGCGTCCCCAGGCTTTTGACCCGAGAAGGCTGGAAAGACCGAGCATGAAGGCACAGAGGCCGACGACGCCGAGCAGGAAAATGGCAAAGCCCCAGTTGTGGGCCATGAGTCCGGTCGCTTCGGTCATGCGGGTAATCCTTAACAGAGAGCAAGGGTCTCTGAGCTTGAAAAAGAAACAAAGCAGTGACGATATGTCGCAGCGCGATCAATCCCGGTGATTTTATGGCTAAACACCCGGCAAGTAAAATTCCTATAGCGAAATTATTTAATGGAATAAGGACATAACGACCTCTGGAGGGCCCGCAGGCCATACGCTGCGGGCATTAGGTGGCTTTTGGTTAATTATGTTTTATCCGGGCTGTAATGAACAAAGCGTTTGTTAAATGATAATTGATATCGTTTAGGGTGGTCTTGATAACAGTCACCGGTGGCCCTGATGTTTCCAGTTGCCTTATATAGTAGACCGATGAAAGTTGCGGGGAGGGCTGTTTTAGCGAGTTCTGTCGGTGTACGGGCTGCCCTGGATCAATACCTTGCGCAAAAAAAATGCCCCGAACCAGTCGGGGCATCAGTTTTTCAGGCATTCCAGTTAGGTTTTACAAGGCCTGGAATGGCCGCTTGCTCGGTCACTCAGTGGAACTGCTCTTCTTCGGTCGAACCGGTCAGCGCGGTCACCGAGGACGATCCGCCCTGGATCACGGTGGTCATGTCGTCGAAGTAGCCGGTGCCCACTTCCTGCTGGTGCGCCACGAAGGTGTAGCCCTTGGCGGCGTCGGCGAATTCCTGCTCCTGCAGCTTGACGTAGGCGGTCATGTCGTTGCGGGCGTAGTCGTGCGCCAGGTTGAACATGCTGTGCCACATGTTGTGGATACCCGCCAGGGTGATGAACTGGTGCTTGTAGCCCATGGCCGACAGTTCGCGCTGGAACTTGGCGATGGTCGCGTCGTCCAGGTTCTTCTTCCAGTTGAAGGAAGGCGAGCAGTTGTAGGACAGGATCTGGTCCGGGTATTCCTTCTTGATCGCTTCGGCGAAGCGACGGGCCTCGTCCAGGTCCGGCTTGGCGGTTTCGCACCAGATCAGGTCGGCGTACGGCGCGTAGGCCAGGCCGCGAGCGATGGCCTGGTCGAGGCCGGCACGGACCTTGTAGAAGCCTTCCTGGGTGCGGGTACCGGTCACGAACGGCTGATCGTACGGGTCGCAGTCGGAGGTCAGCAGGTCGGCGGCGTTGGCGTCGGTACGGGCCAGGATGATGGTCGGTACGCCGGCGACGTCAGCGGCCAGGCGGGCAGCGGTCAGCTTCTGCACGGCTTCCTGGGTCGGTACCAGGACCTTGCCGCCCATGTGGCCGCATTTCTTCACGGAGGCCAGCTGGTCTTCGAAGTGCACGCCGGCGGCGCCCGCCTCGATCATGCTCTTCATTAGCTCGTAGGCGTTCAGGACACCGCCGAAACCGGCCTCGGCGTCGGCCACGATCGGTGCGAAGTAGTCGATATAGCCATCGTCGCCCGGGTTCTTGCCGGCTTTCCACTGGATCTGGTCGGCGCGACGGAACGAGTTGTTGATGCGCTTGACCACGGTCGGTACGGAGTCCACCGGGTACAGCGACTGGTCAGGGTACATCGACTCGGCGGAGTTGTTGTCCGCGGCCACTTGCCAGCCCGACAGGTAGATCGCCTGGATACCGGCCTTGACTTGTTGCACGGCCTGGCCGCCGGTCAGGGCGCCCATGCAGTTGACGAAGTCCTTGTCCGGACGGAAGGACGGCTTGGCGCCCTGGGTGACCAGGTTCCACAGCTTCTCGGCGCCCATGCGGGCCAGGGTGTGCTCGGGTTGAACCGAACCACGCAGGCGGACCACGTCAGCGGCGGAGTAAGTGCGTGTCACGCCTTTCCAGCGCGGGTTTTCAGCCCAGTCTTTTTCAAGGGCTGCAATTTGCTGTTCGCGTGTCAGTGCCATGGAGATAAACCTCGTCGCGTCTTTTGTAAAAAGTCGTTCTTGGGTGGGAAATTCATGCTCCGCCGCAGGCACGACATGTGCAGACGGCTGCTCGCTGACCAGAAGCTTAGGCGCTCAGGTGCGGTCTGGCGGGGAAGGCGACGATTGAACGATGGGCTCAAGGGGGAAAGTGAGCGAGGCGAGGGCGATCCTTCGGGCGCATTGGGGCGTCGTGGGCCTTCGTGCGGACTTCGGAGTTCTTGCCGTTCTACCTATTACGCTTCCGTCCCTCGGGACAACTTCGTTCCAGTCGCAACCTCGTCAAACACGCCTTGTGGGCGGTACAGACACGAATCGGCTCAGGTGGGTAGGTTAGAGCGGCGATCCGAAGGCCCTTGCCAGGGCCCCTGATTAGCGGGAGCGAGGCCATCATGCCTTCGGTTTTTTGGCTCGTCAAACGTTTTGTAGTGCTTTTTTCAAAGCACTACATCTTTGGTCTAATACGACTCGTCGGTCAGTTTTCGGGGCTTCAGTCCAGGGTGTCGACTTTCACCCGCAAAGTCATGTCGTTACGGCTGGAGGTAGAGTAGCTGCGGGTTAGCGCCTGGCGGTCGGCCTGGCTCTGGCCGTTGACGCCCGCCAGGGTGATCCACTGGCCGAGCGGTCCGCTGACGGTTGTGTCGGTGCTTTGCACGTTCACTACATCCTGACGCTCCTGGCTCATCCGGTCACGATTGGTACTGATGGCCAGGTGCACGACGTTTCCGGTGACGCTGGCGGTGACGTAGAACCCCTGGGTGACGTTGCGATACTGGGTCTGGGTCTGTGGCCGGCCATAGGCGTCGAGCTGTCCGGTACTGCTGGTCAGCGGCACGCTCTGACCCACCTGGATCAGGGCCGGGGTGCCTTCGCTGGCCTGAACCTGCTGGATGCCGCCGTCGCGGCTGTCGGTGCTGCGGCTGATGATGCGGGTCTGGCCCTGGCCGTTGATCGAGTAGCCCTGGGCGCCCTGGTCGTTGTTCTCGCTGGTATCGACGCTGATCAGCAGGCGTTTGGCGGGCTTGTCCAGTTGGCCGAGGAAATCACGCAGTTCGTTGATCTTGCCGGGCTCGGCGTTGACGATCAGCTGGTTCTGATAGGCGCTGACCTTGCCGTCCTGGCCGAGGAAATTCTGGGCGACAGGCAGCAGGTCGCTGCTGGTGCGGTAGTTCAGGGGGATGATTTCAGTGGCTGCCTGGGCGCTGAAGGCACAGGCCAGCAGCAGGCCGCTGAAGAGGGTGCGTAGGGACATGTCCGTTATCTCCGCGTTGGACTGGGCAATGCATTGAGTTTGACAGTTTCTCGGCTGTTGGTGGGTCAAGTTGAATCGCCCACGGCAAAACGCCCCGGAGACGGGGCGTTTTTGGGGAGTTTGTTATCGGTGGGAGTCTCAGGCGGAACCGCGCACCATGTCGACGTGGGGAATCCCGGCTTCGAGAAACTCCTCGCTGACGATGCTGAAGCCATGCCGTTCATAGAACGCCGTGGCCTGCACCTGGGCGCTGAGCATCTGTTGCTTGAGGCCGCGTTTCTCGGCTTCGCCGATCGTCGCCTGCAGCAGTGCGTCCCCGACCTTCAACCCGCGCCAGTCGCGCAGGACCGAGACGCGCCCGATGTGCCCGTCGGGCAGCAGGCGCGCGGTACCGATCGGGAAGTCGCCCTCGAACGCCAGGAAATGCACGGCGCTGGCGTCTTCGGCGTCCCACTCGAGTTCCGGCGGCACGGCTTGTTCGGCAATGAAGACCGATTCACGAATGCGCCGAATCTCGGCGTTATCCTTTTGCCAGTCCGCGACACGTACGTGAATTCTATTCATCGGCAAATCCCAGGCTTCCTTGTTTGACCAGCTCGCAGAGCAGGCCGCGTCCATCTTCATCGTCCAGCCAGTGGCCGAGGTTGTCGACATGCAGGGCATCCGCCGCGCAGATCATTTTCAGCAGCTCGCGCAGCTTGCCCGGCAGGTAGCGGCTCTGGCCGCTGGCGAACAGCAGCAGGTCGTCATCGACTTCCGACCAGGCCAGGCGCGCGCTCGGGTTGCGGATCAGCACCGCGCCATCCTGCAGGCCGGCGAGCAGGTCTTCTTCTTCGAGTTCAGGGCCCACCACCAGTTCCGGATAACGCGGCTCGGTCATGAACTGGCCGAACCAGGTCAGCAGCAGGCGCTCGTCGCTCATGTGTTCGGCCAGCAGGCTTTTCAGGCGGTCGAGGGCGTCGTGCTGGATCTGGTGCGGGTCGGCGGCCGGCTGTGCGTCGGCGTCGGTGTAGCGATCTTCGTCCGGCAGGAACTGACTGAGGAAGTCGGTGAAGTGGGTCAGCACTTCAGCGGCGCTCGGGGCGCGGAAGCCTACCGAGTAGGTCAGGCAGTCATCCGCGGCGACGCCGCAGTGGGCCAGGCGCGGCGGCAGGTAGAGCATGTCGCCCGGCTCCAGGGTCCACTCGGCGGTTTCCTGGAAGTCGGCGAGGATGCGCAGGTCGGCGTGTTCCAGCAGGGCGCTGTCGGAATCGCACATCTGGCCGATCTTCCAGTGGCGCTTGCCGTGGCCCTGGAGCAGGAATACGTCGTAGTTGTCGAAGTGCGGACCGACGCTGCCACCGGGGGCGGCAAAGCTGATCATCACATCGTCGATGCGCCAGCTCGGCAGGAAGCGGAAGTTTTCCAGCAGCTCGGCGACTTCCGGTACGAACTGGTCGACCGCCTGCACCAGCAGGGTCCACTCACGCTCCGGCAACTGGCTGAAGGCGTCTTCGGCGAACGGGCCGCGGCGCAGTTCCCAGGGGCGTTCGCCGTGTTCGATGATCAGGCGCGATTCGACTTCTTCTTCCAGGGCCAGGCCGGCCAGCTCGTCGGCGTCGATCGGGCTTTCGAAGTCAGGAATGGCCTGGCGGATCAGCAGCGGTTTCTTCTGCCAGTAGTCGCGCAGGAATTCGCGTGCAGTGATGCCGCCCAGGAGTTGAAGAGGAGTATCAGGATTCATGTGTAACCTATTGAAAAAAAGCGTTTTCCATGCGGGAATAAAAACGCCCGGCTCGGCCGGGCGTTCAGAGCGGGTGCCGTACGATCAGATACGCTGGGCTTGGGCCACGGCGTTGCCGATGTAGTTGGCCGGGGTCAGCTGTTTCAGCTCGGCCTTGGCGTCGGCAGGCATGTCGAGCCCGTCGATGAAAGTCTGCAGCGCTTCAGGGCTGATGCCCTTGCCGCGAGTCAACTCTTTCAGTTTTTCGTACGGGTTTTCGATGTTGTAGCGGCGCATCACGGTCTGGATCGGCTCGGCCAGGACTTCCCAGCAGGCGTCCAGGTCGGCGGCGATCTTCTGCTCGTTCAGCTCCAGCTTGCCGATGCCCTTGAGGCTGGCTTCGTAGGCGATGACGCTGTGGGCGAAGCCGACGCCGAGGTTGCGCAGCACGGTGGAGTCGGTCAGGTCGCGCTGCCAGCGGGAGATCGGCAGCTTGCTGGCCAGGTGCTGGAACAGCGCGTTGGCGATACCCAGGTTGCCTTCGGAGTTTTCGAAGTCGATCGGGTTGACCTTGTGCGGCATGGTCGAGGAACCGATTTCGCCGGCGATGGTGCGCTGCTTGAAGTAGCCCAGGGAGATGTAGCCCCAGATATCGCGGTCGAAGTCGATCAGGATGGTGTTGAAGCGCGCGATCGCATCGAACAGCTCGGCGATGTAGTCGTGCGGTTCGATCTGGGTGGTGTAGGGGTTGAAGCCCAGGCCCAGTTCGTCTTCGATGAAGGCGCGGGCGTTGGCTTCCCAGTCGACCTGCGGGTAGGCCGACAGGTGGGCGTTGTAGTTGCCCACGGCGCCGTTGATCTTGCCCAGCAGAGGCACGGCGGCAACCTGGGCGATCTGGCGCTCCAGGCGGTAGACGACGTTCGCCAGTTCCTTGCCCAGGGTGGTCGGCGAAGCCGGCTGGCCGTGGGTGCGCGACAGCATCGGCACGGTGGCGAAGCGCTGGGCCAGTTCGCGGATGGCCTCGGCGATCTGGCGCATCAGCGGCAGCAGCACGTCGTCACGGCCTTCGCGCAGCATCAGGGCGTGGGACAGGTTGTTGATGTCCTCGCTGGTGCAGGCGAAGTGGATGAATTCACTGACGGCGGCCAGTTCAGGCAGCTTGGCGGCCTGTTCCTTGAGCAGGTACTCGATCGCCTTGACGTCGTGGTTGGTGGTGCGCTCGATTTCTTTGACGCGCTCGGCGTGCTCCAGGGAGAAGTTCTCGGCCAGGGTATTCAATACCGCGTTGGCTTCGGCGGAAAACGCCGGGACTTCAGTGATCGCAGGATGGGCGGCCAGGCGCTGGAGCCAGCGTACTTCCACCAGGACGCGAGCACGGATCAGGCCGTATTCGCTGAAAATAGGGCGCAGGGCCTGGGTTTTGCCGGCGTAGCGGCCGTCAACAGGGGAAACCGCAGTGAGCGAAGAAAGCTGCATGGGGTGTTCTCGGACAGTCGGGCAACGAAATGGGGCGCGTATCATACATGAAAAAATCCGCCGGTCCGTTGCCAACTGACCGGCGTATCGCGCTTTTACAGCTCCGTCGATGGCCTCAGGCGCTACGCATCAACGGATAGAGTTCCTTGAGCAGCTTGCGCCGGCTGATCACCAGCTGCCAGCGATGGCCGCCCAGCTGGCGCCACAGGCGGGCCGAGCGGATACCGGCCAGCAGCAGGGCGCGGATCTTCGAGGCGTTGCTCGGCTGTTGCAGGTTGCGCATGTCGCCGTGTACCTGGATCCGCTGGCGCAGGGTACTCAGGGTGTCCTGGTACAGCGCGCCACAGGCGGCCACCACATTTTCATGGGCCGGGCCGAAGTGTTCTACCTGGGACTGGATCTGCGGCAGGCGCTTGCCGATGATTTCCAGCATGTCGTCGCGCTTGGCCAGCTGGCGCTCCAGGCCGAGCATCGACAGGGCATAGCGCAGCGGCTCGCGCTGCAGGGCGCTCGGGTCGCGCTCGAGGGCGCCGATCAGTGCGCGGTAGCCGTCGCGCAGGTTGATGTCGTCGCCACCGTAGACTTCCAGGGTGTCCTTGGGGTCGCGGATCAGCAGGCTGCCGAGCATGCAGCTCAGGCCGGCCTCGCTGGACTGGCCGGTCTTGGCAATCTTGTCCACCAGAACCGCCGCGAGAAACACACCGCCCAGTGCTGTCAGTTGCTCCTGGGTCGGGCTCATGGGCGCGCTCCGCTGGTCCAGGGCTCGGCGACTTCGATCACGCCGCCGCCCAGGCAGATTTCCCCGTCGTATAACACCACGGACTGGCCCGGCGTCACGGCACGCTGGGGCTCTTCGAACACTGCGCGATAGCCGCTGGCGGTTTTTTCCAGGGTGCAGTGCTGGTCGCCCTGGCGGTAACGGACCTTGGCGGTCAGCTTGCGCGGGCTGCTCAGGTCGACCGGGTTGACCCAGAATATCTCGGAGGCGAGCAGGGCGCGGGAGAACAGCAGCGGGTGCTCGTTACCCTGGCCGACGATCAGCTCGTTGTGTTCCAGGTCCTTGACCAGCACATACCACGGCTCGTCGCCGGCGTCCTTGAGGCCGCCGATGCCCAGGCCCTGGCGTTGGCCGATGGTGTGATACATCAGGCCGTGGTGACGGCCGATGACTTCACCATCGGTGGTCTTGATCTCGCCGGGCTGGGCCGGCAGGTACTGCTTGAGGAAGTCGCTGAAGCGCCGCTCGCCGATAAAGCAGATCCCGGTGGAATCCTTTTTCTTGGCGGTCGCCAGGCCATGTTTCTCGGCAATCGCGCGCACGGCGGGCTTTTCCAGTTCGCCGACCGGGAACAGCGTCTTGGCGATCTGTTCGCCGCCGACGGCGTGCAGGAAGTAGCTCTGGTCCTTGTTCGGGTCCAGGCCCTTGAGCAGTTCGGTGCGCCCGTCGATGTCGCGGCGGCGCACGTAGTGGCCGGTGGCGATCAGGTCGGCACCGAGCATCAGGGCGTAGTCGAGGAACGCCTTGAACTTGATTTCGCGGTTGCAGAGGATGTCCGGGTTCGGCGTGCGGCCGGCCTTGTATTCGGCCAGGAAGTGCTCGAACACGTTGTCCCAGTACTCGGCGGCGAAGTTGGCGGTGTGCAGCTTGATGCCGATCTTGTCGCACACGGCCTGGGCGTCCGCCAGGTCGTCCATGGCGGTGCAGTACTCCGTTCCGTCGTCTTCCTCCCAGTTCTTCATGAACAGGCCTTCCACCTGGTAGCCCTGCTCCATCAGCAGGACGGCGGAAACGGAAGAGTCCACGCCGCCGGACATGCCGACAATGACGCGCAGGTTTTCTGGGGCGAGGGAAGCTGGATCACGCATAGGGATTCAATGAGTGTCTTCGAAAAAGGACGCGATTCTAACAGGCCCGCGCCCGCAAGGCTAAAGAGAAGGGCGGATCAGTTCGAGACTGTGCAGCGGGCCTGCCCGATAATCGTCGATACAGCGGATGATCAGTTCGCTGCGCCACTGCGGGCGCAGGGCCAGCAATTCGTCGCGGGTCAGCCAGCGCGGGCCGATGATACCGTCGTCCAGTGGGTAATCGGGGCGGTGCCGCAGTGGCTTGGCGGCAAAGCACACGCGCTGGTAGGTCACGCCGTTGCTGGGAGCGGTGTACAGGTAGATGCCGATGACGCCGGTCAGTTCGACATCCCAACCGGTTTCTTCCAGGGTTTCGCGGATGGCCGCTTCGTTCAGGCTCTCGTCGGGATCGAGGTGACCGGCCGGCTGGTTGAAGACCGCCCGTCCGTTTTGCAGTTCTTCGACGAGCAGGAAGCGCCCGTTGTCTTCGACAACGGTGGCGACGGTGATATGGGGTTGCCATTCCATAGGGAGTGCTCCGTTGGGTGGGAGGCCATCATAAGGCGAGCGCGGTCCCGTGCAGGAGCCGGCTTCCACAGGATTTGTATTCGCGGATCGATGAATGCTCGGGCCGCAAACACAAACCCCGGCACCAGGCCGGGGTTTGTGATGTTTCCTGAACGCTTACACCAGCGCGGCGATTGCCGCGTTGAGGGTGGCGCTCGGACGCATGGCCTTGCTGATCAGCTCGGCGCTGGCGTGGTAGTAGCCGCCGATGTCGACTGGCTTGCCCTGCACGGCGTTGAGTTCGGCAACGATGGTCGCCTCGTTCTCGGTCAGGGTCTTGGCCAGCTG
This sequence comes from Pseudomonas sp. Mn2068, assembly GCF_049319725.1. Classification (NCBI taxonomy): domain Bacteria; kingdom Pseudomonadati; phylum Pseudomonadota; class Gammaproteobacteria; order Pseudomonadales; family Pseudomonadaceae; genus Pseudomonas; species Pseudomonas sp. Mn2068. Next base: position 172,978 of record NZ_JBMOUG010000011.1, on the reverse strand, counting down.
GGTGAACTGGCCTTGCAGCGCGGTGTCTTCGCTCTGGGCGGCCAGGGCCTGGGCCCAGTACAGCGCCAGGTAGAAGTGGCTGCCGCGGTTGTCGATGTTGCCGACTTTGCGCGATGGCGACTTGTTGTTGTCGAGGAACAGGCCGGTGGCCTGGTCCAGGGTCTTCGACAGCACCAGGGCTTTCGGGTTGTTGTAGGTCACGCCCAGGTGTTCCAGGGAAGCGGCCAGGGCCAGGAATTCACCCAGGGAGTCCCAGCGCAGGAAGTTCTCTTCCACCAGTTGCTGAACGTGCTTGGGTGCCGAACCGCCGGCGCCGGTTTCGAACAGGCCGCCGCCATTCATCAGCGGAACGATCGACAGCATCTTCGCGCTGGTGCCCAGTTCCATGATCGGGAACAGGTCGGTCAGGTAGTCGCGCAGGACGTTACCGGTCACCGAGATGGTGTCCTTGCCTTCGCGGGTGCGGGCCAGGGTGAACTTCATCGCGTCGACCGGCGACATGATCTGGATGTCCAGGCCGCTGGTGTCGTGATCCTTCAGGTAGGTCTGGACCTTCTCGATCACCACGCCGTCGTGGGCGCGCATCGGGTCGAGCCAGAAGATCGCCGGGGTGCTGCTTGCGCGGGCGCGGTTGACGGCCAGCTTGACCCAGTCCTGGATCGGCGCGTCCTTGGTCTGGCACATGCGGAAGATGTCGCCAGCTTCCACGGCCTGTTCCAGCAGGGTGCGACCGGTGTTGTCGGAAACCCGGACCACGCCGTCGGCCTTGATCTGGAAGGTCTTGTCGTGGGAGCCGTACTCTTCGGCTTTCTTCGCCATCAGGCCAACGTTCGGCACGCTGCCCATGGTGGTCGGATCGAAGGCGCCGTGCTGCTTGCAGTCTTCGATCACCGCCTGGTAGATGGTGGCGTAGCAACGATCCGGGATCACGGCCTTGGTGTCGTGCAGTTGGCCGTCGGTGCCCCACATCTTGCCGGAGTCACGGATCATGGCTGGCATCGAGGCGTCGACGATGACGTCGCTCGGCACGTGCAGGTTGGTGATGCCCTTGTCGGAGTTGACCATGGCCAGCGCCGGACGAACGGCGTAGACCGCCTGGATGTCCGCTTCGATCTGTGCCTGCTGCTCGGCCGGCAGGGCCTTGATGCGGGCGTACAGGTCGCCGATACCGTTGTTCAGGTTGAAGCCGATCTGGGCCAGGACGTCGGCGTGCTTGGCCAGGGCGTCCTTGTAGAACTCGGCAACGATCTGGCCGAACATGATCGGGTCGGAGACCTTCATCATGGTGGCTTTCAGGTGAACCGACAGCAGGACGCCTTGTTGCTTGGCGTCTTCGATTTCGGCGGCGATGAAGCTGCGCAGGGCGTTCTTGCTCAGCACGGCGCAGTCGAGGATCTCACCGGCTTGTACGCTGGTCTTCTCTTTCAGGACGCTGGAGGTGCCGTCCTGGGCGATCAGTTCGATCTTGACGCTGCCGGCGGCATCGATCAGGGCGGCTTTTTCGCTGCCGTAGAAGTCGCCGTTGCTCATGTGCGCGACGTGGGACTTGGAGTCCGCGGCCCAGGCGCCCATCTTGTGCGGGTGCTTGCGGGCGTAGTTCTTGACCGACAGTGGTGCGCGACGGTCGGAGTTGCCTTCGCGCAGGACCGGGTTCACGGCGCTGCCCTTGACCTTGTCGTAGCGGGCGCGAGCGTCTTTCTCGGCGTCGGTGCTCACGGTTTCCGGGTAGTCGGGGATGTTGAAGCCCTGGGCTTGCAGTTCCTTGATCGCAGCCTGCAGTTGTGGAACCGAGGCGCTGATGTTCGGCAGCTTGATGATGTTGGCTTCTGGCGTGATGGCCAGCTCGCCCAGCTCGGCGAGGTGATCCGGCACGGCCTTGGCGCCCAGTTGTTCAGGGAAGCTCGAAAGAATACGTCCGGCCAGCGAGATATCGCGGGTTTCCACGGCGATATCAGCCGAAGCGGTAAAGGCCTCTACGATAGGCAACAGTGAATAGGTGGCGAGGGCGGGAGCTTCGTCGGTGAAGGTGTAGATGATCTTCGAGCGGGTGGGCATATTCGGATTAACTCTCTTCTTTGCTAAAGCATGCGCAGAAACTCGAGATGCGCCGGATAAGCGCGTTCGTTCAAAGTCGTCCATGAGCCGAATATCGAGGTTTCTTCGCGGTGATGTTGGGTTGCATCAGTCGAGCGTCAAGCGGTCGGACTGCGGTAACAGCCCGGCTTCTGGGCGGAAAGTCTCGGCTACATTTCGGTAGCTGGGAGAGGTCGGCCGTCGTGACCCTACGGTCAGCGGCGCGATTATACATAGGTTGCTGGCAAAGCGCCGAGGGTTCATAAACAACTCTTTTCGTCCATTGGTCTAAAGGTCGCACGGGCAAAAGCGGCGGATGCGGCTGGCAAATGCTGGAGATTGGCGCTTTTCCCTTTGATTTCAGGCTTGTACGCCGCGAACTGACGGCGTTTCAGCGCAAATGGGGGTGGTCGAGGTTTCCGTCTACATTTAACTGGGGTAGGCTCGAACACAGCCAGATGTTCAATCCATAGATGGAGTACAACATGGGATACAAGAAGATTCAGGTTCCGGCCGTCGGTGACAAAATCACCGTCAATGCAGACCACTCTCTCAATGTTCCTGATCACCCGATCATCCCCTTCATCGAAGGTGACGGTATTGGCGTCGATATCAGCCCGGTGATGATCAAGGTCGTCGACGCGGCTGTCGAAAAGGCCTACGGCGGCAAGCGCAAGATCTCCTGGATGGAAGTCTATGCCGGTGAAAAGGCCACCCAGGTCTATGACCAGGACACCTGGCTGCCCCAGGAAACCCTCGATGCGGTCAAGGACTACGTGGTCTCCATCAAGGGGCCCCTGACCACTCCGGTGGGTGGTGGTATCCGCTCCCTCAACGTGGCTCTGCGCCAGCAACTCGACCTGTATGTCTGCCTGCGTCCGGTGCGCTGGTTCGAAGGCGTACCGAGCCCGGTGAAAAAGCCCGGCGATGTCGACATGACGATCTTTCGCGAAAACTCCGAAGACATCTATGCCGGGATCGAGTGGAAGGCCGGTTCTGCGGAAGCGAACAAGGTCATCAAGTTCCTCAAGGAAGAAATGGGCGTCACCAAGATCCGTTTCGACCAGGATTGCGGTATCGGCGTCAAGCCGGTATCGAAAGAGGGCACCAAGCGCCTGGCGCGCAAGGCCCTGCAATATGTTGTCGACAATGATCGCAAGTCGCTGACCATCGTCCACAAGGGCAATATCATGAAGTTCACCGAAGGAGCCTTCAAGGAGTGGGCCTACGAAGTGGCGGCCGAGGAGTTCGGCGCGACGCTGCTCGACGGCGGTCCGTGGATGCAGTTCAAGAATCCGAAGACCGGCCGCAATGTCGTGGTCAAGGACGCCATCGCCGACGCCATGCTCCAGCAGATCCTGCTGCGCCCGGCCGAGTACGACGTGATCGCCACCCTCAACCTGAACGGTGACTACCTGTCCGACGCCCTGGCGGCCGAGGTGGGAGGTATCGGTATCGCGCCAGGGGCCAACCTGTCCGATACCGTCGCCATGTTCGAGGCGACCCATGGTACCGCGCCCAAGTACGCTGGCAAGGATCAGGTAAACCCTGGTTCGCTGATCCTTTCCGCGGAAATGATGCTGCGTCACATGGGCTGGACCGAGGCGGCCGACCTGATCATCAAGGGGACCAACGGCGCGATCGGCGCGAAAACTGTAACCTATGATTTCGAGCGACTGATGGAGGGGGCGACGCTGGTGTCTTCTTCCGGCTTTGGTGATGCGCTGATCAGGCACATGTAGATCGAGCGGTGAAAAAATACCCGGTTCAAGTGATTGAACCGGGTATTTTTTATGCCTTGGCTTTTATCGGTTTGGACTGGACGTTGTTGTCTTCATGGTGGTGATCATGGTCATGATGATGTGCGTGGGGCGACACGGTGGGTGCGACTACTGCCGTGATATCGACCGCATGCAGTCCCTTGGGGCCCTGGATGATCTTAAAGCTCACTGCCTGGCCAGCCTTAAGGGTTTTGTAGCCATCCATCTTGATGGCTGAGTAATGGGCAAACAAGTCTTCATCCTTGCCTTCTTCCAGGACGAAACCATAGCCCTTGGCGTTGTTGAACCACTTGACCTTACCGCTCGGCATGCTCATATCCCTCTGCAAACGACCCCATCACTGGAGTATCATCCAGTTCATCCTTCACTACGTGAACCAGAAAAATGGTTGACGATATGGACCTTTATTACCCAATGTGGGCTCTATTGGTTGTAACACCGATTTGCCGATAGTCAAGGTGGCCTTTCGGTCGGTATTGAAACTGTCCGAAACGTCCCCATTACTGCAACAGCTCAACTGACAGAACCTTTCTTTCCATGCATGCAATCAGCCAGATTCGACTAACATTCAATCAGGATCGCCCGGATTTCCACGACGACGATTCCGCGGGCATTGCCATACAGGAAGCAAAGCCTGCATTGCAGGCGCCGCCGATGTACAAGGTGGTTTTGTTCAACGATGACTACACGCCGATGGATTTCGTCGTCGAAGTGCTCGAGGTGTTTTTTAACCTGAATCGCGAGCTGGCTACCAAGGTCATGCTGGCAGTTCATACAGAAGGACGGGCAGTATGTGGAGTGTTTACCCGCGACATCGCCGAGACCAAGGCCATGCAGGTCAACCAGTACGCCAGGGAAAGCCAGCATCCGCTACTCTGTGAAATCGAGAAGGACGGTTAACGCCGACCACTTGGGTATGAGGTGAACTATGTTAAACCGCGAGCTCGAAGTCACCCTCAATCTAGCCTTCAAGGAGGCCCGTTCGAAGCGTCATGAATTCATGACGGTCGAGCATCTCCTGCTGGCCCTTTTGGATAATGAGGCCGCCGCAACCGTTCTACGGGCCTGTGGTGCGAACCTCGACAAACTCAAGCACGATCTGCAGGAGTTCATCGACTCCACCACGCCGTTGATCCCCGTTCATGACGAAGATCGCGAAACCCAGCCGACCCTGGGCTTCCAGCGTGTCCTGCAACGTGCCGTATTCCATGTGCAGAGCTCCGGTAAGCGCGAAGTGACGGGCGCCAACGTGCTTGTCGCGATCTTCAGCGAACAGGAAAGCCAGGCGGTGTTCCTGCTCAAGCAGCAAAGCGTTGCGCGTATCGATGTCGTCAACTACATCGCCCATGGCATCTCCAAGGTGCCCGGGCACGGCGATCACTCCGAAGGCGAGCAGGATATGCAGGACGAAGAGGGCGGTGAGTCTTCATCTTCAGGCAATCCCCTGGATGCGTATGCCAGCAACCTCAACGAGCTGGCACGCCAGGGGCGTATCGATCCACTGGTCGGCCGCGAGATGGAAGTCGAGCGCGTGGCGCAGATCCTTGCGCGCCGGCGCAAGAACAACCCGTTGCTGGTGGGTGAGGCGGGCGTGGGCAAGACCGCGATCGCCGAAGGCCTCGCCAAGCGCATCGTCGACAACCAGGTGCCGGACCTGCTGGCCAACAGCGTCGTCTATTCCCTCGACCTGGGGGCCCTGCTGGCCGGTACCAAATATCGCGGCGACTTCGAGAAGCGCTTCAAGGCGTTGCTCGGCGAGCTGAAAAAACGTCCGCAGGCGATCCTGTTCATCGACGAGATCCACACCATCATTGGTGCGGGTGCCGCGTCCGGTGGCGTCATGGATGCCTCGAACCTGCTCAAGCCGCTGCTGTCCTCGGGTGATATCCGTTGCATCGGCTCGACCACCTTCCAGGAATTCCGCGGCATCTTCGAGAAGGACCGTGCCCTGGCCCGGCGCTTCCAGAAGGTCGACGTGTCCGAGCCTTCGGTCGAAGACACCATCGGTATCCTGCGCGGCCTGAAAGGCCGTTTCGAGCAGCACCACAACATCGAATACAGCGACGAGGCGTTGCGTGCGGCGGCTGAGCTGGCTTCGCGCTACATCAATGATCGGCATATGCCGGACAAGGCCATCGACGTGATCGACGAGGCGGGGGCTTACCAGCGCCTGCAGCCGGTCGAGAAGCGGGTGAAGCGCATCGAAGTGCCCCAGGTCGAGGATATCGTCGCGAAAATCGCGCGGATTCCGCCGAAACACGTCACCAGCTCCGACAAGGAACTGTTGCGTAACCTCGAGCGCGACCTGAAGCTCACCGTATTCGGTCAGGACGCGGCCATCGACTCGCTGTCGACAGCCATCAAGCTGTCCCGTGCCGGGCTGAAATCGCCGGACAAGCCGGTCGGTTCGTTCCTGTTCGCCGGTCCTACCGGTGTCGGCAAGACCGAAGCGGCACGGCAGCTGGCCAAGGCGATGGGTATCGAGCTGGTGCGTTTCGACATGTCCGAGTACATGGAGCGTCACACCGTATCGCGTCTGATCGGTGCGCCTCCGGGCTACGTCGGTTTCGACCAGGGCGGCTTGCTGACCGAAGCGATTACCAAGCAACCGCATTGCGTGCTGCTGCTCGATGAAATCGAGAAGGCCCACCCGGAAGTCTTCAACCTGCTGCTGCAGGTCATGGACCACGGGACCCTGACCGACAACAACGGGCGCAAGGCCGACTTCCGTAACGTGATCGTGATCATGACCACCAACGCCGGTGCTGAAACCGCGGCCCGGGCGTCGATCGGCTTCACTCATCAGGACCACTCGTCCGATGCCATGGAAGTGATCAAGAAGAGCTTCACGCCGGAGTTCCGCAACCGCCTGGATACCATTATCCAGTTTGGTCGCCTCAGCCATGAGGTGATCAAGAGCGTGGTGGACAAGTTCCTTACCGAGCTTCAGGCGCAGCTGGAAGACAAGCGCGTACAGCTGGAAGTGACCGACGCGGCTCGCAGCTGGCTGGCCGAAGGTGGCTACGATGCGGCCATGGGTGCACGTCCGATGGCCCGCCTGATCCAGGACAAGATCAAGCGTCCACTGGCCGAGGAGATCCTGTTTGGCGAGTTGTCCGACCATGGCGGTGTGGTACACATCGACATCAAGGATGGCGAGCTGACCTTCGACTTCGAAACCACGGCTGAAATGGCCTGATCCGGGCTGATGCAGTACCAGACAAAGGCGCCTTCGGGCGCCTTTGTTGTGTCTGCGAACCTGAGAATACCTTGCCTTCCTTTGTGGGAGCCGGCTTGCCGGCGATGACGGCCGATCAAGCGCTGCAAGGCTCGCAGGCCTCATCGCCGGCAAGCCGGCTCCCACAGAAGAAAGATTTCAGGGGGGGGGCAAAAAATGCGCAAACAAAAACGCCCGGCGGTGCCGGGCGTCTTGTATTGACCTGATTAGCGGGCGCGGTAGGTGATGCGCCCTTTGCTCAAGTCATAGGGCGTCAGCTCGACGCGCACTTTGTCACCGGTAAGAATACGGATGTAGTTCTTGCGCATCTTGCCGGAGATATGCGCGGTTACGACGTGCCCATTTTCCAACTCCACGCGAAACATGGTGTTGGGCAGGGTGTCGACGACAGTGCCTTCCATTTCGAAGCTGTCTTCTTTCGACATGCAGTAAAGCCCTCGGTGTCCAGTGAATGGCCCGGTGCAACTGCGCCAGGCAAAAGCGGCGTGCATTGTGCCCGAAAAACCACCTTCACGCCAAGTGGTTAGTGGTGCCGGCGAAAATAACCAGGCGTTTCCGGCGACGTCTGTCGCCGGAATGCGGGTGTTTTTGCGAGGGGAGGGGGGTTAACTGAGGGTCACCCAACGCTGGTTGATCAGCAGTTCGATCGGGCGATACTGGGTCTTGTAGTTCATTTTCTTGCAGTTCTTGATCCAGTACCCGAGATAGACCGCGTCCAGGCCCATCCGATGGGCTTCGCCGATCTGCCAGAGAATCGCGTAGCGACCTAGGCTGCGGCGTTCTTCGTTCGGTTCGTAGAAGGTGTAGACCGCCGAGAGGCCGTTGGGCAGCAGGTCGGTCACCGCCACGGCGACCAGCCGGCCTTCCAGGCGAAACTCGTAGAACCGTGAAAAGGGCAGGTCACGCACCAGGAAAGTCGAGAACTGGTCCCGACTGGGCGGGAACATGTCGCCATCGGCGTGGCGTTGCTCGATATAGCGCTGGTACAGGTCGAAGTACTCTTCGCTGAACCCGGGCTTGGCGGCCCGCACCTGGAGATCCATGTTGCGCTTGAGGATGCGTTTCTGCTGGCGGTTGGGCAGGAACTGCGACACGGGGATGCGCGCCGGCACGCAGGCGTTGCAATTCTGGCAATGGGGCCGGTAGAGGTGATCGCCGCTGCGACGAAATCCCATCTCCGACAGGTCTGCGTAGACATGCACGTCCATGGGCTGGCTAGGGTCGAGGAACAGCGTGGTGGCCTGCTCTTCGGGCAGATAGCTGCAAGAGTGGGGTTGAGTGGCATAAAACTTCAAACGCGCCAGCTCGGTCATGATCAACCCTCGGAATAAGCTTTGAATTAAGTGTAAGCCAGCCTGTGGAACTCGCCTAGGAAACCCACAGGGCCGTGTTGGGCTGGTCGAGATGGTGGCGCAGGTAGTCGGCAAAAGTGCTGCGGGGAATCGCCCGGGCGCCGAGACTGTGCAGGTGGTCGGTGGGCATCTGGCAGTCGATCAGGACAAAGCCCGCGGCCTTCAGGTGGTTGACCAGGGTCGCGAAGCCGACTTTCGAGGCGTTGTCGGCGCGGCTGAACATGGATTCGCCGAAAAACAGCTGGCCCATCGCCAGGCCGTACAGGCCGCCGACCAGTTGGTCCTGGTCCCAGACCTCGACCGAATGGGCGAAACCGCGCTCATGCAGTTGCAGGTAGGCATTCTGCATCGCCCCGGTGATCCAGGTACCGTCGGCGTAGGCGCGTGGCGCCGCACAGGCCTGGATGACGGCGGCGAAGTCGCGATCGAAGGTAACCTGATAGCGCTGCTGGCGCAGCAGCTTGCCCAGGCTGCGCGAGACATGCAGTTCGTCGGGAAACAGCACGGTCCGCGGGTCCGGTGACCACCAGAGAATCGGCTGGCCCTCGGAAAACCACGGAAAACAGCCGTGGCGATAGGCCTGGATCAGCCGATCGGCGGACAGGTCGCCGCCAGCGGCCAGCAGCCCGTTGGGTTCGCGCATGGCCTTGGCCAGCGGGGGGAATGTCAGGGAGTCGCGTTGTAACCAGGTCAGCATGGCATTCAATCAGTTATCGTCCAGGTACTTCTCGGCATCCAGCGCCGCCATGCAGCCGGCACCCGCCGACGTGATGGCCTGGCGATAGACATGGTCGGCGACATCGCCGGCGGCGAACACCCCGGGGATTTCCGTCGCCGTGGCATTGCCTTCGCTGCCACCCCGCACCTGCAGATAGCCGTCACGCATGGCCAGCTGGCCCTGGAACAGATCGGTATTGGGCTTGTGGCCGATGGCGATGAACACGCCGGCCAGCGACAACTCGCTGGTTTCGCCGCTCAGGCTGTCGCGCAGGCGGGCACCGGTCACGCCGCTCGCGTCGCCGAGCACTTCGTCCAGGTTCTGGTTCCAGTGCAGGCGGATATTGCCGTTGGCGGCCTTTTCAAAGAGCTTGTCCTGGAGGATCTTCTCCGAGCGCAATTTGTCACGCCGGTGCACCAGGTGCACTTCCTTGGCGATATTGGCCAGGTAAAGTGCTTCCTCGACGGCGGTATTGCCGCCGCCGACGACGGCGACGACCTGATTGCGATAGAAAAAGCCGTCGCAGGTGGCGCAGGCCGAAACGCCCTTGCCGGCAAAGGCCTCCTCGGAGGGCAGGCCCAGGTACTGCGCGGAGGCACCGGTGGCGATGATCAAGGCGTCGCAGCTGTAGATACCGTTGTCACCCTTGAGGATAAACGGCCGCTGCTGCAACTCCGCGGTGTGAATGTGGTCGTAGACGATCTCGGTATCGAAACGCTCGGCGTGTTTCTGCATGCGTTCCATCAGGACCGGACCGGTCAGGCCCTCGACATCGCCTGGCCAGTTGTCGACTTCGGTGGTGGTGGTCAGTTGACCGCCGGCTTGCAGGCCGGTAATGACGACAGGCTTGAGGTTGGCACGGGCGGCATAAACGGCAGCGCTGTAACCGGCGGGGCCGGAGCCCAGGATGATCAGGCGTGAATGCTTGGCTTCGCTCATAAAAACACCTCATAAGCCTTTGTCACAAAAGAGAATGCATGCTCAAATTGAAGAGCATGAAAAGCGCCGTTGGCTATGCTACACCCAAGCGGCAACGGCGTGGCATCGGGCGTGTAAACCCGTACAATGTCCATCATGTAACGATGATAGTTTCTGAAGTGGCAAGTGCCGATCATACAAAGGACTGATATTGAAAATAGTCCAGGTAGAGCCAGAGAACTGTTCACCTGCCCCGAATGGGCAGTATTTTGTCGTCAATCAACAGCTGGGCGCGCCTTGGGCGCAGGAAAAGACGCGTTTTGAAGAAATCCACCGCTACACCCCCTAAAGCAGTCGTGCCGCTCTGGCGTCAGCAACTGCACTATCGTCTCAAGGAAGGCGCGCTGATTGCCATCGGTGCCTTGTGCCTGTTCCTGATGATGGCCTTGCTTACCTATGGCAAGGACGATCCGGGTTGGAGTCACAACAGCAAGATCGACGATGTGCAGAACTTCGGCGGGCCTGCCGGTTCCTACAGCGCCGATATCCTGTTCATGGTGTTGGGTTACTTCGCCTACGTGTTCCCGCTGTTGCTGGCGATCAAGACCTGGCAGATCTTCCGTCAGCGCCATGAGCCCTGGCAGTGGAGCGGCTGGCTGTTTTCCTGGCGGTTGATTGGCCTGGTGTTCCTGGTCCTGTCCGGCGCCGCGCTGGCGCACATCCATTTCCATTCACCGACCGGCCTGCCGGCCGGTGCCGGCGGGGCGCTGGGCGAAAGCCTGGGCGACCTGGCCCGCAATGCCCTGAACATCCAGGGCAGCACGCTGCTGTTCATTGCCCTGTTCCTGTTTGGCCTGACGGTGTTTACCGACCTGTCATGGTTCAAGGTCATGGACGTTACCGGCAAGATCACCCTGGACCTCTTCGAGCTGTTCCAGGGCGCGCTGAATCGCTGGTGGGCGGCGCGTACCGAGCGCAAGCAACTGGTGGCGCAACTGCGGGAAGTCGATACCCGGGTCGAGGAAGTGGTGGCCCCGAGCATCGCCGACAAGCGCGAGCAGGCCAAGGCCAAGGAACGCCTGATCGAGCGTGAGCAGGCCCTGAGCAAACACATGTCCGAGCGGGAGAAACACGTTCCGCCGGTGATCGCCCCGGCACCGGTCAAGCCGCCGCAGCCGAGCAAGCGCGTGGAGAAAGAGAAACAGGCGCCGCTGTTCATCGACAGCGCGGTCGAAGGCACCTTGCCGCCGATCTCGATTCTCGACCCGGCCGAGAAGAAACAGCTCAATTACTCCCCGGAATCCCTGGCGGCCGTCGGCCACCTGCTGGAAATCAAGCTCAAGGAATTCGGGGTCGAAGTGTCGGTGGATTCGATCCATCCCGGCCCGGTGATCACCCGTTACGAAATCCAGCCGGCCGCTGGCGTCAAGGTCAGCCGTATCGCCAACCTGGCCAAGGACCTGGCGCGTTCGCTGGCGGTGACCAGCGTGCGGGTGGTGGAAGTGATTCCCGGCAAGACCACCGTCGGTATCGAGATTCCCAACGAAGACCGGCAGATCGTGCGCTTCTCCGAGGTGTTGTCGACCCCCGAGTACGACAACTTCAAGTCGCCGGTCACCCTGGCCCTGGGCCACGATATCGGCGGCCGGCCGGTGATCACCGATCTGGCGAAGATGCCGCACCTGCTGGTGGCCGGTACCACCGGTTCCGGTAAGTCGGTGGGTGTGAACGCGATGATCCTGTCGATCCTGTTCAAGTCCGGCCCGGAAGACGCCAAGCTGATCATGATCGACCCGAAGATGCTCGAACTGTCGATCTACGAAGGCATTCCGCACCTGCTGTGCCCGGTGGTCACCGACATGAAGGACGCCGCCAACGCCCTGCGCTGGAGCGTCGCCGAGATGGAGCGGCGCTACAAGCTGATGGCGAAGATGGGCGTGCGCAACCTGTCGGGCTTCAATGCCAAGATCAAGGAAGCCCAGGAGCGCGGCGAGCCGATTGCCGACCCGCTGTACAACCGCGAAAGCATCCACGACGAAGCACCGTTGCTGACCAAGCTGCCGACCATCGTCGTGGTGGTCGACGAATTCGCCGACATGATGATGATCGTCGGCAAGAAGGTCGAGGAACTGATCGCCCGTATCGCGCAGAAGGCGCGGGCGGCCGGTATCCACCTGATCCTCGCGACCCAGCGGCCCTCGGTGGACGTGATCACCGGTCTGATCAAGGCCAACATCCCGACCCGCATGGCCTTCCAGGTGTCGAGCAAGATCGACTCCCGGACCATTATCGACCAGGGCGGCGCCGAGCAGTTGCTGGGGCATGGTGACATGCTCTACATGCCGCCGGGCACCAGCCTGCCGATCCGGGTCCACGGCGCGTTCGTGTCCGACGACGAGGTACACCGGGTGGTCGAAGCCTGGAAGCTGCGCGGTGCGCCGGAGTACAACGACGATATCCTCAACGGTGTCGAAGAAGCCGGCAGCGGCTTTGAAAATGGCGGCGGTGGCGGCGGTGACGACGATGCCGAGACCGATGCGCTGTACGACGAAGCCGTGCAGTTCGTCCTGGAAAGCCGCCGGGCCTCGATTTCCGCGGTCCAGCGCAAGCTGAAGATCGGCTACAACCGGGCTGCCCGCATGATCGAGGCCATGGAAATGGCCGGGGTGGTGACAGCCATGAACACCAACGGCTCGCGCGAAGTGCTTGCGCCAGGGCCGATGCGCGACTGATCCTGTGCCGCGTGAGGTCACGCGGCATGCCTTTCAAACGAATTCCATGAGGACTCCCATGCGTCTTATCCGCATGCTGTTGTTGCCGGTTCTGGCGTTGACCACCTTGTCGGCCCATGCCGACCAGAAGGATGTGGCGCGCCTGACACAGTTGCTCGAAAAGTCTCAGACCCTGACGGCGCGGTTCTCCCAGCTGACCCTGGATGGCAGCGGCACCCAGTTGCAGGAAACCGCCGGTGAGATGTCCCTGCAGCGCCCGGGCCTGTTCTACTGGCACACCGATGCGCCCCAGGAACAGACCATGATCTCCGATGGCCAGAAGGTCACCCTGTGGGACCCGGACCTGGAACAGGTGACCATCAAGAAGCTTGACCTGCGCCTGACCCAGACCCCGGCCCTGCTGTTGTCCGGTGATGTGTCGAAGATCAGCGAAAGCTTCGATATCAGCGCCAAGGAAGCTGGCGGCGTGATCGACTTCATTCTCAAGCCGAAAACCAAGGACACTCTGTTCGACAGCCTGCGCCTGTCGTTCCGCAACGGCCTGGTCAATGACATGCAACTGATCGACAGCGTCGGCCAGCGTACCAACCTGCTGTTCACCGGGGTCAAGGCCAACGAGCCGATTGCGGCTTCCAAGTTCAAGTTCGACATCCCCAAGGGTGCTGACGTCATCCAGGAATAAGAGGTTTCAAACGCAGCCCATGGACCTGTTTAGCCGTGCCCCGATCGCTCAGCCCCTGGCCGCCCGTCTGCGGGCGACCAACCTGGATGAGTACGTCGGCCAGGAACACCTGCTGGCCCGGGGCAAGCCGTTGCGCGAAGCCCTGGAGCAGGGCGCGCTGCATTCGATGATCTTCTGGGGGCCGCCAGGGGTGGGCAAGACCACCCTGGCGCGGTTGCTGGCGGAAGTCTCGGATGCACACTTCGAAACCGTGTCGGCGGTGTTGGCCGGGGTCAAGGAGATCCGTCAGGCGGTGGAGGTCGCCAAGCAGCAGGCCGGGCAGTACGGCAAGCGCACCATCCTGTTTGTCGACGAAGTCCATCGGTTCAACAAATCCCAGCAGGATGCCTTCCTGCCTTATGTCGAGGACGGCACGCTGATCTTTATCGGCGCCACCACCGAAAACCCGTCGTTCGAACTCAACAACGCGCTGTTGTCCCGGGCCCGCGTCTATGTGCTCAAGAGCCTCGACGAAGCCGCCCTGAACAAGCTGGTGCAGCGGGCGCTGACGGAAGAACGTGGGTTGGGCAAGCGTCAGCTGAGCCTGGGCGACGAAGGTTTCAAGATGCTGTTGTCGGCGGCGGACGGCGATGGCCGCCGCCTGCTCAACCTGCTGGAAAACGCCTCCGACCTGGCCGAGGACGGCAGTGAGATCGGCGTCGAACTGCTGCAAAGCCTGCTGGGCGATACCCGGCGGCGCTTCGACAAGGGGGGCGAGGCCTTCTACGACCAGATTTCCGCCTTGCACAAATCGGTACGCGGCTCCAACCCGGACGGCGCGCTCTACTGGTTCGCGCGGATGCTCGACGGCGGTTGCGATCCGCTGTACCTGGCGCGGCGCGTGGTGCGCATGGCCAGCGAGGATATCGGCAATGCCGATCCGCGGGCGTTGAGCCTGTGCCTGGCGGCCTGGGATGTGCAGGAACGGCTCGGCAGCCCCGAAGGCGAGCTGGCGGTGGCCCAGGCCATTACCTATCTGGCCTGCGCGCCGAAAAGCAACGCGGTGTACATGGGCTTCAAGGCCGCCATGCGCAGCGCCGCCGAGCACGGTTCGCTGGAAGTGCCGCTGCACCTGCGCAATGCCCCGACCAAGCTGATGAAACAGCTGGGTTATGGCGACGAGTACCGTTATGCCCATGACGAGCCCGACGCCTATGCGGCCGGCGAAGACTACTTTCCCGAAGAACTCGAACCACAACCCTTCTACCAGCCGGTCCCGCGTGGCCTGGAACTGAAGATCGGCGAAAAGCTCAACCATCTTGCCGCGCTCGATCGCAAAAGCCCGAAACAACGGAGAAAGACTTGATTCGTACCGTACTTGCCGTGTCCGTCGCCGGTATCGTCGGCACCCTGGTGCGCTTTGCCACGGGCAATCTGATCAACGCCAATTGGCCGAAGCACTTCTATACCGCGACGTTGGCCGTTAATATCGTGGGCTGCCTGGTGATTGGCGTGCTCTACGGCCTGTTTTTGCTGCGCCCCGAGGTCCCGGTTGAAATCCGCGCCGGCCTGATCGTGGGGTTTGTCGGCGGCCTGACCACATTTTCATCCTTTTCACTGGATACGGTGCGCCTGCTGGAAAGCGGGCAGGGCCTCCTGGCTCTGGGCTATGTGGCCCTCAGCGTATTCGGCGGGCTGCTCGCGACCTGGGCCGGCCTGTCCTTGACCAAACTCTGAATAACGAGAAACCGACATGCTCGATTCCAAACTGTTACGTAGCAACCTCCAGGACGTAGCGGATCGTCTGGCCTCCCGTGGCTTCAGTCTCGATGTCGCCCGCATCGAAGAGCTGGAAAGCCAGCGCAAGGTGGTGCAGACCCGCACCGAACAATTGCAGGCCGAGCGCAATGCGGTTTCCAAAAGTATCGGCCAGGCCAAGCAGCGCGGCGAAGACATCGCGCCGTTGATGGCCAGTGTCGAAACCATGGGCTCCGAGTTGAGCGAAGGCAAGGTGGCGCTGGATGCCATCCAGTCCGAGCTGGACCAGATCCTGCTGGGTATCCCGAACCTGCCCCACGAGTCCGTGCCGGTCGGCGCCGATGAGGACGGCAACGTCGAAGTGCGCCGCTGGGGCACGCCGACCGCCTTCGATTTCCCGATCCAGGACCACGTCGCCCTGGGCGAGAAGTTCGGCTGGCTGGATTTCGAAACCGCCGCCAAGCTGTCCGGTGCGCGTTTCGCCCTGCTGCGTGGGCCGATTGCCCGGCTGCACCGCGCACTCGCGCAGTTCATGATCAACCTGCACACCAGCGAACACGGCTACGAAGAGGCCTACACGCCTTATCTGGTCCAGGCACCTGCGTTGCAGGGCACCGGCCAGTTGCCGAAGTTCGAGGAAGACCTGTTCAAGATCTCCCGCGAAGGCGAGGCCGATCTGTACCTGATCCCGACCGCCGAAGTGTCGCTGACCAATATCGTCTCCGGCGAGATCATCGATGCCAAACAACTGCCGTTGAAGTTCGTGGCGCACACGCCATGCTTCCGCAGCGAGGCCGGTGCTTCGGGCCGTGACACCCGCGGGATGATCCGCCAGCACCAGTTCGACAAGGTCGAGATGGTCCAGATCGTCGAGCCGTCGACCTCCATGCAAGCCCTGGAAAGCCTGACCGCCAACGCCGAGAAGGTCCTGCAACTGCTGGAGCTGCCTTACCGCGTCCTGGCCCTGTGCACTGGCGACATGGGCTTCAGTGCCGTGAAGACCTATGACTTGGAAGTGTGGGTGCCGAGCCAGGACAAATACCGCGAGATCTCGTCGTGCTCCAACTGCGGCGACTTCCAGGCCCGGCGCATGCAGGCGCGTTTCCGCAACCCGGAAACCGGCAAGCCCGAGCTGCTCCACACCCTGAACGGTTCCGGCCTGGCCGTGGGTCGCACACTGGTGGCCGTGCTGGAAAACTACCAGCAGGCTGACGGTTCGATCCGTGTGCCTGAAGTGCTCAAGCCCTACATGGGCGGCCTCGAGGTCATCGGCTGATGGAGTTCCTGCCGCTGTTTCACAACCTGCGCGGCAGCCGTGTGCTGGTCGTCGGCGGTGGGGAGATTGCCTTGCGCAAGTCCCGCCTGCTGGCCGATGCCGGCGCGCTGCTGCGGGTGGTCGCTCCCGAGATCGAGAGCCAGTTGAGTGAGTTGATCAGTGGCAGTGGCGGCGAAATGCTGCTGCGTGGTTATGGCGAATCCGACCTGGACGGTTGTGTGCTGATCATTGCCGCCACCGACGACGAGTCGCTCAATGCCCAGGTTTCCGCCGACGCCCATCGGCGTTGCGTGCCAGTCAATGTGGTGGATGCGCCGGCCTTGTGCAGCGTGATCTTCCCGGCCATTGTCGACCGTTCGCCACTGGTGATCGCGGTTTCCAGCGGCGGCGATGCGCCGGTGCTGGCGCGGTTGATCCGGGCCAAGATGGAAACCTGGATTCCTTCGACCTATGGCCAGCTGGCCGGGTTGGCGGCGCGTTTCCGGACCCAGGTGAAAACCCTGTTTCCCGGCGTGCAGCAACGCCGCGCATTCTGGGAAGACGTGTTCCAGGGGCCGATTGCCGACCGGCAGTTGGCCGGGCAGGGTGCCGAAGCCGAGCGCCTGTTGCTGGAGAAGATCAATGGCGCGGCCCCCAATGCGCCAGGCGAAGTGTATCTGGTGGGCGCGGGGCCGGGTGATCCCGACCTGTTGACCTTCCGCGCGCTGCGCCTGATGCAGCAGGCCGACGTGGTGCTCTACGACCGCCTGGTCGCCCCGGCGATTCTCGAGCTGTGTCGGCGTGATGCCGACCGTATCTATGTCGGCAAGCGTCGCGCCGATCATGCCGTGCCCCAGGACCAGATCAACCAGCAACTGGTGGATCTGGCTAAGCAGGGCAAGCGGGTGCTGCGTCTGAAGGGCGGTGATCCGTTCATCTTCGGGCGTGGCGGCGAAGAGATCGAGGAACTGGCGGCCCATGGCATTCCTTTCCAGGTGGTGCCGGGGATCACGGCGGCCAGCGGTTGCTCGGCCTATGCCGGGATTCCGCTGACGCACCGCGACTATGCGCAGTCCGTGCGCTTTGTCACCGGTCACCTGAAGGATGGCAGCACCGACCTGCCGTGGGTCGACCTGGTGGCACCGGCACAGACCCTGGTGTTCTACATGGGCCTGGTGGGGTTGCCGATCATCTGCGAACAGCTGATCAAGCATGGTCGTTCGGCGGACACGCCGGCGGCCCTGATCCAGCAGGGCACCACGTCGAATCAGCGGGTATTCACCGGCACGCTGGCCAATCTGCCGCAACTGGTGGCGGAGCATGAAGTCCATGCCCCGACGCTGGTGATTGTCGGAGAAGTGGTTCAGTTGCGCGAGAAGCTGGCCTGGTTCGAAGGTGCGCAATCGCAGGTGTGACACCGCTTTGCGATTGATGCCAATCCCAACTGTGGGAGCCGGGCTCGACGACATCTGCGGTGAACACCGCACCAATGTGGGAGCTGGCTTGCCGGCGATGGGCCCTTGAGGACGCCATCGCCGGCAAGCCAGCTCCCACAGGTTTTCGCGTTGCGTCCGTCAGCCTTTCCAGACGCCACGTCCTGCCAGCCGCTCACGATCATGTTCTGCCATGAAATCCTGCGCCGGTCCCTTGGGCACAATCCCCGTGGGATTGATGGTGCGATGACTGGCGTAGTAGTGCCCCTTGATATGGGTAAAGTCCACCGTCCCGGCCACCCCCGGCCACTGATACAGCTCGCGCAGCCAGTTCGACAGGTTCGGATAGTCGGCAATGCGCCGCAGATTGCATTTGAAGTGTCCGTGGTAGACCGCATCGAAACGAATCAGCGTGGTGAACAGGCGCACATCGGCCTCGGTCAGGTACTCGCCCGCCAGGTAACGGTTTTCCGCCAGATGTCGTTCCAGATGGTCGAGCTCGGCAAACACATCGTCGAACGCGGTTTCGTAGGCCTCCTGTGAAGTCGCGAAGCCGGCCCGGTAGACGCCATTGTTCACCGCCGGGTAGATCCGTTCGTTCCAGCTGTCGATCAACCCGCGCAAGGTTTCGGGGTAGAAGTCCAGCCGGTTGCCGGTCAGCCCGTCGAACGCGCTGTTGAACATGCGGATGATCTCCGCCGACTCGTTGCTGACGATGCGCTGCAGCTTTTTGTCCCACAGCACCGGCACGGTCACGCGTCCGGTGTAGTCGGCGGTGTCAGCGGTATAACGCTGGTGCATGAAGGCTAGGTTGTCGAGTTGATCGCCGCTGGAGCCATGCTCCCGGTCGAAGGTCCAGCCGTTTTCCAGCATCAGCCAACTGACCACCGAGACGCCGACCAGCGCTTCCAGGCCCTTGAGCTTGCGCAGGATCAGGGTGCGATGGGCCCAGGGGCAGGCCAGGGAGACATACAGGTGATAGCGCCCGGCCTCGGCGGCAAAACCGCCTTCGCCACTGGGGCCCGGTTTGCCGTCGGCGGTGACCCAGTGACGGCGTTGCGCCTGTTCGCGCTGGAAGGCGCCGTCCTTGCTGCTTTCATACCACTGGTCATGCCAGCGGCCTTCGATCAAGAGACCCATCGGAAACTCCTCGGCAGATGTGCGTTGGAGTCCAGTCTAAAGTGATTCGTTCGAAGAAATAGCGCAAATCCCCGGGGTGAATGATCGACTAAATCGATCTATTGCGGGCATCCCAGTACCGTCGCGCCTGTTCGAAGGCTTGTTCGCGAGGCAGGCCAAGGCCGCGCAGGGCCAGGGCCATGGTCGACAGCAGGGCCAGTTGCGGATAGCTGTCTTCGACGTCGCCACGCCATAGCGCCTTGAGGTGCTCGGGTTCCAGCGTCGCCGGTTTGACATGGCGCTGCTCGGACAGGGCGGGCCATTCTTCATCCCAGCTTTCGCCGTTGGCCGTCCCGTAGAGATGGCTGGGGCTGTCGGGATTGACCTCGATCTCACCACCATCGCCTTTGATCACAATGGCCGTATCGCCCAGCAGGCCACTGGCATCGCGATGCACGGCCTGGTAGCCGGGGTGGAAGATGCTTTGCAGGCCGCAGCGGGCGCCCAGCGGATTGAGAATGCGCGCCAGGGAGTGGATCGGTGAGCGCAGGCCCAGGGTATTGCGCAGGTCGATCATCCGCTGCAATTGCGGCGCCCAGTCACCCAGGGGAAAAAAGGCGATATTGCCGCTGGCCAGGGCCTGTTCGACGGACTGCCAGTCGCGGCACAATGGAATCTGCAGGGTGTCCAGCAAGTGCTCGGTGTACAGCCGGCCCGCGGTATGGGCGCCGCCGCCGTGCATGAGGATCTTCACGCCGTTCTGGGCCAGGCACTTGGCGGCTAGCAGATACCAGGGCAGGTGGCGCTTCTTGCCGGCGTAGGTCGGCCAGTCCAGGTCGATCGGCAGGGCCGGCGCATTGAGTCGCTCGCGCAGGGCCTCGGTGAAACCGGCCAGTTCCTCCGGGCTTTCTTCCTTGTGGCGCAGCAGCATCAGGAAGGCGCCGAGCTGGGTGTCCTCGACCTTCTCGTCGAGCAGCATGCCCATGGCTTCGCGGGCTTCCTCGCGGGTCAGGTTGCGGGCGCCGCGCTTGCCCTTGCCGAGAATTCGCACGAAGGACGCAAACGGGTGTTCGGCGGGCGTTTCGGTGATCAGGGGAGCAGGATTGGTCATAGACAATTCGTCGGCTTGGGCAGGCCCGCCAGCTTGGCGGCGAGTTTGGCGGGAGTGCCGTTGAACAGGCGGTTGAGGTGCAGGCTGTTGCCTTTTTCGGCACCCAGTTTCAAGGCGGTGTACTTGATCAGTGGGCGCGTGGCCGGCGATAGGTCGAACTCCTGGTAGAAACCGCGCAGCAACTCGAGAATCTCCCAGTGCTCGGCGCTCAGCTCGATGGTTTCCCGGGCGGCGAGGGCGCTGGCGACCTCGGGCGACCAATCGCTCAGCTCCACCAGGTAGCCGTCCTTGTCCAGGGCGATGTCCTGGCCGTTCACAGTCAGGGTATTCATAGCCAGGTATTGACCTTGTCGTAGCGGACCGACAGCTCGACGAACCCCGGATAGTCCACGCGCGTGGCCCAGTCCGGGCATTCCAGGCCGCGGGCCAGCAGGTCTTCGTCGAGCGCGAACAGGCGCAGCTCGGCGGCACGTTCTTCCAGGGCTTCGAGCGGCAGGCTGCGCGGTTGCAAGGCGTAGACCGCGTCACCGGTGAGCAACAGCGCATCTTCGCTACCCAGCAGGCGCAGGCAACTGCCCAGGCGGCTGTCGGTAAACGGGGAGTGAGACAACACATGCAAGGTCGACATCAGAGCGTGATCACCTGGTCATAACGATTAACGAGGGCGACGATTTCTTCGGCCGTGAGCAGGCTCAGGTCCTCGCCGGCGACCTGGCTGGCAAAGAGCCCCCGGTCGGCCAGGCTGTCGCGACAGGCGTACAGGTCTTCGACGCCGAACAGTGACAGCGCCTGGAGGTTAGCGGTCAGGTCTTTCTGCTGCAGGGCCTTGGCATTCTGCCCGGACGTCAGCTGGAACACCCCGTCATCCATGAACAGCAGGCCGATGGGCAGGTCGAAGGCGCCACCGGCCAGCACGATATCCAGTGCCTCGCGGGCGCCTGGCCCGGACCACGGTGCCTGACGGCTGATAATCAACAGGGACTTGGGCATTTCAAGGCCCTCCGAAACAGATCAGTCGGTCGGCGGCCTGCACGGCATCGTGCAATTGCCCCAGCCCGGAGAGTTCCCAGGGGCCGCCCAGGTTCACCGCCGCGCGTTGGTAGCGCTGGGCTTCTTCACTGTTGAGTACGCCACGTCGCAGCGCCGCGGCGATGCAGACCACGCCATCGAGCTGGTGCTCGCTGACGAAGGCGGCCCAGTCTTGCGGCAGGTCCTGTTCGTCCTGGGGGGTGACCACATTGCTCGACGCGCTGTGCACGCCATCCTGGTAAAAGAACAGCCGCACAATCTCATGCCCACCGGCGAGCACTGCCTGGGCGAACAGCAGGGCTCGGCGGGAGGAGGGCGCGTGGGGCGCGGAAAACAGCGCAATGGCAAACTTCATGGGGGACTCTGTCAGCAAATCTGCCGTCATGATAAGGCCAGAAACGCCAGGAAGCTAAATCGCCGACAACAAAAAGCCCGCCGAAGCGGGCTTTTTGTCTGAGAGATGCGATCAGTCGTCGCGACCCATGATGCCGAAGATCTGCAACAGGCTGATAAACAGGTTGTAGATCGATACATACAGGCTGATGGTCGCCATGATGTAGTTGCGCTCGCCGCCATGGATGATGGCGCTGGTCTGGAACAGGATGCAGACCGAGGAGAACAGCACGAAACCGGCGCTGATCGCCAGCTGCAAGCCGCTGATGTTGAAGAAGATGCTGGCCAGCGTTGCGCCCAGCAGGACGAAGAAACCGGCGGTGATGAAGCCGCTGAGGAAGCTCATGTCCTTGCGGGTGATCAGCACATAGGCCGACAGGCCGCCGAAGACCAGGGCGGTCATGGCGAATGCCGAGCTGACCACTTCAGCGCCGCCCTGCATGCCCAGGTAGCGGTTGAGGATAGGGCCGAGCAGGAAGCCCATGAAACCGGTCAGGGCGAAGGCGGACACCAGGCCCCAGGCCGAGTCGCGCAGCTTGTTGGTGAGGAAGAACAGCCCGTAGAAGCCGATCAGCACGACGAAGATGTTCGGGTAGCCGACACGCATCTGCTGGGCGACGAAAGCCATCACGCCACTGAAGGCCAGGGTGAGGGCCAGAAGGCTGTAAGTGTTGCGCAGGACGCGGCTAACCTCTAGCTGCTCAGCCTGCACGCTGTTGTTAACGGCGTAATCCTGTTCGCGCATGGCGAAACTCCTTCGGGTTTGAAATGTTCAGTCGCAAAGATCATAACAGAGGCTCTGTAACAAGCTATCACGAGAGTTTGACAGTGTGTTTCATTACGGTATTATGGCGCCCGCAATGCATAGGAGGTGTGGCCGAGTGGTTTAAGGCAGCAGTCTTGAAAACTGCCGACTGTAACAGGTCCCAGAGTTCGAATCTCTGCGCCTCCGCCATACTACACACCACAAAGCCCCGATAATTCGGGGCTTTGTCGTTTCTGGGCTGTCTTGTTATGGGCGGGCCGTATGTGGGCATCTTCGGATGCGCCGGGGTCCAACTAGCCGGTACGCCAACCCATACGGTTCCGCCCATCCTGAATGGCGTCGGGAGGCGGTTTAACGCTAGTTGGAGAATTCATCATGATCGAACATTTCGAGCCCATCCGTACGCGCTGCTAATTTCATGGTGGCTGAGTGTGAGAGGGCTGGCGATTGGCCGAGATATGCCAGTTGGTCGACTGAGCATGCCTGATCTTGTGGCAGACGCTCCTACTCTGTATGGATCATGCTTATACTGTGTCTATACAGTGTAGTGCTGATAGGAGGAGATCATGTCCGAAGCCACTGTTGTCATCCGGGTCGATGATGAGTTGAAGACAGCCTTTGCCTCCGCGGCCAAGGCGGCGGATCGCACGGCTTCGCAGCTGCTGCGCGATTTCATGCGTGATTTCGTGCGACAGCAAGGCGAACAGGTCGAGTATGACACCTGGTTACGTCAGAAGGTCGAGGTGGCCAGAAGTGCGGCCAGGGCTGGACACAGCAAGTCTGGTGAAGAGGTCGAGGCCTACTTTGCACAACGCCGAGCCGAATCGTTGCGCAAAGCTGATGAGGCCGGGCGGTGAAGCTGATCTGGACCGATCCGGCGATTGCGGATCGTCTCACCATCTACGATCACATCGATGTTGAAAATCCTCGGGCTGCGGTGGAACTGGATACGCTTTTTGTCCAGGCGGCCGAACATATCTGTAATCATCCGGCGATGGGCCGAAACGGAAAAATTCCGGGAACCCGTGAGTGGGTTGTGCACCGACATTACCTTCTGGTGTATGAGCACATTGCAGACAAAGTGCTCATGTTGGCGGTGGTTCACACCGCTCGCCAGTGGCCCCCATTATTGGACGATGAGTCATTCTGAGGCATACATCGTCGAAATCTCCGAACAGGAGAGTTCCTGCTGGGCCAAACGAACGGCCTCTTTTCTTCCCCCGGCCTGCTTTTTCAGAAAAGTTCGCAGAGGTGACAGCTGTCTCGAGACCTGGACCACGGCGCACGGCGCATCATTCAGGTGCCCGTTCCTGTTTCTTCCTGCTGGCAGCCGCCTCCGCGGCAAGGCACTCCAGGGCAAACTGCTCGGTGTAGGTCATCTGAATGGGGGTGGTTTCGCCCTTGACGGTTCTTTCGCCATCAAGGATGTATCGGATGCGCTTGTCGGTCACTCCGATGCGTTTGGCAATCCATGACGGTGTTTGTCCGATACGCGAAATCAGCTTGTCGGCATATTCGGTGGAAGGGTTGTAGCGCTCTGCGTTGGGTGTCATGTGACGTCCGGGTAAAAGTGGGGCTGCAATGCCTGGGTAGGTGCGACACGGTGCACCAATTATTCGATGGTGTCGCGACCTTGATGAAGCACCACATGCCTTGTGTCTGCGCACCATGTGCAACCCGCACGGAAAAACCTGCCTTTCTCCGAACGTCCCCCATGAAGGCGGGACGGGAATGAGCCCCCATCAGCAGGGGCGGAGTCGCGTCGTTTAACGCGCGACCTCCTTGAGATAGAGCTTGCGGGCAGCGAATGCGGTCGGCGTGAAGTCTGTAAATACGCCATCGACACCGGCTCGGAAAAAGGCCAGGTATTCCGCCGTTGGGTCGCCCTTGTAGGCACCTGCCAGGTATTTCGCTTCGTTGCGGAAGGTGAATATATGGACGAACAGATTGGCCTTGTGAGCATCGCTGATCAGGTTGGTCGGCTTGAGGGTGTCGGCCTTGTCCAGGCCGGCGTCGGACGATGCCCCCCGGGCGACGGTGAGGGCCATTGCCTGCGGCTTCCACGGACCGATACCGTCGGCGTAGGTCCTGACCTCGGCCAAGCCTGCTGGCGTCAGCATCGCCCCGAAGGAGCGTGGGTCGCCTGCTACGGTCCAGCTGTAGGGGCGGCCGCTGACGAACGTGTTGGGTTTGTCCGTGATGAAAATGGTTTCGCCCGTCTTGAAGTTGACGCCGTTTCCATCGACCAGTTGAACTGCCCTGGATTTCAGGCCGATGGAGCGCAGGTATTTCAGGCTGGCCGGGTCAAAGCTTTGCACAAAGACCGGGGCTTCCTTGCGATTGAGATCGTTGTCGTCGAGGGCTTTGAGGATTGCCTTCTCGAACGGACGGCTGCCCGGTGCGCCGCAACCATTGGCAATGGCCTGGGCGTTGTTCCAGATCGGGTTTTTACTTTCCGGATAGACCGTAATGACACGACCCGTCGCTGCGCTTTCAGCCTTTGCAATATCGATCACGTCCTGAAAACTCAAGATCGGCAACTTGCCGTTCAATTCGCCTGGGCGCTGGTCGCGGGCATCGTACGTGGTGCCGCCGATCCACTGCCGCAGTTCGGCCATGGTGAAATCGCTGATTGACCAGTCGTTGGTATGGTCTTCGCCATCAACGACCAAGGATTTCAGGACTGATTTCGGATCCTTGGGATCGGTCAGGTCACTCAGGTAGCGGGATGGGCCATTTTCTGCCGTGGCAGGGTAGCTGACGTTGACCAGCACACCTGGAACCGTGCGCTTGCGGCGGGCAACTTCGGCGTTCGTCCTGGCGACTTCGCTGATGTTGGTGTTGTCGCTCAACCAGGGATTGTGTCGAGCCACCAGGACGCAGTCCCGGGTCATGTGCAGGTCCAGTTCGAGCGAATCTGCGCCCGCCTCGGCGGCCTTCTCGTAGGAGGCTCGCGTTTCTTCCGGATACAGGCCTGGCAGGCCACGATGCCCGATGATCAGCGGTGCTGCACCGTCAAGGGTCTTGAACGAAGCCGCGGCGGTTGATCCGGTGCCGGGTGAGTGCTCGTTCGTACTGTTACAGGCACTCATCAACAGGCCGCATCCAACAACGATAAAGCGGGCAAGACACTTTGTGGCAAGGGGCAGGCCTGGGTGAGTATGCATGTGCAGTCCTTCAAGAGGGCAAGAGCGGTGATCTCCAACGGTACTGCAGGCGCGTGACGAAATCATGGCGGGACCGGTACGACCGGTGAGGTCTTCGTTACCTGGGATTCATAGGGGGAGGCGTTGCGGGCCTGGATAAAGTACATCGCAGTTGCCGAGCGTTACCGACTGGAGAAAACGACACCAACCGCGTCGGAGCAGGGCCGGTCAGGCGCAACGACCGAAGATTGCCTTCGGCCGTCGCGCCAGGGGTGGGCAGGGCCCGCCCTGGATCAGTAGATTTCCAGCTGGAACGGCGTGTCCGCGACGGCGTTGCCGGTGCTGAGCAGGTCCGCGGTCTTCGGCCGTTTCAGGACCTTGTCGCGGGTCTGCACTTGCACCTCGATGCTGCTGTCTTCAATGGCCGAGTTGTCGGCGTTGAGGGGCAGCTTGAAGGTGGCCGTGGCTTCCAAGTGCGTCTGGCAGTTCATGCACCCTTCGACGTGCCAGCGACTGAGCACCGGTTGGGTCCCCAGGTACTCGCGCTTGCCATCGACTTCGGCGTAGGCCGAGATCAGGAACGAACCACGGATTTTCGCCCGGTTGATACGGCTGACCCGCAGCGTCTTGCCGGCGGGTTGCACGGCCTCGGCCTTGAACAGCAACTGCTTGGCGGGCTGGGCGTAGGCATCCAGGGAACCCTTGCCATAGACGTAGCCCAGTTGCTTCTCGATATTGATGCAGTCACGGGTGGTGAAGGCTTTGCCGTCAGCCTTGACGAAGGGATCCAGGGAGGTGTCCAGGCCCAATATGGCGTCTGGATCCCGGCCCGCGTCGCCCGCCGGAGGTTGCGCGTCTTTGTAGCCGGCTCCGGGATCCGTGGGATCGATGCTGAACTCATCGGTGGCCCCTTGCCGACGCTGCCAGGTCCAGAACACGTAGTCGATAAAGCAGTGATGGAAGAAGAACACCGGGTCCAGGCCGGCGGTTTCGTTCTCGCCCATATCGCCGTTGGCTCCAGGAATCGCCGAGCTGTCGCCCGCGCCCGGATAGTCGAAACCGCCGACCGCGAGGTGCATGAAGTTGTGTGGCTCCTCCAGTGACACATGGTGGGGCCCCGTCGGGTCTGCCTTGTTCTTCGCGCCTGCCGAAGTCGTGTTGGAGAACAGGGTGTAGTCAGGGGCATCGAGGCAGCTTTCGAAGCGACTGAATACTTCGCCGCGCCACTTGCCACCGATCTTGATCTTGCCACTCAGCCAGGTGCTGACGTTTTCATTGAGGTAGGTGGTGTTTTTCTTCGGGTCCTTGAACTGGGCGTTGTGCAATGCGGTGGCCGCGCGGTCCGCGTCGGTGCCTACCAGCCCGGACAGCGGATAGCGCACGGTCTCGTAGCCTTCGGGCTTGCTGTAGATGATGGGGTTGTCCGGTGTCACCGGGAGCTCATCGGTGATGGCCTGCGGAAACACGAAGGAGCGCAGCGGGTTGTCGATCTTCTGCCCGTTGATCACGAAGGATTCCTGGGTCAGGGCCGAAGGAAGACCGTTTTCCCGCGAATGCTCGCTGCATTCATCCCAGAACGGCAGGGTGACGTTGCTACATCCGGGAATACTGCGCAATGCCTCTTCCAGGCGCCAGAGATAGGCGCGGTGCCAGCTCGGGAAGAGCACCGTGCCGTGCTGGCAGTAGCCGCCCCACCATTTGGCGTCGGTCTTGCCTTTACCACGGAACGGCTCGCCATGCAGGCCGCCGATGGAGAAGAAGGAGTTGGGGTGGCTGGCGGGAAGATCCTTGATGCCTTTCCAGGCGAGGATCAGGGCTTCAAGTTCATCTTTCTTGCCGTGGTCATAGTCGTACTGGATATCACTGAGAGAACGGCGTACACGTGGGGTGGATGACATGGTGACCTCCTTGTTGCCGGGTATCCCGAAAAACTTCGGGGGACTACTGCCTGATGCAGCATATCCGGGATCTGGCAACGTGCCAGTATGGGCGCCAAACGGTCATGGATAGGTTAGATTGACGGGTCCAAGGCACGCGGATTTCCCCGCATGCACGGTCAGTGTGTGCTGATAATCAACGTGGGCAGGAGTTGCGCCAGTGGTCAATGTGACGGATAAGGAGTTCAACGCAGCGTTGCCGGTCATGCAAAAGCTGCTATGGGCCGATCAGAAAGACAGGGAGCGGTTGCAGGGGCATGCGCTCAACATCATTCCCGCCAATTTCTACTCCAACACGCCTTCGATTTCCGAGACGCTGGGCTCCTACGAATACAGTGAGCCGGATCCTCCGTATCTGGCCTGTGGGATATTCGATCAACAGAAGCTGCGCATGGAGCTCGCCGAGCTGGTTCCCTATGCGGCCGATTTTTCCCCTGTAGAAGCCGGGAACGAGGAGACGTGCACCGCGTACTTCTGGAAAAACAGCCAGTTTTCCTACAGTGATGCCATGTCCTATTACGCTTACGTCAGGCGTATCCGGCCCCGGCGCATTGTGGAAATCGGCAGCGGGTTTTCATCATTGATTGCCCTCGAGGCGCTGCGGAAAAATGGCGCGGGCACGCTGAGTTGCATCGAGCCCTTTCCGAGGTCTTTCATCGCCTCGCTTGGCCGTGAAGGGGCACTCGACTTGCAGGTGCAACGTGCCCAGGACATCACCATAGAGGCATTGAACGCCACTCTGGAAGATGGCGATATCCTGTTTATCGACTCCACGCATACGGTAAAGACCGGCAGTGATTGCCTGCACATCTACCTTCGGCTGCTGCCCCGAATCACCCGGAAAATATTCGTGCATGTTCACGATGTCTTTCTTCCATTCGGCCTGCCGCAGCGCTGGCTGATCGATCACCAGATCTATTGGACGGAGCAATATCTTCTCCTGGCGCTGTTGATTGATAACCCGCGGGCCAGGTTGTTGTTTGGCAGTGCCTACCACAAGCATTTCAATGCCGATCTGTTGGACAGCCTCATGCACGGTCGCTATGAAAGTGGCGGTGGCAGTTTCTGGTTCGAATACGATGGGCGCCAATAGAATCATCAAACGCTCTGCCCGGCCCTGAATGGCCGGGCTTTTTCAAGCCTCCTGCTTGTCTTCCTGCCCGGGCCTGCTCCAGTGCCCTGTACCTCCTCCCCAAAAAGCCATCAAACCACGACGCCATTGTCCTGAAAGCGACGCCTTTGTCTGTGGGCGTATTGCAAAGATATTTCAAGAAGGTATTAATATAGATATGCGTATATCGAATATCGATACAGGTGAATCTTGAACGGCTCTTTGAATCCTTTCAGTTGTCTCTGGAGTGACGCGTCATCTGCCACCTCCCTGACCCGGGCGCTGCCTGCCAAGGCGCGTTGTGTCGTTATCGGAGCGGGTTATACGGGGCTGAGCAGCGCGCTGGAGTTGTCGAGGCGGGCTGGCGCGACAGCGGGGGAAGGCATCGTGGTGATTGACGCGATGGCAGTTGGCGAAGGAGCCTCCGGACGCAACGGCGGCCAGGTCATTCCCGGGTTGAAACTCAATCCCGAGCAACTCGTCCAGCGTTTCGGCGACAAGCGGGGTCCTGCCCTGGTCGAGGCCGTCGGCGGTGCCGCCGGGCATGTCTTCGAGCTGATCAAGCGCCTGAACATCGACTGCGAGGCCCGCCAGGATGGCTGGCTGCAGGCCGCACACAATGGCGCCAGCCTGTTCGACCTGGAACAGCGCGCGGCCCAGTGGCGAGGGCTGGGGGCCGATGTTCGGATCCTGGATGGCGCCCAGACGGCAGCGGCACTGGGCACCTCGATCTACCAGGGCGCCTTGCTCGACCTACGGGCCGGCCAGTTGAATCCCTACCGATACGCGCAGGGACTTGCCGCCGCCGCGCGGGCTCAAGGCGTGGACATCTTCGAATGCACCCCCGCGCTGGAACTCAAGCGTCGGAACGGTCGCTGGGTGGTGGTGACGGACAAGGGCGAGATCGAAGCCGGGCAGGTGGTCATCGCCACCAATGCCTACTCGTCACCGCTGTTGCGTGCCTTGCCACACACTTACGTGACCCTGTGGAGCCTGCAAGCCGCGACGGCGCCATTGTCCCGCGACCTGGACCCGCAGATCCTGCCCGGCGGACTGCCGGTATCGGATACCTTCCGGGTCCTGCGCTATTTCCGGCGCAGCGCCGATGGTCGTTTCATCCTCGGGACCCGCGGGGCGTTCCGTGATCAGTTGGGGCCCGTCGACCTGGCCCGTGTGCGCCAGGAAATGCTGCATATCTACCCGGCGCTCGAAGCGGTCCCGCTGACTCACTGCTGGACTGGCCGCGTCGCCGTCCCAGCCGCTTCCATCCCCTTGCTCAGCCAGCCGGAGCCAGGGCTGACAGTAGCGCTCGGCTACTATGGTCGAGGCGTGGCCATGGCCACCCGGATGGGCTCGTTTGTCGCCGATCTTGTGCAGGGCCTGCCAGCCAGCGAGATCGTGTACCCGGTCACGCCGTTCAAGGCGATGCCCGTTGCCCCGCTGCATCGCACCGTCGCGCAGATCACGGCCAACGTAATGCGTGTACGGGACCTGATCGAGCGACGTGCCAGAGGAGGGCGCTCATGAGCCTGTCTCCCGATAGACCGACCGTCGCGCTGCCCGGCGCTGCCGGTGCCGTGGTGGTGCGCCGTTCCCGGGCAAGGTTGTTCGATGCCTTGCTGAATCTTCCCGGCGGGCTGATCACCTTCACCCTGATCCTGTTCGCCCTGGGGCTGCTGCTGTTCATGAGCCTGCGGGTGAACGACGGGCAGATCCTCGGCACGGCCTTCACCCTGGACAATCTCAAGCAGGCGTTGATCGACCCGCTGACCCGGCTGGTGCTGCTGCGCTCGATCCTGCTCTCGGCCATCGTCACCTTCGCCACCGTTGCGCTGGCGTATCCGGTGGCCTACTTCCTGGCCTTTCACGCCGGTCGCTGGCGTCACCTGTTGCTGTTCCTGGTGACGCTGCCGTTCTGGACCAGCTACCTGCTGCGGGTCTTTGCCTGGAAGATCGTCCTGGCCTACAACGGCGTGCTCAACTCCGGGCTGCTGCACCTGGGGCTGATCGACACGCCGCTGAACGGCATGCTCAACACCCCGACGGCAGTGGTCATCACCCTGGCTCATGCCTACGCCGCGTTCGCCGTGCTGCCGCTGTTCATCTCTCTGAACGGGCTGGCGCGCAACTTGCTCGAAGCCGCCGACGACCTTGGCGCCACTCCGCGCCAGCGGTTCATGCGGGTGGTGCTGCCGCTGTCGATGCCTGGCGTGCTCTCCGCCGCGCTGGTGGTTTTCGTCCCGACGGTGGGGGACTACGTGACGCCGGCGCTGGTCGGCGGTCCGGACAGTTCAATGATCGGCACGCTGATCCAGGCCCAGTTCGGCAAGGCCAACGACTGGCCCGCCGGTGCCGCCCTGGCGGTGATCAGCATGCTCACCATTGCCGTCGTCGTGCTGCTGGCGCAATGGATCTTCACCCGCTGGAGTACCCGCACATGATTGCCTCACGTTTTCCCGGCCGTCACTGGCTGGTCGGTTATGTCGCGCTGTACCTGGTGTTTCTGTACCTGCCGACGCTGCTGATCCCGATCTTTTCCTTCAACGACTCCATTGCCCCGGTATTTCCGCTCAAGGGCTTCACCCTGCAGTGGTACCAGGGCCTGATCGACAACCCGCGCCTGAGCGACGCGGCCCTGAACAGCCTGTGGGTGGCGACTTTTGCGGCAGCGATCGCCACCGCCGCCGGTTGCCTGATCGCCTACGCCGACCTGCGCCGCAGCACGCCGTTGGCCCGGGGGATTTCACTGCTGGCGCGGCTGCCGATCCTGTTGCCGGGCGTGGTGCTGGGGATCGCCCTGCTGGTGGGGGTGAACCTGATCGGGCCGGGGCCATCGCTGGGTTCCATCATCGTTGGCCATGTGTGCTTCTGCCTGCCGACCACGGTGGTGGTCATGCGCAGTCGTTTCGCGGCCTTTCCCCGCAGCCTTGAAGAGGCCGCGATGGATCTGGGCGCGGACGAGTGGACCACCTTCGTCCGGGTGGCCTTGCCGCTGGCACTGCCGGGCTTGCTGTCGAGCTTCATGCTCGCCTTCATCACCTCGTTCGACGAGTTCATCGTCGCCTTTTTCCTGGTGGGCACGGAGCCGACCCTGCCCATCTATATCTGGAGCCAGCTGCGCTTTCCCAAGCAACTGCCCAGCGTCATGGCGCTGGGTACGGTGATCCTGGTCACCTCGGTGATTCTCGCTGCGTTGGCCGAAAGCATTCGGCGTCGCGGCACTCGTCCCTCTGCCACTACCACAATGAAATAGCTCGGAGGTCTCATGAAAATCCGCAGGACTGAAAAACGCTCGTGGGTAATCGGTCTGGGCGCTTTTGCCCTGAGTTTCACGCTGTTCCAGCAGGCCGCCAATGCCGCGGACTCGGACAAGCTGACCTACTTCACGTGGTCGGGGTACGAGTTGCCGCAATTCCATGGCGACTTCGACAAGGCTCATCCCAAGCAGGTGGATATCTCGGTGTTCGGCGACGATGACGACGCCCTGTCCAAGGCCCGCGCGGGCTTTCACCCCGATCTCGCGCACCCTTGCTACGACAAGCTCGAGCGCTGGAAGCAGGCCGGCCTGATCCAGCCACTGGACCCGGCGCGCCTGAAGAACTGGGACCAGATCTTCCCGGTGTTGCGCAACCTGCCGGGTATCGTCGATGCCGACGGCAAGGTCTGGATGGTGCCATGGGACTGGGGCAACACCTCGATCCTGTACCGCACCGACCTGGTCAAGAACCCGCAAGCCAGCTGGAGCATGCTCTTCGATCCGAAGTCGCCGTATGCCGGGCGCATGGCGACCATCGACGCGGTCCACGACACCCCGCTGGTGGCCGCGGTCCTGTCCGGCGTCGACCCGTTCGCCAAGATGACCCCGGAGCAACTGGACAAGGTCGGCGCGATGCTGCGCCAGCAGCGGCCGATCATGTCGTCGTACACCACCGACATGACTTCGGTCGAACAGGCGCTGGCCAGCGGTGAACTGGTGGCCGCCATGGCCTGGAACGCCTCGGCCACCGCGCTGAAGAAACAGAACGTGCCGGTGGCCTTCATGAAGCCCAAGGAAGGCATGCTGACCTGGGTCTGCGGCATGGTCATGCTCAAGGATGCCAAGCATGTGGACCTCGCCTACGACTTTATCAACGCGCGCCTGAGCGCCGACTCGGGGGCCTCGCTGATCAATGAGTACGGTTATGGCAGCGCCAGCCAGGCGGCCTTTGCCAAGGTGCCGGCGGCCAAGCTGGAAGAACTGGCGCTGCCCAACGACCCGGAAAAAATGCTCCGCGAGACGGTGCTGACCAAGCCGATTCCGAGCAATGACGAACTGGCCAAGCTGTTCGAACGGGTCAAGGCGGGCGGCTGACCGAGTACCCGGCCGATGCCCGAGGCGCCGGCCGGTGCAACCTGACTGATCAACGCCATTTGCGGAGCAACCTACTGTGTCCAATTCCTGCGTGGTAAGCCTCAGAGGCGTGAGCAAGCGTTACACGGAAAAAATCCTCAGTGTCGACAACATCGACCTGGACATTGCCAGTGGTGAGTTCATCAGCCTGCTGGGGCCCTCCGGCTGTGGCAAGACCACGACCTTGCGGTTGATCGCAGGCTTCGAGGGGCCGACGGCGGGACACATTTTCATCGATGGCCAGGACCTTACCGAGGCACCGCCTTATGGCCGGCCCGTCAATACGGTGTTCCAGGATTACGCCTTGTTCCCGCACCTGAATGTCAGTGACAACGTCGGTTTCGGCCTGAGCCTGGCTTCGGTTCCGGCGGCTGAAGCGCGCCAACGGATCAAGGCCATGCTCGAACTGGTCGGCCTGGCCGACAAGGCCAAGGCCCGGGTGCAGGATCTCTCCGGCGGCCAGCAACAGCGGATCGCCATGGCTCGCGCGCTGGTCTGCCGACCACGGGTGTTGCTGCTCGACGAACCGCTATCGGCCCTGGATGCGCACTTGCGCCAACACATGCAGGTGGAGCTCAAGCGCTTGCAGGCCCAGCTCGGCACCACCTTTGTGATGGTCACCCATGACCAGACCGAAGCGCTGTCGATCTCCGACCGGATCGCCGTCATGCGCGCCGGTCGCATCGAGCAGGTGGCCAGTCCGGCAGCTCTCTATGACGAACCGGCGACGCCTTTCGTGGCCGGCTTCATCGGTGCCAGCAACCTGTTGCAGGGGGAGGTGACCGATACCGGCAATGAGCTGGTCGGCGTGAAGGTCGGCGCGTTGCAACTGACTGCAAAAAGCCAGGCGCCGCTGCGCGCCGGCGACCGCGTCACCGTGTCGCTGCGCCCGGAAGACCTGCGCCTGCAACCTGACGGGCCGCAACGTACCGGTCAGGTCGGTGCCCAGGGCCAGGTCCTGCAGACGCTGTTCCATGGTCGTGCCCTGCGCCTGCAGATCCGCCTGCCGGGTATCGACAGCCTGACCCTGGATCTGCCCCGTGATGTGGTGGCCCGGGAGTGTCCGGCGCTACGGGCGGGCGACAGCATTTACCTGAGTGTTTTCCCGGGTGCGGCACGGGTGTTCGCTACACCTGCCGTCCTGCCCTGAGTCCGGATCTTTCGAGGAGTTTTTTCATGAGCGCACCGTTTCAAACGCTGGCCCAGCGCAGCACCGCCGACTGGCATCAACGCTTGCAGGGCTTCGACTACCGTATCCAGAACTTTATCGACGGCGAGCGCTGCGACGCTCTGTCCGGGGCCACCTTCGACGTGGTCAACCCGGCCACCGGCCAGGTCCATGCCACGGCGCCACGCAGCGAGCAGGCCGACGTCGATCTGGCGGTCAAGGCGGCCCGCAAGGCGTTCAGTGCCGGCGGCTGGTCGCGCCTGGCGCCTCGGGAGCGGATGGCGGTGCTGTATCGCTTTGCCGACCTGATCGAAGCCAACACCGAAGCGCTGGCGATGCTCGATGTACTGGACACGGGCAAACCCATCAGCGACATGCTCGAGGTCGATATTCCCGGCTCTGTGCTGTCGTTCCGCTTTTTCGCCGAAACCATCGACAAGCTCGAAGGCTCCGTCACCAGCACCACGCCCGAAGCGCTGCACTATATCCTGCGCCAGCCCCTGGGGGTGGTGGGCCTGATCGTGCCGTGGAACTATCCGTTGCTGATGGCGGCCTGGAAACTGGCGCCGGCCCTGGCCATGGGCAATACCGTGGTCCTCAAGCCGGCCGAGCAGTCACCGGGCAGCGCGGTCCTGCTGGCCGAGCTGTTTGTCCAGGCCGGCGGTCCGCCCGGGGTGTTCAACGTCGTCCAGGGCCATGGTGCGCAGGCGGGGGCGGCCTTGGCGCTGCACATGAATGTCGACAAGATCGCCTTCACCGGCTCGGTGGAGGTGGGCAAGAAAATGTTCATCTATGCCGGCCAGTCGAACATGAAGCGGGTCACCACCGAATGCGGCGGCAAAAGCCCGCAGATCATCCTCTCCGATGTGGCGGACCTGGACCGCGCCGTCAGTTACGCGGTCAACGGCATCTTCGCCAACCAGGGCGAGGTGTGCAACGCCGGCTCCCGCCTGCTGGTGCAGGACAGCCTGTATGACGAATTCGTCGAGCGCTTCAGTGCCGTTGCCCAGGCCCGCTACCTGCCGGGCGATCCGTTCGATCCGCGGACGAAGATGGGCCCGATGGTGTCGTTCGACCAGCAGCGGCGTGTGCTCGGCTATATCGACAAGGCGCGGGAAGAGGGAGGGCGACTGGTGTTTGGCGGCACGGTGCCACAAGGCCTGGAGCACGGCGCCTATGTCAGCCCGACACTCTATGCCGACATCGACCCGGCCATGACCCTGGCCCGCGAAGAGGTCTTCGGCCCGGTGGCGGCGGCCATCCGGGTCAGCGGTCTGGACCACGCGCTGAGCATTGCCAACGACTCGATCTACGGACTGGCGGCGTCCGTCTGGACCCAGGACATCGACAAGGCCCTGACCTTCGCCCGCGATGTGGAAGCGGGTATCGTCTGGGTCAACTGTTTCGATCACGGCGACATGACCCAGCCGTGGGGCGGCTTCAAGCAATCGGGCAATGGCCGTGACCGTTGCCTCGAAGCGTTGACCCAGTATTCGCAGACCAAGTCGATCTGGGTCCATCTCAACCGTTGACCGACGGGGTCGCCGCGGGGCGTGCTGGTTCTGCCCCGCGACGATGCCTATAATCCGCCGGGCTTGCGAGGCCTTCATCCGTCCACCCATCATCCGAGAGTTCATGAGCACGTCAGAGCACATCCCCCCCGAGAAAGCGTCGGCAGACAAGTCTTCGGCCGAGCAGTCGCCGTTGTTCGCCAGCACCCTGGCGCGTGGACTGGAGGTGATCAGGGCCTTTCGAGCCGGTAATCCGAGCATGAACCTGCCGGAGATCGCTGCCGCCACCGGCATGACCAAGAGTGCCGCGCAGCGTTTTGCTTTCACCCTGGAGTCCCTCGGCTATCTGCGCAAGGACCCGCAAAGCAAGCGTTACCAACTGACACCACGGGCATTGTCCCTCGGTTTCGGCTTCCTGCAGACCGACAGCCTGATCGACCGGGCGACGCCGTACCTGCACCAGCTCAACCGCGAATGCCACGAGAGCTGCAACCTGTCCGAGCCCGACGGCCACGACATGGTCTTCGTCGCGCGCTTCCCCAGTCATAACCAGGTGATGATCCCGATGCCCCTTGGCCTGAGCCTGCCCATGTATTGCACCGCTTCGGGGCGGGCCTATCTCGCCTATCTGGAACCAGGGGAAAGCCATGCGCTGCTGAGTGCCATGCCCCGGCCGCAGCAGACCAGCGCCACCATCACCGACCTCGACGAATTGTCCAGGGTCATCACCAGGACCCGTGAAGAGGGCTACTGCATTATCGAGGGGGAATATTTCCTCGGCGACATCAGCCTGGCCGCGCCGATTCTCGATGCCGCGGGGATGCCGCTGGGCGCGATCAATATCTCGGTGCCCGCCAGCCGCTGGAACCTGGAAGACGCCCGGCGCGAACTGGCTCCGGCGCTGATCCACACCGCCCATGCGATCTCCAGCGCCGGCCAGAGCCAGCGGGCCGGAGGCTTTCGCTAGCCGGCGCCACCGTCGCGGCAACAGACAGCACATATCTGCAATTCCTGTCGTCCAGCGACGGGGATAGTGACGCAGGTCCCCGGCATTCCCGCCAGCGGCCCGCTACTTCCCTTCCTGCGACTGCAAGCACAACAGGAGTTGTTCATGAGCACGTTCGTGACACGCGATGGCACCGAGATCTATTACAAGGACTGGGGCTCCGGCAAACCGGTAGTGTTCAGCCACGGCTGGCCGCTGGATGCCGACATGTGGGAATACCAGATGGAGTACCTGAGCAGCCGCGGTTATCGCACCATTGCCTTCGACCGGCGCGGTTTCGGTCGCTCCAGCCAGCCCTGGGACGGCTATGACTACGACACCTTTGCCGATGACCTGGCCGGGCTGATCGAGCACCTCGATCTTGAAGCGGTCACGCTGGTGGGGTTCTCCATGGGCGGCGGCGATGTCAGTCGCTACATCGCCCGCCACGGCAGCCGCCGGGTTGCCGGCCTGGTATTGCTGGGGGCGGTGACCCCGTTGTTCATCCAGACCGACGACCATCCGCAGGGCGTGCCGAAAGCCGTGTTCGATGGCATCAGGGCCGGCCTGCTCAAGGATCGTGCGCAGTTCATCGCCGATTTCGCCAGCCCGTTCTATGGCACCAACCACGGCCAGGTGGTTTCCCAGGGTGTGCTGACCCAGACCCTGAATATCGCCCTGATGGCTTCGCTCAAGGGCACCGTGGATTGCGTGACCGCGTTCTCGGAAACCGACTTTCGCGCGGACATGGCCAGGATCGATGTGCCGACCCTGGTGATCCATGGCGACGATGACCAGATCGTGCCATTCGAGGCCACCGGCAAGCTGGCCGCCGCGATGATTCCAGGCGCGCGGCTCAAGGTCTACGCCGGCGCCCCCCACGGTTTCGCCGCGACCCATGGGCAGGCGCTGAACGAGGACCTGCTGGCCTTCCTCGCGGGCTGATCCACCGCGACACGGCGGGTGACCATCGTCAACCTGGCCAGGGCCGCGACTGATGCCCGGGGCCAGCGGTGGTCCCCGGGCGTCGACGGCCAGAACGGAGCGAAGATCCGCCAGTGTGTGTGGTAGTGGGGTGGCCCCTCGCGGTTGCCGGTTTGCTCCATCGTTCTGCAAGGCCGCCAAGTGCGGTGGTCAGCAAACGCGGAGAACACACCTACATGCCTACATCCACTGACAGCGAAGTTTCCCTTGAACCTCCCGAGGAGACGGGGGCGTACTTCGAATGGTTGATCGACACGCTGCTCGTTGAGTTTGATGACGCCGACATCGAGCCGATTTGCGTGGCCAGCGGTATCGACGAACCTGTGCTGCACCAGGTCTATCCCCAGGCACGGCAGCCCCCGGCATTTTTGCTCGATACCGTGGAGCGCTTCCGGCTCGACCGGGAGATCAGGCGCTTTATCGAGCATCCCGAAGACGAGACACCGGCAAAAGATGCCGACGTACAACGCTATCTGCAACAAGTGGGACTGCAACTGATCTGGCCCACGTCACGGGTCTTGCAGCTGTTCGAAGCAGGAACCGCCAACCGGGTCGAATACCCGCGGGACAGCGCCGAGGACTTGCCGCGAATCTCGGTCAGCGAGGCTCAATTGATGGCCGGCGACCTGTGGATCAGCGTGCTGAATCATCTGGATGACGAGCAGATCAGGGAGTGGCTGGGGGCTGACTACGCCTCGGCCG
The DNA here is from genome assembly GCF_049319725.1 of Pseudomonas sp. Mn2068. NCBI lineage: Bacteria > Pseudomonadati > Pseudomonadota > Gammaproteobacteria > Pseudomonadales > Pseudomonadaceae > Pseudomonas > Pseudomonas sp. Mn2068. The sequence continues at coordinate 134,707 of NZ_JBMOUG010000011.1, read as the reverse complement.
CAGACCGCCTGTTGGCGTTGAGGCGCAAAGCCGGTGAAGCCCTTGCCCGGCGCCGTCACGAAGTGTTCGACATCTGTTATCAGTTCCGGCAGCAGTCGGGCGATTCCCAGGTGGGGCAGGTCAGAAGATTCTTTGCCGATCTGCCGACCTCCATGGTACGGGAACTGATCGCCCGGGCTGACGAGGACGAGCTTGGTCAGTTATCCACTGCGCAGGTGGCCCCCCCGCGGATGCTCCGGGATGCGCAGTGGTATCGCCAGCAGTTGCGCTTGAACCGCGCGTACGAGGGGCTCTACCTGGCCTCGGCGGCTGGAGAGGACAGCGATGTGCTGGTGCTGCACACCCTGGAAACCTTGCCTTGCTGGCCCGGCTGCATGCGGATCGAGGTGCGCCAGGATAGCTCCGCGGGGACCTTGCTGGACAGCATCGGTCTTGAGCAGGCCGAGTTGCAGCGGGTGCTGGTACGGGCGGATGGGCGCTATCGGGTCTACAACGGCCGGGGCCAGACACTGGGTGAGGCGGTGGATATGGTCACGGCCTTGCGGGCGGCCCTGCCCAGGTCGGTGCGCAGGACGCTGGACATGCCGCTTGAAGCCGATGCCAGTGCATTGAGGGCCCTGCTTGTCGATCACACGCCGTTGCCCCGCGTGCAATTGCTCGCGGCGTTGGGAATGACTGCCGTATCGCCGCCGGTGGCGGTCATGCGCCGCTAGCGGTCCCGGGCTTTTGCCGGTTCGTCCGGCTGCTGCCCGGCGAGTCGTCAATGTCCGCCGGGCGTCATCCTGGTGTGGGCCTGCAGGCACTGCACCAGGGCATCGAACACCGCCTTGCAGCTCGCGCTGGCCCGCAGGTCCTCGTGCATGGTCACCCAGGTTTCCAGCTGGAAGGTGAAATGCTCGCCGAGGACCCGCACCAGGTTCGCATCGCGCTGGGCCAGGGCGCTCTGGCAGATGCCGATGCCACAACCGGCGCGGATCATTGCCAGTTGCGCCAGGTTGTTGTCGGTGCGGAGGGTGAAGGTTTTTCGCTGCCAGCTGGGGAGCCGCTTGCTCGCGGAACGCACGAAGGGTGTTTCACTGTCGAAGCCGATCAGTGCGTGTCGGGCGAGATCCGCCGGGAGGTGGGGTGTGCCTTGCCGTTGCAGATACTCGCGATGGGCATAGAACCCCAGTTCCACCTCACCGATCCTGCGGGCAATCAGGGCGTCCTGGCGCGGCGTGGTCATGCGCACGGCAATGTCGGCTTCCCGCTGGAGGAGGTCGAGAACCCGGTCCGTAGCCAGCAGTTCGATCCTCAGTTGCGGATGAGCCTGCCGCAGGCGGGCGAGCATCGCCGGTAGCACCTCCACCGCGATCACTTCGCTGGCCGAGATCCGTACTGTGCCGTTGACCTGCCCACCCTGGGCCGTGGCCGCGCGCTCCAGGGCGGCGGCGGTATCGCGCATCGACTCGGCGTAGCCACGCAGGCCCAGGGCGGTCTCGGTCGGTAGCAAGCCGGTTTGCGAGCGGATGAACAGCGGCTGCCTGAACGAGGCCTCAAGCGCGGCGATATGCCTGCCGGCGGTGGGTTGGGTAATGCCCAGCGCCCGCGCCGCGCCCGAGAGCGAGCCCTCTGTCAGCACGGCCAGAAAAGTACGGTAGAGCTCCCAACCTATCGATTTGTCCATGCATAAATGTATGGCTGATCGCTTCTCTTGTGCAATTTATTTGATGAAGGATCGGGCCCAGACTTTGCTCACCACGACTTTTCCGGAGAGCGGACATGGCAATGAACAACAAGGTACTGGTCCTCGGGGCCAGCGGCGGTATCGGCGGTGAAGTGGCACGGCAGCTGCGCGACGGCGGTTGGCAAGTGGTGGCGTTGCAGCGTGGGCTGGCCCTCGAGTGCGAGCAGCGCGATGGCATGACCTGGCTGCGTGGCGATGCGATGAACCGCGGGGATGTCCTGCGCGCTGCCCGGGGTTGCAGTGTGATCGTCCATGGCGTCAACCCGCCGGGCTATCGCAACTGGGCGACGCTGGTGCTGCCGATGATCGACCACAGCATCGCCGCGGCACGGGCCGAAGGCGCTACCGTGGTGTTGCCCGGCACGGTCTACAACTATGGTCCGGATGCCTTTCCCGTTCTGGATGAGGAGTCCCCCCAGCGGCCATTGACCCGCAAGGGCCTGATCCGTGTCGAACTCGAGGCGCGGCTGCGGGCCGCCACCGACGACGGCGTACGGGTGATCGTGGTGCGGGCGGGCGACTTCTTCGGACCCCGGGCCGGCAACACCTGGTTTTCCCAAGGCCTGATCAAGCCGGGAAGGGCGGTCAGGGTCGTTCATCTGCCGGGGGCGACGGGTGTTGGTCATCAATGGGCCTACCTGCCGGATGTGGCCAGGACCATGGTCGAGTTGCTGGCCCGGCGGGAGCGGCTGGCCCCCTTCGCGACCTTTCAGTTCGCCGGCCATTGGGATGCCGATGGCACCCAGATGGCCGAGGCGATCCGGCGGGTGGTCGAGCGCACGGGTGGGGCGGTGAAGCGACGGGCATTTCCCTGGTGGCTGGTGCGCCTGGCCGCGCCCGTGGTGCCGACCTTCCGCGAGCTGCTGGAAATGCGCTACCTGTGGCAGCAACCGGTGCGCATGGACAACGCCAGGCTGCTGGCGGTGCTGGGCAAGGAGCCGCACACGCCGCTGGACCAGGCGGTGGTCGCGACACTGGTGGGGCAGGGTTGTCTCTAGCCCGCGGAGCTCAACGCTTGTGGATCTTGATGTCATGCACGCCCAGTGCCCGGGCGACCTCCTCCAACCGGGTGTCGTCGGTAAAGAGCGCACCGTGATGGGCGCAGATCAGGATCAGCGCATGCTTGCCGGACAGCTTGTGCACGCAGGCTTTCAACTGGGCGGACAGGCGCTGCCGATGCAGCCGGTAGCTGACATTGAAGGTGTTCACCGGCTTCATCATGGGCTGTCGAACCACACGGGAGTCAGGGGCTTCTGCCAGTGTCCGGACATGACCAGCATGCCCAGCAGCTTCAAGGTATTGGCGTAGTAGTCATTGCTCGACAGCGACTGTTGCTGGAGGTCATCCCATATCCCGTTCAACCAGGACTGGTTGTCGCCACTGATCATCGCGCTGACGCCCAGCGCGGCGATGAAGGCAGGGCTGTCGCTGCCTTCGTCGGCCAGGGGCTTGCCGTCGAGCAGGTAGCCGTCGTGAAAGGCCTTCGGGCGGTTGGTGGTGCTGTTCCGGGCCCAGCGGTTGAACGGTACGAGTGCGCGGAAGGCCCGTTGATCGCCGTACAGCAGGTAGTCCAGGCCGACCCGCCAGGGATAACGGGCCGCGTTCCAGGAGTAGTCACCGTCGTGCGCGCCCTCGAGCAGTTCGCCGCGGGCGGGAGACGGCGACTGGTTGAGACGGCTGATAAAGTCCGGCATCAGGCCGGTGTCCTTCGCATGATTGCGCAGGATGCTCTTGATAATGAAGTAGGTTCTGTCGCGCACGCTCAGCCAGCGGCGGTCCTGGGTCGCGAGAAAAAAGGCATACAGATGCGAGGTCATGAAATCGGAGGAACGGGTGCTGAACTCGATCTCCGGATTGTCGTCGGCGTTGACCCAGTCGCCGAGCAGCAGGTGGCTGGCATTGGGATGCACCTCGTGTTCGAGAACGGCCTTCATCACCGTTTTCGCTTCGCCCAGGTAGTCGATCTGGCCCTTGCTGCCCCAGGTCTTGTCGGCCAGCAACAGGGCATAGGCGATATCCATATCACCGTCGGTGGCACTGTTTTCCCCGCCGAACGGAGTGCCGGCATTGCCGCAACCATGGATCTGGTTCCAGGCCATCAGGCCGCGATCCGATCTGGCCGGATGATCCTGGAAGTAGCGGAACATGCCGTCGAAAACGGTTTTCGCCTGGGGATCGGCAGCGGCCATCATCACGCTGATCAGCATGGCGTAGCCATGGGCTTCGGAGACCGTCAGGGTCCCCGGCGCGGTACCGCCACCCACGGTTTTGCCGTCGGCGTCGACCTTGACCAGGTAACGCCCGGTTCCGCAGGCCTGGGTCAGGTAGGTGGTTTTCCAGTCGTTGTAGAAGGCGATCAGTTGCCGGTCCAGCTCGGCTCTGGGCAGATGGTCGGGCTGGATCGTGCCCGGAAAGTAGCTCGCGGCGACAAAGGCTGGCCGCGCCGGGGTATCGGCGCCCAGGGCGGCGGCGGCCAGGCAGGCCGCCATCAACAGGACGAACAGTTGCAGGGTAAGGCGATGCACGAAATGACTCTCCAGCCTGATCCGGTGCGGATGACATCCGCTGGCGCTATTGCAGATGGGCGGCAGCGTAATGTTCGGCTCGCCAGGCTGCTGTAACGGGCTGTAACCGGTGCTTTCGCCACGAAAACAGGGTGCGGGAATCCCTCAGGGCCGGCGAATTGTGTTCCTGGGGTGCATGACTTATCCTCGGCGGCGATGGATGCCCGGCGCGGTCTGGACGCTCGGGAACTGACGGCAATGGAGGCCGTAACGCATGTTCAAGGTCAGGCGAAAAATTGGCGTTCTGCTGCTGGTCTATATCGTTGGGGTCAGTGGCTACATCTACTATCTGCACGCCCAGGCCCAGCGGATCCTGACCGACAGCATCAACAACAAGTTGTTGCATGCGGCCCTGGGCGGTGCCGCCATCCTCGGCGACCAGTACCACAACGGGCTGGTCGACAAGCATTCAAAGTCCGAAGCCGAAGACCTCGATGCCATCCGCAAGCTTTCGCGCTTCAACGAGTCCATGGGCACGGCTTTTGTCTATACCGTGATCAAGCGGGGAGGAGAGGCCATCCTCGTCAGTTCCAGCGCCTCGGCCAAGGAAGTCCGGGAAAACAACTTCGTCCGCTTCTTCGATCCCTATCCCGATGCGAGCCAGACGCTGCTCGACAGCTTCGACCTGACCACTCCGAGCTGGATCGACTACACCGACCACTGGGGCGATTTCCGCGCGGTCTTTGTTCCCATGAAGTCCCAGGACGGCACGCCTTATGTCGCCGGGGCGGAAATTACCCTGGCCGAGTACTACCACGAACTCAACCAGGACTCCCTGCACCATATCGTGCTGGCGATCCTGGTCTTTCTGTCTTTCAGTCTCCTGTTCGTCATCGACTCGGTGCGCATGCGCGCCCATCTTCGCCAGATGCAGGTCAATGAGCAGGTATTGAAACAGGCCAAGATTGCCGCTGAAGAAGCCGATCGCATGAAAAGCCAGTTCCTGGCGACCATGAGCCATGAAATCCGCACGCCCATGTATGGCGTCATCGGGGCCACCGACCTGCTGTCCGCCACGGCGCTGAGCCCGGCACAAAACGACCTGCTGACCACTATCCATACCAGCGGCAAGACGTTGCTGGCGCTGATCGACGACATTCTCGACCTGGCCAAGATCGAGTCGGGAAAACTGGACCTGCGACCCCGTGTGTTCGAACTGCGACCCCTGATCACCTCCAGTGTCGAAGTGGTCCGGCAGAATATCCAGGACAAGCCGATCACCCTTGAGGTCACCGTCTTCCCGGATGTTCCTTCGTTGGTCAAGACCGATGCCGACCGTCTTCGCCAGATCCTGATCAACCTGCTGGGCAATGCGATCAAGTTCACTGAAACGGGAGAGGTTTCACTGACCGTCTCGCTCGGTGACGGCGCTCCGGCCCGGCTCAATTTTTCCATCCGCGATACCGGTGTCGGCATTCCCACGGAACGGCAGGGCAGCCTGTTCAAGCCTTTTACCCAGTTCGAGGGGGCGAACAACCAGCGCTTCACCGGCAGCGGGCTCGGCCTGTCGATCTGCAAGAACCTGATTGAGGCCCAGGGGGGCATCCTGTCCTTCAGCAGCCTGTTTGGTATCGGTTCGACCTTCACCTTCTCGCTGCCGATCGAGCCTTTTTCAGACATGGAAATCCCCATTGCCTCCGAGCACCCGGCAGTGGGTTTCGACGCATCGTTCGCCGGGCATTACCCGTTGGATATCCTGCTGGTGGAGAACCACGAACTGAACCAGAAGGTTGCGATGGCGATGTTGCAGACCCTGGGCTATACGCCCGATCTGGCCTCTGACGGTCTCGAGGCGCTTGAGCGGTGCCTGCGTTCGACCCCGGATGTCATCCTGATGGATATCAACATGCCGGGCATGGATGGCCTGGAGGCCATCCGCCGGATCAGGGAACTGCCGCTGGGTGACCAGTGCTATATCGTTGCCTTTACCGCCAGCGCGTTCTCCAACGAGATCGAGCGTTTCCGGGTGGCCGGCGCCAACGATATCCTGACCAAGCCGGCCAGCTTCCAGGGCTTTGCCGAGGTGTTGCGACGTTCGACGGACTACCGGAAACAGTTCCAGACCAGCGCTCCGGCAGTCGAGTGATTTCGAACCCGGGGGTCAGGGGGCGAATGCCATGACCGAGGCGGGGGAACCGGAGCCGTCCTGAAGTCGCAGGATACCGATGACCAGCGTGGTGCCCTTGGCCGGCAGCTGGTCGAGGTTGGTCAGGCACTCCAGGATGATGCCGTTTTTCGCCAGGACCTGGCTGTTGGTGGCATACACCGTGTCCTGGCCCGGATCGGCGCCATGGGTGTCGGTGCCGACGCCCGCGATATGGCGTTCGTTGACCAGGAAGGTGGCGGTATCGGTGCCGAGCCCTGGGAAGTGCAGGCCACCCTTGTCATCGGCGTTGAAAAAGCGCTTGGGATCGTTCCAGAAGTCCTGCCACCCGGTGTAGAGCAGCACCACGGAGTCCCGGGCGATAGGCCCATGGGCGTGTTCCCAGTTCTTGATGTCCTGGATGCTGATCACATAGTCGGGATTGGCCTTGGCCTGGGCCCGTACATCGATCACCACCGCCGGGCGCACCAGCGACTGCGGTTTGTAGGCATCGATCCCGACGCCATCGGCGTGAAAGCTGTTGGGGGCATTCATGTGGGTGGCGCTGTGTTCGCCCATGCTGAAGCTGCGCAGGTAGTAGCCGTCCTTTTCCTGGGTGGCCACGACATTGAAGTTGACGGGAGGGTCGTGCGGCCAAAGCGGTATGGAGGGGGAGATGACGTGACTGAGGTCGACGATCTTTCGAAACTGGATACTCTGCATTCCCTTTGCTTCCTTTTCCCCTGCGAAACCCTGAGTGATGCCGGTTGCCAGCCATACGGCCAGCAGCCCGGCAGACAAGCGCCTGAGCCGTGCCTTGTGTTGTATTGAAAATTCCATGATATATCTGCTCCTTCGGACATCAAGGGGCCCCTGCCCTTGATTCCAGTGGAGTCTATCCATTCTTGGTACAGGGATGGTAAGGAGATTCAGGCTGTTTGCCAGGAATTGTCTGTAGGTTTATTCCTTGATGCCGGCGTTTTTTCATTGGGCTGATGGCTTGCCGTCTGTTCGTGCTGTCTGCGATAAGCCCCCGGTTGCACCCCGACCGCCTTGGCAAAGGCCCGGGTAAATGCCGCGATCGACTGATAGCCCACCGCCGCGCAGACCTGTTCCACGGTGTTGTTGGCCTTGAGCAACTGGCAGGCATGGCGGATGCGCAAGGCCAGCAGCACCTGGCCCGGCGACTGTCGGGCCAGTTCGTTGAAGCGCTTGAAAAACGCCGAGCGCGACATCCCGGTACAGGCCGCCATGCTTTCCAGCGACCAGCTTTCGCCGGGGCGCTCGATCAACTGTTCCAGCAGAGGCGCGAATCCCGGGTGCCGGGCCAGCGCCACCAGTCCGCCGAGGTCCTGGTTGCCCGCCACCTGCTGGCGCAGGACATACAGGAACAGCAGGTGACTCAAGCGCTCCAGCAATGCCGGGGAAGGCGCCGGTTGCCGCTGGCACTCGTCCAGGATCAGTTCGAACAGGGCCCGGGCCGCCGTCGATGAGGGATCGCCGGCGCGCAGGACGATCCAGTCCGGCAACCCGTCGATGATCAGCGACGACAGCCCCGAGCGGAAATGGAAGAAGCCGCAGACCAGGCCCACGCCATCCTGGGCCTCGCCGTCCAGCGCGGTCATCGCCATGCGTGGCAGGTCCCTGGCCCGGGTGCTGTCCTCGGCGCTCGACAGCCTATAGTCCAGGTCGCGCAGCAGAAACACCGCGTCCCCGGCATGCAAACGCACGCCAGCTTGCGCTCCATCAATATGCAGCCAGCAATGTCCCTGCACGATCAGGTGGAAGCTGGCCCGCGCCAGGCCATGGGTGCTGGCGTGCCAGCCACCGCAGTAGCGCCCGACATGAAACAGGCTGGTGTCGAGCTCGAGGCTCTCTAATAACCAATCAACCAGTGGGCTGGACGAAATCATCTAATGGAAACACTCAGGAGCAAGTAAACGCTACTTTAGAATATGGATCGGAATTCTTATAACCAACAGACTTGCCGGACATCTCATCAACTGGAGTCCACGCCATGTCGCGCGTCACTTTACACACTCTGCAAAGCGCCCCTGAAGCGGCCAGGCCTTTTCTGGAGAACGCTCAGAAGAACTCCGGGTTTATCCCGAACCTGCTCGGCGTGCTCGCCAACGCACCGGCGGCCCTGGAAACCTACGTTACGGTATCGGGACTAAATGGCAAAGCCGAGCTGAGCCTGGCCGAGCGCGAAGTGGTGCAGTTGATTGCCGCCACCACCCACGGTTGCGATTTCTGTGTCGCCGGGCATACCGCGGTGGCGGTGAACAAGGCCAGGCTGCCGGACGAGGTGGTCAGTGCCTTGCGCGGGCAAAGCGAACTGCCCGAGGAAAAACTCGAAGTACTGGCTAGCTTTACCCGGGAAGTCATCGCCACCCGCGGCAATGTCAGCGACGAGACCTTCAGCGCCTTCACGGCGGCCGGCTACACCGAGGGCAATGCCCTGGAAGTGATTCTCGGCGTCAGCCTGGCGACCCTGTGCAACTTCGCCAATGTCTTCGCCCGCACGCCGCTCAATCCCGAGCTGGCCAAGTACCGCTGGCAAGCGGCGGGTCAATGATTCAACGGCGCCGGCAATGGCCGGGCGCCGCGTTCGAGGAGAGAACCACATGCTTGATCCGGCATTGAGCCAATGGCTGGACGAACACGCCCAGGCCCTGGACCTGGGGCAATGCGACCCGCAGTCGGTGTTGTCGCGACTGGCCGCCGCGCGGGTGCTGCGCGTCGGTGTCGAAGAAGCCCAGGGTGGCAGCGGTGGCGATATCGCCGATGCCGTGGAAACGCTCGCCGGCGTTGCCAGCCATTCCCTGGCGGCGGCCTTTGTCTTCTGGGGCCAGCGGGCCTTTATCGAATACCTGCTGCAGAGCCCGAATCGTGGCCTGCGTGAACGCCTGCTGCCATCGTTGCTCAGTGGCGAGCTGGCCGGGGCGACCGGGCTGTCGAACGCGATGAAGTTTCTCTCGGGCATCGAGTCGCTGCAGGTGCGTGCACGCTCCCAGGCCGATGGCTGGCAACTCGACGGTCGCCTGCATTGGGTGACCAACCTGCGCAAGAGCGGGTTTGTCGTGGCCGCGGCGATCGAGCGCGAGGAGGGCGGGGTGCCCTTTGTACTGGCGATTCCAGATGGACTGGAGGGCGTCAGGCGCTCTGCCGACCTGCAACTGATGGGCCTGCAATCGAGCAATACCGCGGCCATCGATCTGCAACAGGTCAGCGTGAGCAGCGACTGGTTGCTGCACGAAGATGCCAAGCGTTTTCTGCCGGCGGTACGCCCGGCGTTTCTCGGCCTGCAATGCGGCATGGCGATCGGCCTGAGCCGGCGCGCCCTGAGTGAGGTCGCCGGCCATCTGCAGGACGGCCGCTCGATTCTGCGCGAGCCCCTGCTGGAGCAACGCCATGTGCTGGAGCAGGCGGTGGAAGCCCTCAAGAACGGTCTGCTCGATGGTCGTTTCCTCACCCGTCCCGCCGACCTGTTCCAGATCCGCATCACCCTCGCCGAGTCCGCCGCCCAGGCGGTGCAACTGGAATTGCAGGCCAGCGGCGGCAAGGCCTACCTGAGCGAGCACGGCAGCGGTTTTGCCCGGCGCTGGCGCGAGTCGGCGTTCGTGCCGATCGTCACCCCGAGCCTGGTGCAACTGCGCGCCGAACTGCAACGTCAGGCGCGGGAAGCGGCGGCATGAGCACCTCCTTGCTGCAAGCCCGGCAGATCAGCCTCGGTTACCCCCGTGAGCAGGGTTGGCACACCGTGCTGGAGGGTTTCGATCTCGACCTGAAACCGGGGGAAGTGGTATCGATCCTCGGTCCGAGCGGGGTCGGCAAGTCGAGCCTTTTGCGGGTCCTGGCGGGCTTGCAGGCGCCCCATGGCGGCCAGGTGAGCCTGCTCGGGGAATCCCTGAACGGCCCGCACCCGCGGGTGGCGGTGGCCTTCCAGGACCCGAGCCTGCTGCCCTGGCTGAGTCTGGAAAAGAACGTTGCCTTTGGCCTGGACTTTGCCCGACAGCCCTCGTTGAGCCAGGAACAGCGCCAGGCGCGGATCAGTCATGCGATTGCCTCGGTCGGCCTGTTGCACGCCCGCGACCAGTACCCGGCGCAGCTTTCCGGCGGCATGGCCCAGCGCACGGCGCTGGCCCGCTGCCTGGCGCGCTACCCGCAGGTGCTGCTGCTGGACGAACCGTTCGGCGCGCTGGACGAAGTCACCCGCGCCGACATGCAGCAACTGTTGCTGCGGGTGATTGCCGAACACCGCACTGCGGCGGTGCTGATCACCCATGACATTGATGAAGCCCTGCTGCTCTCCGAGCGCATCCTGCTACTGGGTAACAGCCCGGCGCGGACGCTCGGCGAATGGCGCATCGACCTGCCGCAGCCACGTGCCGAACTGGTGGATGAACTGGGTGCCCTGCGTATCGATATTCTCAAAACCCTTCGGCGGGCGAGCCGCAATCCCCTCAACTCAACGCAGCCCGAACCGTCGGAGATGGATCATGTGCCTGGACGACTTCACCCACACACGTCGTGACTTCCTCAAACTCAGCGCCTTGCTGACCGCTGGCGGTGCCTTGCCGCTGCTCAATAGCCTGCAGGCCCGCGCGGCCTCGGAGCCTGACGCACCGGTACGCATCGGCTACCTGCCGATCACCGATGCCACGCCCTTGCTGGTGGCCCATAACAATGGCCTGTTCGAAGCCGAAGGGATCAAGGCCGAGCGCCCGGTCCTGCTGCGCAGCTGGGCCCAGGTGATCGAGGCGTTCATTTCCGGGCAGGTCAATGTGATCCACCTGCTGTCGCCGATGACGGTCTGGGCCCGCTACGGCAGCAAGGTCCCGGCCAAGGTGGTGGCCTGGAACCATGTCGGCGGCTCGGGCCTGACCGTGGCTCCGGGGATCACCGAGGTCAAGCAACTGGGCGGACAATCGGTGGCGATTCCGTTCTGGTATTCGATCCACAACGTGGTGGTGCAGCAGTTGTTCCGCGATCATGGCCTGCAACCGGTGAGCAAGCCCGCCAACGGCGTGCTGGCGGCCAACGAGGTCAACCTGGTGGTGTTGCCGCCCTCGGACATGCCGCCGGCCCTGGCCAGCAAGCGGATCGCCGGCTATATCGTCGCCGAGCCGTTCAATGCCCTGGCCGAGGAACTCAAGGTCGGCCGGGTCCAGCGCTTCACCGGCGATATCTGGCGCAACCATGCCTGCTGCGTGGTGTTCATGCACGAGCAGGACCTCAACAACCGTCCCGAGTGGTCGCAGAAGGTGGTCAACGCCATCGTCAAGGCGCAGCTCTGGACCCGCGACAACCGCGCCGAGGCCGCCAGGCTGCTGTCCAAGGACGGCACCAACCGCTACACCCCGCACACGCCGCAAGTGCTCGGCCGGGTGCTGGTGCCCAACGCCGTCGAGCGTGATGCCTACCTCGCCAGCGGGGCGATCCAGCATGGCAACTGGGATGAGCAACGCATCGACTTCCAGCCTTATCCGTTTCCCAGCTACACCGAGGAACTGGTGCGGCGCCTGAAGGACACGCTGATCGAGGGCGACAAGGGCTTCCTTGCCAACCTCGATCCGCAGCAGACCGCCCGCGACCTGGTGGACGACCGCTTCGTGCGCAACAGCATCGCCGCCGTGGGTGGGCTCAAGGCGTTCGGTCTGCCCGACAGCTTCGAGCGCAGCGAGGAGTTCAGTCTCTGATGGGCAAGGCGTCTTCACCGTTGTGGAACTGGGTACTGGGTATCGCCGGGTTGTTGAGCCTGCTGCTGGCCTGGTGGCTCGGCGTGCACCTGTTCGGCAGCGCGGATGGGCTGGCGGCGCGTTTCTCGCCCGAGGCGACCCTGACCAGCCTGGTCGAACTGCTCGGTCGGGCCGAGCTGTACGAGCATGTGCTGGTCAGCCTCAAGCGCATCCTTGTCGGTCTGTTGCTGGCGTTGCTGATCGGCGTGCCCCTGGGCCTGCTGATCGGCAGCTATCGTCACCTGGAGGCCGCGACCACTCCGGCGTTCCAGTTCCTGCGGATGATTTCCCCGCTGTCGTGGATGCCGGTGGTGGTGATGCTGATGGGCGTGGGCGACCAGCCGATCTACTTCCTGCTGGCGTTCGCGGCGGTCTGGCCGATCCTGCTCAACACCGTGGCCGGGGTGCGTCAGCTCGACCCACGCTGGTTGCAGTTGAGCCGCAGCCTCAGCGCCACCCGTTGGGAAACCCTGCGCAAGGTGATCCTGCCGGGTGTCCTGGGCCATGTGCTGACCGGCGTGCGCCTGTCCATCGGCATTCTCTGGATCGTGCTGGTGCCGTGCGAAATGCTTGGCGTCAGTGCGGGGCTGGGCTACTTCATCCTCGACACCCGCGACCGGCTGGCCTATTCGGAACTGATGGCAATGGTGCTGCTGATCGGCGTGCTGGGCTTTGCCCTCGATGCCCTGGCGCGTGGCCTGCATCGGCGCTGGGCGCATGCCTGAGCGTTCCCGCCTGCCAGCGCCCAGGCGCTCCTGCGATCAGATAACCCTGCCCGGGGCGCGCCGGCCGAAGGTTCTCTTGAACGAGAGCGCGATCAGCGTGCCGTTTTTTCCCGGCAGCAGCAGGTCGGGAGTCGGGGACCGGGCGTCGTGTCGTGCCGGCCCGGGCCGGTCGACTTCGGTGCCCACGGGCTGGCCCTTGGCACTCAGCGCCACGGTGCCGAGTCCGGCAATGATCAAGGGAAGCAACAGTCGCTGTCTGAAGGAAGCCATGGCGCACACTCCTGCCTGGGTTGAGGGAGAGCATCCGTGCCCTGTCGATAGCGGCAGGGTAGCGATGGCCGGCAAGCGCTGCTGTAACGGGCTGTAACGCGGCGGTTGTGGTCTCAGTCGGGCCGCAGTGGCAGGACCAGGCTGAAGCGGGCACCGCCCAGCGGGCCACGGGACACCGACAGCTCGCCGCGATGCCAGTGTGCCGCCCGTTGCGCCAGCGCCAGGCCCAGGCCGAACCCGCCCGGCTGTTCGGGACCGCTGGACAGTCGCACGAAGGGCTCGAAAATCTTCTCCCGGTCTTCGGCGAGGATGCCCGGACCATCGTCGTCGACGTGCAGGACCAAGTGATTTTCACCCTGGCGCAGGGCGCTGATCCGCACATGGGAGCGGGCATAGGCCACGGCATTGCCCAGCAGGTTGCGCACGATCAGGTGCAGCAGGGCGCTGTCGCCAATCAGCTCGAGTCCCGGCGGATCGGTTTCCAGTTCCAGGCGATGCCGGTTGCCGTCGAGCAGGGCGAATTCGTTTTGCAGCCAGCTCTGGATCAGGATCGGCTCATTGTTCAGGTTGGCCGGTGCGCCGGCCAGCTTGGCGAAGGTCAGGCTGGCGCGGACCAGCGATTCCAGTTCCTCGATGTCGACCTGCAAGCGTTCCTGCAGGCGCTTGCGGGTGGCTTCGTCTTCGCTGCGGGTCAACAGCACCAGGGCGAAGCGCAGCCGTGCCAGCGGCGTGCGCAATTCGTGGGACACCGCCTGGGACACTTCCTTGTGCCGCTCGCTCATGGCGGCGATGTCCTGGGCATGCTGCTGCAGGGTCAGCAGCAACGGTCGCCACTCCTTGCCCACGGGGGGCAGGGTGACGGTGGGCGTGCGGACCATGCCGCCCAGGCAGGCGGCGAGGGCGGTCATGTCGCGCTGGTGCTGGCGTCGGCGTCTCCAACCCAGGCCCAGGAACACCAGGACCGGTGCCCCGGCGGCGAAGGCGGTAAACCAGTAGATCGGCGTGACGAAAAAGTCATCGAGCGAAGCGCTGACCCACATGGGACCGAACTGGATCAGCGTCTCGTCGTCCAGCGGGTAATAGGCGATCTCTTCATCGACATCCTGCACCGCCTCGTGGTGTTCGAGCATGGTGTCCGCCTCCGGCGGCACGTCGATGCTGTCGCGCTCGACCAGGTTCACCGGGTACTGGAAGTGCTGGCGCAGCACATCGAGCCTGACCTCGCGCTGCTTGGCGGACAGTGGCTTGAGTTGCTGCGCGATCAGGTAGCCGGGGCCGGTCATCAGGCGCCGGAAGCTGGCCTCGCTGACGGCCACCGAGGCACCGGCCGACAGCCACAGCAGGTACAGGGTCAGCGCGGTCCAGAGCAGGCCGGCGACAATGGCCATCCAGCGCCTGGGTTCAAACATGGCTCGGCCCGATTTCGACGAACAGATAGCCCTGGGCCGGAACGGTCTGGATGGTCACCGGGCATTCCAGGCCGACCAGCTTCTTGCGCAGCCGTGACACACGCATGTCGATCGAACGGTTCAGTCCGTCGTACTCGAGGCCTCGCAGTTGCTGCAGCAGCTTTTCCCGGGTCAGCGGCACGCCCGGCTGGCGCGAGAAGATATCCAGCAGTTCGTACTCGCTGGCGGAGAACGCCAAGGCGGTGTCGTTGAGCCACGCCCGGCGGTTTTTTGCATCCAGCTTGAACGCACCGAACTCATAGCCTTGCGGTGGCGCCTGGCGATGGCGTCGCAGCAGGGCACGAATACGGGCCAGCAGCAACAGCGGGTCGATCGGCTTGACCACATAGTCGTCGGCCCCGACATCGAAGCCGACCAGTTGCTCGGTGTTCTCATCCAGGGCGGTCATCATCAGGATCAGCCCCGGATACCCGGCGCGGATTTCCCGACACAGGCTGAAGCCGTCCAGGCCGGGCAGCATGACGTCGAGGATCAGCAGCGCCGGTTGCTCTTCGCGGATGCGCCGGACGGCCCGGTCGCCGCGGTGCTCGATGGACACGTCAAAGCCCTCGGAGCGCAGGAACTCCGCCGTGAGCTGGGCCAGGGGGCGATCGTCTTCGATCAGCAGCAGGGTGTCTGACATCGTCGGCAAGGTCGTCGGGTTTTTGAAAGCAGGCACGGCTCGAAGGGGTGAGCACGGTGGGAAATGTAACACAGTGATGACAACGTCATATCGTTCAGCCGCGGTTGGGGTGGGCTGTGCAATTCTCCCCCCGAAAATGACATGAATTTCATGTGGCTGGTCTAGTCTCCCTTCGGAACATTGCTGGAATCGCTGACTATGAACAAGGTATTTCGTCACTACATTCCAGCCAGCACCCGGCGCCTGCTGCCCAATCGCTGGGACCTGATGGCCATGCCGCTGGTGGTCGGTTTCCTGCTGTTCCTGTCGATCGGCGCGCGGGAAACCTGGGCGCCGATTTCCACCTTGCAGAGCCAGGTGATCTCCCTGGATCCGGCCAACCTGCCGGAATACGCGATCCGCACCACCCTGCGCATGCTCGCGGCCATGGTCGCGGCGCTGGTCTTCACCTTTATCTACGGCACCCTGGCTGCCAAGAGCCGGCGTGCGGAAAAGCTCCTGGTGCCGGTGCTCGACATCCTGCAATCGGTGCCGGTGCTGGGCTACATCTCCTTTACGGTGACCTTTTTCCTCCTGTTGTTCCCCGGGCGGGTGCTGGGGGCGGAGTGCGCGGCGATCTTCGCGATCTTCACCAGCCAGGCCTGGAACATGACGTTCAGCTTCTACCAGTCGCTGCGCATGTTGCCCCGCGACCTGGAAGAAGTATCCAGCAGCCTGCAACTGTCCGGCTGGCAGAAGTTCTGGAAGCTCGACGTGCCGTTCGCCATCCCCGGATTGGTATGGAACATGATGATGAGCATGTCCGGCGGCTGGTTCTTCGTGGTGGCCTCGGAAGCCATCACCGTCGGCGACAAGACCATCACGCTGCCGGGGATCGGGTCGTACCTGGCGCTGGCCATCGACCAGCGCGACCTCTCGGCGGTGGGCTACGTGATCCTGGCGATGATCGTGGTGATCCTGATCTACGACCAGTTCCTGTTCCGACCCCTGGTGGCCTGGGCGGACAAGTTCCGCATGGAGGACACCTCGTCCCAGGGCGGTGCCCCGGAGTCCTGGGTGCTGCGGCTGATCCAGCGGACCCGGGTGATCCAGCGCCTGATTCGTCCGGTGGTGCGTGCCGTCACCCGGCTCGGGCATCTGCGCCTGAGCCTGAACCGGCCCCGCCGCCATGCCGGGGGCGCCGCCGCCAACCCGACCGCCTCGCGGGTGGTCGACTGGGTCTGGGGCGCCTGTATCGGCGCGCTGACGCTCTATGCGCTGTACCACATCGTGCTGTATGTCAGCAGCGAAGTGACCCTCGGCGACGTCGGCCATGTACTCGGCCTGGGCTTGATCACGCTGCTGCGGGTGGTGGTGTTGATCGGTGTCGCGTCGCTGATCTGGGTGCCGCTGGGGGTGATGATCGGCCTGCGTCCGCACCTGGCGGAAAAGATCCAGCCGCTGGCGCAGTTTCTCGCCGCGTTTCCGGCGAACCTGCTGTTTCCGGTGTTCGTCATCGTGATCCTGCACTTCCAGTTGAACCCGGATATCTGGCTCAGTCCGCTGATCGTGCTCGGCACCCAGTGGTACATCCTGTTCAACGTGATCGCCGGGGCCAGCGCCTTCCCCAATGACTTTCGCGAAGCCGCGGCGAACTTCCATATCCGTGGCTGGCAGTGGTGGCGCAAGGTCATGCTGCCGGGCATTTTTCCCTACTACGTGACCGGTGCGATCACCGCCTCCGGTGGTGCCTGGAACGCCAGCATCGTCTCCGAGTTCGTCTCCTGGGGCCAGGACAAGGTGGTCGCCCACGGCCTGGGCGCCTATATCGCCCAGACCACCGCCGCCGGCGACTTCCCGAAAATCACCCTCGGGGTGGTGGTCATGTCGTTGTTCGTCGTGCTGTTCAATCGTCTGGTCTGGCGGCCGATGTACGCCATTGCCGAAAACAAACTCCGTATGAATTAACCCGAGTCGGTCTCATGAATAGTCATACCGAATACACCAGCGCTGCCCGTGAAATCTACTCGCTGACCAACGTGAGCAAGGGCTTTGGCAAGGGCAAGGATGAACGGCAGGTGCTCAGCGAGGTGGACCTGAGCCTGCACGAAGGCGAGATCGTCGGCCTGCTGGGACGCTCCGGTTCGGGCAAGTCGACGCTGCTGCGAATCATCGCCGGGCTGATCCAGCCGACCTCCGGTGACGTGCTCTACAACGGCACGCCCCTGGCCGGGCCGGCGAAGGGCGTGGCCATGGTGTTCCAGACCTTTGCCCTGTTTCCCTGGCTGACGGTGCTGGAAAACGTCGAGGCGGGTCTGCAGGCGCTGCAGGTCGAGCCCAGGGAAGCGCGCAAGCGGGCCCTGGCCGCCATCGACCTGATCGGCCTCGACGGTTTTGAAAACGCCTACCCGCGCGAGCTGTCCGGCGGCATGCGCCAGCGCGTGGGGTTCGCCCGCGGGCTGGTGGTCAACCCGACCCTGTTGCTGATGGACGAGCCGTTTTCCGCCCTCGACGTGCTGACCGCGGAAAACCTGCGGACCGACCTGCTGGAACTGTGGAGTGGCGGACAACTGCCGATCAAGTCGATCCTGATCGTCACCCACAACATCGAGGAAGCGGTGCTGATGTGCGACCGCATCATGGTGCTGTCCTCGAACCCCGGGCGGGTGGTGGCGCAGATCAAGGTGCCCTTTGCCCATCCGCGCAACCGCCTTGACCCGATCTTTCGCAAGATGGTCGACGATATCTACGCGCTGATGACCGACCGGCGCAGTGCCGATGCCCGTACCGGCAAGGCCGAACTGCAACTGGGCAGCCGTCTGCAGGAAGTGCCGACCAACCTGATGGCCGGCCTGATCGAGGCGCTGGCGGCCGAGCCCTACCACGGTCGGGCAGGCTTGCCGAACGTGGCGGAGCGGTTGCTGCTGGAGGTCGACGACCTGTTCCCGGTGGCCGAGATGCTGGAGCACCTGGGCTTTGCCGAACTGCGCGGCGCCGATATCTCCCTGACCGAGGCGGGCAAGCTGTTTGCCGAGTACGGCACCCAGGAGCGCAAGGTCATGTTCGCCGACCATCTGCTGCGCCAGGTGCCGTTGGCGGCGCGTATCCGCCAGGTCCTGCAGGAGCGGCGCGGCCACTGGGCGCCGCGGGTGCGCTTCGAACAGGAACTGGAGGACTCCCTCAGCGAAGACTTCGTCGAGCAGACCCTGGAAAGCGTGATCAGTTGGGGCCGCTACGCCGAAATCTTCTCCTACAACGACAGCACCGAGACCTTCAGTCTGGACGACGTGGAGGGCGAGAGCTGATACCCGTACGCCGCGAAACCTGCAGGAGCTGGCTTGCCGGCGATAGCGTCCGCAAGGGCGATGCAAGGCTCAATGCCCTCATCGCCAGCAAGCCGGCTCCTGCAGATCGGTGTTCCGGCACAACTTACCGTCAGATATGCAGCCAGGCCAGCGAGCCGAGTACCACGCTCGCTGCCGCTGCGGCGTAGGACAGGCGCTTGAGCCATTCGCGGCGAGTCAGCAAGGTAATGGCCGCCATCGAAATGGCGATCTGGATGGCCGTCATTGCCTGGGCCCAGCGATGATGCTGATGCAGGGCTTCCTCCGACCTGGCATCCCATTCACGGCTCTGGGTTTCCAGGCCCTCGGCTTTCTGCCGCACCGCTTCCTTTTCCTTCTTGTAGCGCTCGGCTTCGGCGTTGTAGTGCGCGGCATCCAGTCCCGGGATATGGCTGGCCATTTCCGAGAGGTTCTGGCGGCTGGACTTGGCCTGGTAGTAGTTCCACTGGTTGGCGGCTTCGGTCTTGATGATCGCGGCGTTGTTCTTGTCCATCGCCGCTTCGCTTTCCGTGGAGCCCGCCTGGTAGCTGAGCATGGCGCCGATGGTCGCCATGATGGCGGTCATCACCGCGATCCGACTGGCAAAACCGTCGCCGCGGGCATGGGCGTGCTCGGTGGTGTGTTCAACGTGTTTTTCGTGAGGGCTGGGGACTTCGAAGGCTTCGCTCATAAACGCTGGTCTTTGGGTGGAAAGTGCGGGGAGCGCAGTGTAAGGCCAGTGCTGGCAGAAGGCTCTAGTTCAAAGATGAAGATTCAAATACACGGTTATCCGGCAACGATGCGCAGTGACGATGGACATGCGTTCGACAGTCCTGAAGTGCTACATTGGCCGCCGCGCAAGGAGTGCCTGTTGCGCTTGACCTCGGCAGGAAGCTGGAATGCCCCACACGTCTGACCATAACGCTCCCGAACCTGAACAGGGCCGGAACTGGTTTGCCTTCCTGGTCACATTCATCGTGTGCACGGCGGTATTCCTGGGGGTGTATTTCGTCCGTCTCAACCTGGAAGTGGATCGCGAGCGCGAAGCCCTGGCCGAACGGTTGGTGCGCTGCCGCGAACAGCGCCTGAATACCCTTTCCAGCCCGCAGTTCCGAGCGACACTGCAGGAAAACTGCAGCAGCATCGAGGCCGAATTCCTCACCCGCTTCGGCTACGCCCGGTAACGTTCAGCCGATGAAACCCAGCGTGATTTTGCTATCGTTGGCCCTTTGTTGCCGAACCCGAGAGTCCGATGCCTGCCGTCCGCCCCGCACGTCCCGATGATATTCCCGCCCTGGCAGCGGTCGAGCGTTCCGCTGCGTCGATCTTCCGCGAGATCGGACTGGCCTGGGTCGCCGAGGGCGAGCCGTTGCCGGGTGATTATCTGGAGCAGCTATGCCGGCATCACACCCTGTGGGTCGCGGTGGATGGGGCCGACCAGCCGGTGGGCTTCCTGGCGGCGGAGACGATGGACCGATCGTTCTTTATCGTCGAACTGTCCGTCCATGCCGCGCACCAGAAACGCGGCCTCGGCGCGCAACTGATGGCGGCGGCAATTGCTTGTGCGAAGGCCGAGCAGTTCGCGACCGTCAGCCTGACGACCTATCGGCACCTGCGCTGGAACGCGCCGTTCTATGCCCGGCTGGGGTTTGTCGAGGTCGAGGCGGGCAGTCTTGGAGAAGAGCATGTCGCGCAGTTGCAGCATGAGGTTGCGGTGGGGCATGAGGCGGCGTTGCGGTGTGTGATGGTCAAGTATTTGAAGCCGCTCAACGGGTTGTTGACGTCAGGATGATGGCTATTTAATATCTTGCAATCATTTTGATATCATTTCGTGCAAAAGAAACGGGCTGCCTGCGTCTTTCATAGACAAAACAGGGCGCCCGTTTTTTTGTGCGGATCGCCGAGATTTTTGACATGGACGTCCGCCACTTCGCCTTCCTTGCGCGCCAACCTTCTGCTGCCCTGAAAAACCGCGGGCACTTCCTCGGACTGCCCAAGCGCGGCCTGGCGTTCCTGTTGGCGAACGTGATGTTCTGGCAGCCGCTGTGGGCCCAGGCGGACGGTATCGTGGTCAGTGCACCAGGGACTTCGCTTGGGCAAGCGGCAAACGGCGTACCTATCGTCAATATCGCTGCACCGAATGCCAGCGGCCTGTCGCACAACCAATTCAAGGATTACAACGTCGGCGCCAACGGGGTCATCCTCAACAACTCGACGCAGAACCTGCAAAGCACCCAGTTGGGTGGCTACATCCTCGGCAACAGCAACCTAAACGGCCGTGCCGCCACCACCATCCTCAACGAAGTCAACGGCGGCAGCCCCAGCCAGTTGCGTGGCTACACCGAAGTGGCGGGGCAGTCGGCCCATGTGATTGTCGCCAACCCTTACGGCATCAGTTGCAGTGGCTGCGGCTTTATCAACACGCCGCAGGCGACCCTGACCACCGGTAAACCGGTGATCAGCAACGGCCAGGTGTCGGGTTATCAGGTCGACCAGGGCAGCGTGTCCATCGAAGGCGCCGGGATCAATGCCAACAATATCGACCAGTTCGAAATCATCACCCGCTCGGCCCGGCTCAATGCCGAGATCCAGGCGAAGAACCTGGCGATCATTGCCGGCGCCAACGATGTCGATGCCAAGACCCTCAAGGCCACCGCCCGCACGGCCAATCCGGCCAATGCCCCGCAACTGGCCATCGATTCCTCGGCGCTGGGCGGCATGTACGCCGGGGCGATCAAGCTGGTGGGCACCGAAGCCGGTGTCGGGGTCAAGCTCGACGGCAAGATGGTCGCCAGTGGTGGCGATATCCAGCTCGATGCCAACGGCCATCTGAGCATGGTCGACACGGCGGCGAGCGGAGCGGTCAACGTGAAGGCTCGGAGCCTGGAAGCCAAGGGCACGGTCTACGCCGGTACCACCCTGGACATGCAAACCCAAGGCGATCTGACCAGCCAGAACAACCTGGTCGCCAAGGACCGCATCACGCTGAGCAGCGGCGGCCAGCTGAGCAACAACGGCATCATCGAAGCCGGGGTCAATCTCGATAACACCCGTAACAGTGAAGGCGACGTCAGCGTCACGGCGCAGAACCTCAACAACGCCGGCAAGACCATCCTTGCCAGCCGTGACCTGTCGATTACCACCACACAAACCCTGAACAACCAGGGCGGCACCCTGAGCGGCCAGCGGCAGACCACGGTCACCGCCGACACCCTCGACAACCAGAACAAGGGCCGGGTACTCAGTGCTGCGCAACTCAACCTGACCGCCGACAAGGCACTGAACGGGCAGGGCGGCCTGATCAATAGCGTCGGTCAGTTGAGCGCCACCCTCGGCCATCTGAACAACAACGGCGCT
This sequence comes from Pseudomonas sp. Mn2068, assembly GCF_049319725.1. Taxonomy (NCBI): domain Bacteria; kingdom Pseudomonadati; phylum Pseudomonadota; class Gammaproteobacteria; order Pseudomonadales; family Pseudomonadaceae; genus Pseudomonas; species Pseudomonas sp. Mn2068. Next base: position 112,848 of record NZ_JBMOUG010000011.1, on the reverse strand, counting down.
GAAGTCTCCAGCAAGGGCGACGCTACCCTGATCCTGGGCACGATGGACAACCTCACCGGCGTGGTGATGGCTGAAAACACCCTGGGCATCACCGCCAGCGACACCCTGAACAACCAGAACGGCCTGCTCTCCGGCTGGCAGGGGCTGACCCTCAACGGCACGACCCTGGACAACCGCAACAGCGGCACCGTCTCCAGTCGCAACGGCGATGTCGGCGTCACCCTCAGCGGTGCGCTGCTCAACAGTCATGCCGGCGCGGTGGTCAGCCAGAAGAGCCTGACCGTCCGGGCCGACAGCCTCGACAACAGCGACAAGGGCGTACTCTCCAGCGCGGCCGGACAACGGCTGACCGTCACCGGCCTGCTGGACAACAGCCTGGACGGTTCGATCAGCAGTGGCGCGGCACTGACCCTGCAAGCGATGGCCCTTAACAACGGCGGCACAGTTAGCGCCGTCGATGCCCTGAGCTTTACCGGCACGGACCTGGACAACAGCAACGGCACCTTCAGTGGCAATGCCGGCGTGACCCTCGACCTGCTCGGCACCCTGACCAATACCAACGGCAAACTCTCCAGCGTCGGGCCGCTGCTGGTGCAGCGCAGTGCACAGATCAACAACCAGAACGGCGGGATCAACAGCCAGGGCCTGCTGACCCTGCTCACTGGCGGCCTGGACAACAGCCATCAGGGCACCATCGGCGCCAACGACACCTTGCTGGTGACCGCCAGCGGCAGCGTGGACAACAGCGCCGACGGCCTGATCGCCAGCCGTAACGCCGACCTGCAACTCACCGCGGCCAGCCTCGGCAATGCCAAGGGCTCGCTGCAGGGCAAGGGCGCGGTGAACCTCATTGTCAGCGGCGATATCGACAACCAGAGCGGCAAGGTCATCGCCCAGGATGGCGACCTGAGCGTGAGCGCGGCCAATCTCGACAGTCGCGGTGGCACGCTGTCCAGCGTCAAGGGCGCATTGGAAACCCAGGTCGTCGGCGTCCTGAAAAACGGTTACGACCAGGGCAACAACAGCCAGGGCGGCACACTCCAGGCCCAGCGCCTGATGCTCAATGCGTTGGGCGGCATCGATAATAATGGCGGGCGTATCGCCGCCCAGGCCGGCGATGCCGTGCTTGATGCCCGCAGCGGTAACATCGATAACCGCAACGGCGGTCTCTACGCCAGCAACCTGGTGCGGGTCAGCGGTAATGATCTGGACAACAGCGGTGATCAGGGCGGCAAGATCAGCGGCAGCGAAATCAGCTTCTCCTTGTTGGGCAAGCTGAACAACCGCAAGGGCATCATCGAGAGTGGCAGCACCTTGTCGACCACGGCAGCCAGTCTGGACAACCAGAACGGCCAGTTGCGGGCACTGGGCAAGAGCCTCAGGACTGTCTTCGCCATTGGCGGCCTGCTCGACAACAGCAATGGCACCCTGGAAACCGCCAACACCGATCTGGGACTCGACGCCGGCAGTTTCCAGAACCTGGGCGGCAGCGTGTTGCACGTGGGCACGGGGATCTTCGGTCTCTCCATGGCCAATCTCGAAGATGTCGGTGGCCGCCTGGTCACCCATGGCGACCTGACGCTCGACGGCGACAGCTGGACCAACAGCAGTTCCATCCAGGCCAAACACCTGACCGTCAACGTCAACCACCTGACCCAGACCACGACCGGCCAGTTGCTGTCCACGTCCGACCTGAAAGGCCGTGGTATCGACTGGGCCAACGATGGGCTGTTCGGCACGGACGGTTCCCTCGACGTCGACCTGAGCGGCAGCTACGCGGGCAAAGGGCGCTTGAGCAGTCTCGGCACCCTGGATTTTCATGCGGCGCGAGTCGACCTGACGGACTCGGCGAGCATTGCCAGCGGCGCGGATACCACGATCAACATCGACGGCCTGCTCAACAGCGCTGGTCGCATGACCTCCAGCAACAATCTGAAGCTGACTGCCGCGGGTATCACCAACAGCGGAACCTTGGGCAGCGGCAAGGACCTGACGGTCACGACCGGGGCGCTGGTCAACGATCACGGCCTGGTTTCCAGTGGCGGCGAAATGCAGCTGCTGGTATCGAGCTTCAGTAACCGTTATGCGCAGGTCTACAGCCTGGGCACGGCATTGATTGCCAAGGACTCGACGGGGGCCAAGGCTGATCTGCTGGATAATCGTTCGGGGGATATCGAGAGTCTCGGCAAGTTGACGATTACCGCGACCACCGTCAATAACGTCATGGACGTACTGGAGTACACCGAGCACGAGAAGAGCGCTGCCAGTATTACGCGGCTCTCCTGCAACCTGATTGCGGGGATTGGCTGCGACGATCGTGGTGGTGGTCGCATCAACGGTTTGTGGGAAGTGGCGGAAACCGATCGCCTGAATGTCATCCGCAGCAGCGCCGCCGCCAGCCTCACCAGCGGCGCTGACCTACTGATCGACACACAGACGCTGAACAACACCAGCAGCATCGTCGCCGCGACCGGGAACCTGCAAGTCAACGCTGCGACCATCAACAACAAAGGTCTGCAACCCCAGGAAATCAAAACGGTTCGGCAGGTGGTGAGTTGGGTCAACGAGACCGCCAGCGCCATTGACACGGCGGCCACCTTCAATGCGCGAAACAACCCGACCCCTTCGGCGTTTTTTGCCTCTGACCTGGGGGCGTTCCTGTTCTGGGCTCGCGTGCCGATCAGTACCCGTTCGGTAACCACGAACATCAGCGACAAGTCGTTCGATGCGATTATCCAGGCGGGCGGCAACGTCAGCCTCAACGCTGGCGAGACGATCAACAACAGCGCGGTCCGTCCCTTCTATGAGTATGTGGCCGTGGGTCGTACCCGTGCCGACACCGGGGCCGGCAGTGGCTATTCCACGCCGGTTTACATCAACGCCCAGCTACCGCCCGACCTGGCCCAGCAACAGATCAATCCGCTGTCCTTGCCGGGCTTTACCTTGCCGACAGGCCAGAACGGCCTGTTCCGCCTGAGCGGGCAGGGCAGCAGTATTCCGGTCGCCACGTCGCCCCAGGTGCCGGGTCTGCCTGATACCTCGGGCAGGTCCAATCCGCAGAAATACCTGATCGAAACCAACCCGATGCTCACCGACCTCAAGCAGTTCATGAGCTCGGATTATCTGCTGTCCAACCTGGGTTACGACCCGCAGGCCAGTGCCAAGCGCCTGGGTGACGGTTTCTACGAGCAGAAGCTGATCCAGCAGGCCGTAAGCGCTCGCACGGGCCAACGTTTCATCGATGGTCAGACCTCCGACGAGGCGATGTTCAAGTACCTGATGAATAACGCCGTCGCCAGCAAGCAGGAACTGAACCTGCAACTGGGGGTGAGCCTGACGTCCGAGCAGGTCGCAGCGCTGACCCACGATATCGTCTGGATGGAAAACCAGACGGTAAACGGCGAGCCGGTGCTGGTACCGGTGTTGTACCTGGCCAACGCCAACAACCGCCTGGCGGCCAATGGTGCCTTGGTGCAGGGCAAGGACATGACCTTGATTGCTGGCAAGGATCTGGTCAGTGCCGGTACCTTGCGGGCCAGCAATAACCTGTCCGGTGTCGCGGGGAACAACCTGGTCAACATGGGATTGGCTGAGGCTGGCAATCGTCTTGACCTGCTCGCGGCTACTCATCTGGCGAACATGGCCGGTGGGATTATCGCCGGGCGTGATGTGGGGCTGACCGCGGTGACCGGTGATCTGCTCAACGAGCGTACGACCACGACCCACAGAAGCAGCGACGAGCGCTACAGCCAGGAACGGATTTTTGTCGACAGCGCTGCCCGCATCGAGGCGGCGAACACCCTGACCGTCAAGGCCGGAAACGATATCAGCAACAACGGCAGCGTACTGCAGAGTGGCGGTGATACGTCTCTCAGCGCCGGTCGTGATGTGAACATCGCTTCAACCCAGGCGGGGATCAAGGAAGCTTTCGGCCCACAGAACAACAACTCGAGCATCAGCCAGAACGGTTCCAGTGTCAGTGTGGGTAATGACCTGACGGTCAGTGCCGGGCGGGATATCGCGGCGGGGGCCAGCCAGATCGATGCCAAGCGCGATATCAGCATGACGGCCGCCGAAAACCTCACGCTCGCGGCGGCGGCCAACGAAGGTCATTCCTACTCCAAGACCAAGACGCTGACGATGCAAGAGGACCACGTCAGTCAGGTTGCGACCACGGTCAGCGCGGGTGGCGATGTCAAGCTGAACGCCGGTAAGGACATGACGTTGATCTCCAGCAAGATCGGTGCGGGAGATGAAGCCTACCTGGTGGCGGGCGGCAAGCTGGAGCTGCTGGCGGCGCAGGACACTGATTACTCGCTGCTGGACATGAAGAAAAAGGGCGGCTTCGGCAACTTGAAGACCCGTCGTGACGAAGTGACCGAAATCGTTAACGTCGGGAGCGAAATCAAGACCGGCGGCAACCTCACGCTCAAGAGCAACGGCGACCAGCGTTATCAGGTGGCGAAACTCGAAAGTAGCAACGATCTGATGCTGGACAGCGGTGGCGCCATTACTTTTGAAGGGGTGAAAGACCTTCATCAAGAGAGTCACGAGAAGACCAATAACAATTCGTTCTGGAACTCCTCCAAGGGTAAGGGTAATACCGACGAGACCCTGCGCCAGACCCAGATGACGGCTGCCGGTGCGATCACCATCAAGGCCGTCGAAGGCCTGAAGATCGATATCAAGCAGGTCAATCAACAGTCGGTCAGCCAGACCATTGACGCGATGGTCAAGGCAGACCCGCAACTGGCCTGGCTCAAGGATGCCGAGCAGCGCGGAGACGTTGACTGGCATCAGGTGAAGGAAATTCATGACTCCTTCAAGTACAACAACTCGGGGTTGGGTCCGGCTTCGCAATTGATTATTGCGATTGTGATGGCGGCGGTTGTCGGGCCGATGGTCATGACCGCCATGGCGGGCTCCAGCCCGGCCATCGCGGCGGGTGTAGCGGCTATTGCCTCAAGCGCGGCCGCCAATGCCACCACCAGCTTCATCAACAACGGCGGAAACCTGGGCGCGGTCTTCAAGGATCTCAGTTCTTCCGACGCCCTGAAGGGTTATGTCATCTCCGGGATGACGGCCGGACTGACGGCGAAATACTTTGATGGCTGGACCGGCACCAAGACTGATCCGGTGACGGGGAAAGTGACGGGACCGTCCCTTAATACCTGGACCGGTGTCGGGCAGTTTGCGGCTAATCAGACCTTGCAGGCGGGCACGTCAACGCTGCTGAGCAAAGCTCTGGGGCAGGGTGGGAATCTCAGTGACGCGTTGAAAGGTGCGTTGTTCAATACCTTGGCGGCTGCCAGTTTCAACTCTGTTGGGGATTACACGAAAGATGTGAGCGGGTTTGACGATGGCTCCATCGGGAAAATCGCTGTGCATGCCATGGTCGGAGGACTTTTGGCGCAAGCAACTGGTGGTGACTTCAAAACTGGGGCTTTGGCCGCTGGTGCGAATGAAGCATTGGTGGCGCAGCTTAACAATCTGGTTAGTGGCGATAAAAACCTGTTGACCATGAGCTCTCAGATAGTGGGGGTTCTAGCTGCCGCAGCTCAGAAAGATGTTGATGCCAGCAAACTCGAGAAGGGAGCTTGGATTGCAAAAAATGCTACACAGTACAACTGGTTGCTACATCATGAAACGGAGCAGATGATCCGTGAAGTGGACGAGCAAACAACGGATGAGGAAAAGAACAAGGTTCGTGAGCGATATGCTGAGCTGGACGAGGCGCGGAATAAGGAGCTGCCTGACCTATGTAGGAAGAATCCAGATTTTTGCATACGTTTGTCAGATAAGTTGGCCGCCGACAATCCTGAGCTTCTGGCGTTCGCACATGATTTGGCTCGAGAGGGTAAGGTTGATCAGGCGCTTGTGATTGGGTTTCTGATAACAGGAAATAATCAGACGGCGCAGGATATCATTGCTAGTGAGCTGAGCGCTATTTCAGGAGGGGATAGTTCGCGTTTTAAGAATGTATTGGGTACAATTCTGCTTGGTGCAGCAACTGGTGGGGTAAGGCCTTCCAGCGGTGCAGGTGGTGGGCCGAAGACTCCCAATGCAATTGAGGAAATATCAAACCCGCCGCAGGCGCCGGTAATTCCGGCCGGTTGGGTCAGCCGTCCGGGGCGAAATGGTGGTGAGATCTATTTTCCAGCCGGTACTGATCCTGCGAAAGGAGAGCATATTAGAGTTATGCCGCCTGGTTCATCACCTGTTCCAGGATATGAGAACGGCTATTGGCGTTGGCAGAATTCTGGTAAGCAGCCAATGGATCCGTCGACCGGTAAGCCGGGTAAAGGTCCAGGAGATACGCATGTTCCACTCCCTCCGAATTCTTTACCGCCCTTCCGCCGATAAAATTTACAGTGAGAGTTTTGATTATATATGGCCACGTTACCGGATGATTTTGATTTCTCATTGCTTTCGGAGTGCTATTTGGAAATGGTTTCTTTTGGCGCTTCTATCACGCGATTAGATTTTTCGCGCGTGCAACGTTCTCCTGGTATTCCTCCGTACAAGGTTTCGTTTTGTGTTGAGGGTGGGTTGAAGTATCAAGTGAACGGTTTTGTAGGGGAGCGGTTTTTTACGAACTCGTCTACCAGTGCTCCGTTGTTAGATTTATTGCTGAAGGATGTAGTGTTAGTCTCAAAAAAAGAGACTGCTTCGATCCAGATAGAATTTTGCTCTGGTGATAGAGTCTTGATTGATGGTGATAGTGGTGGTTATGAGTCATATTCTATTTACTTGGATTCTGGTGACGTTGTGGTTGTGTAGTGTGGAGGAGTTAGTAAGTCTTTAGGATGGCGGAAAGTTTTTGGGTTTTGCAGTGGGGTTTAGCATTATCCCATGGTGCAATGGAAGATATGGATAAAATTCAAAATATTGCATTTCAGACGCCTTCAATCAGTAAGGTCGATAGCCTGCTTTTCCAACACCGAATCCATCCACATCTACGCCATCTCGATCAGACGTACCACGCCCATCGCAACCTTGCGATTTAAGCCGGTCTGGTTATCTGCATTCTCGTATGCGGTGGCCGCCGCCGATTGCAGGATGGAGTAGAGGGTGACCAGGGCGTCTTCCCGGCTGTGTGGTTCTGGCAGACGATCAGGCAGCGAGAGGGGCGGTAAGGCGGGGGATTCTTAACGTCAGCAGCCTGAGAGTCGTGATGGACAGATCATCGTTTCTGATTTCGCAGACTTTTGCAGTTGATACACGTACAGCCTGCCTCATCGTGAGATCTCGATTCGATTGAATTCAACCTCAGCAGTGCGAAGGTCGAGATAAGAATCGCAGCCAACGACAAGAGTCCGGTGGCGCTGTTGAGAAAATCCCACATCCGTTCGGTTCCTTCCCTGGAAGTATCTGAATGACCTCTTCGGTAAAGGCTGCCCAAAAAAACTGCGGCTGCCTACTGTCAGAAATGACAGGTCGGATGACCGTTCGTCTGGAATATCCTCAGTTCCCGCGACTATCAAGACGGCACCAGTGGCTCGGGTGTTGGGTGACCCTTTGGATATCGCCCAATTGGCGATACTGGCTGACGGCTGACCCCGCCTCACCGAGGCATAAAATCCTTCTGCCAGCGATGGGGGATTTTCAGCGCCAGCAGCCCCAGCACCGTGGCGATTGCTGCACTCACCACCAAGGCCTGGACACCCAGCTGGCGTTCCAGCACGGCGCCGCATACCGCGCCCAGCAGCATGCCGCTCCACGGCACCAACTGCACCCGCCAGCCATCGCGCTTTTCGCCCAGCAGTCGCCGCCCCAGGCCGCGGCCGAAGCGTGACAGCGCGCCGGTGACGTAGGTCAGGCCGATGGGCAGGCCGTTGACCTGTTCCACCGCGGCATTGAGCATGCCCATGGCGATGATCGCGGTCAGCAGCGCCGGTACCCGGGTCTGGAAGGGCAGCGCCGCGGCCACGCACAGCAAGGTGGCGATGCATAGCAGCAAAGGCAGGGAGCGTCGACCGCCGGCGCGCCCGGCCACCACCCCCAGCGCATTGCCAGCGATAAAGGCGGCCACCGCCGCGAACAGGCGCAGCACCATGGACAGGTCGCCCTCGCTGATCGCCACCGCCAGGCGCGTGGTGTTGCCGCTCATGAAGGACACGAAGTCACCGGTGGCCATGAAGCCGATGGCGTCGGTCATGCCCGCGAGGAAGGACAGGCTGGCCACCAGGGCCAGGCCGACCCGGCCACGCAGGCGGCGCAGGTGCAGGCGATTGCCGGAAAGGGTCGGTGATGAGGGCAGCATCCGCATGACTCCTGGCGGGTGGTTCAGGCGTTGGATGAAGAGGTTGCATCCACGGCGGGATGTTCCTCCTTGCGGTACAGGGTGAGGGGAATCTCCAGGGTGAACAAGGCCCCTTTTCCCGGTCCGTCGCTATGGGCGTACAGGCGACCGTTCATCTCGACCGCCGCCAGGGCACAGCTGTGCAGGCCGAAGCCGTGGCCGTCCTTGCGTGTGGTGAAGCCGTGATTGAAGATCCGCGAGATGTTTTCCGGCGCAATCCCCTCGCCATCGTCCTTCACGCTGATGCGCAGGGTCGTGCCGTCGACCACCCTGACGCCGAGGGTGATGTCGCGTTCACGGTTCGACAGGTCGGACACCGCATACTTGGCGTTGCTGATCAGGTTGATCAGGACCAGCAGCAGGCGGTGCTTGTCGCCCAGCAGGGTGGGCACGTCCTGGTAATCCTTGAGCACCGTGACCTGGTGCCGGGTCAGGGCGCCCGAGTTCATGCGCAGGGCATCTTCGAGCAGGTCGGTGATGTTCAGCGGCTCCAGCAGCCTGGCCGCCCCGGCATAGGACTGCTGGGTGGCGACGATTTCCTTGATGTGGTCGACGCTTTTGCTCAGTTGTGCCAGTTCCTGGACGATCTCCGCCTGCTCGGTGCCGATGGCCGTGACCAGTTGGCCGAGATAGGCGGGCAGCAGCTTGCCTTTTTCATCCTGGCTGACGAAGTGCCCCAGGTCGTCGGCATGCTCGTTCATCAGTTGCACGGCCTTGCCCAGTCCCTGCGCTTTGCTCGCGCGGACCTTGCGGCTGACCAGGTCGGCGGAGATGTTCACGCTGTTGAGCACGTTGCCGACGTTGTGCAGGACGTTGGTGGCGATCTCCGCCATGCCGGCCATGCGCGCAGTGTCGAGCAGCTCGCTCTGGGCCTCCCTGAGTTCGCGGGTGCGTTCTTCCACCCGTTGTTCGAGGCGCTCGTTGGCTGCCTGCAGTGCGCTGTTCATCTGGTTGATCAGGGCATGGCTGCGTAGTTGGCGAATGATCAGGTAGAACACCAGCAACGCCATGCAGGCAGCGCACAGGGTCAGGTAGAGATGGTCCTGGTGGCTCTGCAGGTCGGCGCGCCGCTGGCTTTCATTGAGGTATTCATTGATGGCGTCGAGGCTGGAGGCAACCGGGATGAAGCCGATGCGGTCAAGCAGGTCGTTGGCCAGGGGCTGTTCGCGCACGATCAGGTTGACCTGCTCGACCAGCTTGTCGAGCGAGGGGGTCAAGGTCGTCGCCAGGGCGCTCCTCTGGGTGGTCAGGTTGTCGATCTGGCCCTGAATCCGCTCGGCTTTTTCATTCGAGGCGTGTTGGGCGTACTCCAGGGTGCCCAAGGTCAGTTTCGAGGCGCTGTAGAGCACGCTCAGCGTGGCTACCGGGTGTTCGACGCTGGAAGGTTCCAGCTCTTTCTGAATGGTTTCTTCTATGGATGACAGGGTTTCCAGGTCATCGCGCAGGGTGATGTTCTGCAACTGGAACTGCTCGATCAGCTTGTTCTTTTCCGCCGTGGCGTCGAGGTAGGCTTTTTTCCGGGCCTGCCAGATGGGGGAATCGTCCAGTGTCGCGTTCAGCGTCACCAACTGCTCCCAGCGGCGGCTCGACTCCGTAGTCGAACCGGTGAGCAGGTTGTAATTGTACTCGGCGCTGATCCGCGCCTTGAGCACCTTCGCATCGAGCTTGCCGTCCAGTTGCTTGAGCTGGCGGAGCAGGTCGCGTGATTCGAAGTAGGTGGAGGTGTCCCGTGAGTAGACCTTGACCAGCAGGAACGCCAGGAGGCTGACGAGGATGATGAACAGCGCCACCAGGGCACTGCTGCGGTACCTGTTCCATCGCGTCATGGTCTACATCCTTGCAGGAGTTGACGGCAATTATCGCAGGTCCTCGGCAGTTCTGCCGGAGCCTTTTGCCCAGCGCCTGACAAGATGGTCAATGGCGAAGGGGCCCGGTCCGCCGATGACCAGTGTGATCAGCGCGGCCAGATAGAGCAGATCGGTTTCATAGCCCGGCTGGCCGAAAAGTGCGCCGTTCGGGCCGATGGATAACAACTTTATGGAACTGAACCCATAAGGCAAGTGCACTGTGAAAGTAGCCACTAATAACGTGATGATCATCGGGATACTTGCCAGTGTGACAAAGGCCCCCAGTAATATCGCCAGTCCGCCGAATATTTCAATCGCCACGGTCAGCCATGAAAAAACAGCGGCGGCGGGAAAGTGCATGGCCTGAAGAATAACGGTGAATGCTTCCGGCCCCCTGAACAGTTTCGCCAGGCCGTGGGCCATGAAGCCGTAGCCGACGATCAGGCGCAGGGTCAGCGGTGCCCAGTGGCCAAGCCTGCGTGGGTTGGGGAGGCAGGTGGCAAGGCGGACAAGGTGCCTGATCGTATTCTTTGTGGGTGGGGTAGTTTTCATGAATATTTCGTCATCTTCCAGTTGGAATAAGTGGCGAAATTTGGCGTGTGGATAATTAACAAATCGTTAAGTCATTTATAACGATTTGTTTAAGTTTTTTCATGGTCCTCTTAATTTGCGGATAATGCGCGATGGCGACTCTTCACTCAGAAACTTTTGCCCGACAGTTCATGTTGGCGAGTATTTTTCCTCTTGAGTGAGTTGCGATGAAGATCTATGCGAAGTGTTTGACCGTGGCGGTTTTTCTTTTCAGTGCCCAGGCCTTTGCCCTGGACAAGAAGGATGTGGCCGAAGTGATCCGGGTGGATTCCGATCCCTATGCCTGTGGCATCGTCGACGCCAAGATGACCTACAAGACCCCGAGTGGCGAGATCAAGGAGTACAACTACAAGACCTGGGGTAGTGGTTGTTCCGGGGATTGAGGGAGGCCAAGAGCAGGCATGAGCACACGCGCCGGCTCATTGGCTGAGACCAGCGCGTGCGGGTTCGCCGCTGTCGGGCGGGTTCAGAGATCCGTCAGGCGTACGATCAGTTTGCCGAAGTTCTTGCCCTGCAATAGCCCGATAAAGGCCTGCGGTGCCTGGGCCAGGCCATCGACGATATCCTCGCGCCATTTCAGCTTGCCCTGGGCAATCCACTGCGCGGCCTCGTTCAGGAAATCAGCCTGCTGCCGATCGACAAATTCGTGCTGGATAAAACCGCGTACGGTGAGGCTCTTGGTGAGGATGTCACGCATTGTCGCGGGGAGGCGATCAACGCTGGCACTCGGCGACGCATCGTTGTAGTGAGCGATCACCCCGCAGACCGGAATGCGCGCAAAGTCATTGAGCAGCGGCCTGACCGCATCCCAGATGGCTCCCGATACATTCTCGAAGTACACGTCGATGCCGTTCGGACAGGCTTCGGCCAGCTTCTCGGCGAAGTCCGGCGCCTGGTGGTCGACGACGGCATCGAAGCCCAGTTCATTTTTCACGAATGCACATTTTTGCGCTCCACCGGCGATACCCACGGCGCGTGCGCCCTGGATACGGGCGAGTTGGCCGACCACGGAGCCTACTGCGCCACTGGCCGCCGCGACCACCAGTGTTTCTCCGGGCTTTGGCTGACCGATATTGCGCAAGCCGGCATAGGCGGTGAAGCCAGGCATGCCTAGCACGCCGAGCGCCGTGGTGGGAGGAGCAATGGCCGGGTCCAGAAGTCGCAGCTCCTGCCCATTCGACAGGGCGAAATGCTGCCAACCCGCATCGGCCAATACGATGTCGCCTTCGCGCCATTGCGGATGACGCGACTGCTTTATCCGGGCGATCGTGGCCCCCACTATCACCTCACCGATGCCTATCGGCTGGGCATAGGACTTGGCTGCACTCATACGTCCGCGCATGTACGGGTCAAGAGACAGGTACAGATTTTCGAGCAGCACCTGGCCCTCGCCCGGGGCAGGGATATCGGCGTACTCCAGGCGGAAATCGGCCGGTTTTGGAAGCCCCTCGGGACGTGTGGCCAGCACGATGCGCGGGTTCTGGTTATTGCTCATGGATACGCTCCTGATGAATGGAAAACCTTTCGAGGGGTGATGGTAGTCATTGGCAGGGTATTCAAATAGGCTTATATCGAATCAATCAGAGTTAATCGAAACATGATATCCGATGCCTTCGACCCCTATCTGTTGCGTACCTTCGTCTCGGTTTGCCAGCATCGCAGCCTCAGTGGCGCCGCCAATCAGGCGGGCAGGGCGCAATCGGCGTTGAGCGCGCAGATCCGCAGGCTTGAGGAACTGCTGGGGCAGCGGCTCCTGCACAGGACGGGGCGTGGCGTGGTGCCGACGACCGAGGGCGAACTGCTGCTCAGTTACGCAACCCGTATCCTCGCGCTGGGAGACACCGTGGCCGCGCGGCTGAAAGAGCGGACCTTGATGGGCAATGTCCGTATCGGCCTTTCGGAGAATGTCGCGATATCGACCTTGCCGGCTGCCCTGGGGCGGTTGCGTCGAGCCTGTCCCCACATGCACCTGGAAATCAGCGTGGAACACGGCGATGCGCTTGCCGAGCGTTGGCATGAAGGGGTGCTTGATGTGGCCATCGGGGTCAGTTCGGCGTTCGCGGCTGATCCGCTGCGCTCATGGAATGTTGACCTGTACTGGGTCTGCGCGATCGACGAGGAGATCGATCCGGCGCAACCACTCGATGTGATTGTGTATGCCGAGCCTTGCTCGTGGCGACGCTTGATGTTCGATGCCCTGCTACAGGCGGGACGCGATTTTCGCGTGGCGGTGACGAGTCCCAATATTGGTGTGATCACGGCGGCCGTGGAAAATGGGCTGGGGGTGGCTCTGCTACCGGCTGAAAGTATCCGGCCCGAGACCATGCGGGTGGTTTCATTGGCGGCGGCGAACGGTGGGCCGGGATTGAGCGTCAACTATGGCCTGTTTGCGGTTCACCGACAGAGCGAAAGTATCCGTGCCGCAGTCGCGTTGCTCAGTGAAAGCCTGCATTCGATGACGCGGCCGATATTCTGTTGAACGCCCGGTAAAGCAGGCAGAAGCGCCATGGGCGCCCCTGCCTGGTTTCTTACCAGAGGGGAATCACGTAGCTGACGTAGAAGCGGTTTTCGTCCTGAATCGTCTGGCCGGTGATTTCCGGCGCCGCGTGGGCGTTCTGCCATTTCACGCCCAGGCCTTTCAACTGGCCGGTCGGTACTTCGTACGCGAGGGATATGTCACGTTCCCATTCGCTGGCATCGCGGTTGGCCGGGGTACGCACCTGGTCGCCATGGGCGTAGGTCGCGGCGAACTTCAGGCCGTCGACACCCAGTTGGGCGAAGTCGTATTTGTACTGCGCCAGCCAGGTGCGTTCACCCGCGTGCTGGAACTTGTTCAATTGCAGGTTGGTCAGCGCCGGGGTATCCGCGCCCGAGCCAGGGCCTTGGCGGTTGTCGCCGCTGTTCAGGCCCGAATCCAGGTACGGGAAGTCGCTGTTGCCACTGTTCTTCTGCGCGCCCAGGCCAATGGTGTGACCGGCCAGGGTGTAGCTTTCCAGCAAGCTGATGGTCGACTGGTTGATGCGGCCCTTGGTCGAACCGTCGCCATAGAAACCGGACGCGGCGAACTGGCTGTCACCATCGCTGTTGCCGCCGGTGCCGATGCTGCGATAGGCACGGAAGTCGCTGTCGATGGCACCGACCGGCAAGGCGTCATGGCGCTTGGCGCCGAGGAAGGCCTGCTGGTAGTAGTCCTCGAGGTTCGAGTACCAGGCGCTCAGGGTGGTACCCGCAAGGCCGGTGTAGTCGGCGCCACCGTAGAGGAAGCGATCGCTCTTCTTGGTGCCGCCGGCGGTGATCATGCCGGTGTCGCCGGTTTCGTTACGAATCTTAGTCTGGGTGATATCACCGACGGTAAAGGTGAAGTTATCCAGGTCCTTGGACACCAGTTGCGCGCCGGTGTTGGTCTGGCGGTACAGGCGGCCGTCGGTGTTGGCCAGCATCGGGTTGTTCTGGTACAGGGTGCCGATGCGCAGTTCGTCTTTCAGGAAGCGCGCCTTGAAGGTCGGGCTGAGCACGCCGAACTGGTCGGCGGACTTGCCGTCATCCAGGGGGAACATGCTGCCGGGGTAGCGGCCCTGGTGATCCTTGTCGTTCAGGTCGCCACCCGAGTCGAGCTTGAGGCCGTAGAACGCCTGCAAGTCCAGGCCCAGGCCGATGGTGCCTTCGGTGTAGCCGGACTTGAAGTCGAACTGGAAGCCCTGACCCCAGTCACGAATGCTATGTGCCTTGGCACTGCTGCCGCTGATGTCACGCCCCTCCTGGTTGAGGTAGCGGTTGAGCAGGGTCACGTCGGCGTGACTGTCATCGATGAAATCCGCGTGGGCAGACATCATGACGCTCGCCAGAGCGGCGCCCATCATAGGACTAAACAGCTTGTTCATTGGTTCGGATCCTGGTCACAGAATTGAAATAAGAGCAGCAAACTCTTGAAACAATTAAGGGGTGGCGATGTGACAGTTCTGAGTCAAAGCGGGGCTGGAACGGATGAAATTAAATTTAAGAACTGAACTTTTTCGGGGCGTTTTTCGTCCGGTTGGGCAGTTTTTCATGATGTGATTTTGGATTATTTAATCAATTATTTTTCAGATTTTTATTCTATTGGTAGGGCTTGTGATGCTATTTTGGATTTTTTAATCCAAAATAGGTGGTGCGTCATGATGTCCGAATTCCAGTCCCTGAAAAATAAAGTCGCCCTGGTGACAGGCGGTTCCCGTGGCATCGGCGCGGCGGTGGTGAAGCGCCTCGCGCGCGAGGGCGCGCTGGTCGCGTTCACCTACTCAGCGTCCGCGCAAAAGGCCCGGGAAGTGGTGGTGGCGGTCGAGGCGGAGGGCGGCAAGGCATTGGCGATCCACGCCGACAGTGCCGATGCGCAAGCCATCGAACAGGCTGTGAGCCAGACCGTGGAGACCCTGGGTGGCCTGAATATCCTGGTCAATAACGCCGGGATTCTGCTGCTCGGAGGGATCGGCGAGTTCAAGCTGGAGGACTTCGACCGGACGTTCGCCATCAATGTCCGCGCGGCTTTTGTCGCCGCCCAGTGCGCCGCGCGGCACATGGCCGAGGGCGACCGGATCATCCTGATGGGCAGCGTGGTGGCCGAGCGTTCGGGGTTTCCCGGTTCCAGCGTGTATTCGATGAGCAAGTCGGCGCTGGTCGGACTGACCCGGGGCATTGCCCTGGACCTGGCGCCGCGGGGCATCACGGTCAATCTGGTCCAGCCCGGTCCCACGGCCACCGACATGAACCCGGCCGATGGCCCGCACCACGAGGCGGTACGCAACCTGGTGCCGCTCAAGCGCATGGGCAGCGGCGAGGAGATCGCCGACATGGTGGCCTATCTGGCCAGTCCGGGAGCGTCGTTTGTCACCGGCACGAGCCTGAGCGTCGATGGCGGCTACCTGGCCTGAGGCGAGACGCCGTGCCGAAGGCGCCGTATCATGCACGGTTTATGGCAGCCGGCGGCGCAGACCGTCGGAGCCTGCCTTGAACGACGAGAACGAGCATGGCCAGAACCCGAGCATTCAACCGCGAACAGGCGCTGCAACAGGCGATCCGGGTCTTTTGCGACAAGGGTTTCAGCGCGGCGTCCACCGACGAGTTGATGCAGGCCATGCAGCTTGGCCGGCAGAGCATGTACAACACCTTTGGCGACAAGCGTACGTTGTACATGCACGCCATGCGGCAGTACATCGCCGACAGCGTCAGTGACCTGATCCTCAAGCTGGGCAAGGGGGCTTCGCCCCTGGCCGGCCTGGAATCGGCCCTGCTGGCGTTTGTCTCACGGGTACAGTCGGAGGGGACCGCCGGTTGCATGGGGGTCAACGCGGTCTGTGAGTTCGGCGTCGAGGATGCCGAGATCAACCAGCTGCGCGAGAGCGCGGCGCAGACCTTGATGGCGGCGTTCGAACGGGCGTTGCACGAAGCTCGGGAAGCGGGGGAGATCGACCGCGAGATCGATATCCCCGCCGCGGCCCGCTACCTGATGAGCAGCCTGGGCGGTCTGAAGATCAGTGCCAAGGCCGGGGCACCGGTTCAGGTCCTGCAGGAGACTGCGAGGTTTGCCCTGCGCAGTCTCAGATAGGTGGCTGAAGGCTGTAGGCGGCTGAAGGTTCAGGCGCCGGCCTTGGTTTCCGGCAGGAACCAGTTCAGCACCAGGGCGCAGATGCCGCCGGTGGCAACACCCGACTCCAGCACATTGCGCAGCGCCGCCGGCATATGGGCGAGGAACTCCGGCACCTGGGAAACGCCAAGCCCCAGTGCCAGGGACACGGCGATGATCAGCAGGGCACGACGGTCGAGGGTGATGCTCGCCAGGATGTTGATGCCCGAGGCCGCGACGGCGCCGAACATGACCATGGCCGCTCCCCCCAGTACCGGCTCCGGCACGGCCTGGATCGCCCCGGCGACCGAAGGGAACAGGCCCAGCAGTACCAGCATCAGGGCGATCCACTTGCCGATATGCCGGCTGGCAATCCCGGTCAGCTGAATCACGCCGTTGTTCTGGGCGAAGATCGAGCTGGGAAAGGTGTTGAAGACACCGGCCAGCAGCGAGTTGGCGCCGTTGACCAGCACGCCGCCCTTGATCCGCTGCATCCACAGCGGACCTTCCACCGGCTGGCGCGACACCTTGCTGGTGGCGGTGACGTCGCCGATGGCTTCCAGGGAAGTGACCAGGTAGATCACCAGCATCGGAATGAACAGCGCCCAGGAAAATCCCAGTCCGAAGTGCAGCGGTGTCGGCACCTGGAACAGCGGCGCTTCGTGCATGCCGGTGAAGTCCAGGCGTCCCAGGTAACCGGCCAGGGCATAGCCGGCGGCCAGGGCGATGACGATCGCGCAGCTGCGCATCCACACCAGCGGGATGCGGTTGAGCACGACGATGATCGCCAGCACCACCCCGGACAGCAGCAGGTTCTCGCCGTTGGCGAAGGTGCCGTTGCCCATGGCGCTGAAGCCGCCGCCCATGCTGATCAGGCCGACCTTGATCAGGGTCAGGCCGATCATCAGGACGACGATGCCGGTCACCAGCGGGGTGATCATGCGCTTGACGAAAGGCAGGATGCGCGAGATGCCCATCTCGACGAACGAACCGGCGATGACCACGCCGAAGATCGCCGCCATCACCGCTTCCACCGGCGTGCCTTGCTTGACCATCAGGGCGCCGCCGGCAATCAGCGGGCCGACGAAGTTGAAGCTGGTGCCCTGGACGATCAGCAAGCCGGCGCCGAAGGGGCCGAAGCGCCGGCACTGGACGAAGGTGGCGATCCCGGAGATCACCAGCGACATCGAGACGATCAGGTTGGTGTCCCGCGCCGAGACGCCCAGGGCCTGGCAGATCAGCAGGCCGGGGGTGACGATCGGCACGATGATCGCCAGCAGGTGCTGCAGCGCGGCCAGCAGGCCGATCAGCAGCCGGGGCCGGTCTTCCAGGCCGAGGATCAGTTCGTTGGCCTGGGGCGCGGCGGTGGGCGGAGTCTGGTGAGAGGTCATGGCGGGGCCCTGAAAAAATTAGGCGGCGATTCTACTGCAACACCCTTCAGTTGCGTGAAGCACAATCGGTAGGCGCGACCTTGAGATCGCCATCGCCAGCAAGCCGGCTCCCACGGGTCGGTGCCTCTCCGCAAAATAGCGTCGCGCCTGAAACCTTGTGGGAGCTGGCTTGCCGGCGATGAACGATAACGCGGTGTTCCTGCAAGCCGGCTCCCACGGGTCGGTGCCTCGCCGCCAAATAGCGTCGTGCCTGAAACCTTGTGGGAGCTGGCTTGCCGGCGATGAACGATAACGCGGTGTGCCTGCAAGTTGGCTCCAGGGAGTTTATTCGAGAATATCGAAGCCGCTGCTGCCCAGGCGCTCGCCATTGATCAGCAGGTGCACCGCGTGATGGCCGCTGTAGTGCTTGCGGGTGGTCAGTTCACGAATGTGCTGGCGCCGACTCAGGGTTTCGCTCGCGCCAGCGGCCAGGTGCAGGGTCTTGAGCTTGAAGACCTTGGTCGAGGTGCCGCCGTTGGCCTTCACGTAGTCGATGCCGTAGTCGATCACCAGCTTCTGGCTGGCCGGTGCCGTGGAGGCCAGGGTGAAGGAGAGGGTGACGCTGTCGCCAAGGCGGATCACTGCCGGCTCGACCTTCAGTTCCAGCACCTCGACCTGGGCCTTGGCGCCTGCGCCCATCAGCGCCAGGGCCCGTGGATTGCCCTGCTTGATCAGGCTGCGCAGGGCATGGCGGGCGATCCAGGCGGTACGCGGGTCTTCCAGCGACCAGCCTTCGATCAGGTCCAGCACCCAGTCGGGATGTTCCTTGGTGATATCGTTGAGGTGATTGGCCACCGACTTGCGCACGTACAGGCTGTCATCGCTCTTGAGTCGCTCGAGTATGCCGGCGGCCAGGCTCGGGTCGGCCTGGATCCGTGCCAGTCGGAACGACCACGGCAGGCGCGGTCGCGAACCTTCGCTGGCGAGGCGCCGGACATGTTCGTTGGTGTCCGAGGCCCAGCTTTCCATCACCGCCAGGGTGCGTTCGAAATCGTTGAGCAGGAAGTGGCGGATGGCGAATTCGGCGGAGCCGAAGGTGGTGAAGTACTTCAGGGCCTCCATCGACAGATCGAAATCCTTCGCCCCGTAGCTGGCGACATAATGCGGCAGGCACAGGGTGACAAAGCTGCTGTTGAGGCGCGGGGCGAGCTGGCGCAACACCTTGAGCGATTGCTTGTAGGTCAGTGGCAGCACGGCGTGCAGGCTCTCGCTGACCCTGGCCAGGCGCTGCATGATCGACAGTTCGTCCAGGCCCTGGTGGGTCAGGCCGAGAAAGCCGGCACTGTCGAAATCGGGATACACCGCGCGCATTTCGCTGGCGATATGCTGCAGGCGTTCGCTGTTGAAGATCTCCTTCAGCGCCGGGGCTTGTTCCGTGCTCATGGCGATACCTTTTCCGTTAGAACGTTGGCGGGGTGATGACCCAGATGACCACGGCCTCGACATCGCCGGGGTTGCCGTAGCGGTGCGGTTCCTGGCTGGAGAAGCTGAAACTGTCGCCTTCGGCCAGCAGGAAATGCCGCTCGCCGACCCACAGTTCGAAGACGCCGGACAACAGGTAGCCGGCTTCCTCGCCTTCATGGCTGTAGCTTTGCTGGCTGTAGGTGCCCGGCGGGAAGCGCGAGTGGAGGATTTCCAGCTGGCGGTTGGGTTGCGGGGTCAGCAACTGGTCGACGATACCGTCCTCGTAGTGCACGCTCAGGCGGCTGTTCTTGCGCACTACATAGCCGTTGTCTTCGGGAGCGGTGGTGGCTTCGCTGGCGAAGAACCACTGGATGGTCACTCCCAGGCTGCGGGCGATATTGAACAGGGCCGGGATCGACGGGTAGGCGAGATTGCGTTCCAGTTGGCTGATGTAGCCGGCGGTGAGCTCGGCCTGGGTCGCCAGTTCGGTCAGGGTCATGCCGCGCCGTTTGCGCAGGCCGCGAATACGCGTGCCGAGAAACTGCGGGCCCGCTGCGGTGCTGTCGCCGGCGGGCGTTGGGGCGTTGCTCATGACCAGCTCCGATCCTTGAAAGGGCCGCAGTATAAGGCACTTGGCGCTTATTGAGGTGCAACGAAACCTTGTAGGAGCCGGCTTGCTGGCGATGGCGTCCCGAGGGGCGGTGCAAGGTTCGGGAACCTCATCGCCGGCAAGCCGGCTCCTACAGGGGATGGTGTGGGGTATCAGATTTCCCAGGCCACCTTCAGGCCCTCGTAGATCGCTTCTTCCACCGTGCGCGGCGCCAGGCAGTCGCCGATCCGGCGAAACTCCACCAGCCCCTGCAACTGGTCGCCGAGGGTGTCGACCGGTTGATGGCCCTGGCACAGCACCAGGGTATCGACGTCCTCGAACAGCATCGGCTCGCCGCTGGCGGTGTGTTGCAGGTACACGGTGCTGTCGTCGCAACCATAGAGCCGGGCATAGGGGGTGATGGCAATGCCCAGGCGGTGCAGTTCGCCCGCCAGTTGATCGCGCACATAGAGGGGCAGGTTCTCGCCGCAATGGGTGCCGTTGACCGCCAGCCGTACCTGATGCCCGGCGCGCACCAGTCGCTCGGCAATCCCCGGGCCGATCCAGTCGCAACGCCAGTCGACCACCACCACCGAACGACCGATCGGCACTTCGTCACGCAGCACCTGCCAGGCATCCACCACCTGCAGTTCGCCGCCGCGCTCGAACGGCGGCCAATAGGGTTCGGCCCCCGTGGCGACGATCACCTGGTCCGGCCGCTCGCGCTCCACCAGCGCCCGGTCGACCCGGGTATTGCGCAGCACCCGTACGCCTGCCAGCTCCATCTCCCGTTGCAGGTTGGTGCTGGCGCCGCCGAACTCGCTGCGTCGTGGCAGCAACTGCGCCAGCAGGACCTGGCCGCCCAGTTGCGACCCGGCTTCGTACAGCGTCACCTCATGGCCGCGTTGAGCCGCGACGGCCGCGGCCTTCATCCCCGCGGGGCCGCCGCCGACCACCATCACCCGCTGACGTCTGGCCGTGGCGATCAACTGTCCGTACTGCAACTCGCGACCGGTTTCCGGATGCTGGATGCAACTGATCGGCAGACCCTTGTGGAAGTGGCCGATACAGGCCTGGTTGCAGGCAATGCAGGCGCGGACGTCTTCGCTGTGGCCGCTGTCGGTCTTGTTCGGCATCTGCGGATCACAGATCAGTGCGCGGGTCATGCCGCACACGTCCGCCTGGCCGCGGGCAATGATCAGCTCGGCTTCCTGGGGCTGGTTGATCCGCCCCGTCACGAACAGCGGAATCGACAGGCTGGCCTTGAAGGTCCCGGCTTCCTTCGCCAGGTACGCCGCCTCGATGGCCATCGGCGGCACGATATGTATCGCACCGCCAAGGGAGGCCGAGGTGCCGGCGACGATGTGCACGTAGTCCAGTTCACCTTGCAGTCGCACCACGGCGGCCAGGGATTCGTCTTCGGTCAGGCCTTCGGGATCGCGCTCGTCGGCGCAGATCCGCAGGCCGATGATGAACTGCGGGTCGCTGGCCGCCCGTATCGCCGCAATCACTTCCCGCAGGAAACGCAGGCGCTGGTCGAGGTCGCCGTTGTAGCCGTCGGTACGCCGGTTGACCCGTGGGTTGAGAAATTGCGCCGGCAGGTAGCCGTGGCTGGCGACCACCTCCACGCCATCGATGCCAGCTCGGTGCAAGCGCCGGGCGGCAGCGGCATAACCGCTGACGATCTCGTCGATCATCGTCTGGTCCAGCGCCCGGGGCATGACCCGGAAGCGCTCGTTGGGCACGCTGGACGCCGAGTAGGCGACGGCCAGCAAGCCGTCGCTGGACTCCATGATTTCCCGGCCGGGATGAAATACCTGGGACAGCACGACCGTGCCCTGTGCATGACAGACCTCGGCCAGCCGCCGGTAGCCGTCGATGCAGGCATCGTCGGTGGCCATCAGCACATGGGAGGTGTAGCGCGCACTGTCGTGGACCCCGGCCACCTGCAGCACGATCAGGCCGACGCCGCCCTCGGCGCGAGCCCGGTGATAGGCGATCAACTGTTCGTTGACCAGGTTGTCGGTCGGCATGGAGGTGTCGTGTCCGCTGGACATGATGCGGTTCTTCAGGCGCTTGCCGCGCAGTTGCAACGGTTCGAACAGGTGGGCGAAGGCGTGCGGGGACGACGGCATGGCGACACTCCGGGCGACCCGGAATCGATGCCGGGCAGTTGTTATTGTTCTTGTATGAAAATTTACCTGTAGTAAAAAATCAACTTATATTTTTACTATGAAAGATATCGGATGCTCACAAATCAGAACACCAAGGGCCTTTCAATGTGCGGGCAAGCCAGTAAAGTAGCCAGGGTCGGGCGCTGCCGTGGCGCACCGTCGGCCTGAGCCGATCCACCTGCCTGAGGGAGTCCTCCGCTTGAACGACCTTCTGCATACCGCTGCCGCGCCGGCAGCCATCGAGCGCCAATTGCGCGAGCAACTGGCGGCCTGTTATCGCCTGGTTGCGCACTTTCGCATGACCGACCTGATCTTCACCCATATCTCCCTGCGCCTGCCCGGGCCGGATCACCATTTCCTGATCAACCCCTACGGACTGATGTTCGAGGAGATCACCGCGTCGAGCCTGGTGAAGATCGATCTGGACGGCCGGGCGGTGGAGGATTCGCCGTACCCGGTGAATCCGGCCGGCTTCGTGATCCACAGTGCGATCCATGGCGCGCGCAAGGATGCCCACTGTGTGCTGCACACCCATACCCGGGCCGGTTGCGCGGTGGCGGCCCTCAAGTGCGGGCTGCTGCCGGTGAACCAGATCTCCATGGAGTTCTACGGACGCACGGCTTACCACGACTATGAAGGCGTGGCGCTGGACATGGATGAGCAGGCACGGCTGGTGCACGACCTGGGGGACAAGTCGGTGATGGTGCTGCGCAATCACGGTTTGTTGAGCGTGGGCGAGACGGTGGGCCAGGCGTTCCTGCGCATGTACTACCTGGAAAAGGCTTGCCAGATCCAGGTCACCGCCCAGGCCTGTGGCGAGCTGGTGTTGCCGTCCCATGAAGTCTGTGCGCATACCGAGCGCCAGTTCAACGATCCGGGGCGGCCGGTGGAGGAAGGGCAACTGACCGACCCGGACGCCATGGAGCTGGCGTGGTCGGCGATGCTGCGCCTGCTGGATCGGGTGGCGCCGGATTATCGGGATTGATGCTTTTCGAATGAGCGCCGGGAGTTGTGTATACGACACTCCACTGTAGGAGCGGGCTTGCCCGCGAAGGCGTCAGTCCTGACGCTGCAAGGCTTGAGGGCCTCATCGCTGGCAAGCCAGCTCCCACAACGGCGCCTGGCTGGGCACAAGATTGCAACCCTGTGGGAGCGGGCTTGCCCGCGAAGTCGTCAGTCCTGACGCTGCAAGGCTTGAGGGCCTCATCGCTGGCAAGCCAGCTCCCACAACGGCGCCTGGCTGAGCACAAGATTGCAACCCGGCACGGACCTTGTGGGAGCGGGCTTGCCCGCGAAGGCGTCAGTCCTGACGCTACAAGGCTTGAGGGCCTCATCGCTGGCAAGCCAGCTCCTACATGGGATGGTGTCAGTCGGTTGAAACGGGTACGCCATCAGACATGCAACGCATGCCCCAGCGCCCGCAGGGCCGCCTCCTGCACCGCTTCACCCAGGGTCGGATGGGCATGGATGGTCCCGGCGATATCTTCCAGGCGCGCGCCCATTTCCAGCGACTGGCCAAAGGCGGCCGCCAGTTCCGAGACCCCGGCACCCACCGCTTGCCAGCCGACAATCAGGTGATTGTCACGCTGCGCCACCACCCGCACAAAACCGCTTTTCGCTTCCAGGGTCATGGCGCGGCCATTGGCGGCGAACGGGAAGTTCGACACCAGGCAGTCCAGTCCGGCAGCCTTGGCTTCGTCCGGCGTCTTGCCAACCACCACCAGTTCCGGGTCGGTAAAGCACACGGCGGCAATGGCCGTGGGGTTGAACTCGCGGTGCTTGCCGGCAATCAGTTCGGCAACCATTTCGCCTTGTGCCATGGCGCGGTGGGCCAGCATCGGCTCGCCGGTCAGGTCGCCGATGGCCCAGACATTGCGCATGCTGGTCTGGCAACGGTTGTCGATGCGGATCGCCGCGCCGTTCATTTCCAGGGCCAGCGCCTCGAGGTTCCAGCCCTGGGTACGCGGCTTGCGGCCGACGGCCACCAGCACCTGGTCGGTCGCCAGCTTCAGGGTTTCACCCTGGGGATCGCGTACCTCAAGGGTGGTTGTCGCGGCATCGAAGCCTTCGACACTGTGGCCCAGGAGGACGCTGATGCCCAGGGCCTTGATCGACTCGGCCACCGGCTGGGTCAGTTCGCGGTCGTAGGTCGGCAGAATCCGCTCGCGGGCCTCGACCACCGTCACTTCTGCGCCGAGCTTGCGGTAGGCAATGCCCAGTTCCAGGCCGATGTAGCCGGCGCCGACCACGATCAGGCGCTTGGGAATCGAGGTCGGGGCCAGGGCTTCGGTGGAGGAAATCACCGCGCCGCCCACCGGCAGCATCGGCAGGTTGACTGTCTGCGAACCGCTGGCCAGCAGCAGGTGTTCACACTGGATGCGCAGGCCGTCGACTTCGACGTGCTTGCCGTCGATCACCTTGGCCCAGCCATGAATGACCTTGACCCCGTTCTTCTTCAGCAGCGCCGCGACGCCACTGGTCAGGCGGTCGACGATGCCGTCCTTCCACTCGACGCTCTTGCCGATATCCAGGGTCGGTGCCGACACCTTGATCCCCAGTGGCGAGGTATCGCCGCTGTAGCTTTGCGTGGTGTGGAACTGTTCGGCGACATGGATCAGCGCCTTGGACGGGATGCAGCCGACATTCAGGCAGGTGCCGCCCAGTGCCTGGCCTTCCACCAGCACGGTGGGAATGCCCAGTTGCCCGGCACGGATGGCCGCGACGTAACCGCCGGGGCCGCCACCGATGATCAGCAGGGTGGTGTTTTGAGTCTGTTGCATGGTCACTCCACAAACAGGCAGGCGGGTTGTTCGAGCAGGCCGCGAATGGCCTGGATGAATTGCGCCGCGTCCATGCCGTCGACCACGCGGTGATCGAAGGAACTGGAAAGGTTCATCATCTTGCGAATGACGATCTGGCCCTTGATTACCACGGGCCGCTCGACAATGCGGTTGACGCCGACGATGGCGACTTCCGGCAGGTTCAGCACCGGCGTGCTGACGATGCCGCCGAGGGCACCGAGGCTGGTCAGGGTGATAGTCGAGCCGGACATTTCCTCACGCGTGGCCTTGCCCGTGCGTGCGGCCTTGGCCAGGCGGTTGATCTCGTCCGCGGTGCCCCACAGGTTGAGGCTTTCGGCATGCCGTACCACCGGCACCATGAGGCCGCCGTCGGTCTGCGCGGCGACGCCGACATGCACCGCGCCGTGGCGGGTGATGACCTGGGCTTCATCGTCGTAGCGCACGTTGATCTGCGGGAAGTCGCGCAGGGCCACGACCAGCGCCCGCACGAGGAACGGCAGCAGGGTCAGCTTGCCGCGGCTGTCGCCGTGCTTGTGGTTCAGGTGCACGCGCAGTTCTTCGAGGGCCGTGACATCGACTTCCTCGACATAGCTGAAGTGCGCGGCACGGCGCTTGGCGTCCTGCATGCGCTGGGCGATCTTGCGGCGCAGGCCGATCACCGGGATCTGCTCTTCGTCGGTGCGTCGGGCATAGCCGCTGCCGCTGCTCTGCACGGGTTGCCCGGCCTGGGCCAGGTAGGCGTCCAGGTCGTCGTGGAGGATTCGTCCCGCCGGGCCGCTACCCTGGACGAAACGCAATTCGATCCCGGCATCCCAGGCGCGCTTGCGCACGGCCGGGGAGGCCAGCGGACGTTCATCGGCCTGGCGTGCCACCGGCGCCGGGCGTGCCGCTGCCGGGGTAGCCGCGGGCTTGGCGGCCGGGCTTTCGACTTTCGGTTCGGCAACCGCTGCCTGCGCTACCGGAGCGGGAGCCGGAGCCGTCTTGGTCGCCGGGGCTTCGCAGCCCTCACGGAGGTTGCCGGCGCCTTCCACTTCAATGCTGATCAGGATGCTGCCGACCGCCATGACTTCACCCGGCTGGCCGCCAAGGGAAATCACCTTGCCGTGGACCGGCGAGGGAATATCGACCATGGCCTTGTCGGTCATGACGTCCGCCAGAACCTGGTCCTCGACCACCAGGTCGCCGACCTGGACATGCCACTGGGACAGTTCTACTTCTGCGATGCCTTCGCCAATGTCAGGCATCTTGATGACGTGGGTACCCATTCAGACCTCCATGACCCGTTTCAAAGCCGCCCCGACACGCACCGGACCCGGGAAATACGCCCACTCCTGTGCATGAGGGTAGGGCGTGTCCCAGCCGGTGACGCGCTCGATCGGCGCTTCCAGGTAGTGGAAGCAGTGCTCCTGGATCAGCGAGATCAGCTCGGCACCGAAGCCGCAGGTGCGCGTGGCTTCGTGGACGACGACACAGCGACGGGTTTTCTTCACGGAATTGACGATGGTTTCCAGGTCCAGCGGCCACAGGCTGCGCAGGTCGATGACTTCGGCATCGACACCGGTTTCCTCGGCGGCGGCCTGGGCCACATAGACGGTGGTGCCATAGGTGAGGATGGTCACCTCGCTGCCCGGCCGGACAATCGCGGCGCTGTCCAGGGGCACGGTGTAGTAGCCGTCGGGCACGGCGCTGGCCGGGTGTTTCGACCACGGTGTTACCGGGCGGTCGTGATGGCCGTCGAACGGGCCGTTATACAGGCGCTTGGGTTCGAGGAAGATCACCGGATCATCGTTTTCGATGGCGGCGATCAGCAGGCCCTTGGCGTCATAGGGGTTGGACGGCATGACGGTACGCAGGCCGCAGACCTGGGTGAACATGGCTTCCGGGCTCTGGCTGTGGGTCTGGCCGCCGTAGATGCCGCCACCGCAGGGCATGCGCAGGGTCATCGGCGCGACGAACTCGCCGGCCGAGCGATAGCGCAGGCGCGCCGCTTCCGAGACGATCTGGTCGGAGGCCGGGTAGAAGTAGTCGGCGAACTGGATTTCCGCCACCGGCCGCAGGCCGTAGGCGCCCATGCCGACCGCGACGCCGACGATCCCGCTTTCCGAGATCGGCGCATCGAATACCCGCGAGGTGCCGTACTTGCCCTGCAGGCCTTCGGTGCAGCGGAACACGCCGCCGAAGTAGCCCACGTCCTGGCCGAACACCACCACGTTGTCGTCGCGCTCGAGCATCACATCCATGGCCGAGCGCAGGGCCTGGATCATGGTCATGGTGCTGGTCGCCACGGCGTTCTCCGTTTGCAGTTTGCTGTGATCGTTCATGACTTATAACCCCAATTCCTGGCGCTGCCGACGCAAGTGGTCGGGCATTTCCTTGTAGACGTCCTCGAAGATGGTCGCGGCGCTGGGCATCTGCCCGCCGGCCAGGGTGCCGAAGCGCTCGGCTTCTTTCTGGGCGGCGATGACCTCGGCCTCCAGTTCGGCGCTGACGCTGGCGTGTTCTTCTTCGGACCATTGGCCGATGGCGATCAGGTGCTGCTTGAGGCGCGTGATCGGGTCACCGAGGGGGAAGTGGCTCCAGTCGTCGGCGGGGCGGTACTTGGACGGATCGTCGGAGGTGGAGTGCGGCCCGGCGCGGTAGGTCACCCACTCGATCAGGGTCGGGCCGAGGTTGCGCCGGGCGCGTTCGGCGGCCCAGGCGGAGGCGGCATAGACCGCGATGAAATCGTTGCCGTCGACCCGCAGCGAGGCGATACCGCAGCCCACGCCACGTCCGGCGAAGGTGGTGGCCTCACCGCCGGCGATGGCCTGGAAGGTAGAGATCGCCCACTGGTTGTTGACCACGTTGAGGATCACCGGGGCGCGGTAGACGTGGGCGAAGGTCAGGGCGGTGTGGAAGTCCGATTCGGCGGTGGCGCCGTCGCCGATCCAGGCCGAGGCGATCTTGGTATCGCCCTTGATCGCCGAGGCCATGCCCCAGCCGACGGCCTGGACGAACTGGGTGGCGAGGTTGCCGGAAATGGTGAAGAAGCCATGTTCGCGGACCGAATACATGATAGGCAGTTGCCGGCCCTTGAGCGGATCGCGCTCGTTGGACAGCAGTTGGCAGATCAGGTCCACCAGCGGCACTTCGCGGGCCATCAGGATGCTTTGCTGGCGGTAGGTCGGAAAGCACATGTCGGTGACGTTCAGGGCCAGGGCCTGGGCGCTGCCGATGGCTTCCTCGCCGAGGCTCTGCATGTAGAACGACATTTTCTTCTGGCGCTGGGCGACCACCATGCGGGTGTCGAAGATCCGCGTCTTGAGCATGGCACGCATGCCCTTGCGCAGGATCTCCACCGGCACGTCCTCGGCCCAGGGACCGAGGGCCTGGCCCTTGTCGTCGAGCACGCGGATCAGGCCCCTGGCCAGGTCGGCGGTGTCGGCGGGTTCGACGTCGATGGGCGGTTTGCGGACCTGGCCGGCATCGGTCAGGCGCAGGTAACTGAAGTCGGTCTTGCAACCGGGACGGCCTGAGGGTTCAGGAACGTGCAGGCGCAGCGGTTCGTACGCTGAGGTCATGGCTTTCTACGCTCTATCTTGTGAATTTCTTGTAGTGGGCGCGCTAGCTGGCAATCATTCCCTGGGTAAGGGAAATCTTGTCCTACAACAATCATAGGCCGGTCGTAGGAGAATATTTCTCTCTGTTTGGTTGCGCTTGAAGGTATTTGCAGATAAAAAATCTTCATAACCATAAAAAACAGGTGTTTTTATCTCATGCGCAAACTGGATCGTACTGACATCGGGATTCTCAACAGCCTTCAGGAGAATGCCCGCATCACCAACGCCGACCTGGCCCGCTCGGTCAACCTGTCGCCGACGCCGTGCTTCAACCGGGTCAAGGCGATGGAGGAACTGGGGTTGATCCGCGAGCAGGTGACCTTGCTCGATCCGGAACTGTTGGGGTTGCACGTCAACGTGTTTATCCACGTCAGCCTGGAAAAGCAGGTGGAAGAGGCGCTGCAGCATTTCGAGGCGGCGATCGCCGATCGGCCGGAGGTGATGGAGTGCTACCTGATGGCGGGGGACCCGGATTACCTGATTCGCGTTCTGGTGCCGACCATCCAGGCGCTGGAGCGCTTCATGATGGACTTCCTGACCAAGGTGCCGGGCGTGGCGAACATCCGCTCCAGTTTCGCGCTCAAGCAGGTGCGCTACAAGACGGCGCTGCCGTTGCCGGCGGGCGGCCTGAACCTGGCCCTGTGACAGGGCGATGCATGGGCAAAGGCAAGGAGGAGGCGAGGGGAACTTTCGTCAGCCGCGACCGTGGGCGGCAGGGCTGACGAGTGTGAAGTCCTACAGAGGGTCTTTCTTTTCTCCGGCAGACAGGCCGGCCTGGATACGCTGGTAAATCTCTTCACGATGCACGGCGACGTCCTTGGGGGCGTTGATGCCAACCCGGACTTGCTGGCCGCTAACGCCCAGAATCGTGATCGTGATGTCGTCACCGATGTTGATGCTTTCACCGACTTTGCGGGTGAGTATCAGCATGTCTTTCTCCTTGATTGTTACTAAGGTGCCTTTCGCAGGCATTCCTGGCTTAGGTCTTACACACAGAATACCGCCAAGTTCATTCGAGCGGGTGGTTCATTACAGACGTCATTTCATTCTATTTAATTCCCCGAAGCCGGAAAATCGTCGGTAATTCAGCCTGATAAGACAGGAGCAGCCCAGTTCAACTAAGGTTGAGACAAGCCGTAAGGTGATAAAATCACATTAACTGATCATTACGGGAGACGCTTTGTGCGCAGAATAGCAGTGATGGTGGCATTCGTGGTGCTGGCCGGTTGTGGCGATGGTTCGGGAAACAAGGTCGAGCCGGTCAAGGCGGCCGTTGCGCCGGTGCCCGCGGCTGCGGCAACCACGGGATGGGACCTGCTGATCAAGGATGACAAGTCCAAGGCGCTGACCGACTGGACCGCCTGGCTGATCGAGCACGGCTTCCCGTTCAAGATCCTCGACGACGGTCGGGTGATTGCCGGGCCGTTCGCGAGCAAGGAAATTGCCGAGCAGAAAAAGGCGCAACTGGCCGACAAGCAGAACATGGATTCCGAGGTCGTGGAGCACAAGGCGCAGCCTTGATAACGCAGGGGAGCCGGTTTGCCGGCGATGGCGGTTGATCGTTCCCACGCTCCGCGTGGAATGCCGCCCAGGACGCTTTGCGTCCGCTCTGTCGGTGACGCGGAGCGTCACCCGATGCGTTCCCACGCAGAGCGTGGGAACGATCATCACTTCTGTAGGCGCCGGCACGTCGGCTCCTACAGAAGGATGTGTAGGGTAAGGTCAGCCGCAGGCCTTCAGGTCTACCGCCCCGACGAACTCGTTGCCACGGCCCATCACGCAGGCCACGCTCTGGTTGCGCTGGCGTTCCCAGACCTGCACCGGGTAGGTCTTGTCCCACGCCTCATACAACTGGCGATCCTGTTTCGACAGGCGCAGGCCATACTGCTTGCTCATGTAGAAATAGGTGCGGGCGATCATCCCGCGAATAGAGGGCCGCGGCATGACCTTCTTCGCCTTGAAGTCGACCTGGGTCAGGCACGAACCGTATTGGCCTTTCTGCTCCGGCAGCCAGCCGAAGCTGAAGTTGCTGCGGTCGCCGTTCACTTCGCCGATGCTCGGCACCAGGTTGTGCAGATCGGCTTCGGCGCGCTTGTAGACCGGATCGTGCTGGCTGCATTGCTTGCGCCCGCCCTGTTGCCAGCACTGGCGCTGGTGGCCGATCTGCCAGGCGGGGACGATATGTTCCCACTCGATGCGCGCGGCACGGTTGGCGTTCTTGCGCGGGACATAACCGCAGGCCTCGAGATTGACCCGGTTGCCGCTGTACTTGCAGCCGCAATAGAACTCCGTGGACTGCCGTTCATAGAGTTTCCAGGCGACTTTCTTGGCTTCGGCGAAGGTGCGTGGGGCCTCTGCCTGGGCCGGCAGCAGCCAGCCCAGGCAGAGCAAAGCGATAACGCGCACAAGCATTGTTTCAGTCTTCCTTCGGCACGACCCAGAAAATCTGCACGCCACCGTCATCGCGGTAGGCGAGGGTGACGTTGTCGTTCTCGGCGATTTCCTCGAGCAGTTGTTCCCACTCGTCGACGGACTCGTCCAGCAGGCGGAAGATCAGCGCGGCCCTGGCTTTCTGGGCGGTGGGCGAGTTGATGATTTTCTGTACGCGCAGGCCCATGCGTTCGTAGGAGCTGGGGACGGCGGAAGCTGAGGTTGGGTTTGCCACGGAACAATCCTTAATAAGCTGTACGTGCATACAGTATTTAACTGTAAGCAATTTCGCAACTCCCAGCGAGGGCTGGTGCGGTTTCTGACAACAGCTTTTGCGATTTGATGTCGGTCGTAGGAAAAATTATAAGAATTTACAGTGGGATAGATGTCGGTCGGTGATTCTTGAACGGTAGGGCTTTTCAGCTTTTGCGGGGGGAGGCGGGGGTGACTTTAGGGGGGGGATGTATCGGTGGGGGATACAAGGTCGTACAGGATGGCTAAAGATCAGGCGATTGCCGCCGATACACCGGTACAGAAAATTTTCCTGAGGTTCCTATGTCCATGTCAGTCGGTTTTCCTTCTCCTGGCGGTTTGCTGATCAACGGCAAGCTGCCTGGTTCGACGGAGTCCAAGACCATCGCCATGACGGACGAGATCGACAAGGCGGTGAAAGACACCAGCGAGGCCGACGCGAAGGACGGCAAAGTGAAGACCGGCGGGGCCGCTGCCGATGCGCCGGATGCCGACAGCGGCGCAAGCTCGCAGAACATCACGATCAAGATGCTGCAAAAGCGCATGAAGGAATTGCAGGAACTCTTGCGTCAGCAGGAACAGCAACTGGCCGCGGCGGAAAAGGCCTCCTACCCATCGGATGATGTGCGCACCACCACGCTGATGGGGATCCAGGGCCAGATTTCCCAGACCAACGGCAGCCTGATGGAAGTGGCCAATGCCTTGGTCAAGGCGCTGACCGATCAGGCGGGCAAGGGCTCTGCGATCAACACCACTGCCTGATCGTCCCTTCGCGTCGACGTTTTGTCGATGACGCTTTTTTCATGAAATTCTCTGGTTGAAACCCCTGCAACCCCGTTGACAAAAGTCAGCGGGGTTCTCATAGTTTGTCTCACGCAAACGTTTGCGCGGACTGTTTCAGGGGCTTTCTCCAAAAGTCGCATCCGAAGTCCTGTCGCGCTCCTGGCGTTGCTCACAATAATCATAAGATCGGAGTGAACCCATGAAGTTGCCATTCGCTGGACGTCTTCTCGCTGTCGCTGTGCTGGCTGCCGCCTCTGCCGCTCTGCCACTTTCTTCGGCCTTCGCCGCAGAAACCGCCAAGCCGAAAGTCGGCCTGGTCATGAAATCCCTCGCCAATGAATTCTTCGTCACCATGCAGGATGGCGCCAAGGATTACCAGAAAGCCCACGCCGCCGATTTCGACATGATCACCAACGGTATCAAGAACGAAACCGATACCGCCGCGCAGATCGATATCGTCAACCAGATGATCCTCTCCAAGGTCGATGCCCTGGTGATTGCCCCCGCCGACTCCAAGGCCCTGGTGACCGTGCTGAAAAAAGCCAGCGACGCCGGGATCAAGGTCGTCAACATCGACAACCGCCTGGACCCGGACGTACTGAAAAGCAAGAATCTCGATATCCCTTTCGTAGGGCCGGATAACCGCAAGGGTGCCCGCCTGGTGGGTGACTACCTGGCCAAGACCCTGGCGGCCGGTGACAAGGTCGGCATCATCGAAGGCGTACCGACCACCACCAACGCCCAGCAGCGTACCGCCGGGTTCAAGGACGCGATGGACGCGGCCGGCATGAAGATCGTTTCCACCCAGTCCGGTAACTGGGAAATCGACCAGGGCAACAAGGTTGCCTCCGCCATGCTGAGCGAGTACCCGGACCTCAAGGCCTTGCTGGCCGGTAACGACAACATGGCCCTGGGCGCCGTTTCCGCGGTACGTGCCGCGGGCAAGGCTGGCAAGGTGCAAGTGGTCGGCTACGACAACATCGAGGCCATCAAGCCGATGCTCCAGGATGGCCGTGTCCTGGCCACCGCCGACCAGGCCGCTGCCCAGCAAGCCGTCTTCGGTATCCAGAACGCGCTCAAGCTGGTCAAGGGCGAGAAGGTCGACAGCGTCAACGGCGTGATCGAAACCCCGGTCGAACTGGTCCTCAAGAAGTAATCCCTGCACTTGGCTGCACCCAACAGCGCCCGCTCGTCCTGAGCGGGCGCCTGGAGACTTTCCTATGTCATCTTCCGCACCGAACGCTGTCCTGTCGGTCAGCGGTATCGGCAAGACCTACGCGCAACCTGTCCTGAGCAACATCGACCTGACGCTGATGCGTGGGGAAGTGTTGGCGCTGACCGGTGAAAACGGCGCGGGGAAAAGCACGCTGTCGAAGATCATCGGCGGGCTGGTCACACCGACCACCGGCCAGATGCAGTTCAATGGCCGGGCCTATACCCCCGGCAGTCGGACCCAGGCTGAAGAGCAGGGGATCCGCATGGTCATGCAGGAGCTCAATCTGTTGCCGACGCTGTCGGTGGCGGAGAACCTGTTTCTCGACAACCTGCCCAGCCATGGCGGCTGGATCAGTCGCAAGCAACTGCGCAAGGCCGCCATCGAGGCGATGGCCCAGGTCGGCCTGGACGCGATCGATCCGGATACCCTGGTCGGCGAGCTGGGCATCGGCCACCAGCAGATGGTGGAAATTGCCCGCAACCTGATCGGCGATTGCCATGTACTGATTCTCGACGAGCCGACCGCGATGCTCACCGCCCGCGAAGTCGAAATGCTCTTCGAGCAGATCACCCGCCTGCAGGCCCGTGGCGTGTCGATCATCTATATCTCCCACCGGCTCGAAGAACTGGCCCGGGTCGCCCAGCGCATCGCGGTACTGCGCGACGGCAATCTGGTCTGCGTCGAACCGATGGCCAATTACAACAGCGAGCAACTGGTCAACCTGATGGTGGGCCGCGAACTCGGCGAACACATGGATATGGGCGTGCGCAAGATTGGCGCGCCGGCCCTGACGGTCAAGGGCCTGAGCCGTGCGGACAAGGTGCTCGATGTTTCCTTCGAGGTACGTGCCGGAGAGATCTATGGCATCTCCGGCCTGATCGGCGCGGGCCGCACGGAGCTGTTGCGCCTGATCTACGGTGCGGATATCGCCGACAGCGGCACGGTGTCCCTCGGTTCGCCGGCGCAGATCGTGGACATCCGCTCCCCGGTGGATGCGGTACGCCATGGCATTGCGCTGATCACCGAGGATCGCAAGGGCGAGGGGCTGCTGCTGACGCAATCGATCAGCGCCAATATCGCCCTGGGCAACATGCCGGCGATTTCCAGCGGCGGCGTGGTCAACGGTCGTGACGAAACCGCCCTGGCGCGGCGGCAGATCGAGGCCATGCGCATTCGCAGTTCGAGCCCGGACCAACTGGTGTCCGAGCTGTCCGGCGGCAACCAGCAGAAGGTGGTGATCGGCCGCTGGCTGGAGCGCGACTGTTCGGTATTGCTGTTCGATGAGCCGACGCGCGGGATCGACGTCGGTGCCAAGTTCGATATCTATGCCTTGCTCGGCGAACTGACCCGCCAGGGCAAGGCGCTGGTGGTGGTGTCCAGCGACCTGCGCGAACTGATGCTGATCTGCGACCGGATCGGCGTGCTGTCGGCCGGGCGCCTGATCGAAACCTTCGAGCGCGACACCTGGACCCAGGACGATTTGCTTGCTGCCGCCTTTGCCGGCTACCAAAAACGTGACGCGCTGCTCAACGATGCGGCGCCTAGGGATACCCTATGAAAACTGCACCCTCGGCCGGTAAAGCCAGTCGCAACTTCTATGGCCTCGGCACCTACCTGGGGCTGGCCGGCGCGCTGTTGGCGATGATCATCCTGTTCTCCAGCCTGAGCAGTCATTTCCTGTCCTATGACACCTTCAGCACCCTGGCCAACCAGATTCCCGATCTGATGGTGCTGGCGGTGGGCATGACCTTCGTACTGATCATCGGCGGCATCGACCTGTCGGTGGGCTCGGTACTGGCGCTGGCGGCGTCCGCGGTCAGCGTGGCGATTCTCGGCTGGGGCTGGGGCGTGTTGCCGGCGGCGGTGCTGGGCATGGGTTGTGCGGCCCTGGCCGGGACCATCACCGGTTCGATCACCGTGGCCTGGCGGATTCCGTCGTTTATCGTGTCCCTCGGCGTGCTGGAAATGGCCCGTGGTGTCGCCTACCAGATGACCGGCTCGCGCACCGCCTATATCGGCGACTCGTTCGCCTGGCTGTCGAACCCGATCGCCTTCGGTATCTCGCCGTCGTTCATCATCGCCCTGGCGATCATCATCGCGGCGCAGTTGGTATTGACCAGGACCGTGTTCGGTCGCTACCTGATCGGTATCGGCACCAACGAGGAAGCGGTACGGCTGGCGGGGATCAATCCCAAGCCCTACAAGATCCTGGTGTTCAGCCTGATGGGGTTGCTGGCCGGGGTCGCGGCCCTGTTCCAGATCTCGCGCCTGGAAGCGGCTGACCCGAACGCCGGTTCCGGCCTGGAACTGCAAGTGATCGCCGCCGTGGTGATCGGTGGCACCAGCCTGATGGGCGGACGCGGCTCGGTGATCAGCACCTTCTTCGGTGTCCTGATCATCTCGGTACTGGCGGCCGGCCTGGCGCAGATCGGCGCGACCGAACCGACCAAGCGGATCATCACCGGTGCCGTGATCGTCATCGCGGTGGTGCTCGATACCTACCGCAGCCAACGCGCCCGTCGGCGGGCTTGAGCCATGGCGACCATCAAGGACGTTGCTGCGCTGGCCGGGATCTCCTACACCACGGTGTCCCATGTGCTGAACAAGACCCGGCCGGTCAGCGAGGAAGTGCGACTCAAGGTCGAGGCGGCGATTGCCACCCTCGACTATGTGCCCAGTGCCGTGGCGCGCTCGCTCAAGGCCAAGACTACCGCGACCATCGGCCTGCTGGTGCCCAACAGCCTGAACCCGTACTTCGCCGAACTGGCACGGGGCATCGAGGATTACTGCGAGCGCAACAATTACTGCGTGATCCTCTGCAACTCCGACGATGACCCGGACAAACAGCGAAGCTACCTGCGGGTGCTGCTGGAGAAACGCGTCGACGGCCTGATCGTGGCGTCCACCGGCGGCGACGAAAGTTTCGCGGCCGGCCTGTCGGCGGTGCGCACGCCGATGGTGATCGTCGACCGGGGGGTCGTCGGCCTGGAAACCGACATGGTGCGGATCGACCACGAGGAGGGCGCGTACCTCGCGACCCGGCACCTGCTGGAGCTGGGGCACCGGGCGATCGCGTTCATCGGCGGGCCGGACAATACCAGCGTGGCGCAACTGCGCCTGGCCGGTTATCGCCGGGCGTTGCAGCGGGTGAAAGTCAAGGTGCCCGCCCAGTGGGTGGTGGCCAGCGACTTCACCAGCACTGGCGGTTATCAGGCGGCGGCGCTGTTGCTGGACGGTGACCGGCCCAGCGCGATTTTTGCCGGTAACGACTTGCTCGGCATCGGTGTGCTGCGGGCGGCGGCGGAACGTAATATCCGCGTGCCCGGCGAGCTGTCGGTCATCGGCTTCGACGATATCCAGATGAGTCGCTATGTCTATCCGGCGCTGACCACGGTTGGCCAGTCGATCCTGCAACTGGGGGAGACGGCGGCCGAACTACTGCTGCGACGTATTGCAACGCCGCAGGTGCCGATCGATCAGCGGATCGTGATCCCGAGTATCGTCCTGCGCGAGTCGACGGCGCCGGTCTCGACCGGGTTCGCCTGAGCCCTTGGGGCTGCAGCGCTGAATCTGACCGAATTGAATTCAAGAGTAATGATGCATGCAAGCAAAAGTAGTGGTCATAGGCAGTCTCAACATGGACCTGGTCACCCGGGCCGAGCGGTTGCCGCGCGCGGGTGAGACCCTGATCGGCCAGTCCTTCGCCACGGTTCCCGGCGGCAAGGGCGCCAACCAGGCGGTAGCGGCGGCGCGACTGGGGGCCCAGGTGTCGATGGTCGGCTGCGTCGGCGATGACGCCTACGGCCGGCAACTGCGCGATGCCTTGCTGGTCGAGGGCATCGATTGCCGGGCGGTCACCGCGGTGGACGGCGTGTCCAGCGGGGTTGCACTGATCGTGGTCGATGCCAGCAGCCAGAACGCGATTGTCATTGTCGCCGGCGGCAACGGCTGTCTGACGACCGATGTGCTCAAGGGGTTCGATGCGGTGCTGCAGGCGGCGGATGTGATCATCTGTCAGCTCGAAGTGCCGATGGAAACCGTCGGTTATGCGCTCAAGCGCGGTCGTGAACTGGGCAAGACGGTGATCCTCAATCCGGCGCCGGCCAGCGCGCCGTTGCCGGCCGACTGGTATGCGGCCATCGACTACCTGATTCCCAATGAAAGCGAGGCCTCGGCCCTGAGCGGCTTGCCGGTGGATTCGCTGGCGACTGCCGAGGCTGCCGCGACGCGCCTGATGGCGGCCGGGGCAGGGAAGGTGATCATCACTCTGGGGGCCCAGGGTTCGTTGTTTGCCGATGGCCAGGCCTTTGCGCATTTCCCTGCGCCCAAGGTCAAGGCACTCGACACCACGGCTGCCGGCGACACCTTTGTCGGCGGTTTTGCCGCCGCGCTGGCCTCCGGCAAGAGCGAAGCCGAGGCCATTCGTTTTGGCCAGGTCGCGGCGGCGCTGTCGGTCACCCGCGCCGGCGCGCAGCCGTCCATTCCCCATTTGTCCGACGTACAGGGTTTCAAACAGCCATGAAAAAAGCACCGCTGCTCAATATCGCGCTGTCACGCCTGATCGCCTCCCTGGGCCACGGCGACATGCTGGTGATCGGCGATGCCGGTCTGCCGGTGCCACCGGGTGTCGAGTTGATCGACCTGGCCCTGACCCAGGGTATTCCGGATTTCGTCAGCACCCTGCGCACCGTGCTCAGCGAGATGCAGGTAGAAAGCCATGTGCTGGCCGAAGAGGTCCTGCTCAAGCGCCCGCCGGCCCTGGAGCACCTGGAGGCCTTGAATGCCCAGGGCGATCTCGGACAGCGCCGGTTGCTCAGTCACGAAGAGCTCAAAGCGCTCAGCCGCCAGGCGAGGGCGGTGGTGCGCACCGGCGAATGCCAGCCGTACTGCAACATCGTCCTGGTCGCCGGCGTCACGTTTTAAATCCCAATCCATGCACAAGGAGTGCACCATGCACCGCTATGCTCAGATCTTGCAACGCTGGTTCCGGAGTCTGCTGATTTTGTCCTTGCTCACTGCTACAGGCGCCCAGGCGGCGGAAAAAATCGACCTGATCATCGACACTGACCCGGGGGCCGACGATGTGGTCGCGCTGCTGTTCGCCCTGGCTTCTCCGGAGGAGCTGCATATCCGTGCCCTGACCACCGTGGCCGGCAATGTGCGCCTGGACAAGACCTCGCGCAACGCGCGCCTGGCCCGTGAGTGGGCAGGGCGCGAGGAGGTGCCGGTGTATGCCGGTGCGCCCAGGCCGCTGCTGCGCACGCCGATCTATGCCGAGAACATCCACGGCAAGGAAGGCATTTCCGGCGTCACCGTGCACGAACCCAAGGCACCCCTGGCCAAGGGTAACGCGGTCAACTACCTGATCGAGACCCTGCGCGCGGCCAAGCCCCACAGCATCACCATTGCCATGCTTGGGCCACAGACCAACCTGGCGCTGGCGTTGATCCAGGATCCGGAGATCACCCAGGGCATCAAGGAAGTGGTGGTCATGGGCGGTGCGCACTTCAACGGCGGCAATATCACGCCGGTGGCCGAGTTCAACCTGTTCGCCGACCCGCAGGCCGCCGAGGTGGTGCTCAAGAGCGGGGTCAAGCTGACCTACCTGCCGCTGGACGTGACCCACAAGATCCTCACCAGCGACGAGCGCCTGAAGAAGATCGCGGCGTTGAACAACAACGCCAGCAAGGTGGTCGGCGATATTCTCAACGAGTACGTCAAGGGTGACATGGAGCACTACGGCATTCCCGGTGGCCCGGTGCACGACGCCACGGTGATCGCCTACCTGCTCAAGCCCGGGCTGTTCAGCGGGCGCCAGGTCAACATGGTGGTCGACAGCCGTGAAGGCCCGACCTTCGGCCAGACCATCGTCGACTGGTACGACGGCCTGAAGCAGAACAAGAACGTGTTCTGGGTCGAGAACGGCGACGCCCAGGGCTTCTTCGACCTGCTGACGGCGCGCCTGGCCCGCCTGAAGTAACACCCGGCACTGATTGTTCCCAGGCGCGGCAACCCGTAGCCCGGGGGCGATCAAACCGCTCGCGGCGACTGGGCACAAGGGCCGGTCGCATGCCAAACTCGGGTTTTGTTTTTTCTGGAACCCGCCCGTGCAGATCGACCTGAACAACCCCGCCAACCTGACCCTCGACGCTGTGCGCCAACTGCTCGCTTCGGCCAGCGATGACGTGCACACCCAGTTGCGCGTGACCCGTTCCGGCATCGCCTACCTGTCCTCCGGCGTGGTCGGTGGGCAGGATATCGACGGCCTGCTGTTCCGGCTGGAAACCTGGGCGGCCGGCTCGGGTTATGTCGGCAACGTCGCGGCCAGTGACGAGGTCTGGGTCATGCAGATCTTCAATGCGTTGAAGGAGAACTGGCCCAACCCGCCGTTCGACTACATCGACATCTACTGACTCAACAATTCGTTCATATTCAGTCACGATTCATTGTGCAGGTGAGTCGGTGGCTCAGGCAGACTTGTCCTGCGTTGCCGTAGGAATCAGGCCAACGATCATTCGGCATGCAACCAATGGCGTAAACGGCGGTCGCACGCACTCTACTTATTTTCTGAAAGGAGGCTTCATGCCTTGGAAGCTTGCATCTTTGGGGGCGTTGTTCGCCATGTCGGTCCTGGCGGGTTGCGCGAACAGTGGTTCCGCGCCGGCAGCCAGTGCGCCTGCCGGCGAGAGCGGCAATGGCAGCGGCCGTTGTGAAGCCAAAGGCGCCGAGTTCACGATCGGCAAGCAGGTCTCTGCCGAACTGCTGGAGCAGGCGCGCAGCCGCAGTGGCGCACAAAGCGCCCGCATCCTCGGGCCGGATGACATGGTCACGCTGGAGTACCGTTCCGACCGGCTGAACCTCAATGTCGACAGCACCGGCAAGGTCGAGCGGGTCAACTGTGGCTGATCGGCCGACGGTTTTGTAGCGCCCATAAAAAACCCCGCCACATGGACGGGGTTTTTTCAGTTCGCGGAAACTTACTCCGGACGAACCTGTGCAGCTTGCATACCCTTTTGGCCTTTCTCAGCCACGAAGGAAACGGTCTGGCCTTCTTTCAGGCTTTTGAAACCGTCGCTTTCGATAGCTTTGAAGTGTACGAACAGGTCGTCACCGCCACCTTGAGGAGTGATGAAGCCGAAGCCTTTTTCATCGTTGAACCATTTTACGGTGCCGGTTTGGCGATTAGACATGGTGTATCTCCAAGAAACATATATTTTCAGTAGTACTGTGCTGCTCAGGCCAACTGGGCACACTGGCCTATCATAGTCGAAATGTTCGACTTGGGAGCCCCCCGCAGCGGCGGATTGCCAATCAGTCGCGCTTTCTTTACCGCTGTGTTTGTCTGAGAGGCCCGGTTTAAAAGGCCTGCAGGTAAAAATGGCGGTGATAAAAAAAGCCGTAAAAGCTGCATAAAATGTGTGAAAAAGCTGTTTTTCAGGCTGTTTTCAGCCCTGAAGGCCTCACAAACGTCCCTGTTTCAGGGGCTATTTGACGACGCGGCAGGCGGCAATGGCGTTCAGGGCATCGGTCTTGAGCTCTTTACTCGGTTCTTTTTTCGTGTCCATCAGTTGGCTGATCTGCTCGGTGGTGAACTTCTCCTTGAGCCTGTCGGCACCACAGGCGCAATGTTGCTGCGCGACATTGACCGGGACGCTCTTGCTGGCGGCGGCGGTACAGTCTTTCATGTAGGCCTCGCGCTGGCCGGCGGGCCAATCCGCGTGGGCGCTCAACGGCAGCAGCAGGAGGGCGGGGGCGGCAAAGGCAAAAAGATGAGTCAGGCGCATGTTCGAATACTCCTCTGGATAAAAAAACGACGGGCTGGGTAGCGCTTGCCCTGTATTTGAGGGCGAGAGTGCAATTCAAGTTCACCCGGGCTGCAAAACCTGCGGACTTTAGCAGTTTGTGCGTCAGGCGAGGCGATGACCGTTCATCTGTGCTAGCATCCCCGACCTGGCTATTTCCGGCGTCGGTGCGGGTTGCACCCGACTGATGCCCCGCCATCAACCCTTTTTCTTGAACTCCAGTCACGGTGGTTCGTTTTCCGGTTGGCCTTGCGGCTCCTGCCACTGTGCGGCAGGCGTTCTTCACTGAACGGCTGGACGGATCATGTACTGGCTGCTCATCCC
The DNA here is from genome assembly GCF_049319725.1 of Pseudomonas sp. Mn2068. Lineage (NCBI taxonomy): Bacteria > Pseudomonadati > Pseudomonadota > Gammaproteobacteria > Pseudomonadales > Pseudomonadaceae > Pseudomonas > Pseudomonas sp. Mn2068. Next base: position 71,705 of record NZ_JBMOUG010000011.1, on the reverse strand, counting down.
AACCCACGTGACCTTTGGTAGGGGTCACCACTAGGAGAGGAGGCGCCATGCCCACTATTACTCTTCCCGACGGCAGTCAACGTTCGTTCGATCATCCGGTTTCCGTCGCCGACGTCGCCGCATCCATCGGTGCCGGCCTGGCCAAGGCCACCGTGGCCGGCAAGGTCAACGGCAAGCTGGTCGATGCCTGTGACCTGATCGACGCCGACGCCACGCTGCAGATCATCACGCCCAAGGATGAAGAGGGGCTGGAGATCATTCGCCACTCTTGCGCCCACCTGGTCGGTCATGCGGTCAAGCAGCTGTATCCGACGGCCAAGATGGTGATCGGTCCGGTCATCGACGAAGGTTTCTACTACGACATCGCCTATGAGCGTCCTTTCACCCCGGACGACCTGGCCGCGATCGAGCAGCGCATGCAGCTGCTGATCGAAAAAGACTACGACGTGATCAAGAAGGTCACGCCGCGCGCCGAAGTGATCGACGTGTTCACCCAGCGTGGCGAGGACTACAAGCTGCGCCTGGTCGAAGACATGCCGAATGAGCAGGCCATGGGCCTGTACTATCACGAAGAATACGTCGACATGTGCCGTGGCCCGCACGTGCCGAACACGCGCTTCCTGAAGTCGTTCAAACTGACCAAGCTGTCCGGTGCCTACTGGCGCGGCGACGCCAAGAACGAGCAACTGCAGCGCGTCTACGGCACCGCCTGGGCGGACAAGAAGCAGCTGGCTGCCTACATCCAGCGCATCGAGGAAGCGGAAAAACGCGACCACCGCAAGATCGGCAAGCGCCTGGGCCTGTTCCATACCCAGGAAGAAGCGCCGGGCATGGTGTTCTGGCACCCGAACGGCTGGACCCTGTACCAGGTGCTCGAGCAGTACATGCGCAAGGTGCAGCGTGACAACGGCTACCTGGAGATCAAGACCCCGCAAGTGGTCGATCGCTCCCTGTGGGAGAAGTCCGGGCACTGGGCCAACTACGCCGAGAACATGTTCACCACCGAGTCGGAAAGCCGCGACTACGCCATCAAGCCGATGAACTGCCCATGCCACGTGCAGGTGTTCAACCAGGGCTTGAAGAGCTACCGCGAGCTGCCGATGCGCCTGGCCGAGTTCGGTGCCTGCCACCGCAACGAGCCGTCGGGTGCGCTGCACGGCATCATGCGCGTGCGCGCCTTCACCCAGGACGATGCCCATATCTTCTGCACCGAAGAGCAGATGCAGGCCGAATCCGCCGCGTTCATCAAGCTGACCATGGATGTCTATGCCGACTTCGGCTTCAAGGACATCGAGATGAAGCTGTCCACCCGTCCGGAAAAGCGCGTGGGTTCCGACGAGTTGTGGGATCGGGCTGAAAATGCCCTGGCCGCGGCACTCGACAGCGCGGGCCTGCCGTATGACCTGCAGCCGGGCGAGGGCGCCTTCTATGGTCCGAAGATCGAGTTTTCCCTGAAGGACTGTCTCGGTCGCGTCTGGCAGTGTGGTACCCTGCAGCTCGATTTCAACCTGCCTATCCGTCTCGGCGCCGAATACGTGTCCGAAGACAACAGCCGCAAGCACCCGGTGATGTTGCACCGGGCGATCCTTGGTTCGTTCGAGCGTTTCGTCGGAATTCTGATCGAGCACTACGAGGGCGCGTTCCCCGCGTGGCTGGCGCCAACCCAGGCCGTGATCATGAATATCACGGACAAGCAGGCTGATTTCGCCCTCGAAGTGGAAAAAACTCTGGCCGAAAGCGGATTTCGTGCCAAGTCCGACTTGAGAAATGAAAAGATCGGCTTTAAAATCCGCGAGCATACTTTGCTCAAGGTTCCCTATCTTTTGGTTATCGGAGATCGGGAAGTCGAGATGCAGACTGTCGCTGTGCGTACTCGTGAAGGTGCTGACCTGGGCTCGATGCCCGTCGCCCAGTTCGCCGAGTTCCTCGCGCAAGCGGTTTCCCGGCGTGGTCGCCCAGATTCGGAGTAATTATTATTAAGCGTGAAATGAGACAAGATAAACGAGCTGCACCGAAGGCCCCGATCAACGAGAATATCTCGGCACGCGAGGTTCGGTTAATTGGCGCTGATGGCGAGCAGATTGGCATCGTCTCGATTGATGAAGCGCTTCGGATTGCTGAAGAAGCCAAGCTGGATCTGGTGGAGATTTCCGCCGATGCAGTGCCACCCGTCTGCCGGGTGATGGACTACGGCAAGTCGATTTTCGAAAAGAAAAAGCAAATTGCTGCTGCGAAGAAAAACCAGAAGCAAGTGCAGGTTAAAGAAATCAAGTTTCGTCCAGGGACGGAGGAAGGGGATTACCAGGTAAAACTGCGCAACCTGGTACGTTTCCTGAGTGATGGGGACAGGGCCAAGGTTTCCTTGAGATTCCGCGGTCGTGAGATGGCCCACCAGGAGCTGGGGATGGAACTCCTCAAGCGGGTTGAAGGTGACCTGCTCGAGTACGGTTCGGTCGAACAGCATCCTAAGATGGAAGGACGCCAGCTTATTATGGTCATCGCCCCGAAAAAGAAGAAGTAACCACCAGGGCACGGCAGGCCTTGCGGTTATGTTTATCAACTGAATGCGGAGTATCCGAACATGCCAAAGATGAAAACTAAAAGTGGTGCTGCTAAGCGGTTTCTGAAAACTGCTAACGGTATCAAGCACAAGCACGCTTTCAAGAGCCACATCCTGACCAAAATGTCGACCAAGCGTAAGCGTCAACTGCGCGGTAGCAGCTTGCTGCATCCGTCTGACGTGGCAAAAGTCGAGCGCATGCTGCGCCTTCGTTAATTTTTGGATCAAGAATAGAGGAAGTAACTCATGGCTCGTGTAAAGCGTGGCGTCATTGCCCGTAAACGTCACAAAAAAATTCTGAAACTTGCTAAAGGCTACTACGGCGCTCGCTCGCGCGTATTCCGTGTTGCCAAGCAAGCGGTAATCAAGGCAGGCCAATACGCCTACCGTGACCGTCGTCAGAAAAAGCGTCAGTTCCGCGCTCTGTGGATCGCTCGTATCAACGCTGGTGCTCGTATCAACGGTCTGTCCTACAGCCGTTTCATCGCCGGCCTGAAAAAAGCGTCCATCGAGATCGACCGTAAGGTTCTGGCTGATCTGGCAGTGAACGAAAAAGCGGCGTTTGCTGCGATTGTCGAGAAAGCTAAAGCCACCTTGGCTTAAGTACCCCCCGACAATCACCCGGGTTCGCCTTTGCGGGTTCGGGTGTTAAACGTCAGTAAATAGGGGAAGAGCCTTAAAGCTCTTCCCCTATTTCGTATCTGGAGTCTGTACATGGAAAACCTGGACGCACTGGTCTCTCAAGCACTTGAGGCTGTGCAAAGCGCTGAAGACATCAATGCCCTGGAGCAAATCCGGGTTCACTACCTTGGCAAGAAGGGCGAGCTGACTCAGGTGATGAAGACCCTGGGGAGCCTGCCGGCAGAAGAGCGTCCGCAAGTCGGCGCCCTGATCAACGTTGCCAAGGAACGTGTCACAGAGGTTCTCAATGCGCGCAAGGCGTCGTTCGAGGAGGCGGATCTGGCTGCCAGACTCGCCGCCGAGTCCATTGACGTGACCCTGCCTGGCCGCGGCCAGACCTCGGGCGGTCTGCATCCGGTTACCCGGACTCTGGAACGCGTCGAACAATTCTTCACCCGCATCGGCTACGGCATCGCCGAAGGTCCCGAGGTGGAAGACGATTACCACAACTTCGAAGCGCTCAACATCCCAGGCCATCACCCGGCCCGGTCGATGCATGACACCTTCTATTTCAACGCGAACATGCTGTTGCGCACCCACACCTCGCCGGTACAGGTCCGCACCATGGAATCGCAGAAGCCGCCGATCCGCATCGTCTGCCCAGGCCGTGTGTATCGTAGCGACTCCGATATCACCCACTCGCCGATGTTCCACCAGGTCGAAGGCCTGCTGGTCGATCGCGACATCAATTTCGCCGATCTCAAAGGCACCATCGAAGAGTTCCTGCGGGTGTTCTTCGAGAAAGAGCTGGCGGTGCGTTTCCGTCCTTCGTACTTCCCATTCACCGAGCCGTCCGCTGAAGTCGACATGGAATGCGTGATGTGCAGTGGCAAAGGCTGTCGCGTCTGCAAGCAGACCGGCTGGCTGGAAGTCATGGGCTGCGGCATGGTGCACCCGAACGTGCTGCGCATGTCCGGCATCGATCCGGAAGAGTTCCAGGGCTTTGCCTTCGGCATGGGCGTCGAGCGTCTGGCCATGCTGCGTTACGGCGTGAACGACTTGCGTCTGTTCTTCGACAACGACTTGCGGTTCCTCGCGCAATTTCGCTAGTCGTAACGAATCTATTAGGAGAACAGGATGAAATTCAGTGAACAATGGCTGCGCGGCTGGGTAAGCCCGCAGGTGAGCCGCGACGAGCTGGTTGCTCGTCTGTCGATGGCCGGCCTCGAGGTCGATAGCGTGACCCCGGCCGCCGGTGCCTTCAGCGGCGTGATCGTCGGCGAGGTGCTCAGCACCGAACAGCACCCGGATGCCGACAAGCTGCGCGTCTGCCAGGTCAGCAACGGTTCGGAGACCTTCCAGGTCGTCTGTGGCGCGCCCAACGTGCGCCCGGGCCTGAAGATCCCGTTCGCGATGATCGGTGCCGAACTGCCCGGCGACTTCAAGATCAAGAAAGCCAAGCTGCGCGGCGTCGAGTCCAACGGCATGCTGTGCTCGCAAGCCGAACTGCAGATCGGCGAAGGCAATGACGGCCTGATGGAACTGGCGGCCGATGCGCCGGTGGGCGAAGACATTCGTGTCTACCTGAACCTGGACGACGCGAGCATCGAGGTCGACCTGACCCCGAACCGTGGCGACTGCCTGTCCCTGGCCGGTCTGGCCCGTGAAGTCGGCGCGCTGTATGCCGCTCCGGTCACTCGTCCAGTCGTGGCGGCGGTGCCCGCCGTGCATGATGAAGTGCGTTCGATCGAAGTCCTGGCGCCGGCAGCGTGCCCGCGTTACCTGGGCCGCGTGATCCGCAATGTCGACCTGTCGAAGCCGACCCCGCTGTGGATGGTCGAGCGTCTGCGTCGTTCCGACGTGCGCAGCATCGATGCCGCCGTCGACATCACCAACTACGTGATGATCGAACTGGGCCAGCCGCTGCACGCGTTCGACCTCGCCGAAATCAACGGCGGTATCCGCGTGCGGATGGCGGAAGAGGGCGAGAAGCTGGTACTGCTCGACGGTCAGGAAGTCAGCCTGCGTAGCGATACCCTGGTGATTGCCGACCACACCCGCGCCCTGGCGATTGCCGGCGTGATGGGCGGTGAGCACAGCGGCGTCAACACCGCGACCACCCGTGACATCTTCCTCGAAAGCGCTTTCTTCGACCAGATCGCCGTCGCTGGCAAGGCCCGTTCCTACGGCCTGCACACCGATGCCTCGCATCGCTACGAGCGTGGCGTGGATTGGCAACTGGCCCGTGAAGCCATGGAGCGCGCCACCGGCCTGCTGCTGGAAATCACCGGTGGCGAAGCCGGTCCGATCATCGAAACCGTCAGTGAAGCGCATCTGCCGGCCATTGCCCCGGTGACCCTGCGTGCCGAGCGCATCACCCAGATGCTGGGCATGGAAATGGATGCTCCTCAGGTTGAGCGTCTGCTGTCCGGCCTGGGCCTGGGCATTGTTGCCAGCGGCGCGGGGCAGTGGCAGGTCGAAGTACCTAGTCATCGCTTCGATATCAGCCTGGAAGTCGACCTGATCGAAGAGCTGGCGCGGCTGTACGGCTACAACCGCCTGCCGGTTCGTTACCCGCAGGCCCGTCTGGCCCCGAAAGCCAAGGCAGAAGCCCGTAGCGACCTGCCTGAGCTGCGTCGTCTGCTGGTGGCTCGTGGTTACCAGGAAGCGATCACCTACAGCTTCATCGATCCGAAGCAGTTCGAACTGTTCAACCCCGGCGTCGAGCCGCTGTTGCTGGCCAACCCGATCTCCAACGACATGGCGGCCATGCGTTCGTCCTTGTGGCCGGGTCTGGTCAAGGCGCTGCAGCACAACCTGAACCGCCAGCAGGATCGCGTCCGTCTGTTCGAAAGCGGCCTGCGTTTCGTCGGTCAGCTGGAAGGCCTGAAGCAAGAGCCGATGCTCGCCGGTGTGGTCTGCGGCAGCCGTCTGCCGGAAGGCTGGGCACAGGGGCGCGACACCGTCGACTTCTTCGACGTCAAGGCTGACGTGGAAGCGTTGCTGGGCTTTGCCGGTGCCCTGGACTCGTTCACCTTCGTGCCGGGCAAACACCCCGCGCTGCATCCGGGTCAGACCGCGCGCATCGAGCGGGAAGGGCGCCTGGTCGGTTTCATCGGCGCAATCCACCCCGAATTGTCGAAAACCCTCGGTCTCGACCGTCCGGTCTTCGTGTTCGAGCTGGTTCTGGCTGAAGTGGCTCTGGGCAAAATGCCGAAATTCAGCGAGTTGTCGCGTTTCCCTGAAGTGCGTCGTGACCTTGCGCTGCTGGCAGACAAGGGCGTGGCGGCCAGTGCCGTACTGGACGTAATTCGAGAAAATGCAGGCGAATGGCTCACAGAGCTCAGGCTCTTTGACGTCTATGAGGGTAAAGGCATTGATCCGCATAGAAAAAGCCTTGCAGTTGGCTTGACCTGGCAGCATCCATCGCGCACTCTTAATGACGATGAGGTGAATTCCACGACGCAAAATATCCTCACCTCGCTTGAAACCAGGTTGAACGCCACGTTAAGGAAGTGACGTATGGGGGCTCTGACGAAAGCTGAAATGGCGGAACGTCTCTACGAAGAGCTGGGTCTGAATAAACGTGAGGCCAAGGAATTGGTCGAACTGTTTTTTGAAGAAATCAGACACGCTCTCGAAGACAACGAGCAGGTCAAACTGTCGGGATTCGGCAATTTTGATCTGCGGGACAAACGCCAGCGGCCTGGCCGCAATCCAAAAACGGGAGAAGAAATCCCGATCACGGCTCGCCGTGTGGTCACCTTTCGTCCAGGGCAGAAGTTGAAAGCCCGAGTTGAGGCCTATGCTGGAACCAAGTCATAACGACGAGCTCCCGCCGATCCCAGGCAAACGCTACTTCACCATTGGTGAAGTCAGCGAGCTGTGTGCGGTAAAACCGCACGTGCTGCGTTACTGGGAACAAGAGTTTCCTCAACTCAACCCCGCCAAGCGTGGTGGTAATCGTCGGTATTATCAGCGCCATGACGTGCTGATGATCCGTCAGATCCGCGCCTTGCTGTACGACCAGGGATTCACCATCGGCGGGGCGCGTCTGCGTCTCTCCGGTGACGAGGCCAAGGACGACAGTACCCAGTACAAACAGCTGATCCGCCAGATGATTTCCGAGCTGGAGGATGTGCTGGTGGTACTGAAGAAGTAAATTTTTTGGAAATAATACTTCCAAAATTCAAAAGGTTAGGTTAGATTCCTAATCGCTTTCAGAGGTTTGAAAGCACAGCTACTCAGTGTCGGGGCGTAGCGCAGCCCGGTAGCGCACTTGCATGGGGTGCAAGGGGTCGAGTGTTCGAATCACTCCGTCCCGACCAATAATTTAGTAGACGGCTCAAGCACTTACGGTGATTGAGCCGTTTTCTTTTGCGGCATCACAATCAAAACAGAATCAAAATAAAATCAAAACATCAGCCCGAAGAAAGGTTGGGCTTTTTCATGTGCGTCACTTTTGAAGCCCGCCCACCTGAAACACCTGTAGAGGGATCTATGCACATTACCCGTCTGGCGCATCTCCATACCGTCTCTGTCGTTTGCGAGGGGCTGGTCTCATGTTCCTGAAGCATATTCCTCTGTATGCCGGCCTGATCCTGCTCACTGCCTGTGGCATGCGGCCGTGGGTCCCCTATGTCGAGCCGGCTCCAGGTACCGACACCGCCCAGCTTCGCGTGATCACCAATGGTGAGGTGCGGGGCGGCGTGTACGACGGCTGTGTGGGGAATGAGCAGGGCCTGGCCAGGGCGGGGCGCTTCTATGGCGATCACCTGCCATCAATCAACTACCCGCAGTCACCCGTGGTGCCGCCGCAGTTGGATATGCCCGCCCGTTTTGCGCCGAAACTGAGTGACTACCTGGGCGCGATAAGAATGGCTGAAGGCAACTATTCGGAAATCGTGGCCGAGTACCGGGTGCCGGCGGGCAAGCCATTTGTGCTGGCGCTGCAAACGCTGCAGGCGGGCACCTATGGCAGTAGCTATATGCAGTGTTCGGCGCAGGCCGCTGTTTTTACCTTTGAAAAAGGTAAAAACTATGAGGTGTTCATGGGCATCAATAGCGTCACCGCCAAAGATGGCACGACTCAGGTGAAATGCCCTTTTGCGGCGTATGAGCTGGTGAGTCTGGGCACGCGGGGGTTGGTGCTTCCGAGCATGCTCAAGCCCACGGCCCCGTCGGGGCAGAAGTGTCCGGCTCGATGAGTGGGCGGGGCTTTTTGAGCAAACAACCCCGCCGGTTTGCTGGCGGGGTATCACTGCTCTGTCCCATGGTGTGACAAGGGGGCTGCGTTCTGGCTCACGCTTCATGCACACGTTTGCCCACGTCGATCGTGACCTCGCTCGACAAGGCAATACCGTTCTTGGCCGCCAGTATTTCGGCCATGACGCTCACCGCGATCTCGGACGGGGTCTTGCTGCCGATGTAGATGCCGATCGGCCCCCGCAGGCGCTTGAGCGAGGCTTCGGTCTGGGCGAAGTGCTCGATCAGCCGCTCGCGGCGCAACTGGCTGTTGCGACGCGAGCCGATGGCGCCGATGTAGAAGGCGGGGCCCTGCAAGGCTTCCAGCAGCGCCAGGTCGTCGAGCTTGGGGTCATGGCTGAGCGCGACGATGCAGGTCCGCAGGTCGACGGAAAAGGCGCGGACGACATCGTCCGGCATGCCGACGATGCACTCCACGTCGGCGACCGCCCAGGACTCCATGTACTCGGGTCGAGGATCGCAGACCGCCACCTTGAAGCCGTTGAACAGCGCCATGGTCGCCAGGTATTCGGCCAGCGCGCCGGCGCCGATCAGTAGCATGCGATAGCCGGGGCCCAGGGTGTTGGTCATGTACTGCCCATCGAAGCTGAACTGCTCAGGGATCGCGGCAGGTTCCAGGACCACTTCGTTGGTGTCTACCGCCAGCCGGCGACGAATGAGACTGCCGGCATCGAGCCGGTTCAGGATTTCATCGAGCTGCTGTCGCGACGGGCTGAACTCGAGAACCAGTTCCAGGGTGCCGCCGCAGGGCAGGCCAAAGCGATGGGCCTCGTCCGCGCTGATACCGTAACGCACGACTTCGGGCAGCCCGTCTGTCAGGCCCGTGCCGCCATGGGCGGTGGTGTATCGGTGGATCAGGTCATCCTCGATACAGCCCCCGGAGACGCTGCCCACCACACGGCCATCGTTACGCAAGGCCATCATCGAGCCGACGGGACGCGGCGACGAGCCCCAGGTACGCGCCACGGTTGCCAGCAGCACGCGTTCCCCGGCGCCGAGCCAGTCCCGGGCGGTGCGCAAGACCAGCAGATCGATACTCTCCATGATGTCCAGGCTCAACGCATCTGCAGGATGATGGGGCTGCTGCTGGCGGGACCGGTATGCCCGCGCAACGTGCCGACCGCTTGGGCATCAACGGCGCCACCCTGATTGCCCCAGGTGCTGCGCACGAACGTCAGCACCTCGGCGATTTCCTGGTCCGACAGTTGCTCGCGGAATGCCGGCATCCGGTAGGCATCCGGCACGCCAGCCGCCACCACGCGCTGCGAGCCGTTGAGGGTGATATTGATCGCCGACTCGGCATGCGCGGCCAGTGCCGAGGTGGCTCCGGCCAGCGGTGGCATCCATTCGGGCTGACCCTCGCCCGCCAGGCCATGGCAGGCAGCGCAACGGGTCACATAGGTGTGGGCGCCGGGAGTGTCCTGGCGCGTCGCGGCGGATACCGCCTGGTATTGCCAGGCGGGCCCGTCACGCCCGGGGTCGCCGGGAAGTGATTTGAGATAGCGGGCGATTGCCCGCAAGTCATCGTCGCTCATGAACTGGGTGGAGTTGTTGAACGCCTCGGTCATCGAGCCATAGACCACCGCGTGCTGGTTACGCCCGGTCTTGAGAAACTGGACGATCTGCGGCTCGCTCCAGCGCCCCAGGCCCGTGTTGTGATCGTCGCGCAGGCTCGGCGCGTACCAGCCGTCGAGCAGGGCGCCGGCCAGGAACGGTGTGCCGGAGTCGTCCAGTGCCTTCTCGTTGAAGGCCAGGCCTCGCGGCGTATGGCAACTGCCGCAATGACCGGGTCCCTGGACGAGGTAGGCGCCACGGTTCCACAGTGCATCGTTTGCCGGCTTGGCCGCGTAGGGCGCCGTATCGGCAAAGACGCCATTCCACAGGGCGATGGGCCAGCGCATGTTCAGCGGCCAGGGGATCTGGCTGGGGATATTGGCCTGTTTGACCGGGGCCACACCCTGCATGAAAAACGCGTACAGCGCACGCACGTCGTCGTCGCTGAGTTTGCCGTAGGACGGGTAGGGCATGGCCGGGTACAGGCGCCGTCCACCCGGAGCGACGCCGCTGCGCACGGCACGGTCGAAGTCCGCCAGGCTATAGTGGCCGATACCGGTATCGCGGTCCGGAGTGACGTTGGTGGTGTGAATCGCGCCCAGCGGCGTGGCCATCTCCAGGCCACCGGCGAAGGGCGCACCGCCCGGCACACTGTGGCAGGCCACGCAGTCGCTGAGGCGGGCGACGTACTCGCCACGAGCGACCAGGGCCGGGTCGAAGCGGGCCTCGGCGGCCTGATCGCTTGCCAGGGGCGAGGTCGGCTCGCGGGTGACGTACCAGGCCAGCAGGCCTGCCGCGACCAGGCACGGCACGGCCAGCCAGCCAGCGGTTCTTGCGAATCGGCTGTTCTTCATAATGGCTCCGGCGCCGTTCAGGCGAAGGTGTATCGGCTCAGGGGCATGCTGCGGATGCGCTGGCCGGTCAGCCGCGCCACCGCGTTGGCCACGGCGGGCGCCACTGCCGGCAGCGGCGGCTCGCCGACGCCGCCCATCTTTTCCCCGCTCTCGACGATACGCACGTGCACCCGCGCCATGCGTGACGGTGGCAGGATCGGGTACAGGTCGTAATTGCGCGCGCGGGGCTTGCCGTCGACATACACCGCTTCTTCCACCAGCACCTGGGACAGGCCCAGGGCCACGGCACCGTTGACCTGGGCTTCGACGATGGCGGGGTTGACGATGCTGCCAGGGTCGATGGCTTGCCAGATGTCGTGCACCTTGACCTGGCCCTTGTCGATCGATACCTCGGCGATCACCGCGGTCTGGGTGCCGAACGGCGACGCCATGGCCACGCCCCGGGCGCGTCGGGTGCCGTCTTCGGCGGTGAACGGGCCGCGTTTCCAGCCTCCCGACAGCTCGCCGACGGCTTGCAGCAAGTGAGTCAGGCGCGGGTTGCCGCGCAGCAGGTGCAGGCGCAATTCGAACGGGTCCTTGCCGCCTTTGTCGGCCAGTTCATCGAGGAAGGCCTCGTAGAAAAAGTCGTTGAGCGAATTGCCCACCGAACGCCAGTAGCCGAGCATGACCGGCCCCTTGACGTAGACCTGGGCGATGCGTTTGTTGGCGATGGCGTAGGACTTGCCCGCCAACCCTTCGAGGGCGGTGGGGTCGAGCTTTTCGCCCTGTTTGCCCGCCAGGGCCTCGCTGGGACCTTCGGTGGCGCTGATCGCCTCGATGGCGACGGGCAGGCCGTCATTGTCCAGTGCCGCGCGGAACCTGACCGCGGCGATGGGGCGCAGCGCATCGCGCAGGAACTCTTCCTCGCGACTCCAGATAAGCTTGACCGGGCGCCCCACGGCCTTGGCCAAGGCAATGGCCTGCGGGTAGGGGTTGGCCGAGTCGTAGAGGAAATGGCGCCCGAAAAAGCCACCCAGCAGGGGCGAGTGCAAGGTGATCCGGGACGGATCAAGGCCGGTACGTTTCGCGATGTCGTTGCGGAACATGTCGGGCGCCTGGTTGGGCAGCCAGACCTCCAGCGAACCGTCGGCATTGAAGCGCGCCAGGGCGGAGGGCGGCTCCAGCTGGCCATGATTGAGGTACTGGTTGTGGTACGTCGCCTCGACGCGGGTTTTGGCGTTGGCCAGGGTGGTGGCGACATCGCCTTCATTTTCCGCGTCGCGGCCCGGCCCCTGCTCGGCGGCAAGGCGCTGCACAAAGGCATCGCTGGAAAAGTCCGCGGGCATTGGCCGTACCTGGGTGTCGGCCGCAGGCTCCTGCCAATCGACCTGGATCGCTTCCACCGCGCGCTTGGCGTGCCACCAGCGTTCGGCCACCACGGCCACCGCGCCGGGCAACTGATGCACCGAGTGCACGCCCTTCATGGCCTTGACCTGTTCTTCGTTGCGCAGGCCACCGACCGTCATGCCCAGGCGTGGGGCGTGCTGGACGGCGGCGTGGAGCATGCCGTCGACCTTCAAGTCGATGCTGTACAGGGCCTTGCCGGTGGACTTGTCGTAGGCGTCGACACGTTTGACCGGCTTGCCGATCCAGCGGAACTGGCTCGGGTCGCGCAGTTTTACACTGGCGGGATCCGGTACCGGCAGGTCCATGGCGTGCTCGGCCAGTTCGCCATAGGCGACCGAACGCCCGGACGCGGCATGGATCACCTTGCCCGGCTCGGTGGACAGCTCGCCCACCGGCACCCCGAGTTTCTGCGCGCCGGCCTGGAGCAACATGGCCCGGGCCAGGGCCCCGAGGCGACGCATGGTCGGGTAGCTGGTGCGCACCGACATGCTGCCGCCGGTGATGCGCATGCCGTTGTCCATCACCACGTAAACGTCGCCGGGAGGCGCGCTGTCGACCACAAAGGTGGCGGGGTCTGCGTCCAGTTCTTCGCCGACGATCTGCGCCATGGCGGTGTAGGTGCCTTGTCCGCCTTCCATGAACGAGCACAGCAGACGCACGGTGTTGTCCGGGCGGATCTCCAGGAATGCCGGCACCTGTGTCCCGCGCTCGGCGGCCGCAACGGCCGCCTGCACCCTGGCCGAACCCAGCGGCAGGCCGAAGCCGAGGACCAGGGCGCCTACGGCGGTACCTGCCAGGAAACGCCGGCGCGAGAGGTTGATCGGCTCGCCCAGGGCGTTTTCAAGGGGATCGATGTGCGCGCTCATCATGCGTCTCCTTTCGCGGGTTGTGCCGCGAGGTCGTGCACGGCGGCATGAATGGCGTTATAGGTGCCGCAGCGGCACAGGTTGACCATCGCCGCGGCGATCTGCTCGTCGCTGGGGCGTGGGGTGTGCTTGAGCAGCGCCGTGGCTGCCATGACCTGGCCGGACTGGCAGTAACCGCACTGGGCAACTTGATGCTCGACCCAGGCCGCGACCACGCGCTTGCCCACCTCATCCGCCTCGATGGCTTCGATCGTGGTGACCTCGCGGCCGACCACGCCGGCCACCGGCGTGACGCAGGCGCGCACCACGTTGCCGTCCACCAGCACCGAACAGGCCCCGCACTGCGCCAGACCGCAGCCGTACTTGGTGCCGGTCAGGCCCAGATCATCGCGGATCACCCACAGCAGGGGCGTATCGGCGTCGGCATCGACCTGATAACTCTTCTGGTTGATTCGTAGTTCCATGGCTAACCCGCTGATCATCGGTTGATGTATCGTTGTTATAAGGGGCGATGGGCAGCGAAGCGCATCGCCATCAAGCGTCATGCCGTGCTCGATGTCGCTGTATCCGTCTCGAACACCTGACCGCGCAGCAGGGCGATATCGCGCCTGGGCGTATCGCCGAACAGCCGCGCGTATTCACGGCTGAACTGCGACGGGCTCTCGTAGCCCACGGCAAACGCGGCTCGCGATACATCCAGGCGCTCACTGAGCATCAGCCGCCGCGCTTCGGTCAGGCGTAGCCATTTCTGGTACTGCAGCGGGCTCATGGCGGTGAGCTGGCGAAAGTGGTGATGAAAAGTCTGCGGGCTCATCTGTACCCGGGCGGCCAATTCTTCGATGCGCAGCGCTTCGGTGTAGTTCCGCTTGAGCCAATCGATGGCCTTGGCGATGCGATAGCCCTGGCCATCCACGGCGGTCATGCGTCGAAGCCGCGGCCCCTGGTTGCTGTTCAGCAGGCGATAGTGGATCTCGCGCATGATCAGCGGGCCCAACACCGGAATCGTCTCGGGTTCATCCAGCAACCCCAGCAAACGCCCGATCGCTTCCTCCAGCGCAGCGGTCATAGTGCCGATCCCCACGCCTTTGCCCTGGGCACGGTCGCGTGTCGACGGCAGGCCGCCCTTGGCGATCAGCTCGGCGAGCATGGCGACGTCCAGCTTCATCACCAGTCCGACGCAGGGTTGCTGGGCACTGGCGACGAGCACCTGGGAGTTGGCGGGTAGATCCAGCGAGTTGATCAGAAACCGCGAGGGGTCATACACGTAGCCCTCGCCACCGACCCAGAGTTGTTTTGCACCTCGGGCGACCAGGACCAGGCTGGGCTCGACCATGCACACCGCGGGTGGTGCCGGATGGTCGCGGCGAAAGACGGACACGCCGGCAATGGCCGTCGGGAAATCCCCCGGCTCACGGGTGTGCGGGTCGATGCTCGATGCCAGGTGCCATGCCTGGCGCGAGCTTGAATGGGGCGTGTCGGCTAAATCCTTCATGTCTTGACTCTAGCTCGCGCGCACAGGGTTTCCCAACCATAGGTCGGCATGCTCGGAGGATCAGGCAAGTATTCAAGAGGATTACGCTAGAGTGGCGGGGCAACGGACGGTGGCGGGTCGAACCGATCGTGCGTGTCCATGCGAATGTTTCGCAGGCTCGCCGTTTCCAGGTGCGACGCATACAGCGACTCCGCGTAATAGCTGATCAGCAGGGAGCGACGATGGGCGCCGCTGGCGTTCAGGCTGCCCGCGTGCACGAGGTCGGCATCAAACACCAGGATATCGCCCGCGCAACCTGCAAGCTGCACGGAGCCGCACTCGTCATTGAAATCCAATGGCGATTTTCCCGGCTCGGGACGATGACTGCCGGGGACGATACGGGTCGCGCCGTTTTCGGGGCCATAATCGTCGAAGTAGGCCAGGGCGATGACGATGTCGCCCGGTCGTTGCGCCGACAAATCGCGGTGCAACTGCTGGTGACCGCCACCGGCCAGGGGCTCGCGGCCTTCCACCTGGGAGAGAAAGAAGCGCTCGGCGATCAACTCGCCCACCACCGCGAGCACCTGCGGCAGGCGACACACCGCCTGAACCTTCGAGTCAATGTCCAGCAGCGAATGGCGCCAGTCCATGCCACGTGGCACCGGCCATTGGTCCGGCGGCTTCACGCCCGCCTCGAACACGTCACGCAGGTCGGCCAGCCACTCGGCCGGGATGGCCCGACGAAGCAATGCATAGCCGTCTCGATGGAGTTGTTCGCGGTCAGTCATTGCGTCGTCAATTCCCTTGTCAGCAACGTGTTTTGCCGTGCGGCCTGCGGCTAGGCAAAAGCATCGGCCAATGTTGCGCAGAATGCCAATACGGTATCTGAAAAAAAAACGGCATCGTGGGTGCCGTTTCTGTGGAGGTGTTCCGCCTTACCCCAGGCGCTTGTCCAGATTGATCAGGCTCTGGGCCAATACCGCCGCGCCGCGGGCCAGTTGCTCTTCGGTGATCGACTCTTCCGGGCAATGGCTGCGGCCATTCAGGCACGGAATAAACACCATGCCGACGGGGCCGGTCGGCGCCACATAGACCGCGTCATGCCCGGCGCCGCTGGGCAGGCGACGGTTGGGCAGGTCCAGGCCATCGGCGGCTTCGGTGATGGCCTGCATCACCGTTTCCGAGCACTGGGTGGGGCGGGCGCGGCTGACGTGTTCCATCTTGGCCTCCAATAGCAACGCCTCAAGACGTGTCTCGCACTCGGCCATGATGGCTTCCGGAAAGGTATCCAGCACCTGCTGGCTGTCGCTGCGCACTTCCAGCATGAGCTCGACCCAGCCCGGCACGGCGTTGGGCACATTCGGTGTCATGGCGATGCGGCCAACGGTGGCGACCACGTAATGCGGGTTGCCACTTTGTGTCGCCGCCATGCGCTGCACCTGGTCAATAACATGGGCCGCGCCCACCAGGGCATCGCGACGGATATCCATCGGCGTGGTGCCGGCGTGGTCGGGCTGGCCGATCACGGTGATCAGCGCACGACGAATGCCGACGATATGGGTCACGACACCAATCGGCAGGCCGGCCCGTTCCAGCACCGGTCCTTGTTCAATGTGCAACTCGACAAACGCGGCGGTTTCTCCGGGCTGGCGCAGGGGGCGAGCGAGGGCCTCCGGTCGCGCGCCGATGCGGCGCATGCCTTCGGCGAGGGTTTCGCCCGCCTGGTTTCTGGCCGCCAGTTGGCCGGCGTCCAGCTCTCCGGAAAAGGCGCGGCTGCCCACGCAGGAGATGCCATAGTCGCTGGGTTCTTCGGAAAGGAAGTCGATCACCTCCAGGGGATGATCCAGCTCGATACCCTGTTCCTTGAAACGCTGGGCGATTTCGATACCGGCCAGCACGCCGATAATGCCGTCATATCGCCCGCCGCTGACCACGGTGTCGCAGTGGGAACCGGTGACCAGAGCGGGCAGGTTTTTCCGGCCTTCGCGGCGGCCGATCAGGTTGCCGCCGGCGTCGAGGTGCACGCTGAGACCGGCTTCTTCCATCTGCGCGGTCAGCCACTCGCGCGCTTGCATGAACAACGGGCTGAAGGCCCGGCGGGTCCAGGGCATGTCGTCGCGGGTGAATTCGGACAGGCGCACAGTGCGTGCCCACAGGCGTTCGGAGTTGATCAGGTCAGTGACGTTCATTGGCTGGCTTCCACGGTGTTGGCGCGGGGGCGCAGGAAGCGTCCATAGCCGGCCTGGTTGATGATCGTGTGGTTTTTGAACACGGCCTGGCCCCGGCAATAGGTGGCCTCGACGCGCACGCTGAACTCCATGCCTTCGAAGGCGCTCCAGGTCACGGCGGACAGGCTGGTGCTCGGGTCGAAGCGGTATTTTTGCGGGTTGAGAATCACGAAGTCGGCATCCTTGCCCACCTCGAACGAACCCTTGCGGTCATCCAGCAGAAAGTGCCGGGCGGGATTGCGGCACAGCAGTTGGGCGACGGTGGTGGGCGGCAGACCATGCTGCTCGCAACCGGTCCACAAGGCAGGCAGCAGGGTTTCCAGGCCCGGGCCACCGGAGGCGTTCTTGAACACATCCGGATTGCCCTTGCGCTCCAGGCCCCAGCTCACGTGGTCGGACGAGACGAAGGTGCAACGCCCTTCGGCGATATGCCCCCAGAGTTTTTCCGACTCGGCCCTGGGACGAATCGGCGGGTAGTGCTTGGTCCTGGCGCCGAAGCGGCGGGTGTGTTCCTCGTGGTTGAGCATCAGGTACTGCACACAGGTCTCGATGCTGACGTCGTGCCCGGCGTTCCTGTACATCTGGTACAGCTCGAAGCCTCGGGAGGTGGAGACATGCACCGCATGGGCGCGGGCGCCGGTCTGGGCGCCGATTTCATAGATCTGCACCGTGGCCAGGTCTTCGATCAGCGGCGTATGGGCGCGAAGGAACGCGTCCCAGCCGGTGTCGTTGGCCGCCTGCAAGGCCTGGATGTTCTTGCGGGTCAGTTCCTGCATCTGGTTGTGCACGGCGCAGGCCAGGCCGCTGGGGGCGATCAGTTCGAAGGCGGTCTGCAGATCGTCTTCTTCCACGCGCGGGAAACGGCCGGGGCTGGCCTCGAAGGTGGAGAACTTGAAGGCGCACACACCGGCCTCGATCAGCCCGGCCGCGGCGGCGAAACCATGGGTCTTGTTCAGGGTGCCGAACAGCGCCACGTCCACATGGCAATCGCGCTCCACCTCGGCGATCTTGCCTTCCAGCAACTCGCGGCAAGCCATGGGCTCCGGATCGTCGTAGGGCATGTCCACCATCACGGTGATCCCGCCAGCGGCGGCCGCCCGCGAAGCCCAGCCCAGGCCTTCCTGGTTGGCCTGGCTGCCGGAATGAACCTGGCCGTCGATCACCCCGGGCAACACCCATTTGCCCCGTGCATCCAGCACCTCCCGCGCCTGTGGCGGCTGGCCGTTGCCGCTGGCGGCGATCTTGCCGTCGCGCACCGCCAACCAACCGTTTTCGGTTACCCGGTCTGCATCGACCAGGTTGCCCAACACCATTAAATCGTACTCGCCCATGTGCTTGGAACCCTCGTTCAGTTGCCTGTTTGCGTCTGGAAAAGCCAGAAGCGACAGGCCTTTCTTGTCGTCTTGTACCGATGAGGGGGCCAGTGTAAGTTGCGCGTTTTCATCATGTCTTATGCTTGTTTATTGCTCATGCATAACACGTTGTTATGCCTTTTGCGGGAGCGACCGAAGTGAACCTGAAGCAGATCGAAGTGTTTCGCGCCATCATGCTGACCGGCTCCATCAGCGGCGCCACCAAACTGCTGCACGTGTCACAGCCGGCGGTGTCACGGTTGTTGTCCTACACCGAACAGCGCCTGGGCCTGGTGCTGTTCGAGCGCATCAAGGGACGGCTGTACCCCACGCCCGAGGCGCGCATTCTGTTTGCCGAGGTCAACTCGGTGTATCAGGGGGTGCAGCGAGTCAATGAGGTGGCCGAAGACCTGATCCAGAATCGCATGGGCCACCTGCGCATCGCCTGCAGCCCCAGCCTGGGGCTGAGCCTGATTCCGGCGGCCATCGCCCGCTTTCACCGCGAATTGCCCGAGGCACGGGTGATCCTGCACACGATGATTCCCGATGTGCTGCTGCAGGCGGTGATCACCCAGCAGGTGGAACTGGGCATCGCCTTCCTGCACGAAGGCCATCCCAATGTCGAATCCCGCGAGCTGTACGAAAACCGCCTGGTGGCTGCGCTACCGGTGGATCACCCGCTGACGGCCAAATCGGTGATTCAACTGGAGGACCTGGTGGATCAGCCGTTCATTGGCTACGGCACCGACATTCCCGTCGGCCGCCTGGTGAGGAAGCTGCTGGCCGAGCGCAATATCGTCCTGCGTTCGGCGGTGGAGGTGCAGCAGATTCACGTGGCCTGTGCACTGGTACAGGCCGGGGCGGGCATCGCCCTGCTCGATGAAATCACCGCCCTGGGGCCGGTGTGGACCAACGTGGTGTTCCGTCCGGTGGAGCCCACGGCGAACACGCCGATCAGCATCGTCCACGGCATGTACGAACCGTTGTCGCGCCTGGCCCAGCGCTTTATCGAGACCCTGGAAGCGGTGAAGGTTCAGGGCTGATCGGCCTGCGAGTGCGTCAGAAAAATCCTTAACATTCTGTTATGCGTAAGCAATAAAAAGTAATACGACAACACGATTGAACGCCCCCTAGTATCGGCTCCATGCAGCGCAACCACCCATTGGCCAAGGCTTTTGGAGCCGGTGCGCGACGAATAATCAGACAGGCCGAAAGAGGAAATAGACATGGGGCGCGTGTTGACGCTGAAGGATGTGGACGCCGCGGTGAAGGGCGGTTCCGTCTTCGCTTGTGGGGGCGGTGGCTGGGTCGAGCATGGCCTTGAACTGGGCCGTCTGGCCGTGACCATCGGCCGGCCGGAACTGGTCAGCCTGGATGAAGTGGCGGATGACGCCTGGATCGCCACGGCCGCCGCCATCGGTGCGCCCGGTGGCCTCACCGACTGGCAGATGCTCGGCGTCGATTACGTCAAGGCCGTGCAGTTGGTACAGCAGGAGCTGGGCGCGCCGATCCATGGCCTGATCGTCGGCCAGAACGGCATGTCCAGCACCCTCAACGGCTGGTTGCCGTCGGCAATTCTCGGCACCAAGGTCATCGATGCCGTCGGCGATCTGCGGGCGCACCCCACCGGCGACATGGGCTCCCTGGGGCTGGCGTCCAGCACGGCACCGATGATCCAGGCCGCCGTGGGCGGCAACCGCAAGAACAACGCCTACATCGAACTGGTGGTCAAGGGCGCCACCGCCAAAGTCTCACCGATCCTGCGCAAGGCGTCCGACATGTCGGGTGGCTTTATCGCCAGTTGCCGCAACCCGATTCCCGCTTCCTATGTTCGCCAGCACGCCGCGCTCGGCGGTATCAGCCAGGCCCTCGGCCTGGGCGAGGCGATCATCGCCGCCGGCGGCAAGGGCGGCAGCGCGGTGATCGACGCGATCTGCAGCTACACCGGCGGGCACATTCTCGGCAGTGGCAAGGTCACGGCCAACACCTTGCGTTACACCGACGAAGCGTTCGATGTGGGGGTGGTGGATATTGGCCAGGGCAGCGGGATGTGCCGGGTGCATGTGATGAATGAGCACATGGCGGTGGACGATGCCCAGGGCCAGCGACTGGCGACCTACCCGGACGTGATCACCACCCTGGATATGCAGGGCAACCCCATCAGCGCCGGTCAGCTCAAGCCGGGCATGGAAGTGGTGATTTTCCATATTCACCATCGGCAGATTCCGCTGTCGTCGTCGGTGATTGACCCGGCGGTGTACCCCTCGGTGGAGAAGACCCTGGGGATTGAATTGTTCAGCTACCTGGATCAGGGAGCGCGGTCATGAGCAAGTCTTTCACCGTGACCGGCGGTAACCAACTGCGGTGCCGCGGCTGGCGCCAGGAAGCCCTGTTGCGCCTGCTGGAAAACGTTTTGGCGGTGGGCGAAAACCCTGAGGAACTGGTGGTCTATGCCGCCCTGGGCCGTGCGGCGCGGGACTGGCCGTCCCACGATGCCATCGTCCACGCGCTGAAAACCATGCGTGAAGACCAGACGCTGATGATCCAGTCCGGCAAGCCCATCGGCTTGTTGCAGACCCACGCGAATGCGCCGCTGGTGATCATGGCCAACTGCAATATGGTCGGTCAGTGGGCCAGGGCGGAAAATTTCTACCAGTGGGAAAAAGACAACCTGATCTGCTGGGGAGGGCTGACGGCCGGCGCCTGGCAGTACATTGGCTCACAAGGAGTGATCCAGGGCACATACGAGATTTTCTCGCGTATCGCTGAAAAGCACTTCAATGGTGACCTGACCGGGCGCTTCATTCTCACCGCCGGCCTCGGCGGCATGGGCGGCGCGCAACCCCTGGCCGGCACCATGTGCAACGCGACGATCCTCACCGTCGAGGTCAACCAGAAGAGCCTCGACAAGCGCATGAAGATCGGCTTCCTGCAACACCAGGCGCCGGACCTCGACAGCGCCCTGGCGATGATCGCCGACGCCCGGGCGAAACGCGTGCCGATCTCCGTCGGCCTGCTGGGCAACGCTGCCGAGATCTATCCGCAGATCCTCGCGCGGGGCATCGTCCCCGATATCGTCACCGACCAGACCGCCGCCCACGACCTGGTCTATGGCTACGTGCCGGCCGGCTACAGCCTGGAGCAGGTCAGGCAGCAGCGTGAAAGCGATATCAATGGCCTGATGGACGCCAGCCGCCGTTCCATCGTCGCCCATGTGGAAGCCATGCTTGGCTTCAAGGACCGTGGCGCGGTGGTGTTCGACAACGGCAACCTGATCCGTACCCACGCCCATCAGGGCGGCGTGTCCCGTGCCTTCGAGATTCCGATCTTTACCGAGGCCTATCTGCGGCCGCTGTTCTGCCGGGCCATCGGGCCGTTTCGCTGGATGGCGCTGTCCAACGACAGTGACGATATCCGCGTGATCGACGACTACCTGCTGCAGCGATTCGCCGATAACCGGATCGTCAGCAACTGGATTCACCTGGCGCGCCAGTACGTGCCGTTTGAGGGCTTGCCGGCGCGGATCGCCTGGCTGGGCCACGGTGAGCGCACCGAGTTGGCGCTGGAGGTCAACCGCATGGTCGCCGACGGTCGGCTCAAGGGCCCGATCGCCTTCAGCCGCGATCACCTGGATGCCGGCGCCATGGCCCATCCGAACATCATGACCGAGAACATGCGCGACGGTTCCGACGCCATCGCCGACTGGCCGTTGCTCAACGCGCTGATGAACTGCTGCTCGATGGCCGACCTGGTGGTGATCCACTCCGGTGGCGGCGGCTACAGCGGCTATATGACCAGCTCCGGCGTGACCACCGTGGCCGATGGCAGCGAGGCCGCGGCACAGCGCTTGCAGCTGGTGATGACCAATGACACCAGCGTCGGGGTGATGCGTTATGCCGATGCGGGTTACCCGGAGTCGCTCGACGAAATTTCCCGCAAGGCCTTGCCCTATATCCCGTTGGCAGCCCACTGACCCCAGGCGATGAGCATGAATAATAAAAACACGATTGCGCCCGTGATGATTCACTCCGTCCCCCCCGGGACGGCGGTCCCGGCCGGGCACCACAGCGGGCGCAGGGCGATTGCCGCCGCGTCCATCGGCAATGCCCTGGAGTGGTATGACTTTTCGGTGTACGCGTTTTTTGCGGTGTACATCGCGCAGAACTTCTTTGCGCAGCAGGACGCGGGGGCGCAGTTGTTCGAGGCGTTCCTGGCGTTCGGCATCGGCTTTGTGATCCGCCCCCTCGGGGCACTGGTGATCGGCGCGTACGGCGATCGGGTAGGGCGCAAGGCCGCCCTGATGTTGACCATTCTGACCATGGCGGCGGGCACGGCGATCATCGCGTTCGCGCCGCCCTACAGCGCCATCGGTATCGGTGCGCCGCTGTTGATCCTGTGTGGACGGGTGCTGCAGGGTTTTTCCGCCGGTGGTGAAGTGGGCGGGGCGGCGGCGTTCCTGATCGAGCATGCGCCGGCCGATAAAAAAGGCCAGTACGCGTCCTGGTTGCAGGCGAGCATGGGCATTTCCAACGTGCTGGGCGCACTGGTGGCCACGGCGGTCACCCTGACCCTGACCCATGAGCAGGTCGGCGACTGGGGCTGGCGTATTCCCTTCATCCTGGGGTTGTCCATCGCGCCGATTGGCCTGTGGATGCGTCGTACCCTGCATGAAACCCCGGTGTTCGAGGCCGAGCAGGCGCGTCGCGAGCATCAGCCCGAGGCGGCCCCGCTGGCACCCCTGATGCACCTGTTCAAAAGCCAGCAACGCGCACTGCTCCAGGGCACCGGGTTGTCGGTGTTGTGGGCCATCAGCGTGTATTCGCTGGTGATCTACATGCCGATCTATATGCAGCGGGTGCTGCATTTTGAAAGTCACCAGGCGTTTCTCGCCGCGCTGATCGGCAACTGCGCGATGGTCGTGGCCTGTGTGATGGCCGGCTCCTGGTCCGATCGGGTGGGCACCTACCGCATTCTCGCCACGGGGGCGGGGTTGTTGCTGGTCGCGCCGTATCCGTTGCTGGTGCTGCTCGATCAGGTTCACACCACCGGCATGTTGATCCTGGTGCAAACGCTGTTCTGCGCGCTGATCTCGCTGTTTGTCGGCGTGGCGCCCAAGGCCCTGGCCGACCTGTTTCCCACCGAGGTGCGGGCCAGTGGCATGTCCGTTTCCTACAACCTGGCGGTCACGGTGTTTGGCGGCTTTGCTCCGGCGATCCTGACATGGCTGGCGGATAACACCGCCACGCGTTTTGCCCCGGCCTGGTACGTGATGATCGCCAGTGTCATCGCGCTGCTGACCTTGTGTTCCATCGCCCGTAACACCTCATCCACCCAATGATCCGTGCAAGGGCCGGCCAACCGGTCCCTGCCACTCCCCACTTGCATAACCTCGAAGGTTCATCATGCTAAACAGGCTCGCTTTGCTGTTGGTTTCCACGGTGTGCGCAGGATTCAGCCCGTTCATTTTCGCGGTGCAACTCGATGGCCGATCCATCACGCCGGCGATCATCGCCCAAGTGGCGGATGGCGAACCGGTCACGGTGGTGGCGTCGGCCACCCAGCGCGTCGCGCAAGGTCATCAGGTGCTGCTCGAAGCGGCTCGCCACGGTCAGAAAATCTACGGCCTGACCGTCGGCGTGGGGCTTAACAAAGACCGGAAAATGGTCGACATCCATGGTCAATTGAGCCAGGAAGTGATTGAGGCCTCGCGCCAATTCAATATCGGCCTGTTGCACGCACATTCCGGCGGTGCGGGCGCCCCGGCCACGGTACGCGCCGTACGTGCGGCCATGGTGGTGCGCCTGAATACCCTGCTCACCGGCAGCGGCGGGGTGGCGCCAGAGATCGTTGATGCCTATGTGGCTTTCCTGAACAAGGGCATCACGCCGTATGTGCCGGTTCACGGCTCGGTGGGCGAGGGTGATATCACCGTGCTGAGCCATGTCGGCCTGGCGATGCTGGGGGAAGGCGAGGTGTTCTATCAGGGGGCCAGGGTCCCGGCGAAGCAGGCGCTGCAAAGCACGGGCACCAAGGCCATCGTGCCGTATGCCAAGGATGCCCTGTCGATCCTCAGCTCCAATGCCTGGTCTGCCGCCAATGCCGCCCTGGCGTTGAATGACCTGGCCCATCTGCTGCCGCTCAATACGCTGACCTTCACCCTGAGCTTGCAAGGCCTGAACGGCAACGTCTCGCCGTTCCTGGAAAACACCCTGGCCCTGCGACCATACCCCGAAGTGCGGGCCATGGGCGCGCAGCTGCGGGATTTGCTGCAAGGCGCCAGCCTGTGGCAGCACGACGACCAGCGGCCGTTGCAGGATCCGCTGAGCTTCCGTTCCGGCGTGTACCTGCTCGCCGAACTGCAGCGCAGCTACGGCCTGGCCAACGAGCAATTGACCATCCAGCTCAACCACTCCGACGATAACCCGGGCATCGCCCTGGATGTCAGCGCGCCGTCGGACCGCGACCAGGACGCTTTCGGCTATGTCGACAGCAACGGCGTGAAAGGCGCGGTGCTGCCCAGCGCCAATTTCGAGCCGCTGCCCTGGGTGCTGGCGTTCGAGCAACTGAGCCTGGCCCTGGCCCACAACTCCCTGGCCAACGTGCAGCAGATCATCAAGCTCAACAACCCGGGCATCACTGGCCTTACGCGTTTCCTCGGTACCGACAAGACGGTCCACGCATTCGGCGCCATGGAGAAACCGGCGGCGATGCTGGCGATGCAGAACAAGAATCTGGCGATGCCGGTGTCCATGGATTACTTTCCGGTGGCCGGCGATATCGAGGACATCGCCACCAACGCACCGATGGTGGTCGAGCGCCTGCAACAGCAGATCGACAACAGCTACGAGCTGCTGGGCATCGTGCTCGTACATGATGCCCAGGCGATCGACCTGCGCAAGCAGGGCGGCAAGGGCTTTGTCCTGGCGCCGAAGACCGCGGGCCTGTATGACGCGCTGCGCAGGAAGGTCACCTTCATGGCCACCGACCGGGCCATGACCCCGGATTTTGCGGCGGCTGAAGCGGTGGCGCGGGCTTACAGGCCAGAGTGAGCGATTGCGCGATAGCCATGTGGCGCGCCCTGGGGGTGTTGTGTTTGAGCCCCTGGTTGAGCGCTCACTCCCGTTGCTCGGCGACTAACAGCAACGACTGCGGCACGGGACTTTGCGGGTGCTGTGGCTCCTGCAGGGTGGCCAGTCGCAAACCCGCCATATCCAGTGCGTTGAGCCAGCTGGACAGGGTACGGAAATACCACGGCATGGGCTGCCACTGTCCCTTGAATCCGTCGAAGGTCTCGGTTCGCCAGCCATCCTGGTAATCGCCCGCCGCCGCGGTCCACGGATGCAGCGTCTGGATCACCAGCGCTCCGCCGGGGGCGAGCAGGGCACTCATGGCGGCGAGTAACGGGATGATGTCCTGGTGCAGCAGGGCGAAGTTGGCGCAGATCAGCTCGTAATCGCGGCCGATGTCGACTGTTGCCGCCACCAACTCTTCATAACTCGCCAAATGCACCTGCGCGGAACCCGCCGCCCGCGCCGCTTCGACCAGGGTTACATCGCCGTCCACCCCGACCGCGTTGATGGCCCGTTGCGCCAGCGCCCGCAACAGCCAGCCTTCGCCGCAGCCCAGGTCGAGCACGCGTTCGGGCTGACGGCCTAGCACTGCGAGCAGGATGGCCTGGTCGGTGACCTGGCGGCGGCTTTCGATGGCGCCGCTGCGCACGGCATCGATCCAGGCGTGGGCGTTGTGGTGCCAGCTTTGCAGGAGCGGGGATTCGGAGGCAGGCATTTCAATGTCCTGAACGGAGAGTCAGATGCACAAGCATAGGACAGGCGCATGTGCATCCCGTTGCGCCTGAGCCCCCAAGTCACTCAATGAAGCGTCACCGCCCGGCGACTCTCGCCGATCCGGATCCTGTCCAGCGCCCGGTTCAACGCATCCAGGGCATCGAGAAGGGCTTTGGCCTCGGTCTCGCGACCATCCCCCCACAGCCGTTCGGCCATTTTGTTCAAGGCCTGGATGGATTTTTCGATGTCTGCCGCGGTGGCGGTCGAGGTGCCTGATGGCTGTGTCTTTGGCATTTGCGGACCTTCGACGATTAAGGGCAGATTGATTCATGGCAGGCCAACAGTCAGCTGCCGCCGAGCATTATAGCGACAGAACCTCGCGCCAAGTTTTCCGTTCGACTGCCGACTCTCTTTTCTCGTCAATGGACTGCTTGCTCAGTACCTGGACTCACCATGCCGGTGCACCCGATCCATTCTTGCGCCCATTTGAAGCGGCTGCTGATGACCTGGAGTTGCGCGTTTCGGGGTATCAGGGACGGCCAGCAGTACTGGCCGCACTGATGGCACAAACGCTGCAAGCCATTACCTGACGCTTGCCGGTCTCCAGCACCAGGCAGGCACGCCGCATCGGTCAACGAGGATCGATGCCGATTGGGCGGTATCCGCCTGGCCACTTTGCACCATGAATTCGAACAGGCAACGACGCCTGGAGCCGAAAGGCTTCAGGCGTTTTTTTGTTCGGGCAACCATCGATCGGGAATGCAGTTGATATGTCCAGACTCAGTACGGCCAAACGTATTGTCATAGGGTTTGCCGTGGCGCCGTTGGCGCTGATCGCCATGGGGCTGTATGCCTCGCATGACATGGAGATCCTCAAGGAGCAGGCGGTGGTGATCGTCAAGCAGGACTGGCCGAAGATCGATCCGATCATGGTGATCGCCACCGGCGTGCGCGACAACGGCCGCAATACCCGCGACTTGCTGATCAACAAGGACAACCAGCAGGTGCAGCAGTCCATCGACGCCACCCGGCAGGCGATCAGCCAGGCGTTCACGGTTCTGGAGCCGTTGTTGCCAACCGCTGAAGGCAAGGCTGCTTTCGCCGCGCTGAAAAGTCGTCGCGAGGCGTATGTCGCCGCCTTTGTGAAGGTCCAGGCGCTGATTCGTGGCGGCAAGATCGACGAGGCCACGGCGCAGCTCAATGAGCAGGTGATCCCCGCCGAGCGCGAGGTGTACAAGAGCCTGGATGCGCTGATGGCTTTCCAGGGCCGGCTGTTCGCCGAGCGCCAGGTCGCCGCGCAAACCCTTTATGACGATGCCCGCCTGAATATGCTGGGGCTGTTTGTGCTGTGTCTGGTCACGGTTGGTGTGGCGGCGATTATCGTCACTCGCAGTGTCACCCGTCCCCTGGGGGGCGAACCGGCCGATGCCGCGCGAGTGCTGAGCCTGATCGCCGAGGGCGACCTGACCATCGAGGTGCCGGCGCGCCCGGGCAACGGGGTCAGTGTGATGACTCATATGCAGGCGATGCAGCAGAACCTGCACACCCTGGTCACGCAGATCGCCGCCTCGGTGGATCGCGTGGCCAGTTCCTCGCAGGCCTTGAGCCGGGTCAGCGGCCAGACCAGCACCAGCCTCAAGGCCCAGGGACTGGAGATCGAACAGGCGGCCACGGCGGTCAACCAGATGATGGCGGCCGTGGAGGAGGTGGCGCGCAATGCGATCAGCACCAGCGAAGCGTCGCGGGTGTCGGAGCAGACGGCGCAGCGCGGGCGTGAACAGGTGCAGGAAACCGTGACTTCCATCGGTGCCCTGGCAAACGGTGTGACCGACACTTCCGGGCGCATCCAGCAACTGGCCGACCGCGTGCAGGGCATCAGCGCCGTGCTGGACGTGATCCGCAGCATTGCCGAGCAGACCAACCTGCTGGCCCTCAATGCGGCCATTGAGGCGGCACGGGCGGGAGACGCCGGACGTGGCTTCGCGGTAGTGGCCGATGAAGTGCGGGCGCTGGCCCATCGCACCCAGGTGTCGACCCAGGAGATCGAGCAGATGATCGGCAATATCCGCCAGGACACCGGGCAGGCGGTCACGGCCATGCAGAACAGCCGTGACCTGGTCGGTGCCACGCTGGCCATCGCGCAACGCTCGGGCGAGGCGCTGGATGAGATCACCGGCTCGATCTCGCAGATCAACGAGCGTAATCAGTTGATCGCCGCCGCCACCGAACAGCAGGCGCAGGTGGCGCGGGAGGTGGATCGTAACCTGGTGGGCATTCGCACGCTGTCGGAGCAGGTCATGCTGGGGGCGCAGCAGACCGACAGGTCGGGGCAGGAACTGGCGCAGATGGCCGGCGATCTGCATGCCACGGTCGGGCGCTTCAAGGTCTGAGGGGCGGCGGGGCCGGGATTTCACGAAGCCGATCGCAACTTTCCCGCAACGAATCCTCTCCAAGGAGCGATACTTGCACTCCATGAGTCAGGCATTTCACCTCGACCTGCTTTTCTTTCAAGCGCCCGGCGAATAACCTCCCGGCCGCTTGAGCCTTGATAGCGTATGACGGATTTCCAATGAACACCCCTGCACCTGAACACACCGGCAACTGGCACCAGGTCATTGCCCTGGCCTTGGCCGCCTTTGTCTTCAACACCACCGAGTTCGTGCCGGTCGGCCTGTTGAGCGCCATCGGCGACAGCTTCGACATGTCGACCGCCCAGGTCGGGCTGATGCTCACCATCTACGCCTGGGTCGTGTCGCTGACCTCGCTGCCGATCATGCTGCTCACCCGCAACGTCGAGCGGCGCAAATTGTTGATGGTGTTGTTCGGGCTGTTTATTGTCAGCCATGTGCTGTCCAGCCTGGCCACCGGCTTTGGCGTCCTGATGGTGAGCCGTATCGGCATCGCCTTGTCCCATGCATTGTTCTGGTCCATCACCGCCTCCCTGGCGGTGCGGGTGGCGCCACCGGGCAAGCAGGTCCAGGCGCTGGGGTTGCTGGCGACCGGTACGTCCATGGCGATGGTGCTGGGTATTCCCCTGGGCCGATTGCTCGGCGAAGCCATGGGCTGGCGCACCACCTTCCTGGTGATCGCCTTGATGGCCGGCGCACTGGTACTGTGGCTGGCCAGGACCTTGCCGCTGTTGCCAAGCCAGAACTCGGGTTCCCTGAGAAGCCTGCCGGTGCTGTTCAAGCGTCCTGCCCTGGTGGCGGTCTACATCCTCACGGCAACGGTAATCACCGCGCAGTTCACGGCCTACAGCTACATCGAACCCTTCATCAAGACGGTGGCGGGCATGAGTGGCGAGGTGGTGACCCTGATCCTGCTGTTGTTCGGGGGCGCGGGGATTTTCGGGTCGCTGCTGTTCAGTCGCTTCAACCGCCAGCACCCGCAAAGCTTTCTGATCGCGGCCACCTCGTTACTGGTGGTGTGCCTGGCCTTGCTGCTGCCGTTGAGCGGGGACGTTTCGACCCTGGGCGTGCTCAGCGTGTTCTGGGGCATGGCGATCATGGGCTTCGGCCTGTCGCTGCAGCGCAAGGTACTGGTGCTGGCACCGGACGCTACCGATGTGGCGATGGCACTGTTCTCGGGGATCTACAACATCGGCATCGGTGGCGGAGCACTGGTGGGCAGTTGGGTCGGCCGACAGCTCGGATTCGCCTATATCGGTGTGGTGGGCGGCGTGCTGGCGGGCGTGGCCCTGGCGTTTTATGGCTGGTCGGTTTATCGCGCGAATCGGGCAGCAGCGGGGGCCTGAGCTCCACTATCGATGGGCTGGGATGAGCTCAAGTCCCGTTTGAGCGGCGGCCCGCAGCTCGGGGAGTTCGGCGCCGGCGATCCAGTAATGCGAGGAGGCCCAGCACCTGGATCGCGACTACCCCCATAGCCACTTTCTGCGCCACTGGCCCCAGGTTGATCAACCATATGATCAGGAGAATCAGCAGTCCTGCGTAGAAGGGGTACATGCAGATGATAAACAACACCCGGATCAACTTTCGATGTCGTCGAAGCCATGTGGGCGAGTTGTCTTTCTGGGCCTCGGAATCCAGAAGGTCCACTCCTTGCAGAATCCCGAGGATAAAATCAAACATGGTTTCTTCTCAGGCAACATTTTGAACTGAGGGCAGTGTGAACGCTCAGGTCCATGGAGTCCTTCATTAGCTCTTGGTGCTACAGACGGGAACGATGAATTCCCGAGTGGCAGGCTCCAGTGCCTGCATGGCCGCCATGTTCTCTTTTTCGAAGCAGATCAGCGGAATCGGGACGGAGCTGATTTCCCTGGCGTTGAGCAAGTCATTGGCATAAGCCATCTGTGACGCTGCGCATTGGTAAGTCGCCCTCAACCCCTTGAAAGCCTTGGGCGCAAACGCGGCGATTTGTTCTATGTCAGTCAAATTTGCATATTTCTCGCTAACACTTCTGGCACATTGGGCGGCGAGCGCAGGATTGTGAGTGTCCTTGTAGTGGATGGCATAAGCGATGGCGTAGACGGTGATATCGGAAATTGCAGACTCAGCATCTTTTTTTGAGCAACCCAAAAGGGTTGCCAAGAGAAGAAAAGTGACTACCCGCTTCATAACATTCCTTGTAGAAAAGTGGTTAAGCCCAAGATGCTACTAAATAACCAGCGCAAGGGATATGGCTACTTGCCATTGCTTTTTATGAAGAAGTAGCTTGCTGAAAAATCTAATATTTCCCACGTATTTCAGGCATGGAAGAGCATTGCGTGCACCAAATGCGGCGGATACCGTTGGTTCGAGAGGTCGCCGAAAATTCGGAGGCGCGAGCTTCGCAGCCATAGGGAGCAGGCGCACAGCGCCGCGCAATCAGCGTTTGGTGTCCACGTTATGGCGAGTTGTGCGCAGGAGGCTTTGGCCTGCCGGTTCCTTTGTTGCCGGTCTGCAAACCTGTGTACGGCTCGTCTCCTTTTACCCTTTGTCGCGACACGGTTTGCTTTTTTCTCAAAACGTTTCATGGCAGGTACTTGAGGCTCCTCGGTGGTGTAGCGTCCGTCGAGATGTTGTTAAGCCATGGAAAGCACCAATCAGGAGGACAATGTGATGACAGCCTGCATAAAGGATGGATGGGAAGATTATTGAATGGATTCAGTTGCCATAGAGCAGCCACTCAAGATTCTTGGTGAAACCATCGGATTTTGGGTTCAGACGGTGGTAATCCTGCTAGGTGCCGAAGCCGCCGTTCTCACGATCATCATCAATGGACGTCTTTCTCGCCAGTCCATTGCCCACAACGAAAATCAAGAGCTTGAATTGCTGGCGAAGCGATGGGATCAGCACAAACTCAAATGTGACGCTTGAAATACCAAACCCCCAAGAAGAAACCTGGCCCAATCCTCACCGATTGGGCCTTCCAGTCCCCGAAGATAAGCCCGGCCTAGTGCTGTTCCTCCGGTCCATCATGGAGCAGGTGAAAGATCTCCCGCTTCATCCGGATAAACGAAGGTTCCATGACCATGTCCAGGTTTCTCGGGCGACCGATGGGTACATCCAGTACCTCTTTGATCCGCCCGGGCCGGGCACCCATGACGAAGATACGATCCCCCAGCAGGATGGCTTCGTCGATGTCATGGGTTACGAACAACACGGTTTTCTTGGTGTTTTCCCAGACCTTCAGCAGCAGTTGCTGCATCTGCAGTCGCGTCTGGCTGTCCAGCGCGCCGAAAGGTTCGTCCATCAGCAGGATCTGCGGGTCGTTGGCCAGGGCGCGGGCAATCGCCACCCGTTGCATCATCCCGCCCGACAGTTGCTTGGAGTAGTTGTCGGCAAAGCGCAGCAGGCCGACTTCGTTCAGGTAGTAGTCGACCGTCTCGCGGCGCTCGGCGGCGGGGATGCCACGGCGCTTGAGGCCGAACTCGATGTTCTTGCGTACCGTCAGCCAGGGAAACAGGGTGTAGCTCTGGAACACCATGCCGCGGTCGGCGCCGGGGCCGTCGACCTGCTGGCCGCCGACGTAGATTTCGCCCGAGGTAGGCTCGGCCAGCCCCGCCGTCAGGTAGAGCAGGCTCGATTTGCCGCAGCCCGAAGGGCCGACCAGGACCGCGAACTGCTGGTCGGGGACTTCGAAAGAAACATTTTCCAACGCGGTGAAGGTGTCGCCCGAGGGCGTCTTGTATTGCAGGCTGACATTGTCGACCCGCAGCCGCGCAGCGGCCTCGGGGGCGATGTTCGTCGGCGTGACGAGCCTTGGCATTGTCGCGGTTACTGAGCCCATGCGGCCACCTTCAAGCGAAGAAGTCTGAACAGTTGATCGGTGACCAGGCCCAGCAGGCCGATGACAGCGATCGCCAGGAAAATCACGTCGACCTGAAAGCCTCGCATGGCCTTGAGACTGAGGTAGCCCAGGCCGCTGGAAGCCGCCACCAGTTCGGCCACCACCAGGTAGGTCCAGGCCCAGCCCATGGTGACGCGCAAGGTGTCCAGCACACCCGGCAACGAGGCCGGGGCGATGACGTGCAATACCGCATCCCTGCGGGTGGAGCCCAGGGTGTAGGAGGCGTTGATCAGGTCCTTGGAAATGCCCTTGGACACGTCGGCGATCATCACCAGTTGCTGGAAGAACACCCCGAAGATGATCACCGAGACCCGCTGTTCCAGGCCGATGCCGATCCACAGGATGAACAGCGGCACGAACGAGGTCACCGGCAGGTAGCGGATGAAGTTGACCAGCGGTTCCAGGAACGCCTGCACCACCCGGAAACTGCCCATCAGCAAGCCGATGGGCACCGCCACCACCGAAGAGATCACGAAACCGACCATGACCACTTCCACGCTGGCCCAGACATGCGGCCCCAGGGTGCCGTCATGGGCCAGGCGCAGGGCCGCATCCATGACCGCGCCCGGGGTGGGCAGGAACATCGCCGGCACCACGCCACCGTAGGACAGCACGGCCCAGAGGCCGATCAGCAGCGCCCAGGCCAGTGCGCTGGCGCTCCAGATCACCTGGATCGGCAAGCCGGTCTTGGGCGTCAGGCAACGGTTGAACCACGAATTACGCTTGGACATGCCGCCTCCTATTTCGGGGTGATGAAACGGTTGTCGATCAGATCGCTGTAGCTGACGTTGTAAGGCTTGCCCTGCAACTCGCTGGCGGTCTCGTTGGCCAGCTTGATGACGTTTTCAGCCGTGCCCTTGCTGCCGTTGCTGCCCAGCAGGGCTTCGCTCATGGCCTGGTCATAGAAACGCACGCCCTTGGCCGCCGAGGCCAGTTCCTTCGGATCCGCCAGGTAGCCGCCCACGCCCTTGGCCATGATCGCGTAGGCTTCCTGCGGGTGCTCCTGGGTGTACTGCACCGCCTTGTACAGGCCGGCGACCAGGGCCTTGATATCGTCCGGCTGCTTGTCGACCACATCGCAGCTCAGGGCCACCACGTCGACGATCACCCCTGGCGTGCTGCTGCTGTCCACGAGTACCTTGCCGGTCTGCTTGGCGCGCACGGTGGACAGGTGGGGTTCCCAGGTCACGGCGGCGGGGACGCGGCCGGCGATAAAGGCGGTCGCCGCGTCGTCGGCGGTCATGTTCTGGATGGTCAGGTCGCTCATCTTCATGCCGGCGTTCTTCAGCAGGTAGTTGAGCCAGAACTGCGAGACGGAACCTTCGTTGACCGCCACGGCCTTGCCCTTGAGGTCTTGCAGGCTGTTGACGTCCTTGCCCACCAGCACACCATCGCCACCATGGCTCTCGTCCAGGGCGGCCACGGCCTTGAAGCAGAACTGCGGGCGGTACTTGAGGATCTCGTCCAGGGTCGAGGCCGAGCCGGACAATTTGCCCGAGGCCTGGGCGGCCATGTACATGGAGGCTTCTTCGATGGTCGGCAACTCCACGGTCAGGCCCTTTTCCTTGAAGTAGCCAAGGTCCTTGGCCAGGTAGAGGGTGCCGTAGCCGACCCAGGTGGTATGACCGATCGACAGGGTACCGGCCTGGGCACCGCTGGCAACGCCGGCGGCGATAGCGGTCAGGGCCAGCGGACGGATGCAGCGCGAGACGAAAGACTTGATCATTGTGCACTCCCGGAATGATGGTTTTTTAGTTCGTATATTTCGGGGCAGTGGGGCTAGACGCCAAAAACTGAGCAGACCTGGCGGTCTCTGACGGACCTTGTGCCTCTTTGGGGCGAGGTTGATGTTGGCTGATGTCGCGAGCCAGGAAAATTAGTAAATATGTCGTCGCTAATGAGGAAAAAGCTGTCTTGGCCTTGAGGCGGCGAAATCCTCCGGGACGGCCGTTCCAGGCCGGCGAACCCGCAGCACAACGCCGCCACCCGGTGCGGGGTGGCGGCGTTTTTCACAGCAGTAGCAATCAGCTTGCCAGAAGGTCGCTGCTGCGCGCGTCGGCGGCGCCCAGGGGCGCTTGTCGCAGGATCAGGTCCGCGGCTTTCTCGCCGATCATGATGCACGGCGCGTTGGTGTTGCCGCTGACCAGGGTCGGCATGATCGAGGCGTCGACCACCCGCAGCCCCTTGAGGCCATGGACCTTGAGATCGGGGCCGACCACGCTCATGGGATCGACGCCCATCTTGCAGGTGCCCACCGGGTGGAACACTGTCGAGGCATGGTTGCGTACGTAGTCCATCAGTTGTTCATCGGTTTGCACGGTCTTGCCGGGCAGCATTTCCTCACCCCGAATCCCGTCGAACTGCGGCGCGGCGAGAATACGCCGGGCCAGCTTCAGGCCTTCGACCAGCACCCTGGCATCGGTCGGATCGGCGAGGAAGTTGAAATCGATGACCAGCCTGCCGTCACGGTCCAGGTGCAGCGAGCCGATGCTTTTCGGGCGCAGCACGCAGGTATGCAGGGCGTAGCCATGGCCCCATTCGAACAATCGCCCGCGATGGCTGCGATAACCCGGCACAAAGTGGAATTGCACGTCCGGCAGGGCATCGGCCAGGGGCGTACGGGCAAAGCCTCCGGCCTCGACGTAGTTGGTGGTCAACCAGCCTTTCTTTTCCAGCAGATAGCGCAGCGGTGCGGCGAGCACGCTCGGCAGGGACCTCAGGGAGAATCCCAGGGTCAAGGGGCTCCTGGAGCGGATCGTGACCAGGCCGTCGAGGTGGTCCTGCAGGTTCTTGCCGACGCCGGGCAGGTCGTGGGCCACCGCAATACCGGCTGCCTGCAGTTCCTGCGCCGGACCGATACCGGACGCCAGCAGCAGTTGCGGGCTGCCCAGGGCGCCGGCGCAGAGAATGACCTCGCGGTAGGCGTGCAGGGTGTGCCGGTTGCCGTCCACCTCGACCCTGACGCCCTTGGCGGTGCGCAGTTCGACGATCAGCGACTGTACGGTGCAGTCGGTCAGCACGGTGAGATTGGGGCGGTCGATCACTGGCGCGACAAAGGCCCGGTAGCTGGACAGCCGGCGGGCATTCTTCTGGGTCAGGTTGTAGATCCCGCAGCCTTCGAGCCGTTCGCCGTTGAAGTCGTCGTTGCGGCGCAGGCCCAGGCGCTCGGCGGCCTGCACGAACAGCGTCGACACCGGGTTGGGATCACGGGCGGCCTCGACATTCAGCTCGCCGGCGCTGCCATGCAGGCGCGGGTCCTGGCCGAGCCGGTTGTTCTCGGATTTCTTGAAGTAGGGCAGCACCCCGGCCCAGTCCCAGCCCGGACAACCGGCTTGCGCCCAGCGGTCGTAGTCGCTGGCATGACCGCGAATATAGATCATGCTGTTCATCGAACTGGAACCGCCGAGGGCCTTGCCCCGCGGTGTGTGCAGGCTACGGCCGCCCAGGTGGCGCTGCGGCGCGGAAAAGAAGTTCCAGCTGTACTTTTTGCTCTTGTACAGGGTGATGGTACCGGCCGGCGTCTGGATGCGTGGGCTGTTGTCGTGGCCGCCGGCCTCGATCAGGCAGACGCTGATGGCCGGGTCGGCGCTCAGCCGGTTCGCCAGTACGCAGCCCGATGAGCCGGCGCCGACGATGACATAGTCGAAGTGCGTCTTCATGCGCGTGTCCCCGCTAAGGTAATGGATGGAGGCGGGCCGGTATGCCGGCCCGCGAGGTCATGGGCAGTCCAGGGTCAGCGCAGTTGAAACCAGGTGGTCTTCAGCTGGGTGTACTTGTCGAACGAATGCAGCGACAGGTCGCGGCCAAAACCCGATTGCTTGCCGCCGCCAAAGGGCACGCAGACGTCCAGCGCATCCACGGTATTGACCGACACGGTGCCGGCATTGAGGCGCGAGGCGACGCGATGAGCGCGGTTGAGGTCGTCGCTCCACACCGACGCGGCCAGGCCATAGACATGGTCGTTGGCCATTCGTACCGCGTGGTCTTCGTCGTCGAAGGCGCTGATCGCCAGCACCGGGCCGAACACTTCCTCGCGGGACAGGCGCATCTCGGGGCTGACCCGGGTGAACAGCGTCGGCTGGATGAAATTGTCCGAGCCGTTGATCGTCACTCGTTCGCCACCGGCCACCCGGCGGGCACCGTCGGCGCTGGCCTGGTCGATATGGGCCATCACCCGCGCGGCTTGCCGGGCATCCACCAGGGCGCCCATCCGGCTGGCCGGGTCGAGGGGATCGCCCGGTTGCCAGTGCCGGGCCTTGTCCTGCAGGCGCTCGACGAACTCATCGTGAATGGAGCGCTCCACCAGCAGGCGCGAGTTGGCCGAACAGACTTCGCCCTGGTTGAAGAAGATCCCGAAGGCGGCCTTTTCCGCCGCCAGGTCGAGGTCCTGGCAATCGGCGAAGACCAGGTTCGGGCTTTTGCCGCCGCATTCCAGCCAGACCTGCTTGAGGTTCGATTGCGCGGCGTATTGCATGAAGTATTTGCCGACCTGGGTTGAACCGGTGAAGGCCAGCGCATCGATATCCGGGTGCAGGCCCAGGGCGCGACCGGCCTGTTCGCCAAGGCCGGTGACCACGTTCAGCACGCCCGGCGGCACACCGGCCTCAAGGGCCAGTTCGGCCAGGCGCAGGGCGGAGAAGGGCGACTGTTCGGCGGGCTTGAGGATCACACTGTTGCCCGCGGCGAGGGCCGGGGCGAGTTTCCAGGCGGCCATGTCCAGCGGGAAATTCCAGGGCACCACGGCGGCGATCACGCCCAGGGGCACGCGGGTGATGGTCGCCAGGGTGCCCGGCCCGGTGGGCGCGACCTGGTCATACAGCTTGTCGAGGCTTTCGGCATACCAGGCAAACACCTGGGCCGCGCCGGGGACGTCAATGGCGTAGGCATCCATCACCGGCTTGCCCATGCTCAACGAATCCAGCAAGGCCAGTTCCTCGCGATGGGCCAGGATCAGTTCGCTCAGCCGCAGCAGGATCGCCTTGCGCTCCCGCGGTTGCATGCGGGCCCAGGGGCCGTTTGCGAAGCTGTTGCGGGCCACGCTCACGGCCAGATCGATATCGGCCTCGGAGCAGGCGGCGACATGGGCCAGCAGGGCATTGGTGGCGGGGTTGATAACGGCGAAGGTACGCCCGTCCCGGGCGGCGTGGGCGCGCCCGTCGATGCAGGCGAGATCGATCAGGCGTTGTTGTCCGGCCAGGCGCTGCCAGGTGTTCAAGTCAGTCACTGCATTCTCCCTGATAGCCCGCGACGAGCTATGTTCACGATCGGTGGCCTCGATAGTGGGGTAAGCACGCGACTCGGGAAATTAGTAAAAATGTCTTCGCTATCGATAAAAAAACTCACCAGCCCTGCACCGTGATGGCGCACGCCTGGACAGGTTTTTTAAGGTCAGGCCCGAGGAAATTACTGGTTTATCGCGCGCCGCGAACACCGCAAAATCCAGGAAAACGGGAGATGGAAAACATCACCTAACCTTGTGGGAGCGAGGCTTGCCCGCGAAGGGGCCCTTGAGCCCTGCGAAAGCTGCGCGGGCAAGCACCGCTCCTGTGGGACCCGGCCCGATTCTTGATGGGTGCTGTCGATGCATTCGCTTTGCCACTTCCGAGGTAGCCATGGCCGCTTACAACTTGCGACAACTCAAATATTTCGTGACCACCGTCGAGTGCGGCAGCGTCGCCGAAGCCTCGCGCAAGCTCTATATCGCCCAGCCCTCGGTCTCGACCGCGATCAAGCACCTGGAAGAAAGCTTTGCCGTGCAGTTGTTCATTCGTCATCACGCCCAGGGTGTGTCGTTGACTCCCAGCGGGGCGCGTTTCTACCGCAAGGCCCAGGAACTGCTGCGGGTGGCCCACGAGTTCGAGCAGAACGCCCTGGCGGACAACGATGTGGTCGCCGGGCAGATCGATATCGGTTGCTTCGAAACCGTCGCGCCACTCTATCTGCCGCGCCTGATCGCCGGCTTTCGCGACCGCTGGCCGGGGGTGGAAATCCGTATCCGCGATGGCGAGCAGCAGGAACTGGTGCAGGCGCTGACCTCCGGCAGTATCGACCTGGCGATTCTTTACGAGCACGACCTGGACAGCACCATCGACACCGTGCCACTGATGGCGCCGCAGCAACCTTATGCGCTGTTGCCGGAAGGTCATCGCTTCGCCAACCAGGCCAAGGTCTCGTTGAACGACCTGGTACTGGAACCGATGGTGCTGCTGGATGTGCAGCCCAGCCGCACCTACTTCGTGAGCATCTTCGAGGAGCGGGGCCTGACCCCGAACATCCTGTTCAGTTCGCCCTCCATCGAGATGGTCCGGGGCATGGTCGGGCGCGGGTTCGGATTTTCCATCCTGGTGACCCGGCCGCATTCGGACTACACCTACGACGGGCAGAAAGTGGTGCGCGTGCCCCTGGCTGAAACGGTCACCGGCTCGGGGTTGTCCGCCGCGTGGCTGCGCCGCTCGCAGTTGACCAAGCCGGCGCAGCTGTTTGTCGATCACTGTCGCGAAGTGCTGGCGCCCAAGCCGGGCGCCTGAGCCGGGTCAGGTTCGCAGCGCCTGGGTCAGGCGCGCGAGCATGGCATCGCACGCCTGGAGTTGCTCGACACTGACGAACTCATCGGGCTTGTGGCCCTGGTCCATGCTGCCAGGGCCACAGACCACGGTGGGGATGCCGATGGCGTCGAACAGGCCGCCTTCGGTGCCAAAGGCGACGGTGCTGAAGTCGCTCGATCCACAGAACTGCGCAATCAACTGCGCCGCCTGGCTCTGCGGGTCGGTCGCCAGTCCGGGGTAGGCCGACAGCTGGGAAAAGCGGATGCTGCTGCCGGCGTCCACCGCCTGCATTTTCGGCAGCACCTGTTGCTCGGCGTACTGCGCCAGCTGTTGGGCGACGTCACGGGGATCCTGGCTGGGCAGGGCGCGCACCTCGAAGTCGAAACGGCAGTCGGCGGGGACGATATTGAGCGCCTTGCCGCCGCTGATCACGCCGGTCTGCACGGTGCTGAAGGGCGGGTCGAAGCGCGGGTCATGCAGATGGGCCGCGCGCAGGCGCGAGCCGATGCGGCCCAGTTCGCCGATCAGTTCGGCGGCGTATTCGATGGCATTCACGCCCTGCGGTGCATAGGCCGAGTGACAGGCCGCGCCATGGACATCGCAACGCATCGCCAGCTTGCCCTTGTGGCCCAGCACCGGCTTGAGTTCGGTGGGCTCGCCGATGATGCACAGCAGCGGCTTGTGTGGTCGCTGTGCGAGCTCGGCGAGCAGCGAGCGCACGCCCAGGCAGCCGACTTCCTCGTCATAGGACAGGGCAATGTGTACCGGCATGCGCAACGGCGCCGCCAGCAACTGCGGCACGGCCGCCAGCACGCAGGCGATATAGCCTTTCATGTCGGCGGTGCCACGGCCGTACAGGCGGCCGTCCCGCTCGGTGAGTTCGAATGGCGCCACCGTCCAGGGCTGGCCATCCACCGGCACCACATCGGTGTGGCCGGACAGCACGATACCCGGGCGATCAACCGGGCCCAGGGTGGCGAACAGGTTGGCCTTGCTGCGCTCTTCATTGAAGATCAACTCGCAAGGCACGCCGAGGCGCGCCAGGTAGTCGCGGACAAATTCGATCAGTTGCAGGTTGGACTCGCGGCTGGTGGTGTCGAAGTCGATCAGCGCGGCCAGTACCTCACGGCTGCTGCTCATTCATTCGTCCCCGGGCACGCCGTAACTCGGCGCCTTGGTCGGATCGAGGGCGCGGACGAGATAGTCCTGCATCTGCGGGCGGTAATCGGTCCACAGTTGTGCGAGTTTGCCGACCGGGTCCTCGTCGGCCCAGTCGACCCGCAGGTCGATGATCGGCCAGATCAGTTCGCCGACCACCACCATCGCCGCCGAATGCACCGGGCCGGCTTCGCCCCCGGCGGCCACCGCGGCCTGCATCGCTGCGATCAGGCGATCGGCGAGCTGACCGCCACTGGTCTCGAAGGTGCGCACCATGGCCTCGATCACCGCGGTGTTCGCCAGCAGGTTGCCGGCGGCCACGCACTGTTCGCCGGACAGCGCGTTGTGACAGCCCAGGGTTTCGCTGCCGCTGAAGTGCGCGGTATTGCCCAGGTGGTCGATCGCGGTCAGTTGGCGGAACTGGCTGTAGCCGTTGCTGGTCAGCGCCTTGTCCAGCGCCTGGGTCGGCGACAGCCCTTGCTCCAGCTGGTCGAGGACGTGCGGGCCCAAGGCGGGGAGGGTGATGTTCTGGGTGGCGACCGCGCCCACGCTGGGACGCAGCCAGGGGCAGCGGGCGCCCACGGCAATACTGGAAGAACTGATGGCTATGCCCAGCTGGCCGGTTTCGGCACAACGGGCGACGATGGAAAACGTCATGGTGGGGTATCCTGTTTCCGGCCAGACTCGCCATCCGCGTCCCGGGCAACCTGTTCAAGGCCGCCCGGGCGCGGGGTGGGTATGACGGCATTCTGTCCATGAGTGGCCGCGGGCGAAACGAGGTTTTTTATGGTGCTGGCTTAGGCAAAAGCTGGGCTAGGGTAAAAGCTTGCCACTCGCCCTGCGTAGCCTACAGGCGCCCATACTCGCGCGCGGTGCGGTCGACGACGATGCGGGTCTTGTCCACCAGTTCGTCCAGCTCCGCCCGCGTGGCGATCAGTGCCGGCGCCATGATCATGCGGCCCAGGGTCGAGCGGATGATCAGGCCTTCCTCGAAGCCGAGGGTGCGGCAGCGCCAAGCCATATCGTTCTCGTTGGCAAAGCGCTTGCGGGTCGCCTTGTCCTCGGCGAACTGCAGCGCGGCGACCAGGCCGACGCCCTGCACTTCACCCACCAGCGGATGCTGGTCGAACACTTCCCGCAGGCAACGCTGCAGGTACGGTCCGGTATCGGTTTTCACCTGCTGCACCACCCCTTCGTCGCGCAACGCCTTGAGGTTGGCGATCGCCACGGCCGCCGCCACCGGGTGGCCGGAATAGGTCAGCCCGTGGGCGAACACTCCGCCTTTTTCCACCAGCGCCTCGGCCATGCGTCGTGACAGGATCAGGCCGCCCATGGGGATGTAGCCCGAGGTCAGGCCCTTGGCGATGGACAGCGTGTCGGGCTCGAAGCCGAAGGTCTGGTGGGCGAACCATTCGCCGGTGCGACCGAAGCCGCCGATGACTTCGTCGGCGCACAGCAGCACGTCGTACTGGCGACAGATGCGCTGGATTTCCGGCCAGTAGGTAGCGGGTGGAATGATCATCCCGCCAGCGCCCTGGAACGGCTCGGCGACAAAGGCGGCGACCTTGTCGGCGCCCAGTTCGAGGATTTTCTCTTCCAGTTGGCGGGCCGCGCGCAGGCCGAACGCCTCTGGTGTCAGGTCGCCTTCGTGGGCGAACCAGTACGGCTCGTCGATGTGCGCCACATCAGGAATGGTGCCGCCCATTTCGTGCATGAACTTCATGCCGCCCAGGGCCGTGGCCGCCAGGGTCGAGCCGTGGTAGCCGTTCCAGCGGCCGATCATGATTTTCTTCTCGGGCTTGCCCATCACCTGCCAGAACTTGCGCACCGTGCGGATCAGCACCTCGTTGGCCTCGGAGCCGGAGTTGGTATAGATCGCGTGGCTGTAGTGCGTCGGCAAGAGGCTGAACAGCAGCTCCGACAGCTCGATCACCGTCGGGTGGGTGGTGTGGAAGAACATATTGTAATAGGGCAGCTGTTGCAGTTGCGCGTGGGCGGCGGCGGCGAGGTCCTTGCGGCCGTAGCCGAGGTTGGTACACCACAGGCCCGACATGCCGTCCAGGTAGCGCTTGCCATCGTTGTCCCAGAGCGTCAGGCGGTCGCCGCCGACCATCACCCGCGGGCCTTCCGCGTTGAGCGCCTTCTGGTCGACGAACGCATGGATGTGGTGGGCGGCATCGGCGGCCTGATAGTCACGGGTGGGGCGGTTGGCGTCGAGTTCGGCGGTCATGGCGGGTCTCCAGGGTGGGGTGTTCCGAATAATGTTTGTCATCATAAAATATTTTTGTAAAGAAAATATTTGTTGGCGAAAAGAGATTTCCGTAGGCTGGGAGCTATCGCCCAACCCCATCAGGACACCCCATGACCGGACTCAGGGAGCGGCAAAAGGAGCAGCGTCGGCAGGTGATCGCCGATGCCGCGCTGGCGCTGTTCAAGACCCACGGTTTCGTCGCCACCACCCTGGAGCAGATCGCCAACCGGGCCGGTGTCTCGGCGCCGACGGTGGTGAATTATTTCGGTGGCAAGCAGGAAATCCTGGTGGCCTTGCTCAAGGCCCCCGACGAACTGGCGATACGCGAGGCTCGGGCCCATCTCGACGAGCGCAGCGATCCGCTGGAAGCCCTGTGCGAGCTGGAAGGGCTGATGACCGAATACCAGTTGCGGGCCATGCCGGCGTCGCTGTGGCGGGAATTGGCGCCGTCGCTGTTCACCGGGGAACTGTCCCAGGCCCTGCAGCCGTGGAATGACG
This sequence comes from Pseudomonas sp. Mn2068, assembly GCF_049319725.1. Lineage (NCBI taxonomy): Bacteria > Pseudomonadati > Pseudomonadota > Gammaproteobacteria > Pseudomonadales > Pseudomonadaceae > Pseudomonas > Pseudomonas sp. Mn2068. The sequence continues at coordinate 29,024 of NZ_JBMOUG010000011.1, read as the reverse complement.
CGGTGATCGAAGAAACCCAGGCGTTGCTCCAGCACTTCCAGCGCCTGGGCAAGGTGCGCCAGGACGTGGACATCGAAGTGGCCGCGACCCTCTTCAACCAGTATGCCAACGTCGCCTTTATCCGCCTGGCCACCGAGCCGAGTCCCGACCGCGCCGCCCATGCCCGGCACATGCGCAGTGTCCTGGCGCTGATGTGCCATGGCATGCTGGCCGACCAGGACGCAGGCGAGTCCTAGTTTTCAAGCCCTAGCTTTTTCCTGTCTTGCGACGACAAAAAACATAATTTCGCTATTCCCGGTATCTGCACAGAATGCCTGCACACCCGTCTTCGAGAAGGACACAGGCATGACAGCTGGAATGATTGAAATCGATACCCTGGTGGTGGGCGCCGGCCAGGCCGGTGTGGCCATGAGCGAGCACCTGAGCAGGCTGGGCGTGCCGCACCTGGTGCTCGAGCGCAGTCGCATCGCCGAGGCCTGGCGCACCGGTCGCTGGGATTCGCTGGTGGCCAACGGGCCGGCCTGGCACGATCGTTTTCCCGGCCTGGCGTTCGACGATCTCAGCCCCGATGACTTTGCGCCGAAGGAGCGGGTAGCGGCGTACTTCGAGGCCTATGCAAAGAAATTCAACGCGCCGATCCGCACTGGCGTAGAGGTGCGCAAGGTCGAGCGCAACCACGGCCGCCCCGGCTTTACCGTGGAAACCTCCGACGGCGTGATTCAGGCCAACCGCGTGGTGGTCGCCACCGGGCCGTTCCAGCGTCCGGTGATTCCGGCCATCGCCCCGCAGATTCCAGGGCTCAACCAGATTCACTCCGCGCATTACCGCAATCCCCAGCAACTGCCCGCCGGTGCCGTGCTGGTGGTGGGGGCCGGTTCCTCGGGCACGCAGATCGCCGACGAACTGCAGCGAAACGGCAGGACCGTGTACCTCTCGGTCGGCCAGCACGACCGGCCGCCGCGTGCCTATCGCAACCGGGATTTCTGCTGGTGGCTGGGGGTGCTCGGTGAATGGGATGCCGCGGCCATGAAGCCGGGCCGCGAACACGTGACCATCGCTGTCAGTGGCGCGGAAGGCGGACGCACGGTGGACTTCCGTGAGCTGGCCCAGCGCGGTCTGAACCTGGTGGGCCTGACCCGCGCGTTCGACAACGGCGTGGTCAGCTTCCAGGCGGACCTGGCCGACAACCTCAACCGCGGTGATGAAAACTACCTGGCGCTGCTCGATGCCGCCGATGCCTATATCGAGCGCAACGGCCTCGACCTGCCACTGGACCCCGAGGCCCGCCGGACCTTTCCGGATCCCGAGTGCGTGACCCGGCCGATTCTCCAGCTCGACCTGGCCGCGGCGGGCATCACCACGATCATCTGGGCCACCGGCTTTGCCACCGACTACAGCTGGCTGAAGGTCGATGCCTTCGAGGCCAACGGCAAGCCGCGTCACCAGCGGGGGATTTCCACCGAGTCGGGTATCTACTTCCTGGGCCTGCCGTGGCAGTCACGACGGGGGTCCTCGTTTATCTGGGGCGTCTGGCACGATGCCAAGTACATCGCCGACCAGATTGCCATCCAGCGCCAGTACCTGACCTACCGCGATGCCGCGCAGCGCGAAGCGGACGCGGCCGACGCCGATCCGATCGCCAGCCGATCCGCCGTCAGTGCCTGACCTTCGGTTGCCGCACCACCCCGTCGCCGTAACGCCGTGCGCGGCGCAGTCTTTTTCTTGAGGAGTCGCAGATGTCCAAGCCAACCCATACCCGCATCCGCATGTTCAACACCAAGGATACCTACCCGAACCAGGCGCTGGACAATGACCTGTGCCAGGCCGTGCGAGCCGGCAACACGGTCTATGTCCGTGGTCAGATCGGTACTGATTTCGACGGCAACCTGGTGGGCCTGGGCGACCCCGCGGCGCAGGCCGAGCAGGCGATGAAAAACGTCAGGCAGTTGCTGGAGGAGGCCGGCTCGGACCTGTCCCATATCGTCAAGACCACCACCTACATCATCGACCCGCGCTATCGCGAGCCGGTGTACCAGGTGGTCGGCAAGTGGCTCAAGGGCGTGTTCCCGATTTCCACCGGGCTGGTGATCTCGGGCCTGGGCCAGCCGCAGTGGCTGATGGAGATCGATGTGATCGCGGTGATTCCCGACGACTGGCCCGCCAGCCGGGCTTGAGGTGAGCGGGGCGGTGGATCCGCCTAGTCATCCCCTTTGAGGTCGTCGGCAAAACGGCGGATGAGACGCACCAGGTCAGCCACATCCTGGTGCTCCCATTTCGCGAAAATACCCTGTCCCATCCTTTCCCGGGCGGCGTCGATCCGATCGGTCATCGCCTTGCCTTTCGCCGTGATGACGGCTTCTCGCACACGCCGGTCGTTGGCGTTTTCCTGGCGCCCGACCAGGCCGAGACTGTCCAGCTTCGCCACCTGGCGGCTGACCGTGGTGTAGTCGCGTCCCACCCGATCCGCCAGCTCGACCACGCCGATAGGGCCCAGCCGCTCGACCAGCACCAACAGTGGGAACAGCGCGCGGTCCAGGGAAATGCCGGCCTCGCGAACCATTGCCTCATCGCGCTGGGGACGGTTCATGACCCCGACAATCTCGACCAATGCCCCATGCAATTCACGGATCTGTGCATTGATATGTGTATTTTGCACATTTTTTGTTGACACGGTTTCTGCTCCGGCTTGACACTTATATGTGCAAATTACACATATCGAGGTCGAGATGAAAGAACAAGGTGAAGTTGACGTACTGATTTGTGGTGCGGGAGCAGCCGGTCTGACGCTGGCCATCGACCTGGCACGCCGGGGCATTTCCTTGCGCCTGATCGAGAAGCGGGACGGCCCGTTCGGCGGTTCGCGCGGCAAGGGTATCCAGCCCCGGACCCAGGAAATCTTCGAGGACCTCGGCGTTCTCGATCGCATGGTCGCGGCGGGTGGGCAATACCCCCTCCAGCGCCAGTACCGCGACGATGGCGGTTACATCGACGCGGATGTCATGGAGCGCAACCCGCCGACGCCGGGCGAGCCTTATCAGCAGCCGCTGATGCTGCCGCAGTTCCTCACCGAGGGCATCCTGCGTGAACGCCTGCTCGAACTGGGCCAGCGGCCGCAATTCGGCTGCGAGCTGGTGGGGTTCGAGCAGGATGCCGGTGGCGTCACGGCACGGCTGGTCGGCGAGGGTGGTGAAGAAACCCTTCGAGCGCGCTGGCTGGTGGGCGCCGATGGCGGTCGCAGCTTCGTGCGCACGGCGCTGGGTATCGGCTTTGCCGGCAAGACCCTCGGTGTACGTGCCGTGGTCGCCGATGTGCGGCTGACCGGCCTGGGGCGCGATGCCTGGCACTGCTTCAACGAAGGCGACAGGCTGCGCCAGATCGCCCTTTGCCCGCTCGCCGGCACCGAGATGTTTCAGATACAGGGACCGATTGCCCTGGACATCGACGTCGACCTTGGCGCCGAAGGCCTGGCCGCCCTGGTGGCGCAGCGTACGGGGCGCGACGATATCGCCATCCAGTCCGTCTCCTGGGCCTCGGCCTACACCATGAATGCCCGGCTGGCCGACAGCTACCGCAGCGCTCGGGTGTTTCTGGTCGGGGATGCCGCGCACACCCATCCGCCGACCGGTGGCCAGGGGCTCAACACCAGCGTGCAGGATGCCTATAACCTTGGCTGGAAACTGGCGGCGGTCGCCCGGGGCGCGGCCGATGCGTTGCTCGATACCTATGAAGAAGAACGCCGGCCGGTCGCCGCGGCCATGCTCGGCCTGTCGACCCGGCTGCTCGATGCCCAGGTGCGAGGCAACATGCGCCGCGGACGCGAAGTGCATCAGCTCGATATAGGTTATCCCGACGCTTCCCTTGCCCTGCGCAATACCGCGCGCGTCAGCGGTGTAGCGGCGGGCGATCGGGCCCCGGACGCTCCGGTGCGGGGCGCGGCCGGCCAATCGACCCGGCTGTTCGAGCTGTTCCGGGGCAGTCACTGGACGTTGCTGGGTTACCAGGTCGAGCGTGGTTCGGTGCCGCCACGCCCGGGCCTGCACATTCATGCGTTCGGTGCGCACGGCGACCTGTCCGATACGCACGGCCACTTCCGTGACGCCTACGCGCCTGCCGACGGCGACTGGATACTGGTGCGCCCGGACGGCTACATCGCCGCCATTGTCGGCAGCGATGACCTGGCGTTGCTGGAGGATTACTTCAGGTACCAGCCCCAGGGTTGATCGCTGACGTACTCGGTCACCTGCTTGACCTCCAGGTAGTTGTCCAGTCCCCATTGGCCGAGTTCCCGGCCAATGCCGCTGTGTTTCATGCCGCCCCACGGCGCCTCGACGAAGGTCGGTTGCGAGCAGTTGATCCAGATGATCCCGGCTCGCAACTGGTTGGCGACGCGGGCGGTGCGTTGCAGGTCGGCGCTCATGACCGCGGCGGCCAGGCCGAAGCGACTGGCGTTGGCCATCTGCACGGCCTGTTCCTCGGTCTTGAAGCGCTTGAGGCACAGCACCGGACCGAAGATTTCCTCGCGCCAGACAATGCTGTTGTGGTCGGGCTCGTCGAAGATCGCCGGTTCGATGAAATAGCCGTGTTCCAGATACGTCGGGCGTTGCCCGCCGGTGAGCAGGCGGGCGCCACCGGCCTGGCCCTGGTCGATGAACCCCAGGACCTTTTCGTGCTGGCCCTGGCTGACCAGCGGGCCCAGCAGGACGCCGGGTTCCAGGCCTGGCCCGATGGTGATCCTGCGGGTGGCTTCCACCAGCCGTTCGATCAGGCGCGGGGCAATCTGCTCCTGCACCAGCAGGCGCGAAGTGGCGCTGCACACCTGGCCCTGGTTCCAGAAAATCCCGAACAGGATCCACTCCACCGCGGCCTCGACATCGGCGTCGTCGAACACGATGAACGCAGACTTTCCGCCCAGCTCCAGGCTGATGTTCTTGATGTCGCGGGCGGCCGCCGACATGATCCGCGCCCCGGTCGGCACGCTGCCGGTAAAGGCCAGTTTGTCTACGCCGGGATGTTCGGTGAGCGGGCTGCCGGCATCGGCGCCCAGGCCCGTGACCACGTTCAGGACACCGGCCGGCAGGCCGATACGGTCGGCGGCGGCGGCCAGTTCCAGCGCCGTCAGCGAGGTCAGTTCGGAGGGCTTGAGCACTGACGTGGCCCCGGCGGCCAAGGCCGGCGCGACCTTCCAGGCGGCCATCAGCAACGGGTAGTTCCAGGGAATGATCTGCCCGGCGACACCGATCGGTTCATGGCGGATGCGGCAGCGGAAGCGCTCGTCGGCCAGGGCCAGCGGCTGGTCCTGGCGCTGGTCGAGTTCGCGGGCCAGGCCGGCGTAGTAGCGAAAGCAGCCGATGCTATCGCCGACGTCCCACAGGGCTTCGGGCAAGGGCTTGCCGTTGTCGCGCACCTCCAGTTCGGCCAGCGCCTGCTGGCTGCCTTCCAGCTCATCGGCCAGCGCCTCCAGCCACTGCGCGCGCTCGGCCCCGGTGGTCTGGCTCCAGCCACTGTCGAACGCCCGCCGGGCCGCCCGCACGGCATGATCGACATCCTCCTCGGTGCCAGCGGCGATCTGCTGGAACGCCTGCCCGGTGGCCGGGTCGATGACCGGCAGGTAGCCGCCCAGGTCCGGGCCGACCCATTCGCCGTTGATGTAGTGCTGGTCACGCATGGTGAGACTCCTGGGCGCCGGTGCGGCGGTTTTGCAGGTGGCGGGAAGTAAACAGCAGGGCCAGCGACGCGCAGATGATCACCGTCGAGACCGCATTGATCTCCGGAGTCACCCCCCGGCGAATGGAGGAAAAGATATAGATCGGCAAGGTCGTTTCCGAGCCGGCGACGAAGAACGCGATGATGAAATCGTCGAAGCTGAAGGTGAACGCCAGCAGGAACCCGGCCATGATCGCCGGGCTGATCTGCGGCAGGGTGACCCGCCAGAACGTCTGCATCGGCGGCGCATAGAGATCGGCGGAGGCTTCCAGCAAGGCCTTGTCCAGGGCGTCGACGCGGCTGCGCACGATGACCATGACCAGCGCCATGGTGAACAGCGAGTGGGCGGCGATCACCGTGAAGAAGCCCATGTTCAGGCGCGGGACGTCCGGTATCCAGTGCGCCAGCAGCGGGTTGATCAGGTCGAACAGGCTGATGAAGGCAATCAGCGTCGAAATGCCGATGACAATGCCGGGCACGATGATCGCGCAGTAGGTCAGTGCATCGAACAGCAGGCGAATCCTCGGTCCGCAACGCTGCAGGCCGAACACCGCCAGGGTGCCGAACAGCGTGGCGATCAGCGCCGAAGTGAAGGCGATGAAGGCGCTGTGACCCAGTGCTTCCATGATGAACGGATTGCCGAAGGCGCGGCCGAACCACTGGGTCGAGCAGCACTCGAAGGCCAGGCCACTGCGTCCGGCGTTGAAGCTGAACAATACGATCAGGGCGATGGGCGCATAGAGAAACAGGTACAGCGACGTCGAATAGCTGCGCAGCCACATATCACACACCTCCATCGGCAGGCCGGCCGCCGTAGCGCGCCACCAGTTTCAGATACAGCCCGATGATCAGCAGCATCATGGCCACCAGGCTCATCGCCAGCGCACTGCCGAAGGGCCAGTTGCGCGATTGCAGGAACAGGTCGACCAGCGCGTTGCCGACAAAGAACACCTTGCCGCCGCCGAGGATGGCCGGGATCAGGAACTCGCCCATCAGCAGGATGAACACCAGCATCACCCCGGTGATGATGCCCGGCGCCGACAGCGGCAGGGTGATCCGCCGAAAGCTTTCGAAGGCACTGGCCCCCAGGTCCGCCGACGCTTCGAGCAGGCGCTTGTCGAGTTTTTCCAGGCTGACGTAGATCGGGAAAACCATCAGCGGCAGGTAGCCGTAGACGATGCCGATCAGCACCGCCCAGGGCGTGTTGATCAGACGTACGTCCTCCAGCCCGAGGCTGGCCAGCAACGCCGGGATGCCCTTGCCGCTGAGGATGAAGATCCATGCATAGGTGCGGATCAGGAAGCTGGTCCAGAACGGCACGATCACCAGCGTCAGCAGCAGCGAGCGGTTCTTGCGCACCTTCACCGCCAGGAAGTACGCCAGCGGGTAAGCCGCCACCAGGCACACCAGGGTGCCCAGTGGCGCCAGCATCAGCGTGTTGCCGAATGCCGCTCCCCGGGAACCGAGGTTCAGGTAGTTGGCCAGGGTGAAGCCGCCGGCGTAACCACCCACGGTGCTGCGTTCGCCGAAGCTGAACACCAGGATAATCACCAATGGCATCAGCAACAGCAGCAGGAACCACAGGGTCGAAGGCAAGAGCATCAGCAGGCTGATCCGCCGGCCGAGGCTGCGCCGTTGGCGAACCTCGGCCGACAGGGCATTGCCCAGCGGCACCGTTTGCGGGTGGGCGGCGGCGTTCATGGGGGACTCCTCATTGGCCATGGCGGGGCGATCAGGCGGACTTGAAGCGGGCCATCAGTTCGGCGCGGGCCGGACTGGTCAGCGTCGCGGCGGCACCGAACTCCAGCGGGCTGAGGGCCTCGGCGGCCGGGTACATGATCGGATCGTCGAGCATGGCCACGGGCAGCAAGGCATCGACGCGCTTGTCGCCACTGGGGTAGCCGTGGCTGAGCACTTCGAGCTTGTTGTGCTGGGGATCGAGCAGATAGTTGATAAAGGCGTAGGCGGCGTCCTTGTGTTCCGAGCTTTTCGGGATGGCGAAGAAATCGCTCCAGAGTTCGCCGCCTTCCTTGCCCAGGGTGAAATGCATCTGCTCGTTGTCGCGGTGCAGTTGCGAGGCGTCGCCGGTCCAGGACATCGCCAGCCAGGCATCGCCGCTGCGCATCGACGGCTGGATATCGGAGTTGATGGCGAACAGGTGTGGCTTGACCGCGATCAGCAGCTTTTCGGCGTCGGCGAGTTCTTTCGCATCGAGGGAATTGAAGCTGTAGCCAAAGCTTTTCAGGGCGTTGCCGATGGCTGTCAGCTGATAGTCGTGCACCATCGTCCGACCGCTGGCGGGCCCCTGGGCGGCGGCCCAGAACTCTTTCCAACTGGTCGGGCCGTTCTTCAGTTTGCCGGTGTCGTAGAGCATGCCGGTGGTGCCCCAGTTCTTCGGCACCGCGTAGACCTTGCCGTCCACCGTGCCCTGGGCCATGAACTTCTGCTGGAAGGCCGAAGCCTGGAAGTTGGGAATGCGCGACAGGTCCAGCGGTTCGATCAGGCCCAGACCGACGTAGGTGCTGATGGTGTAGTTGGTCGGCACCAGCACGTCCCAGCCACTGCCGCCGGCCTGCAACTTGGCGAGCATCTCTTCGTTGGAGCCGAACACGCTCATGGAGACGCGGGCGCCGGTGGTCTTGGCGAAATTGTCGAGGTTTTCCTGGCTGTGGTAATTCGGCCAGGTGGCCAGTGACAGCCGGTCCCCCAGTTTGCCGGCTTCGGCGGCTTCGGCGCTGGCGGTCAGCAGGCCGGGCATGTTGCTGGCGACCACCGCCGCGGCGATACCCAGGCCGGTACGGCCGAGGAAATCGCGGCGGCTGATCGAGCCGTTCTGCCAGCTGCGCAGGGTCTTGATAAAGGTCTTCTGGTCCATGTCACGCTCCCCAATCGGTTGATGAAACGAATCGATGATTTACAACGCCATGGCCAGGCCATTGGCGTGATCCCAGCCGACGCTTACTGCCGCGCCGTGTTCGAATGCGTTGGCGCCGTGATCCTGCTGGCGCGGTACCCGCACGCAGACCACGCCGAAGGCCTGGGTGCGCACGCGGTACTCGGTGGTGTTGCCGAGGTAGATGCGGTCCTCCACGCAGCCCTGGAGTTTCACTTCACGGACCAGTTCGGCCTGGGCGCCGGCGATGCCGATCAGCTCCGGGCGCACGGCTATGCAGCCGGCGGCGTTCGCGCTCAAGGCCTTGCCGGTGGGCGTCAGCGGGCTGGTCAGTTCCAGGCCCTGTTCGGTGCGCAGGACCACCGAGTTGCCGTGCAGATGGCGAACCGTGCCGTTGAACAGATTGGATTCGCCGATAAAGTCGGCCACGTAGCGACTGGCCGGTGCTTCATAGAGCTGTTCCGGGGTGGCGGTCTGGATGATCGAACCGTTGTGCATCACGCTGATGCTGTCGCTCATCGACAGGGCTTCTTCCTGGTCGTGGGTGACCAGCACGAAGGTGATGCCGACTTCGCGTTGCAGGCGCAGCAGTTCCGATTGCATCTCCTTGCGCAACTTGCGGTCCAGCGCGGCCAGCGGCTCGTCGAGCAGCAGCACCGTGGGTTTGTTGACCAGCGCCCGGGCCAGGGCCACGCGCTGCTGCTGGCCGCCGGACAGTTCACTCGGCTTGCGCTGGCCGAAGCCGCTGAGCCGGACCATCTCCAGGGCTTCGTCGGCCATGCGCAGCTGGCTTTTCTTGTCCGGGCGCGGGGTGCGATAACGCAGGCCGTAGGCGATGTTCTGCGCCACGGTCAGGTGCGGGAAGAGGGCGTAGTGCTGGAACACCATGTTCACCGGGCGTTCGAACGCCGGGACCCCGGCAACGCTTTTCCCGGCCAGGCGCACTTCGCCGCTGGTGGGCTGTTCGAAGCCGGCGATCATGCGCAGGGTGGTGGTCTTGCCGCAGCCCGAGCCGCCGAGAAAGGAGTGGAACGCGCCACGCTGCACCGCGAAGTTCAGCCCGTTGACGGCCGGTACCTCGCCATAGCGTTTGACCACGTTGCAGAATTCGATATCGCTTGGCGGGCTGTCATTCACGCTGTTGTTCACGAGGCGGGCTCCCTTGCAGTGATGGATCAGTGCGTCGGGGGCCAAACTAGCAACGAGGGTTTTACGCTGTATATATCCCTTGGGGGATAGAGTCGTTTTCAGCCATCAGGCTTCGGCGGCCTGCTGGTGGCCGGTGAGGTCGCGGATGAACAGCCCGAGCAATTCGGCCTGGCTGCCGATGCCGAGCTTGGCGTAGATGTTCTTGCGATGGATCTTTACCGTCCCCGGACTGATGCTCAGTTGTTCGGCCACCGAGGCGCTGGAGTGCCCGCGCAGCAGCAACTGGACGATTTCCTGTTCGCGGCGGGTGAGGATATGGGCGCCGAACTGGTCGAAGGCTTCGCGGATCTTGAAGTCCAGGTCTCGCGCCGGGCGCGGTTGCTGGGCCTGGTGCAGGCGCCAGGCCTGGTTGACGACCTGTTCGACCACCGCCTGCGCGCACTCGATCAACTGCATCTCGTCGCGGCCGAAGGCGCAGTTGGCGGTGGAGCGCATCAGCGACAGCACGGCCATGGCGCCGTCGCCGAGGTCGACGAAAAACGCCACTTCCTCGGCCAGGCCGGTGAGCTGGTAATAGGTCAGGTAGTACTCGCCGAGGTAGAAGTGGTCCGGGGCGAACTGGCGCAGGCGCCAGAGTCCGGGCGCCTGTCCGCGGGTACAGGCGAGGTAGAACGGATCCAGCAGATAGGGCCCGCACTGATAGTCATCGACATACACCGCGCGCTTGTCGGCGGCGAAGGTGTCGAACAGCGCCAGCGGCCGGTGATTGCCCTCGTAGACGAACAAGACGAAGTGATCGACCGGGCACACCTGCCGCAACCAGTGGCTCAGGCCCATCAGCCGCGCCTGCCCGGGAGGCAGGTCGAGCAGATGGGCGACACCGGTGGTCCAGAGTTTCAGTTCCTTGGGGCGCATGACGGCTTCAAGCGAAGTGGGAGCGCATCCAGATGCACGATTTACGCCAGGGCCGTTGCAGCCTTGCAGGGCCGCGCTGCGTCCCGGCCCTTGCGGGAAAAGACGCACCGCAACAGGGCCGGGTGTTACCGAGCACCACAGGGCCGGTCATTCTCGCGGAGGAAACCCGCCCTGGTCGCCAGGCGCCGCTCGGTGGCTGCTGTTCCAGGGCCTGGACAGTCCGCGAGATCTTCGGCACGAACACTCATCGCTTACAGCAGATAGCGCGGTGCATCCATTCGATCGTGCAGAATGCGAACGATCACGATCCCGTAAGCGGTGATACGCAGGTAGATCATGTGCCGTCCGGCGCTGCTGCGGCGATAGCCGGGCCGAATGTGATCGCATGCCTGGGCGGTCTTGGGCGTCTGCGCCAATTCTGCAAAAGCGGCAGTCATGACATCGATATAGCGATTGGCCTGATCCATGCCCCATTGCCGAACGGTATAAATCCAGATCGCTTCAAGATCGCGTTCGGCAGCGGGCGTAAGGCGATATTCAGCCATGCGTGCTTATCATTCTGCGCTTGAATTCATCGGCGTCGAATGGGCGTGGTTCCCCGCTGGCCTCACCTTCCATCAGCGCGCTGCGGATCGCTTCAAGTTCGGCACTGCGCTCCTGCTCGCGTCTGATCAGGTCACGGATATATTCGCTGTCATTGGTATAGTGACCGGCGTCGATTTGCGCTTTGATCCAGCCGTCTTGCTGAGCGGTCACGGTAATGGTTTTACGCACGGTTCCCATGATTGGGCCTCAGAGACATTTCATCGGTAGGGTAAAGCGTATCATACTATTGGTGCGGTATTGTGCGTAACGATTATCGCCCGGAGCGACGGTTGCCCGCCGCCCCGGCGTTGTCGTTCGCCGGTTTCAGGCCTGTAAGTGGCACCTGGTCTGCTGTCGTTCATCCCCCCGCAAGACCTGCGGTTTTTCACAAGCGCTGGTACACAAATCGCACCGCTCACGGAAGAAGCAGCCCTGCGGCAGGATACGGTTGCCCGGCAACTCGGTCGGTGCCGCCACCTGCTCCGCGTGCAAGGGTACGCCCAGGCGTGGCACCGCCTCGAACAGCAGGCGGGTGTAGGGATGGCGCGGCTGTTCAAGCACCTGGGCAGCGCTGCCCAGTTCGACGATCTGCCCCAGGTACATCACCGCCACCCGGTCAGCCATGTGCCGCACGACGGAAACATTGTGGGAAATCAGGATGTAGGTCAGGTTGCGTGCCCGTTGCAGTTCCGCCAGCAGGTTGAGGATCTGCGCCTGGACCGAGATGTCCAGGGCGGAAGTCGGTTCGTCCAGGACGATGATGTCCGGGTCCGACGAGAGGGCGCGGGCAATCGCGATCCTCTGGCGCTGGCCGCCGGAAAACTGATGCGCGAAGCGGTCCAGGTATTCCGGACGGATGCCGACCTGCGACGCGACCCGGGCGGCGATGTCGCGCATCTGCTGGCGGGGCGCGTGACCACGGGCGTACAACGGCTCGGTGATGATCTTCCAGATCGGCAACCGTGGATCGAGCGAGGATTGCGGGTCCTGGAAGACGATCTGCACATTGCTCCTGGCCTTGCCGTCGGGGCGAGGAGGCCAGTTCAGTTCGCCGCTGCTCGGGGCCAGCAGCCCCATCAGCAACTGGGCCAGGGTGCTTTTGCCGCAGCCCGACTCGCCGACGATGCCCAGGGTTTCACCGGCCCTGACCTGCAGGTCGATACCGTTCAGTGCATGAGCGTAGCCCCGTGGCCGGCCCAGCCAGTCGTTGCTCACCGGAAAACGCACGCGAACATCCTCCAGCCGGAGAATGTCGGGGGCCCTTTGCGTAGGGGGGGAGATGACGGCACTGTTCATCACGAAAGCTCCTTGACCGGCAGCCAGCACGCACTGCGGCGTTGCTCATTGCCGTTGACGGGGTTGAGGCGCGGGCGCTGGGCGCAGATCGGCATGCTGTGGGGGCAGCGCTCCTCGAAGGTGCAGCCGACGGGCAGGGAAGCCAGGTTGGGCACCTGGCCGGGAATGGTCATCAGGGGCTGCCCCGGTTCGACCATTTCCGGCAGGCCGCTGAGCAGTCCCTGGGTGTAGGGATGCTGCGGATTGCCCATCACTTCGTCGGTGCGACCCTGTTCGACCACGGTACCGGTGTACATGACATAGACCCGGTCGCAGAACTGCGAAACCAGGGCCATGTCGTGGGTGATCAGCAGGATGGCCGTGCCTTTCTGCCGGGCCTTCTCCCTGAGCAGCAACAGCACCTGGCGTTGCACGGTCACATCGAGGGCGGTGGTCGGTTCGTCGGCAATCAGCAGTTGCGGTTCACAGGAGAACGCCAGGGCGATCATCACCCGCTGGCGCATGCCGCCGGACAGCTCGAACGGGTAGCTTTCCAGCACCTGCTCGGGGCTGGCGATATGCATGTCGCGCAGCAGCGCGATGGCCTTGAGACGGGCTTCGGCCGCGCTGAGCTTCTGGTGATGAATGATCACGTCGAGCATTTGCCGGCCGATGCGCCGGGTCGGGTTCAGGGCCGTCATCGGCTCCTGGAAGATCATCGCCGCATCGCGGCCGCGTATCTGCAGCAGTTCCTTTTCCGAGGCGGCGAGCATGTCGCGGTCGAGCATGCTCAGGCTGCCGGCGGTGATGCGATAACTGCGCTCGGGCAGCAGGCGCATGCTGAGCATCGCGGTGACCGACTTGCCCGAACCGGACTCGCCGACCACGCCGACGATCTCGCCGGGATCGACGTGCAGCGAGACGCCGTTGAGGGCCTTGACGTTGTTCTTGTACGCCGGGAATTCCAGGCTCAGGTTGTCGATGAGCAATACGGGAGTGGCGGTGTGCATGGTCATTTCCCCTGTTGCCGTGGATCGAGCAGATCGCGCACGCCATCGCCCAGCAGGTTGAAACCGGTGGCGGTGATCAGGATCGCCAGGCCGGGAAAGGTCGAGTACCACCAGTTGTCGAGGATGTAGTTGCGCCCGGTGGCGACCATGGCGCCCCATTCGGCGGTGGGCTGCTGTGCCCCCAGGCCGATAAAGCCCAGGGCCGAGGCCATGAGAATGGCGCTGCCGATATCCAGGCTCAGTTGCACCAGCAGCGGCGGCATGGCGTTGCGGGCGACGTGCCAGTGCACCATGTGCCAGCGTCCGGCCCCGAAGGTCTGGGCCGCCTTGACGTAGCCCATCTGGCGGATGCTCAGGGCCTGGCCGCGGGCCAGGCGCACATAGGACGGGATCCGCACGAGGGTGATCGCCAGCATGGCGTTGAACAGGCTGGCGCCCAGGGCTGCGGCCAGGGCCATGATCAGCACCAGGGAGGGCACCGACAGCATGATGTCCATCAGGCGCATGATCAGCGCGTCGAAACGCCCGCCGATGATCCCGGAGAAGCAGCCCAGCAGGCCACCGATCAGGCAGGAGGCAAAGGCCACGAACAGGCCGACGCCCACCGATTGCTGGCTGCCGAACAGGACACGGCTGAACAGGTCCCGACCGACTTCATCGGTGCCGAACCAGTGTTCGGCGGACGGCGGCATAAGCCGCGCGGTGAGGTCCAGTGCGTTGGGGTCGTGGCTGGCGAGCCAGGGGGCGAAGATCATGCACAGCAGGACGATGCTGGTGATCGCCAGGCCGGCCATGGTCAGCGGGCTGCGGCGGACCTGGTAGGCCAGGTAGGCGAGTTTCTCGCTCCAGCGCGGGCCGCGCGCCGCGGTCAGGGGGACGGACATTTCAATTCACCTCGCCGATGCGTGGGTCGATCACGCGGTACAGAAGATCGATGGCCATGTTCAACAGCACATAGATGAATGACACCAGGATCGCGAAGCCCATCACCGCCGGGAAATCCAGCGACTGGATCGACTTGACCACGTAGGCGCCCATGCCCGGCCAGGCGAATACGGTTTCGGTCAGCACGGCGCCATACAGCAGGTCGCCCAGGGTCAGGCCGAGCACGGTGACCGAGGGGATCAGCGCGTTGGGCAGGGCGTGGCGCAGGATCACCGTCCAGCGCGACAGGCCGTAGGCACGGGCGGTGCGGATATAGTCCTCGCCCAGTTGATCGAGCATGGCCGAACGGATCTGCCGGGCAACCACGCCGAGGGTGACGAAGCCCAGGGTCGCGGCGGGCAGAATCAGGTGTTGCAGGGCATCGAGAAACAGGCCGGCGTTACCGGCGAGCAACGCGTCGATCAGGTAGAAACCGGTAAAGGTCGGTGGCGGGACGAGTCCTTCGGACAGCCGTCCACCGCCGGGCAACCAGCCCAACTGGCCGTAGAACAGCACGATCGCGCCCAGGCCGAGCCAGAAGGCCGGGGTGGAAATACCGGTGACCGCCAGGGTGCGGGCGAACTGGTCGATGGCCCGGTTGTGATAGACCGCCGACAGCACGCCCAGCGGCACACCGACCAGGATTGCCAGCACCAGCGCCACCAGCGCCAGTTCCAGGGTGGCCGGGAAGAACGCCTGCAGGTCTTCCAGCACCGGACGGTTGGTACGTATCGACGTACCCAGGTCGCCGTGCAGCAGGTCCATCAGGTAACGACCGTATTGTTGATACAGCGGCAGGTCCAGGCCCAACTGGTGACGGATACCGGCCACCAGCGCGTCGCTGGCCCGGTCGCCGGCGATCAGTCGGGCAGGGTCCCCGGGAATCAGGTGCGAAATTGCAAAGGTAATCAGCGAAACGCCGAACACGACCAACACCAGGCCGAGCAGGCGCTTGCGCAACAGAGTCAGGAAGGCCATCGGGCACCTCAGTCACACGAACGACGAGAATCAGACACGCGCCGCCCCCGCAAGGCCGGCGCGCGCGAGCAGGTTTACTTGCTCATGCTGCCCAGGTTGAAGACCTGTTCGAGCATCGGGTTGAACACGTAGCCCTTGACCGAATCACGCATCGGCAAGGTATAGCTCTTCTGATAGAGGTAGGCGTAGACGCTGTCCTTGAGCACTTTTTTCTGTGCCGTCTGGTACAGCTCGACGCGCCTGGCGGTGTCGCTGGTGGAGGCCGCTTCGCGGATCAGCTGGTCGACTTCGGGATTGCTGTAGAACGAACGGTTGCCCTGCAGGCCCTGCATCTTGGAATCGAACCAGAAGTTCATGAACATGTAGGGGTCGGCAAAGTCCGGGCTCCAGGCCCCCGAGGCGATGTCGAAGTCGGCCTGGCCGACGCGCTCGCGCAAGGTCGCGTTGGCGAGTTTTTCCAGCTTGAGGTTGATGCCCAGGGGGGCCAGCGCCGCTTGCAGGGTCAGGCCGATCGGTTCCCAGTTGGGGTCCTTGTCCGAGTACATGTAGCTCAGGGTGGTGATCTTCTGCGGGACCTTGGCGAGGCTGTCCCTGGCGCCGGCGAGGTCCTGTTTCATCGGTGGCAGCGAGCTGTCATAGGCCCACATGCCGTCCGGGATCGGCCCGTTCATCAGCTTGGCCTTGTCCTTGAGGATACCTTTGACAATGCCGTTGTAGTCCACGGCCTCGGTGATCGCCCGGCGGGCATCGACGTTGGCCAGCGGGCCCTTCTTGTTGTTCAGGTAGAGGTAGGTCACCCGCAGCGACGGGAACTCCCGGACCACCACGCCGGACTTTTTGCCGAGCGCGCCGAGCTGGTCTTCGGGCATGTCTTCGATGATGTCCAGGTCACCGTGTTCGAGCTGCAGGCGACGCACGGAAGGCTCGGCGATGATCTTGATCACCACGCTTTTCAGTGCCGGTTTGGGGCCGGCGAAATAACTGTTCGGTTCCAGGGTCAACGACTGGCCTTTCTGCCAGTTGCTCAGGCGGAAGGGCCCGGAACCGGCGGTGTGGCTGGACAGCCAGGCATTGACGTCGGCGCCCTTGCTCATCACCGCCGGGTTGATGATCGAGGCACCGTTATGGGCCAGGGTGAAGAGGAATGGCGCGAACGGTGTCTTCAGGGTGAAACGGATGGTCTGCGGGTCGACCACGGTCACCACCATGTCTTCCGGAAAGGCCCCCGATGGCCCCTGCTTGAGGGTCATCAGGCGGTCGAAGGAGAACTTCACCGCGGCCGCATCCACCGGGGCGCCGTCATCGAACTTGTTGCCGGGCCTGATCTTGAATTCCCAGACCAGGTTGTCCGGGGATACGGTCCAGCTCTCGGCCAGGTCGCCCTGGACTTCGGTGCTGCTCTTGTCACCTTCGACCTTGTAGCCGACCAGGCGCTGGTACGACGGGTAGGTGATGGTCCAGTCGTTGTTGTCGAAGGTCACGGCCGGGTCCAGCGTCTGCGGATCGGCCGGTTTGCCGATGACCAGCGTGTCCTGGGGCACGGCCGCCGTGGCAGCCTGCCAGGCCCCCAGGCTCAAGGCGCTGCACAGGACGGTCAGCAGCAGTTTGCCAGTGCCGGAAGAGGGGTTGTGGGTCACGGTGTTCGTTGGGTTCATGCCGGTTTCCTTGATCATTCGATGTATGGAAGTTCGTCAGGTTTTTTATAAAAGCTATAACCGGGCAGTTGCAGGTGAAACGTAAGTCATGCGGGTTATTGTTGTTCTCAGCCACACCGGGGCGGGCTGTGCTGTGTCGCTTGCGAAACTCTGCGGTTTCGTCGGTGCTGGCGTTGCGCGTGGATCGGGTTTCTCGGGACGGTGGCTCAATCCTCCTCCAGCAATGGGTAGTCGTCGGCGTTCGGTAATTCGTAATGCCACCATTCGGTATCGATGGCCTGGAACCCGGCGCCGAGCATGATCCCCAGCAGCAGCAGGCGATTGCGTTGCACATCGGCGGGCAGGTCGGGGTAGAACTGATGGGAGCGTTCTTCCATGGCGTCGAAGGCGGTGCCCATGTCCAGCGGCTCGCCATCGCTGCCCACCAGGGTCAGGTCCACGGCCACGCCACGGCTGTGATGGGAGCCCAGGTGCGGGTCGCGCACGTAGTCGTTGTTCGGCAAGGCTTCCCACAACAGGTACTGAGCGTAGGGCGGGCGGTAGGCGTCATAGAGGCGCAGGGTCAATCCGGCCAGGCGCGCCAGTCGGCTGGCCTTGTCCAGGCACTCGGCGGCGCGGCGATGCAGCAGGCAGCGGGCCGTCGGGTAGATCACTTTTCCAGCCAGGTTGTCTGCACTGGCGTAGATCAGGTCGATTTGCACCTGATAGCGCTGGGCATCAATCTCTACAAGGGGGCTGTCGTTCACGCAAACACTCCAGTGGGATTCGGCGAGGCGGTAGGTCAGCCTTCGAACTGGCCGAAGGCTTTTTGCAGTTGACGGTTCCTGGCCAGGCGCTCGTCGAGGCGCTCGCCGTATTTCTCCGCGACCGCCGAAACCACCAGGTTCAACAGGCAGGCCAGTGGAGCAGGGGAGTCCCAGAACTGCCCGACATCGGTTTTCAGTTGCAGCAGATCCAGCGGGTAGTCTCGCGCCCAGGGGCATTGCAGGTCGGTGATCAGGGCCGTGGCCAACTCGTTGTCGATCGCTGCGTTGCAGAAGGCCTGGGTCACGCTGGAGTAGGCGCGGAAGTCGGCAATGATGGCGTAGGGATTGGCGAAGCCGGAGTTCAGCGTTTCGGCGTAGATCCCCGACAGGCCATCGACGTAGTAGACCTTGGGACGAATGTATTCGAGGTGGCTGTGGAACGCCGTGAGAATCCCGCGGGTGGATTGAATCCCGAGAATGAACACGGCATCGGCTTCATGGATGCGTTGCACGATCCTGGCGAAAGCCTCGCTGCGTGCCAGGCCATAGGCATGCTGGATGGCCTCGAGCTCGCGGCTCATGGACCTGTCGAGGGCATCTTCCTGGTTGGTCTCGGCACGAAAGGCGGCAATCCGGTCGGTGATCAACCATGAGCTCGGTGCTTCGCCACGCAGGCTCTTCTTGACCTCATCGATGTTCTGGTAACCCAGCGAGCGCAGGAAGCGCCCCACGGAAATCCCCGTGGTGGAAGCCTGCTGCGCGATGCTGTCGGCCGACTCGAACGGCAGTTGCTCAGGGTTGCCCAGCAGGTAGCTGGCGATGCGCTTGCCGGTGGGGGTCAGGCTGGAGAACTGCTGTTCCAGCACTTGAAGAAAGCTGTTCTTTTCCGTGGACATATCGGCGCGCCAGCATGGGGTTGTTATATTTATGTCATTTGTTTAGATCTTGTTATAAAAATAACATCGGCTTTCGAGATAGCACAATGCCTTTTTTTGACGAGGTCGCAACGCGTAAAAACGACTCGGGCCATTCGGGCTGATTATTCGGAAATACCGAAATGGATTTTCGATCAAGGCTCGATTATCAAAGCAGGACCGAATGATTAACGTGGTGTCCAGCGATCGGGCGACGGGCTGCCAACTGGCGGCGCCCATGTCCGATTTCCCTGATCAGTCCCCTCAACGGAGCCCTGGACCATGCCACGTTCAACCCTGTCCCGCCGTCTCACCACCCGTATCACGGGTACGTTCATCGCCCTGGCACTTTCGGGCCTGGCCAGCGCCGCTACCCCCGAACTCGTGAGGCCGGGCGTGCTGGCAGCCGACAAGAGCCTGCCAGCCGCCCAACTGAAACTTGCGCAGACCGCGGCCCTGCGTTATGACACGTTCTGGCACACGGGTGACGAAGCCCTGGCCCGTGCGGCACTGGCGGACAATTTCGTCGATCACACCCTGCCTGCCGGGCGCCAGCAGGGGCCTGAGGGGCCGTTGCAGGCTTCCCGGACCTTTCGGGCCGCGGTCCCCGACCTGACGTGCGAAGTCGTGCAAATGATCGTCGCCGGCGATCGGGTCAGCGCGCAGCTGCGCTTTCGCGGGCATTTCACCGGGACCTTTGGCGAGCGCAAGGGCAGCGGCCAGGTGGTGGACTTCATCGCCTTCGATATCTACCAGATCGAAAACGGCAAGATTGCCGCCGACTGGCACCTTGAAGACAACCTGACCTTGATGAAGCAACTGGGGGCACTATGACGATCCAGCATCTCGATCACTTCACCCTGCGTACCTCGCGGGTCGACGAGACGGTGGCGTTCTTTCGCGATGCCATTGGCCTTGAGGTGGGCTGGCGCCCGGCGTTTCCGTTCCCGGGCCAATGGCTCTACGCGGGAGAACGGGCACTGCTGCATATCGCCGACCTGGACCGCGGCAACTCCGAGCTGGAGGCTTATCTGGGCGCCCGTGTCGGTGGAGGGGGAACAGGCGCTCTCGATCACATCGCCTTTCGCTGCAGCGACCTGCCGGGGATGCGCCAACGCCTGCGCGACCTCGGCCTGCCCTTTGACGAGCGGGTGGTCCCCGACCTGGCGGAACACCAACTGTTCGTCGAAGACCCGAACGGCATCGGGATCGAGCTGATCTTTGCCTATTCGCCGCCGGCCAGTCGCTGACGCATTCCTTCACTGGCCGCCGGTCCGGCCTGCACGGTGCTGCGCTCCAGCGGCACCGGACGGCCGTCGGCGCTATCCGCCATCATCAGGTGCAATGGCCGGCCGCTGTCGCGTTCGACGATCTGCACGCTTTCGCCCTCCGGTGCGTAATGGCGATTGCCCCATTCCACCAGGGCCAGGATCACCACGCGAAAATCCCTGCCCTTGGCGGTCGGCACATACTGGTAGCGCAGCGGGCGCTGGCTGTAGGCCTCGCGCTCGAGCAGGCCGTCTTCCACCAGCGCATTCAGGCGCCGGGTCAGCATGTTCGGGGCAATCTCCAGGCTGCGGGAGAATTCGTCGAAGCGTTTCAGGCCCTGCAAGGCGTCGCGCATGATCAGGATGCTCCACCACTCGCCAACCCGTTCAAGGCTGCGGGCGATGGGGCATTCGGCATGGATCAGGGTCTTGCGTTGCATGGTGGCTCCTGTCGGGCGAGCGGATTTTTGTCCGGTGAGTATGTTACTTTCATGATGATAGTAGCGTCCATAAGCCAATACCTCGCTCAATCACCTGAAGGAGTTGGATTGTCATGAACAAACGCATCGTTGTCACGGGCATGGGCGCATTGACCCCACTGGGCTGCGGCGTCGAACCGACCTGGCAGCGCCTGCTGGCCGGACAGTCCGGGATCCGGCCGCTGCCGCCGGAGCTGATCGGCGACCTGTCGATCAGCATCGGTGGCCAGGTGCCGGACCGCCTCCAGGACCCGCAGGCCGGCTTCGATCCCGACCAACTGCTGGCGGCCAAGGAGCAGCGCAAGATGGACCGCTTCATCCTGTTCGCCCTGGCGGCCGCCGATGAAGCCCTGGCCCAGGCCGGCTGGGCGCCAGATACCGACGAGGCGCGGGAACGCACGGCAACCATCATCGCCACTGGCGTCGGCGGCTTTCCGGCCATTGCCGAGGCGGTGCGCACCACCGACAGCAAGGGCCCGCGGCGCCTGTCGCCGTTCACCATCCCGTCGTTTCTCGGCAATATGGCCGCCGGGCATGTCTCGATCCGCTACGGTTTCAAGGGGCCGCTGGGTACACCGGTGACCGCTTGCGCGGCCGGCGTCCAGGCGATCGGCGACGCCGCGCGGATGATCCGTGCGGGAGAAGTCGATGTCGCGATCTGCGGTGGCGCCGAGGCCTGCATCCACCGCGTCAGCCTGGCCGGCTTCGCCGCGGCAAGGGCGCTGTCCAGTGATTTCAACGATACACCGGAGCGTGCCTCGCGGCCTTTCGATCAGGCCCGCGATGGTTTTGTCATGGGCGAGGGCGCCGGCCTGCTGGTGATCGAGGAACTCGAACATGCCCTGGCCCGTGGCGCCAAGCCCCTGGCCGAACTGGTGGGGTATGGCACCAGCTCCGATGCCTACCACATGACCGCCGGCCCCGAAGACGGCGACGGTGCTCGTCGTTCGATGCAGCAGGCCTTGCGCCAGGCCGGTGTCGAGCCGGCTCGGGTTCGCCACCTGAATGCCCACGCCACCTCGACCCCGGTGGGCGACAAGGGCGAGATGGCGGCGATCAAGGCGCTGTTCGGTACGCTGGACGGCCCGGCCATCAGCTCGACCAAATCCGCCACCGGCCACCTGTTGGGCGCCGCCGGCGGGATCGAGGCGATCTTCACGGTCCTGGCCTTGCGCGACCAGATCGCGCCGGCCACGCTCAACCTGGACAACCCCGACGAGGCCGCCGCAGGCCTTGACCTGATTCGCGGCGGGGCGCGGCCGTTGACCATGGAGTACGCGTTGTCCAATGGCTTCGGTTTCGGCGGGGTCAATGCCAGCGTGCTGTTCAAACGCTGGGTGTAGAGGGCTCAGGCAACGATCCCGCGGGACAGGCCGGCCAGCCGTGGCCTGGCCCGCGGGGCCGGGTGGCGGGCCACGGCCGTTTTTCCCCCTCTCGCTACTGGACTTGACCCGCATCGAATGGGGACAATGTGTTTTTGATGCGGAAATGGAAGCTCTCATGAGTGACAGTGCACAGCGCGGCCCCAGTGACATCGATCTGATGACGGACGTTGCCATGCTTTATTACCTTGAGAACATCACGCAGGAGGCTATTGCCAAGCGTTTCGAGTTGTCCCGGGCAAAAGTCAGCCGGCTGCTCAAGCGCGCGCGCGACGAAGGGATCGTCGAAGTGCGGGTACTGCAGCACCCGGCGATGAACAGCGAGCTGGAGCAGACGCTGGTCGAGCGTTTCAAGCTGGATCGGGCACTGATCGCCGTCGATCACGGTGACCCGGATGCCCAGCGTTCCGCGGTCGCCAGCCTGGTGGCCCACTACCTGAACAAGACCCTGGACGACGGCATGATCGTCGCCGTCGGCATGGGCCGCAATGTCGGCGCCGTGGCTGAAAACGTGTTCCTGCCGGTGACGCGCAACTGCACGTTCGTCTGCGCCATTGGCGGTTCGCTCAAGGCCGGCGAATACATGAATCCCGACCACATCTGCCGTCGGCTTGCCCTGCGCTTCGGTGCGGAAAGCGAAACCCTCTACGCCCCGGCGCTGGTGGCAAACCACGAGTTGCGCAGCGCCCTGATCAACAACGACACGGTGCGCTCGACCCTGGATCGGGCGCGTCGTGCCGATATCGCGCTGATCGGCATCGGCGACATGAGCGAGAACAGCAACATGGTGCGCATGGGCTGGTTCTCTCCCCAGGAGATCGCCCAGGCGCGACTGTCCGGTACGGTGGGCGACATGATGGGGTACGACTTCATCGATATCCACGGCCAGCCGGCGGTCAACACCATGCAGGGGCGGGTGATCGGGCTGTCGGTCCAGGAGCTGGCGCGGATTCCCGATGTCGTGGCGATTGCCAGCGAGAATACCAAGGCGGCGGCGACGCTCGGCGCGTTGCGTTCCGGGGTGATCAATACCCTGGCGACAACCGTGTCCAACGCCTACACCATCCTCGCGCTGGACGATGCGACTCGCAAACTCGCGTGAAGGGCTCAAGAGTGCCCTGACCGGCGCTTCTCGACGAGCGCCCGGTCAGGGGGGGCTGGATGCTCAGTCGAGCAGTTGCGCCTCGACCGATTCGGCGAGGTTGGTGAGGATCAGGCAGCAGGACACCGCACCGGCATCCAGCACGCCCAGGGAGCGTTCGCCCAGGCGACTGGCCCGACCGATTTTCGCCACCAGGTCGCGGGTGGAGTCGCGGCCCCGGGACGCCGCGCTTTTCATCTGGCCCAGGGCATCCTGGAACGAAGCGCCGCTGGCATGGGCCTGTTCGAAGGCTTCCACGGAGGGGATCAGCGTGTCCATCAGGCACTTGTCGCCGACACCGGCATCGGTGATGTCTTGCAACGACGTGAGGCCGCCGCGCAGCAGCCGGGCGAAACTGGCCCCATCGATCTCGGCGCGGCCCCGTACTTCGTCGGCCATGCCGATGAACAGGCTGCCGTAGAGCGGTCCCATCGAGCCGCCGATACCTTCCATCAGGGCCAGGGTCAGCTCGTCGAGCGCGTCGGCCAGGGACAGCTGGCGACCTTCAAGGCTCTTGCCGCAGCGGGAGAAGCCCTTGGCCATGTTGATGCCGTGGTCGCCGTCGCCGATGGCACCGTCCACTTCGCTGAGGTATTCGCGGTTGGCGACGATCACCGAGACCAGGTTGGTAACGATGGCGCTGCCGGTGCTGCTGGAGAAATGCTGGCTCATGGTTTACTCCGACTGCGACAGGCCGATGGAGCGGCACGGTTGATCGATCAGGGTGGTCAGTTCGGTATCGAGTCCGAGCAGGGTCAGGGTGACGCCCATCATTTCCAGGGACGTGAAGTAATTGCCGACATAGCAGCGATGAACCCGCAGGCCCTTGGCCTTGAGCAGGCGTTCGACTTCGGCGTAGAAAATATACAACTCCATCACCGGCGTGGCGCCCAGGCCGGAGACCAGGACCACCACGCTGTCGTCCCGGCTGAAGTCGCGGTCGGCGAGAATCGGTGCGAGCATGCGCTCGGCCATGGCCGCGGCGGACTCGACGGGTATGACCTCGATCCCCGGTTCGCCGTGATGGCCGATCCCCAGTTCCATCATGCCATTGGCGATCTGGAAGTTCGGTTTGCCCACCGCCGGGATGACGCACGGAGTCAGGCCCACGCCAATGGAGCGGCAGTGGTCGACGGCCTTCTGCGCGACACGGATCACGCCGTCGAGGTCGTAGCCCTGGGCGGCGGCGGCGCCACCGACTTTCCACATGAAGATTTCCCCGGCGACCCCGCGACGCTTGGCGATATCGGCCGGCGGGGCGGAGGCCACGTCATCGTTGGCGACCACGGTACGAATGGTCATGTCCTTGCTGGCGGCCATTTTCATCGCCAGCTTGACGTTCATGTTGTCGCCGGCGTAGTTGCCGTACAGGCAGGCGACCCCGGCGCCCTGGTCGGCGGCGCGGAAGGCGTCGAAGAAGCTCTTGGCGGTGGGCGAGGAGAATATTTCGCCGACGGCCACGGCATCGACCAGTCCTGGACCGACATAACCCAGGAAGGCCGGTTCATGGCCGGAGCCGCCACCGGTGACGATCCCCACCCGACCCTCTGGCGAAGGAGTGCGCTTGCCGATGACCCGTGGGTTGGCTTCGTACTGGGCCAGCTCCGGATGGGCCACGAGGATGCCCTTGAGCATGTCCTCGACTACCTGGTCCGGATCGTTGATGACTCGATTCATGGCGTGTTTCCTTGTTCTTGTAAGGTCTGAGCCGATTACTGAATGCTGTAGCCGCCGTCGATCACGACGTTCTCGCCGGTGATCATCTTCGCTGCGTCGCTGAGCAGATAAAGTACCAGCCCGGCGATTTCTTCCGGCTGGGCGAAGCGTCCGACCGGGATCTGCGATTTGGCCCGTTCGCCGAGCTCGCCGGCCCAGGCCTTCTTGCCCAGGGCCGTCTCGACGATGGTCGGGGATACCGCGTTGACGTTGATGCCATGGGACGCCCACTCCATGGCCAGCACCTTGGTCATGCCGACTACCGCCGCCTTGCTGGCACAGTAGGCCACATGCCGGTCCAGGCCAATCACGGCGGCCTGGGACGCGAGGTTGACGATGCGGCCGGTGCCTTGTCCGATCATGTGCCGGGCGCAGGCCTGGGCGACGAAGAAACTGGCCTTGAGGTTGATGTCCAGGGTGGTGTCCCAGGCGCTTTCGTCGACGTCCAGGGCCTTGTCCAGCAGGGCGACGCCCGCGCTGTTGACCAGGAAATCCAGCCGGCCGAGGTGCGCGGCGGCCTGGTCGACGGCGGTCTGCACCTGGTCGAGCTGGCGCAGGTCGACGGCCAGGCCGATATGCCCGGCGCCGAGGCCGGCTGCCACCTCGACCACCGCCGGATCGCGATCCAGCAGGGCGACCCTGGCGCCACGCTCCACCAGCAGGCTGGCACAGGCCAGACCGATACCGGCGGCGCCACCGGTGATCACGGCGCAGCGGCCGTTGAGGTCGAACGCCTGGTTCCAGAAATTGGACATTACATACACTCCATACGGGTCGGATCCGGCCCGGGTTTTCGATTGGGCAGACGCTTGCTTATAGGTTGTCGTTCGTTTGACGGGGGCGAAGAGCAACGCCTGGCTCAGCGTTTTTTCTTGCGCCAGACATCGATCAGTACGGCGAACACGATGATCAGCCCCTTGGCGACCTGTTGGTAATAAGAGGATACCCCGAGCAGGTTCAGGCCGTTGTTGATCACGCCGATCAGCAGGGCGCCGAACAGTGTGCCGACAATGCTCCCGGTGCCGCCGGAGAGGCTGGTGCCGCCGATCACCACGGCGGCGATGGCGTCCAGTTCATAGGACGTACCCGCCTGGGGCAGGGCGGAGGTGGTTCGCGCCGAGAGCACGACACCGGCCAGACCGGCCAGCAGCCCCGAGACCACATAGACCGAGAACATCACCTTGCGCACGCCGATCCCCGAGGTGCGCGCGCTTTTTTCGTTGCCGCCCACCGCGTAGATATAGCGGCCGTAGGTGGTGTAGCGCAGGACCATCCAGAAGATCAGCGCGACCACCGCGAAGATGATGATCGGCACGCCGATCGGGCCGATCTTGCCGATGCCCAGGGCCAGGTAGCTGTCGGGCAGGTCGGTGACCGGACTGCCGTCATTGAGGATGAAGGTCATGCCGCGGGCGACGCTGAGCATGCCCAGCGTCGCGACAAAGGGCGGGATCGACAGGTTGGCGACCATGAAGCCGTTGACCACGCCAAGCATGGCGCCGGCGAACATGCCGGCGCTGACCGACGCCAGCAGGCCGTGGCCCTGGGTTGCCACCAGGGCGCTGCACAGGCCGGCGAAGGCGAGAATCGAGCCGACCGACAGGTCGATGCCCTTGGTCAGGATCACGTAGGTCATGCCCACGGCGAGAATGCCGTTGATGGAGGTCTGGCGCAGGATGTCCATCCAGTTGCGCCAGGTCATGAAGTATTCGCTGGCAAAGGCCATGGCGATGCACAGCAGGATGAATACCAGCGGCAGGCCGAAGCGGTCCATGGCCTGGCGCAGGCGCGCGCGCGGGCGGCCGGTCGCGGCTACGGGAAGGGGGGCAGGGGCGGCAAGGATTTTACTGTTCATGAGGCGAGACTCAACAGGGCTTCCTGGGAAAGAGCGGTATCGGTGCTGACGGTGACCAGTCGGCCGCCTTTGAATACCGCGATGCGATCACTCAGATGGAGCAGTTCCGGGGCTTCGGACGAGACCACGATGGCCGCGCCACCGGCGCGGACAAACTCGTCGAGCAGGTGGTAGATCTCCTGTTTGGCGCCTTCGTCGATGCCCCGGGTCGGTTCGTCGCAAAGCAGGCAGATCGGCTGGGTCGACAGGCATTTGGCGAGCACCACTTTCTGCTGGTTGCCGCCGCTCATGGACGCCACCGGCAGGTCGAGGGAGGAAATCTTGATCTGCAGGCGCTTGACCATGCTGCGGGCCAGTTCGTTTTCCTTGCGCGCGCTGATCACCGACCAGCTCGATAGCTGCTTGTAGGCCGAGAGGGCGATGTTGGCCATGATGCTGCCGCTGAGGACCAGGCCGCTGTCCTTGCGATCCTCGGTGACCAGCGACATGCCGGCGCGGATGGTGGCCGCCGGCACGCCGATCGGCAGGGGCCGGCCTTGCAGGGTGGCCGTCCCCGAGTCGGGCTCGGTGAGGCCGTAGAGGCAGTTGAGGAACTCGCTGCGGCCCGAGCCCATCAGGCCGTAGATGCCGAGAATCTCGCCCTGGCGCAGTTGCAGGCTGATGTCCTGGAACTCGCCGTCGCGGCTCAGGCCTTCGACATCCAGGCAGTTCTGCGTGGTGCATTCGCGACCGACCTTGTGATCGATGCGTTGCAGTTCCTGGCCGACGATGCCGCGTACCAGATGGGCGCGGTCGATATCGGCCATGCGTCCGCTTTCGACGAAGGCGCCGTCGCGGAAGATGCTGTAGTCGTCGGCGATCTGCGCCAGCTCGCTCAGGCGATGCGATACATAGATGATCCCGGCGCCGCGGGCGGTCAGGCGGCGGATGGCCTTGAACAATGTTTCAGTCTCGCGTTCGCCGATGGCCGAGGTCGGCTCGTCCATGATCATCACCTGGCAGTCGTGGCTGAAGGCCTTGGCGATTTCCACCAACTGGATCTGTGCCACGCTCAGGCGATGCATGGGGCTGGTGGCGTCCACCTCGAACTCCAGGCTGTGCAGCAATTCGCGGGTGCGCCGGTTCAGCTCCCTACTGTCGACGATACAGCCGGCGCGGCGGGGTTCGCGGCCCAGCCAGATGTTCTCGGCGACGGTCATGTAGGGGATCGGTTCCAGCTCCTGGGTGATCATCGCCACGCCGGCGGCCAGCGCCTCGCCGGGGCGCTGGAAATGCACCGGTTGGCCATTGAGCAGGATGCTGCCGGCGTCACGCTGGGTGATGCCCATGAGAATGCTGAGAAAGGTCGATTTGCCCGCACCGTTGCCGCCGCACAAGGCGTGCACGCTACCTGCACGGAGAGAGAGGCGCCCGTCGCGCAGGGCCGGGATCCCTGCATAGGCTTTGGCGACATGTTCAGCCTGGAGCAGTAATGGCGTAGCCATCGGGGTGTCCTCTTGCTGATTTTCTTGTTAGATCAAGTCGATCAAATGATCGGCGAGTGATCATATGTTTAAAGCAAATCCCTGGCATGTGTCAACGAGGCTTTCTGTTATTTGGCGATTTTCAATGGATGATGACTGTTATGGCAACGGATCATTCAAAAAACAGCTTGACACTCCTCTGTTTCTAGCGGGCTAATACTTGTGCAAAATTTCATTGAGTGATCATTTGATCGCTGTCTGTGCTTCTGTCGGGCAGCAGAGGAAAATTTATGGATGCAACCACATTGTTTTCGGTAGCCGTCGGCAGCGACGAGGCCGGCTACGAGCTCAAGGAGCTGCTCAAGCTCCATATCGAAAGCCTGGGCTACGGGCTCCAGGATTTCGGCTGTTACTCCTCCAGCCCCGTGCTTTACCCGGATATCGCCGCCGCGGTCGCGACGGCCGTGGGTGGCGGGGAGCATCGCCTGGGTATCCTGATTTGCGGCACCGGTATCGGCATGGCCATTTCCGCGAACAAGATCAAGGGTGTGCGTGCGGCCCAGGCCCACGACACCTATTCGGCCGAGCGTGCGCGCAAGAGCAACGATGCGCAGATCCTGTCCATTGGTGCACGGGTGATCGGTCCCGAGTTGGCCAAGAGCATTGTGAAAATCTTTCTCGAGTCCGACTTCGAAGCCGAGCGCTCCGGTCCGAAGGTCGAGCGGATCAGCGCCGTCGAGGCGGCGAACAGGGCACTGACCGGCCTCTAGGGCCAGGGCTGCCGCGCCTGCATGAAGTCTGGTCGGGATAAGCGCCAGGGACTGAAATAAAAATCAACAAGAGCCCAAGAAATGTCCAACCTGCAACCGATTCCGAAACCGAGCCAGCGTACCCTGGCCAACGCCATTCGTGCCCTCAGCATGGATGCCGTGCAAAAAGCCAACAGCGGCCATCCGGGTGCCCCGATGGGCAT
>NZ_JBMOUG010000010.1:0-210967 GCF_049319725.1 Pseudomonas sp. Mn2068 | reverse complement strand
GTTGAATCTCAAGGAGTTTTCCGTTTCGACTGCGCCGGAAGTGGGGCGAATTATAGGCCCATGGAATCTGCCGTCAACCCTTATTTTCATCTTTCTGTCACAAGGGTCAGAAACAGCGCAGAACACGCTCCCTGTAGGAGCTGGCTTGCCAGCGATGGGGCCAGCAAGCCTTGCAGTGCCCAGAAGGACGCCATCGCCAGCAAGCCGGCTCCTACGGTTTAGGTGTTGCCCCCAAAATGGGTGGACGACGACATACCTGTAGGAGCTGGCTTGCCAGCGATGAGGCCCGCAAGCCTTGCAGCGCCTAGAAGGACGCCATCGCCAGCAAGCCGGCTCCTACAGTTTGGGTGTTGCACCCAAAATGGGTGGACGACTACATAGTTGTGGGAGCTGGCTTGCCAGCGAAGGGGCCAGCAAGCCTTGCAGCGTCCAAGATGACGCCATCGCCAGCAAGCCGGCTCTCCTACCTATATAGAAGAGAGCAGGGCGCCTAGAGCACCCCGGCTTCCCGCAACCCGGCCACCGTCTCCGGTGTCAGGCTCAATACCCGCTGCAGAACCTCCAGCGTGTGCTCGCCCAATAGAGGAGGGGCATTACGATATTCCACCGGCGTCTCGGAAAGCCGGATAGGACTCGCAACCTGCGGCACCCGCCCGGCCAGGGCATGGGGCAGCTCGATGGCCAGCCCACGCGCCTGTACCTGGGGATCGGCAAACACCTGCGACAGATCATTGATCGGCCCGCACGGCACACCGGCCTGCTCCAGCTGCGTCACCCACTCGGCCGTCGTCTTGAATACGGTGGCCTGGCGAATCAGCGGAATCAGCACCGCGCGGTTGGCCACCCGCAGCTTGTTGGTGACGAAGCGCGGATCGTCCGCCCATTGCGGCTGACCCGCCACCTCGGCGAACTTGCGGAACTGCCCGTCATTACCCACCGTCAGGATGAAGTCGCCATCGGCGGTAGGGAAGTCCTGGTACGGCACGATATTCGGATGGGCATTGCCCAGGCGCTTGGGGGCCACCCCAGTGGTGAGGTAGTTCATCGCCTGGTTGGCCAGGCATGCCACCTGCACATCCAGCAAAGCCATGTCGATATGCTGCCCGCCACCGCCATGATCCCGATGGGCCAGGGCCGCAAGGATCGCCACGGTCGAGTACAGGCCGGTGAGGATATCGGTCAGGGCCACGCCCACTTTCACCGGACCGGCACCTTCATCGCCCTCCGGCCTGCCCGTCAGGCTCATCAGCCCGCCCAGCCCCTGGATCATGAAGTCATAGCCGGCACGCTTGGCATAAGGCCCGGTCTGACCGAACCCGGTGATCGAGCAATAGATCAGGTTCGGGTTGAGCGCCTTGAGCGATGGGTAGTCCAGGCCATAGGCCGCCAGCCCGCCGACCTTGAAGTTCTCGATCAGGATATCGGACTTCATCGCCAGCTCGCGTACCAGGCGCTGGCCCTCGGGCCGGGTGAAGTCGATGGTGACCGATTGCTTGTTGCGGTTGGCCGACAGGTAGTAAGCCGCTTCGCTGGTGTTCTCGCCGTAGGCGTCCTTCAGGAAGGGCGGCCCCCACGCACGGGTGTCATCGCCGTTGCCCGGGCGCTCGACCTTGATCACCTCGGCCCCCAGGTCCGCGAGGATCTGACCGGACCAGGGTCCGGCCAATACCCGCGACAAATCCAATACCCGCAGATGCGAAAGCGCGCCCATGAGCCGAGCTCCTGTCAGTAGAACGCCTGGAGGCCGGTTTGCGCACGCCCGAGAATCAGCGCATGCACGTCGTGGGTGCCTTCATAGGTATTCACCACTTCCAGGTTCACCAGGTGACGAGCGACCCCGAACTCGTCGGAGATGCCGTTGCCGCCGAGCATGTCCCGCGCCATGCGGGCGATGTCCAGGGACTTGCCGCAGGAGTTGCGCTTCATGATCGAAGTGATTTCCACCGCCGCCGTACCTTCATCCTTCATCCGACCCAGGCGCAGGCAGCCCTGGAGGGCGAGGGTGATTTCAGTCTGCATGTCGGCCAGCTTCTTCTGGATCAACTGGGTGGCAGCCAACGGGCGACCGAACTGCTGGCGATCCAGGGTGTACTGGCGAGCGGTGTGCCAGCAGAATTCGGCAGCGCCCAGCGCGCCCCAGGAGATGCCGTAGCGGGCGGAGTTGAGGCAGGTGAACGGACCTTTCAGGCCACGGACATCCGGGAAGATGTTCTCTTCGGGGACAAAGACGTTGTCCATGACGATTTCGCCGGTGATGGAGGCGCGCAGGCCGACCTTGCCGTGAATCGCCGGGGCGCTCAGGCCTTTCCAGCCTTTCTCCAGAACAAAACCGCGGATATCGCCGGCATCGTCCTTGCCCCAGACCACGAACACATCGGCGATCGGACTGTTGGTAATCCACATCTTGCTGCCGGTCAGGCTGTAGCCGCCTTCGACCTTGCGCGCACGGGTGATCATCGCCCCGGGATCGGAACCGTGGTTCGGCTCGGTCAGGCCGAAGCAGCCGATCCATTCGCCGGAAGCCAGTTTCGGCAGGTACTTCTGCTTCTGCGCCTCGGTGCCGAACTCATTGATCGGCACCATCACCAGGGAAGACTGAACACTCATCATCGAGCGGTAGCCCGAGTCGACGCGCTCCACTTCACGGGCGATCAGGCCGTAGCTGACATAGTTGAGGCCGCTGCCGCCGTACTCGACCGGAATGGTCGCGCCCAGCAGCCCGACCTCACCCATTTCGCGAAAGATCGCCGGATCGGTCTTTTCATGCCGGAAGGCTTCGAGAACCCGTGGCGCCAGCTTGTCCTGGGCGAACTGCTGGGCGGTGTCACGAATCATCCGCTCCTCTTCAGTGAGCTGTTGATCCAGCAGCAGGGGATCGATCCAGTTGAAGCTAGCTTTACCGCCCATGGGAGAGTCCTCGCGAAGTAGGTCAAATATCGTGGATTGATCCTAGGCGTCACCCGAGGATCCGGCAAACGAGGATTTCGCATGCTGTTGTGCTAATTTCTCACTCCGAAAACCTTTTGAACGCCTTTTCGACCCATATTTAGTGAGGTTGCCGTATATGCGCAGGAAGATCCCCAGCACCGCCGCGCTGGTCAGCTTCGAAGCCGCCGCCCGCCATGAGAGCTTTACCAAGGCCGCGGTCGAGCTTTCCCTCACTCAGGGCGCGATTTGCCGACAGATCGCCAGCCTGGAAGAATTCCTCAGTGTCGAACTCTTCCGACGTTCACGACGGGGCGTGAAGCTGACCGAGGCAGGTCTGTCCTACAGCCGCCGTATCGCCACGCAACTGGACGCGGTCGAACGCGACACCCTGTCCGTCATGGGCCAGCAGGGCACCAATGTGATCGAACTGGCGGTGGTACCGACATTCGGCACCCAATGGCTGTTGCCGCGACTCAAGGATTTCCAGCAACAGCACCCGGAAGTCACGGTCAACCTGACCAACCGCACCCGGCCGTTCCTGTTTGCCGATACCGACTTCGACGCCGCCATCTACTTCGGCGATGCCGACTGGTCGGGTACCGAATCCCATCGCCTGATGGGCGAGAACCCGATGCCGGTATGCAGTCCGGCCATGCTCGGCAACCGCCAGAGCCTGAGCGCGACGCAGATCGCCGAATTGCCGCTGCTGCAACAGACCACACGGCCCTACGCCTGGCGCCAGTGGTTCAACGCCCAGGAACTGAATATCCCCCGCGACATGACAGGCCCGCGCTACGAGCTATTCTCCATGCTGGCCCAGGCCGCCATGCACGAGATGGGGATCGCGCTGATTCCACCGTTCCTGATCCAGCGCGAACTGGCCGAGAAACGCCTGGTGATCGCCAACCCCAATGCGCTCTCCAGCATCAAGGCCTATTACCTGATGATTCCCGACCGGAAAGTCGAATCGGCGTCTTTACGGGCTTTTCGTGACTGGCTGGTAAACCAGGCACAAGGCTACAGCCTGCTTTCCTGAAGGCTTTCCGCCATTACTTGACCTCGTAGTCAGTAAAACAAAAGCCCTACAGATATAAGAATATGTCGCCTTTAAGCAGACTGTACCTACTCCCCTCAAACTTGTACGAAAGTGCCTGATGGCAAGGGCTACAGCCCATATCGCCTGCAATATCGACTTATTCATGTCGCCGATTCGAAATTTCTCCATTTCCAGCCAGAATCCATGTGAGGCCTCTATTCTGTGGGCCTGCGGCCAATCCGTGCGACATTCAGTCACAGGGTGACTTGTAGTTAATATTGCGTCACCTTTCAGAATCTCTTGAAGGGGGCAGTTTTCGCCTGCAAAATGCCGCGCCCCGCCTCGAAACCGGCGGGATCGTGCTGATCGGCCGCTCCAGTCGCACCATCCGCAGTGCGCTGGCCTTCTTATAAAAAAGATCACGCAGGAGATTTGACGTGCACATTGGTGTTCCTCTCGAAACCCAGACGGGTGAAACGCGGGTTGCTGCAACCCCGGAAACCATCAAGAAGCTGGTCGGCCAAGGTCATAGGGTCACTGTGCAAAGCGGCGCCGGGCTCAACGCCAGCGTTGTCGACAGTGCGTATGAGGCAGCAGGCGCCACTATTGGCAGCGCCGCCGAAGCCTTTGCCGCCGAGCTGATTCTCAAGGTGGTCGCCCCCAGCGACAGTGAACTGGCGCTGATCAGGCACGGTACCGTGCTGGTGGGCATGCTCAATCCGTTCAGCAATGAAACCATCGCCAGGCTGGCGGCCCAGGGCATTACGGCCTTCGCCCTGGAGGCCGCGCCACGTACCTCCCGCGCGCAAAGCCTCGACGTGCTCTCGTCCCAGGCCAACATTGCCGGCTACAAGGCCGTGTTGCTGGCCGCCCATCACTACCCGCGCTTCATGCCGATGCTGATGACCGCGGCGGGTACCGTGAAAGCCGCCCGCGTGCTGATCCTCGGTGCCGGCGTGGCCGGACTGCAGGCAATCGCCACGGCCAAGCGCCTGGGTGCGGTGATCGAAGCCTCGGACGTGCGTCCGGCGGTGAAGGAGCAGATCGAGTCCCTCGGAGCGAAGTTCGTCGACGTGCCCTACGAGACCGATGAAGAGCGCGAATGCGCAGTCGGTGTCGGCGGCTACGCACGGCCGATGCCGGCCAGCTGGATGCAGCGCCAGGCCCAGGCCGTGCACGAACGCGCCAAGCAGGCCGATATCGTCATTACCACCGCACTGATTCCCGGTCGCAAGGCACCGGTGCTGCTGAGCGCCGAGACG
The DNA here is from genome assembly GCF_049319725.1 of Pseudomonas sp. Mn2068. Lineage (NCBI taxonomy): Bacteria > Pseudomonadati > Pseudomonadota > Gammaproteobacteria > Pseudomonadales > Pseudomonadaceae > Pseudomonas > Pseudomonas sp. Mn2068. Next base: position 205,741 of record NZ_JBMOUG010000010.1, on the reverse strand, counting down.
GTCGCGCAGATGAAGCCCGGCTCGGTGGTCATCGACCTCGCCGCCGCCCAGGGCGGCAACTGCCCGCTGACCGTGGCGGACCAGGTGGTGGTCGAGCACGGCGTGACCATCTGCGGCCCGACCAACCTGGCCGGTGAAGTCGCGGCGGATGCCTCGGCGCTGTATGCCCGCAACCTGCTGGATTTCCTGAAGCTGGTCTTCAACAAGGAAGGCCAGTTCGAAGTGAACCTCGAAGACGACATCGTCGCCGCGTGCCTGATGTGCCGCGACGGCCAAGTCATCCGCAAAAACGCCTAAGCAGGGATTCAGACGATGGAAGAGCTTATCTCCCCCGGTATCTACAACCTGATCATCTTCGTGCTGGCGATCTATGTCGGTTACCACGTGGTCTGGAACGTGACACCCGCGCTGCATACGCCTCTCATGGCAGTGACCAACGCCATCTCGGCGATCGTGATCGTCGGCGCCATGCTCGCCGCCGCGCTGACCGTGACCCCGCTGGGCAAGACCATGGGCACCCTGGCCGTGGCCCTGGCCGCGGTAAACGTGTTCGGTGGCTTCCTGGTGACGCGCCGCATGCTTGAGATGTTCAAGAAAAAAGCCCCGAAAGCCGTAAAAGAAGAGGCGCCGAAGTAATGAGCATGAATCTCGTAACGACGCTCTACCTGATCGCGTCGATCTGCTTCATCCAGGCGCTCAAGGGCCTGTCGCACCCGACCACGTCGCGGCGCGGCAACCTGTTCGGCATGCTCGGCATGGCCCTGGCGATCCTCACCACCATCGGCCTCATCTATAAGCTGGGGGCCGAACTGGCTACCGCGGGTATCGGCTATGTGATCGTCGGCCTGCTGATCGGCGGCACCGCCGGCTCGATCATGGCCAAGCGCGTCGAGATGACCAAGATGCCGGAGCTGGTGGCGTTCATGCACAGCATGATCGGCCTGGCCGCGGTCTTCATCGCCATCGCGGCGGTGGTCGAGCCGCAATCCCTGGGCATCGTCAAGCAACTGGGCGACTCGATTCCGGCGGGCAACCGCCTGGAGCTGTTCCTCGGCGCGGCGATCGGAGCAATCACCTTCTCCGGTTCGGTGATCGCCTTCGGCAAGCTGTCGGGCAAGTACAAGTTCCGCCTGTTCCAGGGCGCACCAGTACAGTTCGGCGGCCAGCACAAGCTGAACCTGCTGCTGGGCCTGGCAACCCTCGGTCTCGGCGTGACCTTCATGCTGACGGGCAACCTCGGCGCCTTTGCCCTGATGCTGGCCCTGGCCTTCGTGCTCGGCGTGCTGATCATCATCCCCATCGGCGGCGCCGACATGCCGGTGGTGGTGTCGATGCTCAACAGCTATTCCGGCTGGGCAGCGGCGGGGATCGGCTTCTCGCTGAACAACTCGATGCTGATCATCGCCGGCTCGCTGGTCGGCTCAAGCGGGGCGATCCTCTCGTACATCATGTGCAAGGCGATGAACCGTTCGTTCTTCAACGTGTTGCTCGGCGGCTTCGGCAACAGCGCGGACGCCGCCGGCCCGGCCGGTGCGAAAGAGGCGCGGCCGGTGAAATCCGGTTCGGCCGACGATGCGACTTTCCTGCTGACCAACGCCGACACGGTCATCATCGTGCCCGGCTACGGCCTGGCGGTGGCCCGTGCCCAGCACGCGCTCAAGGAACTGACCGAGAAACTGACCCACCGCGGCGTTACCGTGAAGTACGCGATCCACCCGGTGGCGGGGCGCATGCCCGGGCATATGAACGTGCTGCTGGCCGAGGCCGAGGTGCCTTACGACCAGGTGTTCGAGATGGAAGACATCAACTCCGAATTCGGCCAGGCCGACGTGGTGCTGGTGCTCGGCGCCAACGATGTGGTCAACCCGGCAGCGAAGAACGATCCGAAGTCGCCGATTGCCGGCATGCCGATTCTCGAGGCCTTCAAGGCCAAGACCATCATCGTCAACAAGCGCTCCATGGCCAGCGGCTACGCCGGCCTGGATAACGAGCTGTTCTACCTCGACAAGACCATGATGGTCTTCGGCGACGCGAAGAAGGTGATCGAGGACATGGTCAAGGCTGTCGAGTAAAACCTTGCCGTAGCGCAATACCGAAAACCCCATCCTTTATTAGGGTGGGGTTTTTCTTTGCCCGCAGAAAACCGACCGAAGGCTCTGAATCGGGGCCTGGCATTCGACCTTGGTCGGGCGGCGAAACCTTTTGAAATGTCTAGACTGCGCATCTTGCCTCCGTTGCCCGAGAAAAACTCCATGTACCGTGATCGTATTCGCTTGCCTTCTCTTTCCAGCAAGGTGATGAGCGCGGCTGACGCTGCCGCCCTGATCCAGGACGGCATGACCGTCGGCATGAGCGGCTTCACCCGCGCCGGCGAGGCCAAGGCCGTCCCTCATGCACTGGCCGAGCGCGCCAAGCTGTCACCGCTGAAGATCACCCTGATGACCGGCGCCAGCCTGGGCAACGACCTCGACAAGCAGCTCACCGAAGCCGGTGTCCTGTCGCGGCGCATGCCGTTCCAGGTCGACAGCACCCTGCGCAAGGCGATCAACGCCGGCGAAGTGATGTTTATCGACCAGCACCTGTCGGAAACCGTCGAGCAACTGCGCAACAAGCAGCTCAAGCTGCCGGACCTGGCGGTCATCGAGGCCGTGGCGATCACCGAGCAGGGGCATATCGTGCCGACCACCTCGGTGGGCAACTCGGCCAGCTTCGCCATCTTCGCCAAGCAGGTGATCGTCGAGATCAACCTCGCGCACAATCCGAACCTGGAAGGCCTGCACGACATCTATATCCCCAGCTATCGCCCGACCCGTACGCCGATCCCGCTGGTCAAGGTCGATGATCGCATCGGCAGCACCGCGATCCCGATCGATCCGGCCAAGATCGTCGCCATCGTGATCACCAACCAGCCCGACTCGCCGTCCACCGTGACCCCGCCGGACGCCGACACCCAGGCCATCGCCGACCACCTGATCGCCTTCCTCAAGGAAGAAGTGGCCGACGGGCGCATGACCAACAGACTCGGCCCGCTGCAGGCCGGCATCGGCAATATCGCCAACGCGGTGATGTGCGGCCTGATCGACTCGCCGTTCGAAGACCTGACCATGTACTCCGAGGTACTGCAGGACTCGACCTTCGACCTGATCGACGCGGGCAAGCTGTCGTTCGCCTCCGGCAGTTCGATCACCTTGTCGAGCCGGCGCAACAGCGATGTGTTCGGCAACCTGGAACGCTATAAAGAGAAGCTGGTGCTGCGTCCGCAGGAAATCTCCAACCACCCGGAAGTAGTGCGCCGCCTCGGTATCATCGGCATCAACACCGCCCTGGAGTTCGACCTGTACGGCAACGTCAACTCCACCCATGTCTGCGGCACGCGGATGATGAACGGCATCGGCGGTTCCGGGGACTTCGCGCGCAACGCGCACCTGGCGATCTTCGTCACCAAGTCGATCGCCAAGGGCGGGGCGATCTCCAGCGTGGTGCCGATGGTCAGCCATGTGGACCATACCGAGCATGACGTCGATATCCTCGTCACCGAAATCGGCCTGGCCGACCTGCGCGGCCTGGCGCCACGGGAGCGGGCGAGGGCGGTGATCGACAACTGCGTGCACCCGATGTACCGCGAGGCACTCGACAGTTACTTCGAACGTGCCTGCGCCCTGGGCGGCCACACACCGCACATCCTGCGCGATGCACTGAGCTGGCACATCAACCTGGAAGAAACCGGGAAAATGCTGGCCGACTGATTGATACAGTTTCCCGCTGACGCAAACACAGTTTCGTCAGCGGGAGCGCCTTCCCCAAACAACTGATAAAAACTGTACTGCTGTACCGGTCATTTTCCTGCTGAAACCTCCCCCGATTTCCCCCATTCGACCAAAAATGCACCAATATTGTGCCGACAGGTACAGTTGCCTCAATTATGAGCAGTACAGCACCTATAAACAGTTAACTGGTCCCTCACAATACAGATGAACTGTATCTAGAGAGACTAGGCAAAGAGGAGGATCATTGGCATCAGTTAAACCACTACCTAATCCCGCCATAAGCGGAAGGATGTCAATCATGGAACGTACACTCAGTTCCGACCTGTTCTACGAAAACACCGCTACCAACGCTCAAGCTGCCCTGCCTCTGCGCGTTCTCGCCAACCTGATGCTGTGGCAGCGCCGTATCGCCAGCCGCCATCAACTGGCTCGCCTGGATGCTCGCCTGCTGGCCGATGCCGGTATCAGCGAAGCACAGCGCTACGAAGAGTTGAGCAAGCCGTTCTGGCGCTAAGCAGCGCTCGCTGGCCCTGACCCACCGGGTCCACCGCCAGCACCCGAATTGAAAAAACAGAGCCCGTCGCGGGAAACCGCGACGGGCTTTGTCGTTTCCGGCCCCGGGATTGTCCGATGGAACGGGAAACACCCGGACATGTACAGTTTTAAATAAATTAAAAATGAACCGGTACAGTTTATGAAATCCGACGAAAAGGCTCTAGCCCGGCTATCAGGACGACAGAACCGGCTTTCCGTCCACCGGGAACTCCGCCTACTATCGCGGTCATAGGTAGCCCGCAGCGCGGAATGTGCGTCTGAGGTTCATCGCTTATCGCGTCCGAGTGGCCGTTGTTGCCTTGCGCCACTGTTCCTACTCATGTCCAGGAGATCCACCATGTCCCGTCTTCGCCTGCTCAGCGCTGCTGCCCTGTTGTGCCTGGCCGCCACGGCCAATGCCAGCAGCTTCATCGTCACCACCGACTCCCTGGTCGGCGCCCTCAAGGCCACTTCCGACGCGACGTCCGATGCCACTTCGTCGTTGCGTGACAACAAGATCGTACGCGCCGCCCAAGACGACGCCGCCAGCTTCGTCGCCAGCGACGGGCAGATCCGCAGCGTGAAGCTGGAAAGCGCATTCGACACGATTCGGCGCCAGGCGCCACAACTGCAAGCCAGCGATGCACAACTGGCCCAGGCGATCCTGGCGATCTGAACCGAATGATCTGCAGGAGCCGGGCTTGTCGGGACGCCGCATCGCCGCGAAGGGGCCGTTGAAATTGTCAAAAGCTTCGCGGGCAAGCCCAGCTCCTGCAAAGGACCGCGCTTGAGTGTTGAAAGGGTGTGCAACGTTGCACGATATTTCATCGATAATTGGCGCGCTGGCTCTGGTCCGCGCATTCCGCTAGCCTTGACGCTCGTTCATTCAGCCCTCGAGACCCATGCGTTCACTATCCTTATTGCTCATAGCACTCTGCTGGATCACTCAGGCCCACGCATTCGACCTGACCACACAAGGCGTCGTCATCAGCGGTTATGCCACCAGCCAGGTGACCACCGCGCCCTTCGACCATAAACTGATACTGGCGGCCCAGGATGACGCCGCAGCCTTTGTCGCCAGTGACGGCCGGTTACGCGGCGCACGACTGGAGTCGGCCCTGGCCTGGCTGCGCCGGGCCCAGCCAAAACTTCATGCCAGCGACCTTGAACTGGCCGAGGCAATTCTCGTCCAATAGTCACTTCTGTATCCCGGAGACACTTCATGCGTACCCCCCTGATCGCCGCTACCCTCGGCCTGTTGTTGCTGGCCGACGTGGCTTCGGCGCATACCCTGGTGGCCACCAGCAACATCATCGTGCGTGCCTCGGGCCGTACCATCGATTTCACCTCGGACACCACCACCTCGATCCGCGACTCGAAAGTGGTTCGCGAAGCCCATGACGATGCCGCCAGTTTTGTCGCCAGCCATGGCGAGATCCGTGGAGCGCAACTGGAAGCCGCCTTCAATGCCCTGCGTACCCAGGTGCCGGAAGCCCGCGACGCCAGCGACCAGACCCTCGCCGAAGCCATTCTCGCTCTGTGAGGCCACTTGCCGGCTGGCTGCTGGCCTGCGCGCTGTTGCTCAGTGGCAACGCGGCCCAGGCCGGCCTGCAACTGCGGCTCAAGACCGACGGCCTGAGCCCCGCCGAACAGAGTGCCAGCCAGGTCCTGCTCGATGAGGCCATGGCGCACCTGCCGCCACGCTTTATCGAGCAGCTGGACCGACGCATCGACGTCGGCTGGTCGACCGATATGCCGGCCAATGCCTACGGGCAGGCAACCCTGGTCGCGGAGCTGGACCTCAACCGCAACCTGCTCCCCGGCCTGGTGGACGGCTCCGCGGCCAGCAAGAAGACCAACCGCCCCCATGGCACCGTGCGCGAGGAAATGCTCGCCACCGTGCTCCATGAGCTCACCCACATCTATGACCGCGCCCGCCTGTGGCCCGATGCCGAACGCACGCTGATCCAGCGCTGCAGCCGACAGAACGACAACACCGGCCTGATCGGCCTGCCCGACCAATGCCGGGGCCAGACCAACCGACGCTTTACCCTCAGCGACGACCCGCGCCTGCTGGACCTGGCCGGCTGGCAGCAGTCGGTGGGCACCCGCGGCCAGCGCGAGCAGCACAACAAGCAGGTCGCCCGCAGCCCGGATATCTACGAGACCACCAATCCCAAGGAGTTCGTCGCGGTCAACATGGAGTACTTCCTCCTCGACCCGGCCTACGCCTGCCGTCGGCCGGCACTGTACCGCTATTACCAGGAACGCTTCGGCTGGGCGCCGCCGGCGAAGGACAACTGCGACAAGGCCTTCCCGTTCCTGAATGCCGGCAACGATTTCGGCAAGACCCCGCTGGGCCGGATCGATCCCGAGCGGGTCTATGAAGTCGACTACCTGTTGGCCGAAGCCAACCAGAACTGGGTCAGCCGCTGGGGCCACAGCATGTTGCGCCTGGTGATCTGCGCCCCCGGCCGTCCACGCGGACCGGATTGCCGGCTGGACCTGGACCAGCACCTGGTGCTGTCGTACCGCGCCTTCGTCAACGACGTGCAACTCTCGACCTGGGGTGGCCTGACCGGTGCCTATCCGTCGCGGCTGTTCGTCCTGCCGCTGGCCCAGGTCATCGACGAATACACCAAGACCGAACTGCGCAGCCTGGCCTCGGTGCCGCTGAAACTGTCGCGCCGGGAAATCGAGGAAGTCGTCGAGCACGCCGCCGAAATGCACTGGAGCTACGACGGCAACTACTACTTCGTGACCAACAACTGCGCCGTCGAGACCCTCAAGCTGTTGCGCAGCGGCACCGACAATGCCCAGCTCAAGGGCCTGGATAGCATCATGCCAAACGGGCTGCTGGAAGTGCTCAAGGGCCGTGGCCTGGCCGACACCAGCGTGCTCGACGACCCGCGTGAAGCCCTGCGCCTGGGGTATCGCTTCGACTCCTACCGCGACCGCTACCAGGCGATGTTCGAAGTGCTGAAGAAACACCTGCCGATCAGGCAGGAAACCGTCGAAGACTGGTTGTCGCTGTCCCCGGAAGAACGCCGCCCCTGGTTCGCCCAGGCCGACCTGCGCACCAGCGCCGCCTTGCTGCTGCTGGAGCAGGCGGGCTATCGCCGGCAACTGCTGCTGGCCCAGGACGAGGTCAAGCAGAAGTACCTGGGCGGACGCGATATCAAGGACGGCGGCATGGACCAGGCCAACCGTACCTTGCAGGCCATCCTCGCCAACAGCGGCTTCCTCAGTCGCCCGGCGGAACTGCTCGGCAGTGGTGGCTATGGCCTGCCGCAACCGGGCGAATGGCAGCGTCTGGAAGCCGAAAGCAGCCAGCGCCAGCAACAGCTGCAACGCCTCACCGGCGACCTGGACAAGGAAGTGCGCAAACTCCTCGACCCGGCGCGCGAGGCCGAGATCGAAGCCAGCGAAGCCAACCTGAAGCTGGTCGGCGAGCACCTGCGCAGCCTGCACAAGGCCGCGGGCGGGCTCGAATTGCCCTGACCGCATGTATTTGTGGGAGCCGGGCTTGTCCGCGAAGAACCATAACGCGATCCGCCTGTCGCTGCGCGTTCGTGGGCAAGCCCACTCCGACCAGCGCGCGGTGCCCAGACAACGCCCATGACCTTCCGTCCGACTTTCAGCAACGAAAGCTGGCTGAAAGCTTGCCCCATTAGCATCGCCTCACCGCCGGCACCAGACCGGTCGGCCGTGGCGCGTCTCGCAGACGCTCAACGGCCCAATCAACAACAACAATTGGTGATACCGATGTCCGCTACGACCCGCCTGTTCGCTGCAACTCCGCCCGTGCCTCCCGCGCTGACCGCCCTGCGCTGACCCCAGTCGCTTCGCCTTTCCCTAGCCGCGTTACGCCCGGAGTATCCCCATGCTGACTTTCCTTGGCTTCGCCATGGTCATTACCTTCATGTACCTGATCATGACCAAGCGCCTGTCCGCGCTGATCGCGCTGATCATCGTGCCGATCATCTTCGCCCTGTTCGGCGGCTTCGCCCCCAGCATCGGCAAGATGATGATCGAAGGCATCACCAAGCTCGCGCCGACCGGCGTGATGCTGATGTTCGCCATTCTCTATTTCGCCCTGATGATCGACTCCGGCCTGTTCGACCCGGCCGTGCGCAAGATCCTCAAGCTGGTCAAGGGTGACCCGCTGAAAGTCTCGGTCGGCACCGCCGTGCTGGCCCTGGTGGTGTCCCTCGACGGTGACGGCGCCACCACCTACATGATCTGCGTCGCCGCCATGCTACCGCTGTACAGCCGCATCGGCATGAGCCCGCGGATCATGGCCGGGCTGATCATTCTCGCCGGCGGCGTGATGAACATGACCCCCTGGGGCGGCCCGACCGCCCGTGCCGCCAGCGCGCTGCACGTCGACCCGTCGGATATCTTCGTGCCGATGATCCCGGCCATGTGCGCCGGGGTGGTCGCGATCCTGCTGATCGCCTACTTCTACGGCAAGCGCGAGCGTGCCCGCCTCGGTGAACTGCATGTGCTCGGCGACGATATCGACCACAGTGAAATCAGCGTCTCGCAATTCCCCGATGCCCGTCGGCCGAAACTGCTCTGGTTCAACGGTGCCCTGACCCTGGGCCTGATGTGCGCGCTGATCGCCGGGCTGTTGCCCCTGCCGGTCCTGTTCATGGTCGCGTTCAGTATCGCCATGATCGTCAACTACCCGTGCCTGCAACAACAGAAGGACCGTATCGCGGCCCACGCCGGCAGCGTGCTGGCAGTGGTCGGGCTGATCTTCGCCGCGGGCATCTTCACCGGTATCCTGTCCGGCACCGGCATGGTCGACGCCATGTCCAAGAGCCTGCTGGCGGTGATTCCACCGGCGCTGGGCCCTTACCTGGCGGTGATCACCGCGCTGGCCAGCATGCCGTTCACCTTCTTCATGTCCAACGATGCGTTCTACTACGGCGTGCTGCCGGTGCTGGCCGAAGCCGCCAGCCACTACGGCATCACCGCCGTGGAAATGGCACGTGCCTCGATCGTCGGCCAACCCGTCCACCTGTTGAGCCCGCTGGTACCATCGACCTACCTGCTGGTCGCCCTGGCCGGTATCGAGTTTGGCGATCACCAACGGTTTACCCTGAAATGGGCAGTGCTGGTGTGCTTGTGCATACTAGTGGGAGCACTACTGCTGGGGACCTTCCCGTTTTTCGGCAGTCTGTAAAGACAACGATTCACCGCCACCCCGGCGACCGGACCCGGTAAAGCACAGGTCGGCGCCGGGGCGGCCCAACACTCGCGCAAAGGAATACACATGGACTGGCTGACCAACCCGGAAATCTGGGTTGCCTTCTTCACCCTGACCGCCCTGGAGATTGTCCTGGGCATCGACAACATCATCATGATCTCGATCCTGGTCAGCCGCATGCCCAAGCACATGCAGCAGCGCACCCGGATCTTCGGCCTCGCCCTGGCGATGGTCACGCGGATCCTCCTGCTGCTGTCGATCACCTGGGTCATGCGCCTGACCGCCGACCTGTTCGTGGTCTTCGGCCAGGGCATTTCCGGACGCGACCTGATCCTGTTCTTCGGTGGCCTGTTCCTGCTGTGGAAAAGCTCCCAGGAGATCTACCACGGCCTGGAAGGCGAAGACGAGGAAGTCGGCGACGAACCCAAGGGCAAGGGCGGCAACTTCCTCTACACCATCATCCAGATCGCGATCATCGACATCGTGTTCTCGCTGGATTCGGTGATCACCGCGGTCGGCATGGTTTCCCATGTGCCGGTGATGGTCGCGGCCATCGTCGTGGCGGTACTGGTGATGATGCTGGCTTCGAAGTCCATCGGCGACTTCATCGACAAGCACCCGTCGCTGAAGATGCTCGCCCTGTCGTTCCTGATCGTGGTCGGCACCGTGCTGATCGCCGAAGCCTTCGAAGTGCATGTGCCAAAAGGCTACGTCTACTTCGCCATGGCGTTCTCCCTGGCCGTGGAAGCGATCAACATCAAGATGCGCACCGCGATGCAGAAAAAGAAACAGCAGCAGGATCCGGTGAAACTGCGCAAGGATGTTCCGGGTCAATAAACCCGAAGCGTCGGCAACCACAGGAAAGGGGCTTCGCTGCCCCTTTTTTGCGTCCGCAGGAAGCTGAATTTGTGACAGTTTTGTTTCAAGGCAGGCTTTGACTATGCGATGCTGGCGCTTGGCCCGATAGCCGACTAAAGCTTAAGGACAAGTCGTAGAAAGGCGCGCGGTATATACATTGGCCCGTTCAGGGCACTGGAACTCCAGGGGGCCCCTTCATGCTCACCCTGCTCAATCTGCTTTCCGCCGTGACCCTGCTGATCTGGGGCACGCACATCGTCCGGACCGGTATCCTGCGGGTCTACGGCTCCAACCTGCGCCATGTCATCGGCCAGAACATGGCCCGGCGCCCGCTGGCCTTTGTCGCCGGTATCCTGGTCACGGCCATGGTCCAGAGCAGCAACGCCACGGCGATGCTGGTGACCTCCTTTGTCGGCCAGGGCCTGATGGCGCTGACCCCGGCCCTGGCAACCATGCTCGGCGCCGACGTCGGCACCGCGCTGATGGCCCGGGTGCTGACCTTCGATCTGTCCTGGCTGTCGCCGCTGCTGATCTTCCTCGGGGTGATCTTCTTCCTCTCGCGCAAACAGACCCGCGCCGGGCAACTGGGCCGCGTGGGCATCGGCCTCGGGCTGATCATCCTCGCCCTGCAACTGATCGTCGAAGCCGCCGCGCCGATCACCCACGCCCAGGGCGTGAAGGTGGTCTTCGCCTCGCTGACCGGCGATATCCTGCTCGACGCCCTGGTCGGCGCACTGTTCGCCATGATCTCCTACTCCAGCCTCGCCGCCGTACTGCTCACCGCGACCCTGGCGGGCGCCGGGGTGATCAGCCTGCCGGTGGCCATCGGCCTGGTGATCGGCGCGAATATCGGCAGCGGCGTGCTGGCTTTCCTCGGCACCAGCATGCAGAACGCCGCGGGCCGCCAGGTCGCGCTCGGCAGCCTGCTGTACAAACTGATCGGCCTGCTGCTGATCATCCCGGTGCTGACCCCGCTGGTGCACTGGATCGACAGCCTGGACTTCAGCCCGCAGGAAATGGTCATCGGCTTCCACCTGCTCTACAACACCGTACGCTGCCTGGTGCTGCTGCCCAGCGTCGGGCCCATGGCGCGGCTGTGCGCCTGGCTGCTGCCGGAACGGCCGGAGGCCAACGGCAAGGTCAAGCCACGCCACCTCGACCCCGCTGCCCTCGACACGCCGAGCCTGGCGCTGTCCAGCGCCGTGCGCGAAACCCTGCGCATCGGCGACCTGATCGACAACATGCTCGCCGCCATGCTGGACGTACTGCGGGGCAAGCAGACCGCCGTCGCCATCGAGATGCGCCGCCTGAGCGACGACGTCGAAGTGCTCTACAGCGCGGTCAAGCTCTACCTGGCGCAGATGCCCCGGGAAGACCTCGGCGAGCAGGACAGCCGGCGCTGGGCGGAAATCATCGAGCTGGCGATCAACCTGAAACTGGCATCCGACCTGATCGAGCGCATGCTGCGCAAGGTCCAGCAACAGAAAACCGCGCAACGCCGCTCGTTCTCGGATGTCGGCCTGGAAGAACTGGCCGGCCTGCACAGCCAGTTGATCGACAACCTGCGCCTGGGCCTCTCGGTGTTTCTCAGCGCCGACCGGGAAAGTGCCCGCCAGTTGCTGCGGGAAAAACGCCGCTTCCGCGCCCAGGAACGGCGCCTGGCCCACGCCCATGTCAGTCGCCTGCAACGCAAGATCGTCCAGAGCATCGAGACCAGCTCCCTGCATCTGGAGCTGATTGCCGACATGAAGCGTCTGAATTCGTTATTCTGCAGCAGCGCCTATGTGGTCCTGGAAACCTCCGAGACCGGCGCGCTGGCCTCGGAAGAAACAGCCGATATCACCCACTCGCCTTGAACGTCCACGGTTTCACCGTTGTCTGTGCGTAGGAACCTGTCCTCGGAAAATGGTTATGCGTTGCCTGCTGTTCGTGTGCCTGCTGCTCAGCCTTGCCCCCGCCCATGCCCTTGATCGCTTCCAGGTCGAGGGTTATCAGTTGCCCAACGGCCTGCAACTGCTGCTCAAGCCCGGCAGCGAACGCGGGCATGTGGCGATCCGCCTGGTGGTGGGCGTCGGCTTCGACGATTTCGCCTGCGCCGACAAGGAACTGCCGCACCTGCTCGAACACCTGCTGTTCAGCGGCATCGACGGCAGCGGCGAGGGCGGCCTCGAGGAACGCATGCAGGCCCTCGGTGGCGAGTGGAACGCCTACACCAGCGACGCCGATACCACCTTCGTGATCGAGGCACCGGCCAACAACCAGCGCAAGATCCTCGACCTGCTGCTGGCCGTCCTGACCCGGACCCGCTTCAGCGACGCCGATATCGCCGCCGCCAAGCAGGTGGTCGAGCGCGAGGACGGCGGTCACTACTCGCACTTGCAGCGCTGGCTGGATATTCAGGAGAGCGGGCACCGCAGCAGCGATCAGCTGGCCGTGGAACTGGGCCTCAAATGTCCCGGGCGGGCAGGGGTCGAGCACCTGACCCGCGAACAGCTGGAGGCGGTACGCAAGAACTGGTACGCGCCGAACAACATGACCCTGATCATAGTCGGCGAGCTCGATCGCCTGCTGCCGGCCTATCTGGACCGGGCCTTTGGCGCACTGCAGCCGGTCGAGCCCAACGACCACCTGCCACTGCCGCAGATCCTCCACCACGGCGCCGCGCAGCGCGACCTGACCCGTGGCTGGGTCGGCAACGGCGCGAAGATCCACTGGCTGTTTCCCGAGCCGGTGCTGGAGGATCAACCCGACGAAGCCCTCGACCTGCTCAAGGACTACCTCGACTGGGCGCTCTACCGTCAGTTGCGGCTGGCCCACAGCCTGTCCTATGGCCCATGGAGCGAACGCGAGGTGCTCGGCGGCGTCGGCTTCTTCAGCCTGAATGCCGATGTCGAACGGGACAACCTCGGCGAGGCGAAGCAGGTGCTGGCCGAGCTGAAGGCACAACTGCTCAAGGACGGCCTCGACCCGACGACCTTCGCCCGCCTGCAACAGGCCGCCGTTGCCCGTCAGGCCTGGGCAGTGCAGGGTAACAGTGCCCTGGCCGACTATTACTGGGGCGCCCTGGGGGATTACGAAGACGGCCATTTCAGCAACCCGGCCAAGGCCTTGCAGGCCGTGACGCTCAAGGATGCCAACCAGGCCCTGCAGAAACTGTTCGAACAGCCGGGCTACCTGCGGATCGAGAAACCGCTGTTCAGCTATGACCAGTTGCTGTGGCTGGGCGCGGGCCTGCTCGGGCTGATCGTGCTCGGCCTGCTGGGCTGGCGCGCCTGGCGCCGCCACCAGATCCCCCGTCCGTGAAGGATCGTTCCCACGCTCCGCGTGGGAATGCCTCCCTGGACGCTCTGCGTCCGCTTTGTGACGCCGAGCGTCACGGGCTGCATGCTTTGCCGCGCGTGGCAACGATCACCACTGGCACCAGGAACCATCAAATACGCTTGCTCCCATCCCCGGCGTTAAAACGGTATTGTGTCAGGGTATTTCTCCCGCCAGCCCTGTGAATCGCCGAATGCCGAAACTGACCCTCTTGATCCAGCGCCTCCTCGAACTGATGAAGCGTTATCCGGGGGTTATCGCGGCCTTTGGCTTCTGCTCGGGGATCGCCAGTTTCATCCTGGTCGACCGCCAGCAGAGCAAGGCCAGCCTGATCGCCATCGTGCTGTTGCTGAGCTGGCTCTGGCTGATGCTGGAAAACGCCCTGACCCAACTGTTCAGCCGGCTGTTCAAGCGCGAGATCCCGGAACCGCTGTTGCGTTATGCGACGCAATTGATCCACCAGGAAAGCCTGTTCTTCGTCCTGCCATTCTTTTTCATCACCACCACCTGGAACAGCGGCCAACTGGTGTTCACCAGCCTGCTCGGCGCGGCGGCGCTGGTGTCGATCACCGACCCGCTGTACTACAAGTGGCTGGCGCCGAAACGCTGGCTGCTGCTCGGCCTGCATACCCTGACGCTGTTCGCCGCGTTGCTCACCGCGCTGCCGATCATCCTGCACCTGACCACCGCCGAGAGCTACAAGCTGGCCCTGGGTACCGCCATGCTGCTGTCGATCCCCAGCCTGGCGGTGAGCCTGCCGCTGCGCAGCGTGCGCGGCTGGCTGATGCTGGTCAGCGTGACCCTGGCCATCGGCGGCTCGGGCTGGCTGCTGCGCTCCTGGGTCCCGCCCGCGACCCTGTGGATGACCGAAGTCGCGGTGACCACGCAATTGCAGGACCGCACCCCCGGTGACAGCCTGAAACAGGTCAGCGCCAGCCAGGTGCGCAACGCCGGGCTCTATGCCTACACTTCGATCAACGCACCGCGCGGACTGGACGAGCGGATCTACCATGTCTGGGAATTCAACGGGCAGGAGGTCGACCGGATCGCCCTGGATATCCACGGTGGGCGCAAGGAGGGCTATCGTGCCTGGACCCACAAGCAGAACTTCCCGGCCGACCCGAGCGGACACTGGCTGGTGCGGGTGCTCACCGAGGACGGGCAGATGCTCGGCGTATTGCGTTTCGAGATCACCGACCAGCAACCGTCGGCAAACACCGCACAAGGGTCCTAGTGATTCGCCGACCGGTCGTGCTATTAAAGTGCTTTGCGCAAACGCCTATCCAGCACGGAGCTCATGATCATCAGCGCGATGGCCGGCAATGCCCAATTGGACACCTCGAGCACGCCCGTACGCCTGCGGATCAGCGGCGACTGGACGCTGGCCCACTACACCGCGCTGAAAAAGCGCACCGCCGGGCTGATCGGCAACTATGACGCCGCCGCGGCCGTCGACCTCGACCAACTGGGCGCCCTCGACACCGCCGGCGCCTCGTTGCTGGTGGAACTGCTGGGTGCCGAACGCCTCGGCCAGCTGGCCGACCATGCCGAGCACCTGTCCGCCGCCGACCGCGCATTGCTGCAAACCGTGTACTGCTCGCTGGCGGACTTCTGCGAACCGGTCAAGGAACCGGAACAGGCCGCCGGCATGCAGTTGCTCGAAAGGATCGGCCGCGCCGTCGACCAGGTGTGGAAAGACACCCTGCAACTGCTGGGCTTCATCGGCCTGATCCTCGAGACCTTCGCCCGCAGCCTGTTGCGCCCCTCGCGCTGGCGGATCACGCCCATGGTCGCCCACATCGAACAGACCGGCCTCGACGCCGCGCCCATCGTTGCGCTGCTGACCTTCCTGGTGGGAGCCGTGGTGGCGTTTCTCGGCGCGACCGTACTGGCAAGCTTCGGCGCCAGTATCTTCACCGTGGACCTGGTGGCGTTCTCCTTCCTGCGTGAATTCGGCGTGCTGCTGACCGCGATCCTGATGGCCGGTCGCACCGCCAGCGCCTTTACCGCGCAGATCGGCTCGATGAAGGCCAACGAGGAAATCGACGCCATTCGCACCCTCGGCCTCGATCCCATGGAGTTGCTGGTGCTGCCACGGGTCCTGGCGCTGCTGATCGCGCTGCCGATGCTGACCTTCCTCGCCATGCTCTGCGGGATTGTCGGCGGCGGCGTGGTCTGCGCGCTGTCGCTGGGCATCTCGCCGGCAATGTTCCTTTCCCTGCTGCAGGCCGATATCGGCGCCCAGCACTTCCTGGTCGGCCTGGTGAAGGCACCGTTCTTTGCCTTCCTGATCGCCGCCGTCGGCTGCCTGGAGGGCTTCAAGGTCAGCGGCAGCGCCGAGTCGGTCGGCGCCCACACCACCTCCAGCGTGGTCCAGTCGATCTTTATCGTGATCGTGCTGGACGCCGTCGCCGCCCTGTTCTTCATGGAGATGGGCTGGTGAGCCGGGTGGCGCGGCCGCCCAGCGAAGCGGCGATCAGGAGCGAAGCGGTGATCCAGGTCCGCGGCCTGTGCAATCGTTTCGGCAGCCAGAGCGTGCACGAGAACCTCGACCTGGACCTGTACAAGGGCGAGATCCTCGCCGTCGTCGGCGGCTCCGGCAGCGGCAAGTCGGTGCTGATGCGCAGCATCATCGGCCTGCGCCGGCCCAGCGAGGGCGAGGTGCGGGTGTTCGGCCAGGACCTGCCGAGCCTCTCGGAACAGGCCCGCTCGCAGGTCGAGCGGCGCTTTGGCGTGCTGTTCCAGAAGGGCGCGCTGTTTTCCTCGCTGACCGTCACCGAGAACGTCGCCCTGCCGCTGATCGAACACGCCGGCCTCAGCCGCGTCGACGCCGAGCACCTGGCCTGTGTGAAACTGGCCCTGGCCGGATTGCCGCTGTCCGCCGCCAACAAATACCCGGCTTCGCTGTCCGGCGGCATGATCAAGCGGGCCGCCCTGGCCCGGGCCCTGGCGCTGGACCCGGATATCCTGTTTCTCGACGAACCCACCGCCGGCCTCGATCCCATCGGCGCCGCCGCCTTCGACCAGTTGATCCTGACACTGCGCGATGCCCTGGGCCTGAGCGTGTTCCTGGTCACCCATGACCTCGACACCCTCTACACCATCACCGATCGGGTGGCGGTGCTGGCACAGAAACGCGTACTGGTGGCGGACGCCATCGAACGGGTCGCCGAAACCGACGACCCGTGGATTCACGAATACTTCCATGGCCCCCGTGGCCGCGCCGCATTCGAAGCGGCGACACCGCTCAAGGAGGGATGAGATGGAAACCCGTGCCCATCATGTGATGATCGGCCTGTTCAGCGTACTGGTGGTGCTCGGCGCCCTGTTCTTCGGCCTGTGGCTGGCCAAGTCCAGCGTCGACACGGCCTTCAAGGACTACGAGGTGGTCTTCAACGAGGCGGTCAGCGGCCTGTCCAAGGGCAGCCCGGTGCAGTACAGCGGGATCAAGGTCGGTGACGTGCTGCAACTGAGCCTCGATCCGAAGGATCCGCGCCGGGTCCTCGCGCGCATCCGCCTGCTCGGCGACACCCCGATCAAGGAAGACACCCGGGCCAAGCTGGCCCTGACCGGCATCACCGGCACCTCGCTGATCCAGCTCAGCGGCGGCACCCCGCAAAGCCCGGAGCTGAAGGGCAAGGACGGCAACCTGCCGGAGATCATCGCCACGCCATCGCCCATTTCACGCCTGCTGAACGACAGCAACGACCTGATGAGCGGCATCAACCTGCTGCTGCACAACGCCAACGCCATGTTCTCCCGGGAGAACGTCGAGCATGTCAGCCAGACCCTCGACAACCTCCAGCAGACCACCGGCGCCATCGCCGGCCAGCGCGACGATATCCGCCAGACCCTGCAGCAGATGACCCAGGTCAGCAAGCAGGTGAGTGCCACCCTGGAACAGACCTCGCTGCTGATGCGCAACGCCAACAACCTGCTCGACAAGCAGGGCACCCAGGCCCTGGGCAGCGCCGAACGCGCCATGCAATCGCTGGAACAGAGCAGCGCTACCATCAACAAGCTGCTGGCCAACAATCAGGATTCGGTCAACAGCGGCTTGCAAGGCCTCAATGAGCTGGCCCCGGCGATCCGCGAGCTGCGTGACACCCTGAGTACCCTGCGGACCATTTCGCAACGCTTGAACGCCAACCCCAGCGGCTATCTGCTCGGCCGTGACAAGAACAAGGAATTCACCCCATGAGGCCTGCCCGTCGCGCCCTGAGCCAACTGACCCTGATCACCGGCCTGGCCCTGGGCAGCGCCTGCTCGATCCTGCCCCAGGCGGAACCGGCGGATGTCTATCGACTGCCGACGGCACAGAACAGCCTCCCGGCCGCCAACAGCCTGCCGGTCGACTGGTCGTTGCGGATTGCCAAGCCCGTTGCCAGCGATGCGCTGAACAACCCGAACATCGCCGTGGTGCCCCAGGGCGACCTGATCAGCCACTACAAGGCTTCGCGCTGGAGCGATCCGGCGCCGGTGCTGCTGCGCAACCGTATTCTCGACGCCTTCCAGCGCGACGGTCGGGTGCGCCTGCTGAGCACCGACGACAGCAACCTGCAGGCGGATTTCGAGCTGGGCGGAGAGTTGCAGGCGTTCCAGACCGAATACCGCGGACAGGACGCCGAGGTGGTGATCCGTTTCGATGCGCGGCTGGTGCGCGGCAGTGACCAGCGGATTCTCGCCAGCCGGCGCTTTGAAGTGCGCCAGCCGATCGGTGACAAGCAAGTGCCCGGCGTGGTCGCGGGCTTCGGCCAGGCCGGCGACAAACTGACCGGGCAGGTGATCGGCTGGGCGGTGCAGCAGGGCGAGAGCTCGGCTAAACGCTGAGGGCCCTATCGCTGGCAAGCCAGCTCCCACAGGGTTCCCGACTCAACGATATTTCGCGGTGAGACACCGAACCATGAGAGCTGGCTTGCCAGTTCCCACAGGGTTCCCGGCCCAACCATATTTCGCGGTGAGGCACCGAACCATGGGAACTGGCTTGCCAGCTCCTACAAGGTTCTCGGCTCAACGCTATTTCGTGGTGAACTCCGTACTGTAGGAGCTGGCTTGCCGGCGATGGCCGCTGAATCTTGCATCGCCCTCACAGACGAGCACTGGTTTTAGCCGAAGAACCAGTAACACACCCCAATGGCCGCCAGCACCCCGGCCAGCTCCGCCAGCAGGGCGCAGCCCACCGCATGGCGGGCGCGCTGGATATTCACCGCGCCGAAGTACACCGCCAGCACATAGAAGGTGGTTTCGGTACTGCCCTGGATGGTCGCCGCCACAAGGGCCGGGAAACTGTCCACGCCCTGGGTCTTCATGGTCTCGATCAGCATCGCCCGGGCGGCGCTGCCGGAGAACGGCTTGACCATCGCCGTCGGCAGCGCATCGACAAAACGCGTGTCCCAGCCGGCCCACTGCACCAGGTGGCGAATGCCGTCGAGACCGAAGTCCAGCGCCCCGGAAGCGCGCAGCACACCAATCGCACAGAGCATCGCCACCAGGTACGGCAACAGGTTCCTGGCAACGTCGAAGCCTTCCTTGGCGCCTTCGATGAACGCCTCGTAGACCTTCACCTTGCGCAGCGCGCCGATCACCAGGAACAGCATGATCAGGCCGAACAGGGTCAGGTTGCCGAGGATCGACGACAGGGCCGCCAGGGCTGTCGCCGACAAGCCGGCCAGCACCGCCATGAAGCCACCGAGGATCAGCGCGCCGGGAACCAGATAGGCCAGCACCACCGGGTCCCACAGGCGCAGGCGCTGCATCACCGCCACCGAGAGCAGGCCGACCAGGGTCGAGGCGCTGGTGGCGAGGAGGATCGGCAGGAACACCAGGGTCGGGTCGGGCGCCCCCTGCTGGGCGCGGTACATGAAGATGGTCACCGGCAGTAGGGTCAGCGACGAGGCGTTGAGCACCAGGAACAGGATCTGCGCATTGCTCGCCACGGTCTGGCTCGGATTGAGCTCCTGCAGGGCGCGCATGGCCTTGAGGCCGATGGGCGTGGCGGCGTTGTCCAGGCCCAGGCCGTTGGCGGCGAAATTGAGGGTGATCAGGCCGATGGCCGGGTGGCCGCGCGGCACTTCCGGCATCAGGCGGCTGAACAGCGGGCCGAGGGCCCTGGCCAGCCAGTCGACGATCCCGGCCTTTTCGGCGATCCGCAGGAAACCGAGCCAGAGGGTCAGGGTGCCGAACAGCAGGACCATCACCTCGACCGACAGCTTGGCCATGGCGAAGATGCTTTCCACCATGACGGCGAAGATCCCGCTGTTGCCGCCCACCAGCCATTGCGCCAGGGCCGAGACCATTGCCACCAGGAAGAAGCCGAGCCAGAGGCCATTGAGCATCGAAAGAACTCCTTGAAGATGCGGCGAATGATAGCGGTCGGGCCGAAAACAACAAACCCCGGAAAGTCCGGGGTTTGTCTGTGCCGCTGATCGTTCCCACGCTCCGCGTGGGAATGCAGCCCTCGACGCTCTGCGTCGCCGCCAAAAAGCCGGACGCGGAGCATCCGGTGAGGCATTCCCACGCGGAGCATGGGAATGCCCGGTCATCAGCCCTTGGCGGTCTCGCCGGCCGGCAGCGGCGCCTTGCTGCGCCAGTGCGGCAGGGAATTCCAGTAGCGCTGGCCCTTGGCATCGTCGTACATGCCTTCCCAACGGGCGATCACCAGCACCGCCAGGGCATTGCCGATCACGTTCAGGGCGGTACGCGCCATGTCCATCACGCGGTCGACACCGGCGATGAAGGCCAGGCCTTCCAGCGGAATGCCCACGCTGCCCAGGGTCGCCAGCAGCACCACGAAGGACACGCCCGGTACGCCGGCAATGCCCTTGGAAGTAACCATCAGCGTCAGCACCAGCAGCAATTGCTGGCTGATGGACAGGTCGATGCCGTACAGCTGGGCAATGAAGATCGCCGCGATGCTCTGGTACAGGGTCGAACCGTCGAGGTTGAACGAGTAGCCGGTCGGGACCACGAAGCTGCAGATGGCCTTCGGCGCACCGTAGGCTTCCATCTTCTCGATCACCCGTGGCAACACGGTTTCCGAACTGGCGGTGGAGTAGGCCAGGACCAGCTCGTCCTTGAAGATGCGCATCAGCTTGAGCACCGAGAACCCGAACAGACGGGCAATCAGGCCGAGCACGACAAAGGCGAAGAAGATGATCGCCACGTAGACCAGCACCACCAGCTTGGCCAGAGGCAGCAGCGAGGCGAAACCGAAGTTGGCCACGGTCACCGCGATCAGGGCGAACACACCGATCGGCGCGTAATTCATGATCATGTGGGTGACCTTGAACATGCTTTCCGAGACGCCCTGGAACATCTTCACCAGCGGGTCGCGCAGTTCCGCCTGCAGGCTCGACAGCCCGAGGCCGAACAGCACCGAGAAGAAGATGATCGGCAGCATCTCGCCACGCGCCATGGCGGCAAAGATGTTCGAGGGAATCAGGTTGAGGATGGTTTCGATGAACGCATGCTCATGCTGCACTTCGGCGGCGGTCGCCTGGTACTTGGAGATATCCACGGTACCGAGGGTGCTCATGTCGATGCCCGTGCCCGGATGGAACACGTTGGCCAGCAGCAGGCCGACGACAATGGCGATGGTGGTGACAATTTCGAAGTAGATGATGGTCTTGAGGCCGATGCGTCCCAGCTTCTTCGCATCGCCGACACCGGCGATGCCGACCACCAGCGAGGAAATGACAATCGGGATCACGATCATCTTGATCAGGCGGATAAAGATGTCGCCCGCCGGTTGCAGGACATTACCGACCCACCAGGCCTTTTCGGCACTGAAATGGTTGAGCAGCGCGCCGATTGCAATCCCCAGTACCAGACCGATGAGGATCTGCCAGGCGAGGCTGAGCTTTGCCTTCTTCATGTCATTACCCTTACTTCAAGTTGACTCGGGCAGAAGCCTCTTGCCCGCACGTCTTGGCGCGCGCAAAGGATGGGCATCTGCCTCATGGAAGGTCACCGCGAGCGAGCCTGAAGGCTCTTTGGCAGGCGAAAAAAGGCGCAACTATTCCGATGCAAGGGTGGCACGTCTAATGCCGTAAACGCCTACCCTATGCCGAATCGGCATGGACTACGTCGGCTTAAACAGGCTTCCACAGCACCGAGAACAAGACGTTTCTGCCGCTGAAACTACCGTAAACCGGCCATTCCAGAGCAATTACTCTTATCTCAAGGGACGAATAAAAGACTACAGAATTTGCGTAAAAGTCTTACAAATTCAAGGGTTGGCAGAACACCAGCGAGGGATTTTTCTAGATATACGGTCGCGCCGCGGATTGGATCCGATACTAATCAGCACTTAATGTCAGAACGACATAGCGACGAAACAGCGGCAAGCCACAGGGACCGCCCTGCAGATTGCCGCCTGTTGCCTTCGCCTGACCCGGCCCTTGCGCAGGCACTCCCTGTACCCGTAGGTCGCTCCGATCCTGAAACAATCAGAACATCCCGGCCCCCTGGTCATGCACCCGCCGTCCTCGGGCGGTGCAGGGGTAGAAACCCATGTCGGGCTTCTGCTCTTTCAATGCATCGAACTCAGTACCAGTTCGGGTCTTTCTTCAGTTGCTCCTTCAACAGTGCCTGCATGCCCGCGTCCGGCTTGCCGAGGAAACGATAGTCGGCATGACGGGTTGGCGACTTGTCGGCGGGCAGTCCGGCCGGCACTTCCACCAACATCGCATAGGCGTCTTTCTTGTCGAGACCGAAGGCGACGATCAGGCGCTTGTTGAGGCAAGTGTCCGCGGTTTCGCACAAGGGGCCGACGAGGTATTTGTCGCCATCCTCCTGCACCGCGTTCATCTGCTCGGCGCTGCCCGACAGGTTCATCACCCATTCCGGCAGGCGCTCCTCTTTCTTCACCACGTCCTGCCAGGCCTGGCGGTACTCGGGGGAAGAGCTCAAGAGCTCGTTGGCCCGAGTCTGGCCGTCGTTGGCCGCCAGCGCCAGGCCGCCGCCGCCCAGCATCACGCCGGCGACGAGGACCCTGAGGGTTGGCAAGAACATGTTCAGCCCCGTCCGCGCCGACCGAAGAAGAACGACGCGACAAACATCACCAGGAACACGACAAAGAGAATCTTGGCGATACCCGTGGCGGTGCCCGCGATACCACCGAAGCCCAGCACTGCGGCGACTATGGCAATGATCAGGAATGTGATTGCCCAGCTCAACATGATGATTCTCCTTACCTAGACCTGCATTTTTTTGGCTGCTGCCTTTTACTGCCTGTTACTGCTTGCTGCTGCGAAACGCCCTGCGGCTTTCCGCCTGTTGCCTAGAACACCCAGCGTTCCTGCCGTGGCAGATCGGCCGGCGATTCGGCTTGCTCGACCGGCATCAGGGTGTAGGCGCCGCGGTCGACCGAAGCCGGTCCGGCAGCGCTGAAATGAGTCTGGGTCGGGGCATGGAAAAACATGGGGCGCGCTTCGACCACCGGCTGGCTCCAGCGTTGAAACGCCTGGCCCGCGATCAGCGTCACGAGCAACGCCAGGAGGGCAAACAGCCCTTGCTGCAAGTGCAGTGGCGAGATACGCAATTGCGCGGCACGTTGGCGATTCATCCTGAAGCTCCTCCGACACAGTATTTATTCTGGGTTGACGCGGCGAGGGCCGGTTCAACCTCGGGCAAGAAGACTATTGCAGCCTGCATGCCAGCTTTTTTGTCAGATAAATACCAATGAAATCAGTGAGTTATAAACAAACAAAAACAACGCGGAGCAGCATCCTGCACGATGCCCGGATTGTGGTCGTGCGAAATGCACGATAGGTTCATGCAAGAGCGCCTAGAATGCTGGAACAAATCAGCCACAAATCAGCCGGAATTAGCTGAGGCGTCGGCTGTCGGAAGCAAAGAGATCAAAAAATTCCCGAAATCAGCGGGTTAGCAATCGGGGGTAGAGACCGTTACCCTGCAGGTCATGGCCTCGATCAGAAGGGATCATGCAACCTGCCCGACCCGTCCGGGATCCATCAGGAACATTCATAATTAAGGAGCGTGGGACATGGAATCCGCCACGGAACACCAAGGCCGTATTCTGCTGGTGGATGATGAGTCCGCCATCCTTCGCACCTTTCGCTACTGCCTGGAAGACGAAGGCTATAGCGTCGCCACGGCCAACAGCGCCGCCCAGGCCGACACCCTGCTGCAGCGCCAGGTATTCGACCTGTGCTTCCTCGACCTGCGCCTGGGCGAAGACAACGGCCTCGACGTGCTCGCCCAGATGCGCATCCAGGCGCCGTGGATGCGGGTGGTGATCGTCACGGCCCACTCTGCCGTCGACACCGCTGTCGACGCGATCCAGGCCGGTGCCGCCGACTACCTGGTCAAGCCTTGCAGCCCCGACCAACTGCGCCTGGCCACGGCCAAGCAGCTGGAAGTCCGGCAGTTGTCGGCACGCCTGGAGGCCCTCGAAGGCGAAGTGCGCAAGCCCAAGGACGGCCTCGACTCCCACAGCCCGTCGATGATGGCGGTGCTGGAAACCGCCCGCCAGGTCGCGGGTACCGACGCCAACATTCTCATTCTCGGCGAATCCGGGACCGGCAAGGGCGAACTGGCCCGGGCCATCCACGGCTGGAGCAAACGCGCGAAGAAATCCTGCGTCACCATCAACTGCCCGTCGCTGACCGCCGAACTGATGGAAAGCGAGTTGTTCGGCCATAGCCGCGGAGCCTTTACCGGTGCCAGCGAAAGCACCCTGGGCCGGGTCAACCAGGCCGACGGCGGCACCCTGTTCCTCGACGAGATCGGCGATTTCCCGCTGACCCTGCAACCCAAGCTGCTGCGGTTTATCCAGGACAAGGAATACGAACGGGTCGGCGATCCCGTGACCCGCCGGGCCGACGTGCGCATCCTCGCCGCCACCAACCTGAACCTGGAAGACATGGTGCGCGACGGACGCTTCCGCGAAGACCTGCTCTACCGGCTGAACGTCATCACCCTGCACCTGCCACCCCTGCGCGAACGCAGCGAGGACATCCTGACCCTGGCCGACCGTTTCCTCGCGCGCTTCGTCAAGGAGTACGCCCGGCCCGCCCGTGGCTTCAGCGACGAGGCCCGCGAGGCGCTGATCAACTACCGCTGGCCGGGCAATATCCGTGAACTGCGCAACGTGGTCGAACGCGCCAGTATCATCTGCCCGCAGGAACGCGTGGAGATCAGCCACCTCGGCATGGCCGAGCAACCGACCAACAACGCCCCGCGCATCGGTGCCTCGATGAGCCTGGACGAGCTGGAGAAAGCCCATATCGGCGCGGTCCTGGCCACCAGCGACACCCTCGACCAGGCCGCCAGGACCCTGGGTATCGACGCCTCGACGCTGTACCGCAAACGCAAACAGTACAACCTGTGAGCCAGCGCCCATGAAGCTTGCGATGAAGTTGCGCACCCGGCTGTTCCTGAGCATTTCGGCACTGATCACCGTGGCCCTGCTGGGCTTGCTGCTGGGCCTGGTGGGCGTGATGCAAATGGCCAAGAGCCAGGAGTCATTGATCGGCGACAACTTCACCACCCTCGACCTGGGCCTCAAGCTGCGCCAGAGCCTGGGCGACCAGTTGATCATCATGCTCAGCGAAAAGCCCGACCAGGCAGCCCTCCAGGCCGCGCGCGCGCACTATCAGGAACTGCTGCGCGAAGGCATCGACCACGAACAGAACAGCGACCTGCGTGGCGGCTTCGCCCAGGCCCGCATCGACTACGAGCACTTCCTGCAGGTCTTCGACCGCTCCCGCAACGGTATGGCCGGCAACGACGAGCTCACCGAGAGCTTCAACACCCTGCGCAACGGACTGATCGTCGAACACAGGCAGGCCCTGGAAAACATCAGCGCCACGGAAAGCGAAGCCCGTGACCGCGCCCTGCTGATCGCCGGCCTGCTGGGCGTGGTCGGGCTGGCGGTACTGATCGTCGGCTTTATCACCGCCCACGGTATCGCCCAGCGTTTCGGCGCGCCCATCGAGGCGCTGGCCAAGGCGGCGGACCATATCGGCCAGGGCAACTTCGAAGTCACCCTGCCGATTTCCTCCGCCGATGAACTGAACCAGCTGACCCGCCGCTTCGGCATCATGGCCGAGGCCCTGCGCCAGCACCAGGCAACCAATATCGATGAGCTGCTGACCGGCCAGCAGCGCTTGCAATCGGTGCTCGACAGCATCGACGACGGGCTGCTGATGATCGATCGCCAGGGTCACCTGGAACACCTCAACCCGGTGGCCCAACGCCAGTTGGGTTGGGATGCCGAGCGTCTCGGCCAGGGCCTGGGCGACGCCCTCGGGCGGCCGGAGCTGGACGAGCAACTGAGCCTGATCCTGCGCGGCGGCAGCCTGGAACGGGCACCGGAGGACCTTGAGGTGGAGGTCGAAGGCGAATCCCGCCTGCTGACCTACAGCCTGACGCCGGTCAGCCATCCCCAGGGACATATCCTCGGTGCGGTCATGGTGCTGCACGACGTCACCGAGCAGCGGGCCTTCGAGCGTGTGCGCAGCGAGTTCGTCCTGCGCGCCTCCCACGAGCTGCGCACCCCCGTGACCGGCATGCACATGGCCTTCGGCCTGTTGCAGGAGCGCGTGCACTTCGACAGCGAATCGCGTGAAGCGGACCTGCTGAACACGGTCAACGAAGAGATGCAGCGCCTGATGCAACTGATCAACGACCTGCTGAATTTCTCGCGCTACCAGAACGG
Organism: Pseudomonas sp. Mn2068; assembly: GCF_049319725.1. Lineage (NCBI taxonomy): Bacteria > Pseudomonadati > Pseudomonadota > Gammaproteobacteria > Pseudomonadales > Pseudomonadaceae > Pseudomonas > Pseudomonas sp. Mn2068. The sequence continues at coordinate 179,367 of NZ_JBMOUG010000010.1, read as the reverse complement.
CCTGCAAAAGCTCACGCTGGCGCCCTGCGACATTGAGGAACTGCTGGAAAAAGCCCGCGACCGTTTTGCCGACCAGGCCCTGCGCCAGGGCATCGACCTGCAGATCGAGGTCCAGCCGCCGCTGCCGCGCCTGCACGCCGACCATCCGCAACTGGAACGGGTGATCGACAACCTGCTGGACAACGCCCTGCGCCACACCGCCGACGGCGGACAGATCCGCCTGCAGGCGCGGCGGCATGGCGAGCGGGTGATCATCAGTGTCGAAGACAACGGCGAGGGCATCGCCTACGGCCAGCAGGGGCGGATCTTCGAACCCTTCGTCCAGGTCGGACGCAAGAAAGGCGGGGCCGGCCTGGGCCTGGCCCTGTGCAAGGAAATCGTCCAGTTGCATGGCGGACGCATGGGCGTCTACTCAAGACCGGGGCAGGGCACCCAGTTCTATATGGCGCTGCCACTCTAGGGCCTAAGCCTCGTCGTCGATACGCCTCGCAGTCAGGCGCCGGCCACGGGTGATCATCTCGATGAATTGCACCGCCGTCAGTGCCTGGGCGAACAACCAGCCCTGCCCGTAGTTGACGCCTTCGCTGCTGAGCAGCATGGCCTGGGCCTCGTACTCGATACCTTCGGCAATCACCCGCAACTGCAGGGCATGGGCCATGCGGATGATGTGCGGCGCGACACCGCTGCTGGCCGCGTCGTGCCCCAGTGCATCGATAAACGCCTTGTCGATCTTCAGGCAGTCCACCGGCAGCGTCTGCAGGTAGGCGAGGCTGCAATAGCCGGTGCCGAAGTCGTCGATCAGCACCTGGTGCCCGACATCGCGCAGGGCCTGCAGGTTGTCCCGCGCCACCACGACATCGATCAGGCCGCGCTCCGTCACCTCGAAGGCAATCTGGCTGGCCGCCACCCGATGCGCCCGCAGCAGGCGGCCGATGACTTCGCCGATACGCGGGACCATCACATCGCAGGCCGCCAGGTTGACCGAGATATACAGCTGCGGATTGGCCCGCAGCACCGGCCCGAGCTGTTCCAGCAGGCGCTGCAGGACAAAGTCGGTGATCTGGCGGATCTGTCCGGTGTCTTCCGCCAGGGGAATGAACAGGTCCGGGCTGGTCAGCGTGCCGTCCGGGCGACGCCAGCGGATCAGCGCCTCGGCACCGACACAATGGCGACTGCTCAGCTCGAAGATCGGCTGGTAGAGCACCTGCAACTCGCCCCGACGCAACGCCCCCTGCAACTCGCCATTGAGCGATTGCCGCTGCCGGGCGAACTGCAGGGTCAGGCCGCCGATACAGGCCGCGATCAACAGGCTGGCGGGCAGCAGCCACCACCAGAGGGGGTTGAACTGCAACTGCATGGCACTGCGCGGGGCCACCATCACCAACTGGTACTCGGGGGTACGGGTCGGCATGCGGTAGATCAATTCCTGATCAGTGATCAGCAACGGGTCCTTGCCCTGGGTGGTCCAGCCCCGCGGCGGCCAATCCTGCACCGGCCCCAGGACCGGAATCGCCCGCTTGCCGTGATTGACCACCACCAGCAGGCTGGCGCCGGGCGGCAGCTCGACGACATCGGTCAGATGGCCGCGGGAGGTGGAGACCCGGAAGTTGCCGCGCCCGAGCATCAGGGCCGCGAGGTTATCGTTGGGCTGGGTCGAGGTGTTGAGCCAGTAGCTGTAGGTCGGTCCACGGATATCCGGCGCCCGGGAGGAGACCTGTGAATCCTGTCGGGGCCGGTTGGAACAGGACTGCACGGCATCGATGTAGAACGCTTCGTAGATAAACCGGTAGCTGAAGCTCAGTTGCTGCAGGGTATCGATCATCTGCGCGTCGCAATCGCGCAGGGGTTGGGCCTCGAGCAGATCGAGGCCTTCACGCAACTGGCCGAAAAGCTGCTCCAGGCGCTCGAGGAAACGCTGGCCCTGGGCATTCATCTGCTCGCTTTCATGCTGCCGCACCTGGCGCACCACCACACCCAGGCTGCCGCTGAGCAGCAAGGCAGTACTGATCGTGGCCGCGAGCAACGCCAGCGACCAGGGACGATGGAACCAGGAGCGCAACGTCTCGCGAGCGGCCGGCATCATGGAATATCCGAAGAATTACCAATGAGTTATAGCAACTGATTGGCAAAATAGCGCTAACCGTCCGGCGGTGACATTATTTTGACCGGTTAAGCACCTGCAGGATCGCCGCACTCTGTGCATCGGCGACGCCATCGAAACGCCCCGGACGGAAGTGCATCTGGAACGCCGCCAGCACATGCCGCGTGGCCACGTCCCATTCGCCGGTCTGCGGCGTGCTGTAGCCCAGGTACTGGAGCTGCTGCTGGAACCAGGTCGCGCTCGGCAACTGATAGGCGTAGGCCTCCTGCTGGCGCGCCACGGCCTGCTCGTCCGGCCAGACCCCCAGGCCTTCGGCGGCCAGGCGCTTCCAGGGGAACAGTGGCCCGGGATCCTGTTTGCGCAACGGCGCGATATCGCTGTGGCCGATCACATGGCGTGGCTCGATATGATTGCGCTTGACGATGTCCTTGAGCAGGACGACCAGGGCCTGGACCTGGGCTTCGCTGTAGGGATACCAGACGCGCCCGGCCGGCGTATCGCGAAAACCCGGGTTGACGATTTCGATGCCGATCGAGCTGGAGTTGAGCCAGGTGCGCCCCTGCCACTCGCTTTCCCCGGCATGCCAGGCGCGCTGGCTTTCATCCACCAGCTTGTAGATGGTCGCGGGATTGTCGTCGCCGATCAGGTAATGGCTGCTGACCTGGCCATGGGTCAGCAGGCGCAACGAATTTTCCATGTTCGCCGAGGTGTAGTGGACGACGACGAATTGCACGCGGTTATCGTGATTGACCGAAGGGTGGCTGCTATCGATGCGCGGGCCGCTGGAGCAACCCGCCAGCACCAGGGCCGCGAAAAGAAGAGGGAGCAATTTCATGAGAGAGACGACAAGCCAGGGCAGTAGCGCACTAGCATAACGTACGGAAGGCGCCGGCACCGGCCAAAGCAAGACTCTGTCACAAAACGACAGGTCCCGTTCAGCCCAGCTCCACCCGGTTGCGCCCGGCATCCTTGGCCCGGTAGAGCGCCTCATCGGCTCTTTTGAGCACATGATCGCTACGCTCGCCGGCCTTGAACGCCGAGACCCCGATCGACACGGTGATGGTGACGCGCTCGCCCTTGAAGTGGAAAGGGCAGGCTTCAATGGCCGCCCGCAGGTTCTCGGCCAGCTTGAGTCCCGCCGCCACCGGCGCCCCCGGCACCAGCAGGACGAATTCCTCGCCGCCGAAACGGGCGATGAAGTCGCTGGGGCGCAGACGCTTGCGCAATACGCTGGCGATGATCTTCAGCACCTTGTCGCCGGCCAGGTGGCCGTAGTTGTCATTGATGCGCTTGAAATGATCGAGATCGAGCATGGCGATCAGCAGGGTATTGCCATGCTGCTGCCATTGCGCGACCTCATGGTCCAGGCGCTCGCTCCAGGCGGCGCGGTTGGGCAGGCCGGTGAGCGGATCGATCAGGGCCTTTTGCCGCTGTTCTTCGAGGTGATCGCGATAGCCCTGGGCTTCCTGCTCCATGTGCGCGACGCGCTCGGCCAGGCTTTGCAGGCGGGCGGCGACTTCCTGTTCGCGCAGGTCGCGTTGCTGCTGATGCTGGTCCATGGTGCCCAGCAGACCTTCGAGGCGGTTTTCCAACACATGCTTGAGGCTGTCGAGATCGGCGGCGTCCTGCACGCTGCTCTGCAGACCACCGACATGTTCACGCAACTGGCTGTGCAATTCATTCGCCGCCGAGCGACCTTCGGCATGGCCCTCGCTGGCCGCCTGGAGATGGCTCTGGAACGACTCCAGCCGTTCGTTGAGCTGCTTGAGATACACCTCGAACTCATGCTGGCCGCTGTCGTTGATCGCCAGCATCAGCACCGCCAGATCGTCGAGGATCGGCAGCAACTCGTACCAGTTGAGCCCATGTTCGAGTCGATGACGCATGGCTTCGGCATGGGGGCGATGACGCTCGGGCAGCGTCAGGTCGTCCAGCAGGCCGAGCAGGGTGGACTCGATATGCTCGGCCACGGAGCTGTAGGACGGTTCCGGCGATTCCGGCAGCGCATACAGCACATCCGGCTCGGCAGCTTCGGGATCGACTGCCGCCAGGGCTTCGGCCATCACCGGGGGCAACGGCAGGCTGTCGAGGAATGCCGGAGCAGGAGGCGGCACGGGGGTGACAGCCTCGGGCTGGTCGGGGGGTTCAACGATGGCAGGCGCGGGTTCCGCCGGCACCGCGGGTGCCACCTCGACCCCTGGCGCGACCACGACATCGCTGGCTGCCGGCGTGTCCGGTGCCGGTGCGCTGGCAGGCGCCGGGACCGGCCCGGAAAGCACCACGGGCGGCGCGTAGGCAACCACTTCGGCGGGGACCGCCGGCAACACCGGCTCGACCTGCGGCTCCGGCTCACTGGCCGCGACTGCGGGAGCGGGCGCGTCGGCAACGGACGCAACCGCCACCACTGGAGTGACATGCTCGGGCGCGGGTGGTGCGCTATCCATCTTCGCCGCAGGCTCCACCGACAGCGGCGAAGCAACCGGCACCGCGGCTGGAGGGGCGGCGACGGGCGCCTGGGGCGGGGCGGCGTCAGTCGCCGGTTCCACCGGTTCTTTCGAGCCGAACAAACGCTGCAACAGTCCCGGACGCTCCGGCCCGGCAGGCTGTTCAAGCTGGGTCAGGGCCTTGCCCTGCAAGCCGCTCAGTTCGCTGAGCAGCAGGGGAATCTCGCGGGCCTGGCCGACCCGGCCATCGAGCTGCTTGGCGAAGTTCTTCAGTGGCCGGCTGACTTCTCGCGGCAGCGGCAGGGACTGCAACTGGGTCACCAGGGCCGTCAAGGCGGTGCTGATCTGCTCGACACGGGTCTCGCGCCGCTGCTCGGAGTCGAGCACGGCTTTTTCCAGGCGTGGCAACAGGGCCGCCAGGGGGCCGTCCATATCGTCGGTGCGCACCACCTCGCGCATTTCCTTCATGCACTGGTCGACCGCGCGATCGGTACCTTCCGCCGCCAGGGTGCTGCGCACCAGCCCACGGCGAAGCAGGTCCAGGCGAGCATCCCAGCGGCGCTCGAGCTTTTCCTGTTGTTCGATGCTTTTAAGGTACTTCTCTTTCCAGCGCTGGGCTTCTTCGCTGCTCATTGCACGGCGTCCGCGAGATTTAGCTACTCAAGGCCGGCAACGTATCAGAACCGATGGAACCTGGCAGGCGAATTTCCACGGCAACCGGTAAATGATCGGAAATCGGCTGGGCCAGCACCTGTACCCGCTCCAGGGTCAGGGTCGGGCTGAGCAGGATATGATCAAGGCAGCGTTGCGGACGCCAGCTGGGAAAGGTCGCCTCGACCTGCGGTGCAACCAGCCCCAGGTCACGCAGGGGCGAGTGTTGCAGCAGGTCGCTGGCATGGGTGTTCATGTCGCCCATCAGCACCTGGTGCTTGAAGCCGCCGATCAGCTCACGGATATACGCCAGTTGCCGGGTCCGCGTACGGGCGCCCAGTGCCAGGTGCATCATGACCACCACCAGCGCCTCCGGGCCTTCGCCGAACCGCACCAGGATGGCGCCGCGACCGGCCGGACCGGGCAGCGGGTGATCCTCGATCGCCCAGGGACGCAGGCGGCTGAGCACGCCATTGCTGTGCTGGGCCAGGCGACCGAGGTTGCGATTGAGTTGCTGGTACCAGTAGGGAAAGGCCCCGAGCTGGGCCAGGTGCTCGACCTGATTGATGTAGCCCGAGCGCAGGCTGCCGCCATCGGCTTCCTGCAGGGCCACCAGGTCGAAATCGCCGAGCAGGCCGCCGATCTTCTGCAGGTTGTCGGCCCGCCCGGTGTGCGGCAGCAGGTGCTGCCAGCCACGGGTCAGGTAATGCCGGTAACGCTGGGTGCTGATACCGACCTGGATATTGAAGCTGAGCAGTCTCAGGCGGTTGTCCGCCGGCAGGCCGCTGGCTTCCAGATGGTGTTCGTTGACCTTCGGCTCATGAAGGCCAACGATGCGTTCCGAACCCCAGCGAGCCATGGCCGGGCGCCTTACTTGGCGGCTGTCGCGCCGGCCGCCCGCTCTTTGGCGATCAGCTGATCGGCCACGTTCAGCGCCGCTTCCGGACCGCCGGCGGTGCCGAGGTCGAAGCGGTACTTGCCGTTGACGATCATGGTCGGTACGCCACTGACTTCATACTTCTTGGCCAGTTCGGTGACCTGGACGATCTTGCCCTTGATGGCGAAGGAGTTGAAGGTGGCCAGGAACTTGTCCTTGTCCACGCCCTGAGTCGCGACGAAGTCGGCCATTTCCGCAGGGTCGAGCAGCTTCTTGTGCTCTTTCTGGATGGCGTTGAAGACCGCGGCATGCACCTTGTGCTCGACACCCATGGCTTCCAGGGTCAGGAACAGCTGGCCGTGGGCATTCCACGGGCCGCCGAACATGGCGGGGATACGCACGAAGTGCACGTCCGCCGGCAGCTTCTCGACCCATGGATTGATGGTCGGTTCAAAAGCGTAGCAATGCGGGCAGCCGTACCAGAACAGCTCGACCACTTCGATCTTGCCTGGCTCCGAGATCGGCACCGGGTTCTTCAGTTCCACATAGGTCTCACCGGGTTTCAACGGTACGTCGGCTGCCTGGGCCGTCATGCCGAACAGGCTGGCGGTGACGAGTGCGGCGCTGAGGATCAGATTACGCATGCTTTACTCCTGGACATTAAGACGTCGCTTCCGTCGCGACCTGTATTTCAGACAGACCGAGCGGGCTCTTAGTTCGTTAGTGTAACGGCAGCGGCCACAAAAAAGGGCGGCCAAGGCCACCCTTTTATCGTTGCAGCGAAGGATTAATCGATCATTAACGCGGGGAAAGATACGCCTCTTTCATCCCGCCGTCCGACTCCAACTCAGTGCAGGCCCTGCACGTAGCTGGAAACCGCCTCGATATCCTTGTTGCTCAGCTTCGCGGCGATGCTCTGCATGATCTTGCTGTCGCCGTCGTTGGTGCGGGTCCCTTCGCGGAAGTCGGTCAGCTGCTTGGCGACGTACTGCGCGTGCTGGCCGCCCAGGTGCGGGAAGCCGGCGGCGGCGTTGCCCGCGCCGTTGGGCGAGTGGCAACCGGTGCAGGACGGCATGCCCTGGTCCAGCTTGCCGCCACGGAACAACTCTTCACCGCGAGCCACGACCTTCGGATCGGCGGCGCCGACACTGCCCTTCTGGCTGGCGAAATAGGCGGCGACGTCGGCAATGTCCTGGTCGCTGAGGTTGGTCAGCAGGCCGGTCATCTCCAGGACGGTACGCTTGCCCGACTTGATGTCGTGCAGTTGCTTGTCCAGGTAACGCTCGCCCTGGCCCGCCAGTTTCGGAAAGTTGGGCGCCATGCTGTTGCCATCAGGACCATGGCAGGCACCACACACAGCGGCTTTTGCCTGACCGGCAGCGGCGTCGCCTGCGGCATGGGCGAGGCCGGTGATCCCCAGGGTCAACAGCAGACTCACGATCAATTTGTTCATCAGCTAATCCAACTACGGCTAAGGGTTAAGAGTTATGGACCGGGCTTACTCGCTCATCCATTGGATGATGCTTCGGTAATCCTCGGCACTGCAGTCCATGCACAAACCACGCGGCGGCATCGCCTTGAAACCCTGAGTCACGTGTTGCACCAGCACGTCCATGCCTTGGGCCATTCTTGGCTTCCAGGCGACCTGATCGCCCTTCTTCGGGGCCATCGGCAACTGTCCGGCATGACAGGCACTGCAAACACGGTTGTACACGGCTTCCGGATCCTGTGTAGCCTGAGCGCCGCAAAGCGGTATCAGGACACCGACAACGAGCAGCCATCTAGTCATGAAACGACCTTTTCAGGGTTGGGAACGTGCCGCGTTCTATTGCGCAGCCTGGGTCAATCGTCCCCGTGTTCTTCATCCTACGTTGGGACAAAGCGCACACAAAATCTGCGGCATTATATACTGGCGCTACTGAAACGGAAACGACACAGCTTGTCGCGCCCCCCGGCACCGCCCACATCGGAAATCCCATGCAACTCAAGAATCCCATTCTCGGCCTGTGCCAACAGTCCACCTTCATGCTCAGCGCGGCCAAAGTCGACCAGTGTCCGGACGACGAAGGCTTTGAAGTGGCCTTTGCCGGCCGTTCCAATGCCGGCAAGTCCAGTGCGCTGAACACCCTGACCCACGCCAGCCTGGCGCGTACCTCGAAAACCCCGGGACGCACACAGCTGTTGAACTTCTTCAAGCTAGACGATGAACGCCGTCTGGTCGACCTTCCGGGCTACGGTTATGCAAAAGTACCGATCCCGCTCAAGCAACACTGGCAGCGTCACCTGGAAGCCTACCTGGGCAGCCGCGAGAGTCTGAAGGGCCTGATCCTGATGATGGACATCCGTCATCCAATGACCGACTTCGACCTGCTGATGCTCGACTGGGCGATCGCCAGTGGCATGCCGATGCACATCCTGCTGACCAAGGCGGACAAGCTGACCTACGGCGCGGCGAAGAACACCCTGCTCAAGGTCCAGGCGGAAATCCGCAAGGGCTGGGGCGACGCGGTGACCATCCAGCTGTTCTCGGCGCCCAAGCGCATGGGCCTGGAAGAGGCCTACACTGTATTGGCGGACTGGATGGAACTGGCGGACAAGGGCAGCGAAGCGCAGGCCGAATAACCAGAGCGGACGCGGAGCGTCCAGGGCGGCATTCCCACGCGGAGCGTGGGAACGATCAATGACCGGAGCGAACGAAAAAGCGGCGTTCAGGGCCCCGAATGAGCGTTTTTCGTCCGCTTTCAACGCAGCCTGGGCGCACCACGGGTCGTTCGGGACAAAAAAAACCCCGGACTTCGTATGGGGAGGGGAAGTTCGGGGTCCAAGTTCCGGACCGCTAGGGCGGGGTCCAGATATCTGCCAACACTTAACACAACATAGGAGCATCGAAGGGCTTCACCAGCCATTCAGTAACTCTGAGTCCGGTTTCACCGGTTTAGTTCCGAACTGTTTCAAAAACTATTTGGCATAGCCCCTGAACATTTCAGAACTAATGGCATTTCGATGCTGTTTCCGTAGGAGCCGGCTTGCCGGCGATGACGTCCGGATGGACGCAGCAAGCCTCAAGGACCTCATCGCCGGCAAGCCGGCTCCTACAGGTTTTTTGGCAAGGCGATATTTTGCCGTCAGACACCTATTGTGGGAGCCGGCTTGCTGGCGATGGCGTCCGGATGGACGCCGCAAGCCTCAGGGGCCTCATCGCCGGCAAGCCGGCTCCTACAGGTGAGCGCGGCGCATCCGGGCTCAGTGCGCCTCGTCCCAGTTGTTGCCCACCCCGACTTCGACCAGCAACGGCACATCCAGCTGCACCGCGCCACTCATGTGCTCGCGGATCTTCTCGCTGACCTCGGCCACCAGGTCCTCACGCACCTCGAGCACCAGTTCGTCGTGCACCTGGAGAATGACCTTGGCGTCCAGGCCGGAACTGGTCAGCCAGTCGTCCACCTTGACCATCGCCTTCTTGATGATGTCCGCCGCGGTACCCTGCATCGGCGCGTTGATCGCCGTGCGCTCGGCCGCCGCGCGCTCCTGGGGCCGGTTGGAATGGATATCCGGCAGGTACAGCCGGCGGCCGAACAGGGTCTCGACGTAGCCCTGCTCCGATGCCTGGCCGCGGGTGCGCTCCATGTACTCGCGAACGCCTGGGTAACGGGCGAAGTAGACATCGATATAGGCCTTGGCGGTCTTGGTGTCGACGCCGATGTCCTTGCCCAGTTTCTGCGCGCCCATGCCGTAGATCAGGCCGAAGTTGATCGCCTTGGCGCCGCGCCGCTGGTCGGAAGTGACCTCGCCCAGCTCGACCTTGAATACCTCGGCCGCCGTCGCCGTGTGCACGTCGAGGTTGTCGCGGAAGGCATTGAGCAGGCCTTCGTCCTTCGACAGGTGGGCCATGATCCGTAGCTCGATCTGCGAATAGTCCGCCGCCAGCAGCTTGTAGCCCTTAGGGGCGACAAACGCCTGGCGAATGCGCCGCCCCTCGGCGGTGCGCACGGGGATGTTCTGCAGGTTCGGATCGCTGGAGGACAGACGCCCGGTGGCGGCCACGGCCTGGTGATAGGAGGTGTGGATACGCCCGGTGCGCGGGTTGATCTGCTCCGGCAGGCGATCGGTGTAGGTGCTCTTGAGCTTGCTCATGGAGCGGTACTGCATCAGCACCTTGGGCAGCGGATAGTCGTCTTCGGCCAGCTTGGCGAGGACTTCCTCGGCGGTGGAGGCCTGGCCCTTGCCGGTCTTCTTCAGCACCGGCAGGCCGAGTTTCTCGTAGAGAATGACCCCCAACTGCTTGGGCGAGCCGAGATTGAACTCTTCACCGGCGATCTCGAACGCCTGGCGCTCCAGCTCGACCATCTTGTTGCCCAGCTCGATGCTCTGGACGCCCAGCAGCTCCTTGTCCACCAGGGCACCCTGGCGCTCGATCCGGGCCAGTACCGGCACCAGCGGGATCTCGATATCGCTGAGCACGCTGGCCAGGCTCGGAATGGCGGCCAGTTGCTCATGCAGCGCCTGGTGCAGGCGCAGGGTCACGTCGGCATCTTCCGCCGCATAGTGGCCGGCCTGTTCCAGGGGAATCTGGTCGAAGGTCAGTTGCTTGGCGCCCTTGCCGGCGATGTCCTGGAAGCTGACGGTGTCGTGGTCGAGGTACTTCTTCGCCAGGCTGTCCATGTCGTGACGGGTCGCGGTGGAATTCAGCACGTAGGATTCGAGCATGGTGTCGAAGGCAATGCCGCGCACGGTGATGCCCTGCGACGGGTCGCCGCCGATGGCGCAATTGGCCAGGATATTCATGTCGAACTTGGCGTGCTGGCCGACCTTGAGCTTGTCCGGGTCTTCCAGCAGCGGTTTCAGCGCCAGCAGCACGCTGTCACGGTCCAGTTGCTCCGGCACGCCGATATAGGAGTGGGTCAACGGGATATAGGCCGCTTCATTGGCCTGCACGGCAAAGGAAAGCCCGACCAGCTGCGCCTGCTGGGCGTCGATCCCGGTGGTTTCGGTATCGAAGGCGAACAGCCTGGCGTCCTTGAGCTTCTGCAACCAGACATCGAAGCGGGCCTGGTCGAGGATGGTTTCGTACCGCGGCTCGCCGGACACCGGCTCCACCGCTGCGACCGCGCCCGCGGCGGCCGGCTCGGAGGCTGTCGGGACGGACTCGGCAACAGCCTGCAGTTCGGCGCGCTTGGCTTCGCGCTGCAACTCGTCGATCCAGCTCTTGAACTCCAGCGTGGCATACAGCTCGGCGAGCTTTTCCCGGTCCGGCTCGCCCAGGTGCAGGTCCTCCAGGCCGATATCCAGCGGCACATCGACCTTGATCGTCGCCAGCCGGTAGGACAGGAAGGCCATTTCTTCATGTTCGAGCAATTTGGCCGGCAGGGTTTTCGCCCCACGGATCGGCAGGGTCGGCACCAGGTCGAGGTTGGCGTAGAGCTCCTTGAGGCCACCGTTGACCCCCACCAGCAGGGCGACGGCGGTCTTCTCGCCCACGCCCTTGACCCCGGGGATGTTGTCGGAAGAGTCGCCCATCAGCGCCAGCAGGTCGATGATCTGCTCGGGAGCGACGCCAAACTTCGCCTTCACGCCAGCCACGTCCATGGACGTTTCGTTCATGGTGTTGACCAGGGTAATGTGCCCGTCGACCAACTGCGCCATGTCCTTGTCGCCGGTGGAAATCACCACCGGGCGGTCCGCCGCCGCGCTGCTGCGGGCGAGGGTGCCGATCACATCGTCGGCCTCCACGCCTTCCACGCACAGCAGCGGGAAGCCCATGGCACGGACGCTGGCATGCAGCGGTTCGATCTGCACGCGCATGTCATCGGGCATGCTCGGACGGTTGGCCTTGTAGTCGGCGTACATCTCGTCGCGAAAGGTCCCGCCCTTGGCGTCGAACACCACGGCAAACGGGCTGTCCGGGTACTGCTTGCGCAGGCTGCGGAGCATGTTCAGGACGCCCTTCACCGCGCCGGTCGGCAGACCTTTGGAAGTGGTGAGCGGCGGCATCGCGTGAAACGCGCGGTAGAGGTACGAAGAACCGTCCACCAGGACGAGAGGGGCTTTGCTCATGAGCACGATCAACCTTTTCGGCGGGTCCGGCGCTAGAATAGCGGGACCGTTGACGACAAAGGGACAAGGTTATCATGCGCACGCTCAATCGCCTGTTGTTGGCCGGCCTGTTTGCGATCACTCCGCTGGCGGCCATCGCCGCGGATGACGCACCCTCGGCCGATCCGGAAGTAACCATCCGCACGGAAGGCGATAAAGTCATCCAGGAGTACCGGCAAAATGGCTTTCTGTACGCCATCAAGGTCACCCCCAAGGGTGCCCCGCCTTACTTCCTGGTACGCGCCGACGGAAGTGATGCAAACTTTATCCGTTCGGACCAGCCGGATATGCTGATTCCGTCATGGAAGATCTTCGAATGGAAATAGCCCTTTAACCTTGATCGGCGCCGGCTCAATCGCGGCGCCCGTACTGGCAGTTCTAACCATGTCTGTGTTCACCCCCCTGGCTCGGCCTGAGCTGGAAACCTTTCTCGCCCCTTACGGGCTCGGTCGCTTGCTCGATTTCCAGGGAATTGCCGCCGGTAGCGAAAACACCAATTTCTTTATCAGCCTGGAGAAGGGCGAATACGTCCTGACCCTGGTGGAGCGCGGGCCGGTCCAGGAAATGCCGTTCTTCATCGACCTGCTGGACGTGCTCCATGGCGCCGACCTGCCGGTGCCCTACGCCCTGCGCACCACCGATGGCGAGGCTCTGCGCGAGCTGGCCGGCAAGCCGGCGCTGCTGCAACCGCGCCTGGCCGGCAAGCACATCAAGCAGGCCAATGCCCAGCATTGCGCGCAGGTGGGCGAACTGCTCGGCCACCTGCACCTGGCGACCCGCGACAGAATCCTCGAACGTCGCACCGATCGCGGCCTGGACTGGATGCTCGAAGAGGGCGCCCAGTTCATGTCGCACCTGAGCGCCGAGCCCCAGGCCCTGCTGCAGGCGGCACTGGATGAGATCACCCGGCTCAAGGCGCAGATCCTCGCCCTGCCACGGGCGAACATCCACGCCGACCTGTTCCGTGACAACACGATGTTCGAAGGCACGCACCTGACCGGCCTGATCGACTTCTACAACGCCTGCTCCGGGCCGATGCTGTATGACGTGGCGATTGCCTTGAATGACTGGTGCTCGGACGAGGCCGGCCAGATCGACGGCCAACGCGCCCGGGCGCTGCTGGGGGCCTACGCCGGCCTGCGGCCCTTTACCGCGGCCGAGGCCGAGTTGTGGCCGACACTGCTGCGGGTGGCGTGCGTGCGCTTCTGGCTGTCCCGGCTGATCGCCGCCGAGTCCTTTGCCGGACAGGACGTGCTGATTCACGATCCGATGGAGTTCCAGCTGCGCCTGGCGCAGCGGCAGAAGATCAGCACACCGCTGCCGTTTGCCCTGTAAAACCGTTCCCCTTGCCGGCGATGGTGCTCGATCAGGCGATGCAAGGCTCCAGGGCCTCATCGCTGGCAAGCCAGCTCCCACAGGGCGTTGTGGCGAACACCGAAGTGGCAGACGACACACGCCTCCTGTAGGAGCCGGCTTGCTGGCGATGGCGGCCGATCAGGCGATGCAAGGCTCCAGGGCCTCATCGCTGGCAAGCCAGCTCCTACAGGGATTCCAGGCAACCCGCCAGGTCGTTGCCGAGTTTCTCCAGCACCTGCTCGTAACCATGGGCAGCCGCCGGCGTATAACCGCCCAGGGCATCCAGCTCCGCCAGTTTCACCGGCAGGCCGGAGACCAGGGTCTCGGCCAGGCGCGGGCGCAACGGCGGCTCGCTGAACACACAGGTCTTGCCGACCTCCTGCAGGCGCGTACGCATCGCCGCGACATGCTGGGCACCGGGCTGCACTTCGGCGGCCACGCTGAACACGCCGGTGTGCTTGAGCCCGTAGGCGTCTTCGAAATAATCGAATGCCTCGTGGAAAACGAAGTAGGGCTTGTTGGCAACGCCGGCCAGGCGCGCTTTCAGACGCGCATCCAGCGCATCCAGGCGCCCGTCGAACGCCTCGACATTGTGCTGATAGCGCTGGGCGTTGGCCGGATCGGCCTTGCTCAGGTCGGCGGCCATGCGCGCGGCGATCACCCGCGCATTCACCGTCGACAGCCACAAGTGTGCATCCAGCGAACCCGGGCGGTGGTCGTGGTCGTGCTCATCGGCGTCTTCGGCATGGGAATGGCTGTCTTCGGCGAAACGGCGCAGCTTCATGCCCGGCAGGTCCTGCACCGCCACGGTCGGCAGGCTGCGGCCCTTGAGCACCCGTGGCAGAAAGCTTTCCATGTCCGGCCCGATCCAGTAGAGCAGGTCCACCGACTGCACCTTGCGCACGTCGGAAGGCCGCAGCGCGTAGTTGTGCGGCGAAGCCCCCGGCGGCAACAGCACCTCGGGCGTGTCCACGCCGTCCTGCACCGCGGCGGCGATCAGTTGCAGGGGCTTGATGCTGGTCAGGACGTTGACCTGGGCCTGGACAGGGCCGATCACGAACAAACCGGCGCTTAAAGCGACAAAAAAGGTAAAAAGACGGGACACGATGGGCACTCAAGGCGGCAGGAACAGGTAACATAATAACGTCTCTCACAACAATCGTCGCCGCTCTCATGCCTAAAACACCCCTTGCCAGTCGTCCCCACGATCACTCTCACTGCGTGCACAGCGCGCTGTCCGAGGCCGATGCCCTGTGCGCACGGCAAGGCCTGCGCCTGACCGCCCTGCGGCGGCGGGTGCTGGAACTGGTGTGGCAGAGCCACAAGCCACTGGGCGCCTACGACATCCTCGCCGTGCTCAGCGAGCAGGACGGACGCCGCGCCGCGCCACCGACGGTCTACCGGGCGCTGGACTTCCTGCTGGACAACGGCCTGGTCCATCGCATCGCCTCGCTCAACGCCTTTGTCGGCTGCAACAATCCGGAGCACGCCCACCAGGGCCAGTTCCTGATCTGTCGCAGTTGCCACGCGGCCATCGAGCTCGAACAGAAGGCCATCAGCGACGCGATCATCCAGGGCGCCAGGGATGTCGGCTTCATCGTCGAAGCCCAGACCGTCGAAGTGGTCGGGCTCTGCTCGGGCTGCCAGGGGGCCTGATGAGCACTGCGCTGATTCGCCTTGAGCAGGTGGGCGTGACCTTTGCCGGGCAGAACGTGCTCGACAACATTCACCTGAGCGTCGAACCCCGGCAGATCGTCACCCTGATCGGCCCCAACGGTGCCGGCAAGACCACTCTGGTACGCGCCGTGCTCGGCCTGCTCAAGCCCGACCGCGGCAGTGTCTGGCGCAAGCCGAAGCTGCGGGTCGGCTACATGCCGCAGAAACTGCACGTCGATCCGACCCTGCCGCTGTCGGTGCTGCGGTTCCTGCGGCTGGTGCCGGGGGTCGACCGTGCCCGGGCGCTGGCCGCCCTGGGCGAAGTCGGTGCCGAACAGGTGATCGACAGTCCGGTGCAAAGCATCTCCGGCGGCGAAATGCAGCGCGTGCTGCTGGCCCGGGCGCTGTTGCGCGAACCCGAGCTGCTGGTGCTCGACGAACCGGTGCAGGGCGTCGACGTCGCCGGGCAAGCCGAGCTCTACAGCCTGATCACCCGCTTGCGCGACCGCCATGGCTGCGGCGTGCTGATGGTCTCCCACGACCTGCACCTGGTGATGAGCACCACCGACCAGGTGGTCTGCCTCAACCGTCATGTCTGCTGCTCCGGCCATCCCGAGCAGGTCAGCGGCGACCCGGCCTTCGTCGAGCTGTTCGGCAAGAACGCGCAGAGCCTGGCGATCTATCACCACCATCACGACCACGCCCACGACCTGCATGGCGCGGTGGTCAGCGAAGAGGCCCCGGCGGCCCACGTCCACGTTCACGGAGATAGCTGCAAGCATGGCTGATTTTCTGCTCTACGCCCTGCTCGCAGGCCTGGCTCTGGCGCTGGTGGCGGGCCCGCTGGGCTCGTTCGTGGTCTGGCGGCGCATGGCCTATTTCGGCGACACCCTGTCCCACGCCGCCTTGCTCGGCGTGGCCCTGGGCTTTCTGCTGGATGTCAGCCCGACCCTGGCCGTGACCGTCGGCTGCCTGCTGCTGGCGGTGCTGCTGGTGACCCTGCAACAGCGCCAGCCACTGGCTTCCGACACGCTGCTGGGGATTCTCGCCCCCAGCACCCTGTCCCTTGGCCTGGTGGTCCTGAGCTTCATGCACGAAGTGCGCATCGACCTGATGGCCTACCTGTTCGGCGACCTGCTGGCGATCAGCAGCACCGACCTGGCCTGGATCCTCGGCGGCAGCGCGGCGGTGCTGGTGCTGCTGGTCAGCCTCTGGCGGCCGCTGCTGGCGATCACCGTGCACGAGGAACTGGCGACGGTCGAAGGCCTGCCGGTCGCGACCCTGCGCATGGCCCTGATGCTGCTGATCGCCGTGGTGATCGCGGTGGCGATGAAGATTGTCGGCGTGCTGTTGATCACCTCGCTGCTGATCATTCCGGCGGCGGCGGCCCAGCGTCATGCCCGCTCGCCGGAACAGATGGCCCTCGGCGCCAGCGTCCTGGGGATGCTCGCGGTATGCGGCGGGCTGGCGCTTTCCTGGTTCAAGGACACCCCCGCCGGCCCGTCGATCGTGGTCACCGCCGCCGGGCTGTTTCTGCTGAGTTTTGTCCTGCCACGCAGAGGGGTGTAGACTTGCTCGTTTTTTGCGCAATTAGAGAGTCGCAGGAATGAAGCTGTCCGCCTCCCGTTATCTGCTCCTTGTCGCATTTTCCCTGCTGTTGGGTGCGTGCCAAAGCACCCCGCCGGCCGCTACCGCAGTGCCCGATGCCCGGGCCACGGCGATTGCCGCGCTGGAGCAGAACATCAACAGCAACGAGCTGGCCACCGCCGAAGATCAACTGGCCGCCTTGCAGGCGCAGTCTGCGGACGACCCGCAGCTGGTGCCCTACCAGCGGCAACTGGCCGAAGCCTATCTGCAACGCAGCCAGATCGTGCTGCAGAAGGGTGACGTCAATGCTGCCGCCACCGCCCTGAGCCGCGCCCGGGCCCTGATGCCCAAGGCCCCGGCCCTGACCGGCGGAGTCAACGGCGCCATTGCCCAGGCGCGCAAGGCCGAGCTGGAGAAAGCCGAAGCCGCCCTCAAGGCCGCCGAAGCCAGGCCGGCTGCCCGGCTGATCGATCCCAGCGCCGAAAGCAGCACTATCGCCCTGAATATCCAGGACATCGCGCAACTGCGCAAACAGATGGATGCGCTGGCGGCGGACGTGGTCAATTACCAGTGCGCGGTCACCTTCCAGGTCCCGCGCACCCTGGATTACCCGTGGCTGGCGACCCTGCTGGAGAAACGGGTGAAGAAGCTCGACCCTGGCTTCGCCTTGCAGATGGACAAGCAGATCGACCGGCAGGTGCAGGCCCAGGTGGTCTTGAGCCCGCGCAAGCCCTGAGCCCTGCACCGCCCATCCGGACGCCATCGCCAGCAAGCCGGCTCCTACAGGAGGTTTGTGTCGTCCGCCAAACCGGTGTTCGCCACAACGCCCTGTAGGAGCTGGCTTGCCAGCGATGAGGCCTTGGAGCCTCGCGTCGCCTGATCGACCGCCATCGCCGGCAAGCCGGTGTTCGCCACAACTCCCTGTGGGAGCTGGCTTGCCAGCGATGAGGCCCTGAAGCCTTGCATCGCCTGATCGGCCGCCATCGCCGGCAAGCCGGCTGCCACAGGACCGAGGCCTCACCCCGCTCTCAAGCCGGCACGGCCTTGGCCCGTTCCTCGCGCTCCCAGACCCGGTGCTGGGCCAGCGCCGCGACGAACGCCTTGAGCGTCTTGGCATCGCTGCCGACGATCAACCCCGCGTCCGCCTGCAGATGCAGGACCTCCAGCAACTGCTTCGCCTCCCCGTGCAGGACAATCGCCTTCAGGTGCTTGTAGGCCTCCAGCACGTAGTGCAGGGCCACGCCGTTGCCGGCGAGAGCCTTGACCGACGCCGCGCCACCCGGCACGTAGACCCCGTCGAAGGCGACTGACGGCAAGCCTTCCATCGAACCATCCACCGCCAGGCTCTTGCCATCGGCCGTGGTCACCGGCGCCGACGTCGGCCCGAGCAGCCGGGCATGGGCGCCCTCTGCCGCCAGCAGCTTCTTCAGCGCCGCGATCGCCGCACCATCGACACCGTTGGCCGCCAGGATCGCTACCTTGCGCGTCTTGATATTCCCCGGCAGCAGGTTCGCCTGGCTCAACGCCGGCGACCGCGCCAGGTCGGTCTTGCGCGGCGTCACGGTGCCGCTTTTCGGCGCAGGCAGGCCGAGGTTGGCGGCGACACGCCCGGCCAGTTCCAGGTCGATATTGGCCAGGATCTCGTTGACCTGGCGGGCACGGATGGCTTCCCGCTCGACCTTGCCCAGCTCGAAGCTGTAGGCGGCAATGATGTGTTCCTTCTCATGGCGGCTCATGCTGTTGAAGAACAGCCGCGCCTGGGAGAAGTGATCGCCGAAGGACTCGCTGCGCTGACGGATCTTGGCCGCGTCGATCCGCTCCGGATAACTCTCGAAGCCGCCGTCACGGGCAGCAGGCGGGGTTTCCTTCGGCCAGCCGCCGTCGATCGAGTTGGGCTCGTAGGCGGCTCGGCCCCTGTCGATCACCGTGCGGTGCTGGGCATCGCGCTGGCTGCTGTGGAAGGGCGCCACGGGCCGGTTGATGGGGATCTCGTGGAAGTTCGGGCCGCCCAATCGGCTGATCTGCGTATCGGTATAGGAAAACAGCCGGCCCTGCAGCAGCGGGTCGTTGGAAAAGTCGATCCCCGGCACGATATGCCCCGGACAGAATGCCACCTGCTCGGTCTCGGCGAAGAAATTGTCCGGGTTACGGTTGAGCACCATCTTGCCCAGCGGCGTGATCGGCACCAGTTCCTCGGGGACCAGCTTGGTCGGATCGAGGATATCGAAGTCGAACGCGTGCTCGTCCTCCTCGGCAATGATCTGCACGCCGAACTCCCACTCGGGGTAGTCGCCGCTTTCAATCGACTCCCAGAGGTCGCGGCGGTGGAAATCGGTGTCCTTGCCCGCCAGCTTCTGTGCTTCGTCCCACACCAGCGAACAGGTGCCGACCGTGGGCCGCCAGTGGAACTTGACGAAACTAGAGCGGCCCTCGGCATTGATCAGGCGGAAGGTGTGCACGCCAAAACCCTGCATGGCCCGCAGGCTTTTCGGGATCGCCCGGTCGGACATGGCCCAGATCACCATGTGCGCCGACTCCGGCACCAGCGAGACGAAGTCCCAGAAGGTGTCGTGGGCCGAGCCCCCCGTGGGTATTTCGTTGTGGGGTTCGGGTTTGACGGCATGGACGAAGTCGGGGAACTTGATCGCATCCTGGATGAAGAACACCGGCATGTTGTTGCCGACCAGGTCGAAGTTGCCCTCTTCGGTGAAGAACTTCACCGCGAAACCGCGCACGTCGCGCACCGTATCGCCTGAGCCGCGCGGGCCCTGGACCGTGGAGAAACGCACGAAGACCGGCGTCTTGAGCGCCGGGTCCTGGAGGAAGCCGGCCTTGGTCAGCGCCCCATGGTTGCCGTAGCTCTGGAAATAACCATGGGCCGCCGTACCCCGGGCGTGAACGATGCGCTCGGGAATCCGCTCATGGTCGAAATGCGTGATCTTTTCACGCATGATGAAGTCTTCCAGCAGGGAAGGCCCCCGCGCGCCGGCCTTCAGGGTGTTCTGGTTATCGGCGACCTTGACCCCCTGGTTGGTGCGCAAGGCCTGCCCGGTGGCGTCCGAGCGGAAGGGCTCGAGGCTTTCGAGCTTGTCATTGCTGTTGCCGCGATCCAGGGTAGCGGTTCCCGCCAGCTGGCTCTTGGTGGCCGCGCGCTGGGTAGCAGGGGTTTTCTTGGTACTCATCAGACAGACTCCTCGTTTGCAGTCGCCCGGCCATACCGGACAATGGGGCGAGATTCGAGTTGCCTTAGGAGTGACTGCCGCCGATTTGCGCCGTTCCTTTTTTCTGACCATTGATCGCGTTATTGCCAAATGACAGGTTGAATGCGAAATAAATGCTAATCGCCTCTATACGGACAGGCTAAAATGCGCGCCCGGCTAACCGCTGACCCATTTCCATTGCGCCCCACAAGGTTCGCTACGTGATCGAGTTTCATAACGTCCATAAAACCTACCGGGTCGCCGGTAAGGATATTCCCGCCCTGCATCCGACGAGCCTGCGTGTCGAGGATGGCCAGGTGTTCGGCCTGATCGGTCATTCCGGCGCGGGCAAAAGTACCCTGCTGCGCCTCATCAACCGCCTGGAAGCTCCCAGCGGCGGTACGATCACGGTGGATGGTGAGGAAGTCACCGCCCTCGACGCCGGTGGCCTGCGGCGCTTCCGCCAGCAGGTCGGGATGATCTTCCAGCACTTCAACCTGCTCGCCTCCAAGACCGTAGCCGACAATGTCGCGCTGCCGCTGACCCTGGCCGGTGAATTGTCCCGTCGGGAAATCGACCAGCGCGTCGCCGAGCTGCTGCAGCGCGTCGGCCTGTCCGACCACGCGAAGAAGTACCCGGCCCAGTTGTCCGGCGGCCAGAAGCAGCGCGTCGGCATTGCCCGCGCCCTGGCGACCAAGCCGAAGATCCTGCTGTGCGACGAGGCCACCAGTGCCCTCGACCCGCAGACCACCGCGTCGGTCCTGCAACTGCTGGCCGAGATCAACCGCGAACTGAAACTGACCATCGTGCTGATCACCCATGAGATGGATGTGATCCGTCGGGTCTGCGACGTGGTCGGCGTGATGGACGCCGGGGTGATCGTCGAGCAGGGACCGGTGGCGCAGGTGTTCCTGCACCCCAAGCACCCGACCACCCGGCGCTTCGTGCAGGAAGACGAACAGATCGACGAAAGCGAGCAGCGAGACGACTTTGCCCATGTGCCGGGCCGCATCGTGCGCCTGACCTTCCAGGGCGACGCCACCTACGCGCCCCTGCTGGGCACCGTCGCCCGTGAAACCGGCGTCGACTACAGCATCCTCGCCGGGCGCATCGACCGCATCAAGGACACCCCTTATGGGCAACTGACGCTCGCCGTCACCGGCGGCGACATGGACGCAGCGTTCGCCCGCTTCACCGCGGCGGACGTCCATATGGAGG
Source organism: Pseudomonas sp. Mn2068 (assembly GCF_049319725.1). Classification (NCBI taxonomy): domain Bacteria; kingdom Pseudomonadati; phylum Pseudomonadota; class Gammaproteobacteria; order Pseudomonadales; family Pseudomonadaceae; genus Pseudomonas; species Pseudomonas sp. Mn2068. Next base: position 158,184 of record NZ_JBMOUG010000010.1, on the reverse strand, counting down.
TACTGCGCTGATGGACCTGTTTCTGAGCTTTTTCGCCAATATCGACTGGGCGGATATCTGGGAGGCCACCGGCGATACAATGCTGATGCTGGGCGGCTCGCTGCTGTTCACCGTGCTGCTCGGCCTGCCGCTGGGCGTGCTGCTGTTCCTGTGCAGCCCGCGCCAGTTGCTGGAACACAAGGCGACCTATGGGGCCCTGGCCTTCGTGGTGAACGTGGTGCGTTCGCTGCCGTTCATCATCCTGTTGATCGTGCTGATCCCCACCACCGTATTCCTCACCGGAACGTCGCTGGGCGTGGCCGGTGCCATTCCGCCGCTGGTGATCGGTGCCGCACCGTTCTTCGCGCGCCTGGTGGAAACCGCGCTGCGGGAAGTCGATCGCGGCATTATCGAAGCGACCCAGGCCATGGGCGCGACCACCCGCCAGATCGTCTTCAATGCCTTGTTGCCGGAAGCCCGCCCGGGCATCCTGGCGGCCATTACCGTGACCACCATCACCCTCGTGGGCTACACCGCCATGGCAGGTGTGGTCGGCGCCGGCGGCCTCGGCGACCTGGCGATCCGCTATGGTTATCAGCGCTTCCAGAACGATGTCATGCTGGTGACCGTGGTCATGCTGGTGGTACTGGTCCAGGTACTGCAGACCATCGGCGACAAGCTGGTGGCACGCTTCTCCCGTAAATGACCATCGTCAATAAAAACACGCTTTAGCAACCTGGAATCAGCCGGCGTCGCGTCGGCAGGTGCCTGCTCACATGGAGTCGTAAGATGAAAAAACTGCTTGCTGCCTTTGCCGCCGTCGCGGCGTTCTCCGCCCATGCCGCCGAGACCCTGACCGTTGCCGCCACGCCGGTGCCCCACGCGGAAATCCTCGAGTTCATCAAGCCGACGCTGGCCAAGGAAGGCGTGGACCTGAAGGTCAAGGTCTTCACCGACTACGTGCAGCCGAACGTGCAAGTGGCCGAGAAACGCCTGGACGCCAACTTCTTCCAGCACCAGCCGTACCTCGATGAATTCAACAAGGCCAAGGGCACCCACCTGATCAGCATCGCTGCGGTGCACGTGGAGCCGCTGGGCGCCTACTCCAGCAAGTACAAGAAACTCGAAGACCTGCCGGGCGGCGCCACCGTGGTGATTCCGAACGACGCCACCAACGGTGGCCGTGCGCTGTTGCTGCTGCAGAAGGCCGGCCTGATCAAGCTGAAGGATCCGACCAACATCCTGTCGACGCCGAAAGACATCAGCGAAAACAGCAAGGACCTGAAGATCCGCGAGCTGGAAGCCGCGACCCTGCCGCGCGTGCTGACCCAGGTCGACCTGGCGCTGATCAACACCAACTACGCCCTGGAAGCCAAGCTCGATCCATCGAAGGACGCGCTGTACATCGAAGGTGCCGACTCACCGTACGTGAACATCCTGGTGGGCCGCGAGGACGACAAGGATTCGGACGCCATGAAGAAGCTGGTCACGGCGCTGCACAGCCCTGAAGTGAAAGCCTTCATCCTCGAGAAGTACAAGGGCTCGATCGTTCCGGCGTTCTAAGCCACAGGCTGATACCCGGCCGGACAAAATACCCTGGGGGGCGATGAGGCCCTTCAGGACGCCACGATCGTTCCCACGCTCCGCGTGGGAATGCCGCCCGCGACGCTCTGCGTCACAACAGCGGACGCTCCGCGCGGGAACGATCAGCTTCACTCAGGCACTCCAGCAGGCAATCCAGTGCCGGCTGGCGCTGGGCGCGGCGCAACACCGCGATCAGCTGACGTTCGAAGGTCAGCTCACCCAACTCGATCACCCGCAACTGATCCGCCCGCTGCAACCACAGCCCGGCCCTGGGCACCAACGATACCCCCAGCCCGCACTCCACCATCCGCGCAATCGCCTCGATCTCGTCCAGCTCCAGCACATCGCGCACCAGGATCCGCTGTTCGCGCAGAAACTGGCTGACCAGGCGACCGCCGAACGAGCCCCGGTCATAGCGTACGAACGGCTGCTCGGCGAGCAGTTGCAACGGATCGTCGCCCGCCAGTTGCAACGGCGCGATCAGCACAAAGGCCTCGCGGGCCAGCGGGATCGCCAGCAACTCCTTGGGCAGCTCGAAGGGCGGCTTGATCAGCAGCGCCAGGTCCAGCTCGCCGGCATCGACCTGGCTCAACAGATTCAGCGACACCCCCGGCACCAGCTTCAGGTCGACCCGTGGCGCCGCCTGCCGAAACCTCGGCAGGGCCTGGGGCAGCAGGCCGGTCTGGACCGTGGCGATGGCACCGATGCGCAGCTCGCCCTGCCATTCCGCCGCGGCAGTGGGCAAGGCCATCGCGCCATACAACGCGAGGATCTGCTCGGCCAGCGGCAGCGCATGGCGTCCGGCGGCATTCAGCACCGCCGCGCGACCACTGCGGTCGAACAGGCGTACGCCCAGGTGCTGTTCGAGCACGCGCATCTGCGCGCTGACCGCCGACTGGGTCAAGCCGAGCTGCTGGCCGGCCGCAACGAAGGTGCCTTCCCGGGACACGCGGATAAAGGTCTTGAGTTCACGCAGCATGAAACACTTACCTAGCAAAATTATTTGGGCTCGACGGCAAGAATATGCGCTTTTCAACAAAATAATCGTCTCTAGACTGAAAGCTCATTTCCTTTTCCGGTATCCACCATGGCGCTCTCTCCCTTTCATCTGGCAATCCCCGTCCATGACCTGGCCGCGGCCCGACATTTCTACGGCGACGTGTTCGGCTGCCCGGAAGGACGCAGCAGCGACCATTGGGTGGACTTCGATTTCTTCGGCCATCAGTTGGTGATCCACCACCAGGCCAGGAACGCCGCCCAGGAACAGGCACTGAGCAACCCGGTGGACGGCCACGATGTGCCGGTGCCGCATTTCGGCGTGGTGCTGGAGTGGGAGACGTGGGAGGCCCTGGCCGAGCGTCTGAAGGCCAGGGAGACGCGATTCGCGATCGAACCCTACGTGCGTTTCAAGGGGCAGGTGGGTGAGCAGGCCACCATGTTCCTGTTCGACCCGTGCGGCAATGCGCTGGAGTTCAAGGCCTTCAGGGATATCGGGCAGATGTTCGCCAAGTGATCGGCAGAGGCCTCCAGGGCCTTTTCGCGGGCAAGCCCGCTCCCACAGGTTCCTCAGGGCCCCTCAATATCCAGGAAAACTTGAACATCATGGGAGCAGACCCGGCAGCCCTGCGCACAAATATTGTGGGAGGGAGCCGGGCGGCACGCCGCGCTAACATTGTGGGAGCGGGCTTGCCCGCGAAAGGGCCGGCCCTGCCACCCCATCTACTGGCGCTTGAGCAGCTCCGGTAACTGCGCCACCAGTTTCTGGTTGTTCAACGGTGCGCGGATAAAGCCGCGCTGACTGCCATCGGGCCCGACGATCGCCAGGTTGCCGCTGTGATCGACGGTGTAGTTCGGCTTGCTGGTATCGGCCGGGATAAACGGAATGCTCACCGCGTTCGCCAGCTTTTGCAGGTCCTCGATGGAGGACGCCGTCAGCCCCTTGAACTCGGGGTCGAAGTAGCCCAGGTACTGCTTGAGCTGCTTGGGGTTGTCCCGATTGGGGTCGACGCTGACCAGGACGATCTGCAGCTTGCCGACGATGTCCTTGGGCAATTCGCTCTTGATCTGGCGTAACTGGGCGAGGGTGGTCGGGCAGATGTCCGGGCAGAAGGTGTAGCCGAAGAACAGCATCGTCCACTTGTCCTTCAACTGGTTGACCTGCACCGGCTGGCCGTCCTGGTCGGTCATCTTCACATCCGGCAGGGAGCGGCTTTGCGGCAGCAGGATAATCCCCGCGTCGATCATCGCCGTGGGATCGCCCTGGCCCTTGCCACTCAGGACCTTGTTGACCGTCAGCCCCAGGACCAGGGCCACCAGCGCGACGAGAATAAAGACGGTTTTCTGGGTTCGAGTCATAGATTCAACAATAGGTAGTGATCGACAAGCAGCGCGATAAACAGCAGGAACAAGTAGTAGATAGAGTACTTGAAGGTGTTGATCGCCGCATGCGGCTGGATGCCACGGTACAGCACCCACGCCCATTGCAGGAAGCGCGCGCCGAGGCCCAGCGCGCAGAGCAGGTAGAGCACGCCGCTCATGTGGATCACGAACGGCAGCAGGCTGACCGCCAACAGGGCAAAGGTGTACAGCAGGATATGCACCTTGGTGTACTGCTCGCCATGGGTCACCGGCAGCATCGGGATATCGGCCTTGGCATATTCCTCCTTGCGGTGGATCGCCAGGGCCCAGAAGTGCGGTGGCGTCCAGGCGAAGATGATCAGCACCAGCAACAGCGGCTCGGCACTCACATGCCCCGTCGCCGCGACCCAGCCCAGCAACGGCGGTGCCGCCCCGGCCAGGCCGCCGATCACGATGTTCTGCGGCGTGGCGCGCTTGAGGAAACCGGTGTAGATCACCGCGTAGCCGAGCAGCGAGGCGAGGGTCAGCCAGGCCGTCAGCGGGTTGGTGAACGCCAGCAGCACGGCCTGCCCGAGCACTGCCAGGAGCAGGGCGAAGGTCAGCGCCGCCAGTGGCGATACCCGTCCTTCGGCAAGCGGCCGCTTGTGGGTCCGCGCCATGACCGCGTCGATGCGCCGGTCTACCACATGATTGACCACCGCCGCGCCACCCGCGCACAGGCCGATGCCCAGGTTGCCGAACACCAGCACTGTCCAGGGTACGCCGGCGCGGGTCGCGAGAAACATGCCCACCAGCGAGGTGATCAGCATCAACACCACCACCTTGGGCTTGGTCAGCTCCAGGTAGTCGCGCCAGATCGCCTGGCGGTGACGCTCACTGACTACAGTCGCCATGGCATTTCTCCTTTTATTGTTATCGGACCGTGGGCGGGTTTGCGCGGGCTGAGCCGCCAGCGCACGGGCGCCTGTTGCCGGACCCGGACCAGGGCGGTCCGTGCGTGGTAGTTGATCAGCACCAGGGTCAGCAGCAGGGCGGCGCCACCAGCGTTGTGGGCCACGGCCACCGGCAGTGGCAAATGGAAGTAGACGTTGCTCAGGCCCAGGCTGATCTGTGCCGCCAGGGCGATCAGCAGCAGCCCGGCCAGCCGGGTCATGCCGACCAGCCGCAACTGCCAGGCCAGCCCCAGCAGCACCAGCGTCACCAGCAGGGCGCCGATACGGTGGGTCAGGTGGATCGCCGTGCGGGCATCGCTGTCCAGCTGGCCGCCGAGATAGTTCGGACCGATATGCTGGGTCAGGTGGAAACCGTTGGCGAAGTCCGCTTGCGGCCACCATTGGCCGTGGCAGGTCGGCAGGTCGATGCAGGCCACGGCGGCATAGTTGGAACTGACCCAGCCACCCAGGGCGATCTGCAGGATCACCAGCAGCAGCCCGGCCGTCGCCCAGCGTTGCAGCCGTCGCGGCACGGCCAGTGCAGGCAGCACGCCGGACAGGCGCAAGGTCAGCAGGAACAACAGGCTCAAGGTGGCAAAGCCGCCCAGCAGATGCCCGGTCACCACCTGCGGCCAGAGCTTGAGGGTGACCGTCCACATGCCGAACGCGGCCTGGGCGAACACCACCGCCAGGAGAAACAGCGGCAACTTCAGCGGCTGCCCCTCGCGCCGCCGCTCCATCCAGGAACGAGCCGCCAGCACGACGATCAGCAGCCCGAGGGTCCCGGCGAAATAGCGGTGGATCATCTCGTTCCAGCCCTTGTGGGCCTCGACCGGCGTATCGGGGAAGTGCAGCTCGGCATGGGCCAGCTGGGCCTCGCTCTTGGGCACGCTGATAAAGCCGTAGCAGCCCGGCCAGTCCGGACAGCCGAGGCCGGCATGGGTCAGGCGGGTATAGGCGCCGAGCAGCACGACGATCAGTGCCAGCAGGGTGGCGAACAAGGCGAGGCGAAATCCAGGTTTGGCCATGACGATGCCCTTATCCGATATTCGACAGTTTCAGCAGCTGGCGCAGGTCGTTGAGCAAGTCCTTGCCCTTGACCCGGGCGTCGTAGCGCAGCACCAGGTTGCCGTGGGGATCGATGATCCACAGCTGCGGCGCGCCATTGCCACGGGCTTCCCGGGTGTAAGCGGGAAGGTCGAGCGGGTAGCGTTGCAGTTGCGGGTATTCGCGTTGCAGCTTGGCGGCATAGTCGCTGTCCAGCGGCTGCGCGGTCGCCAGGGCGTGGCTGGCGCGGGAAGCGTCACGACCCAGGCCGATCTGGATCTGCCGCGCCAGGTAGACCAGTTGCTGGCAATCCACCGAGCACTCCTGGGGCGCCGTCACCAGCATCTGCCAGCGTTGCTCGTCGGCCTGCACGCCGAGGTCGGCACGGCCCTGGCCATTGCCGATCAGCTCGCCGTGATAACTGCGGCTCTCCGGTACCCAGAACTGCAACTTGTACATGCCGGTGGCAAGGATCATCGGGCCGATGACCATCAGCACGATCAGGATCAACTGCCAGCGCCCGCGGGCGCGTCCCCCCGGCTGCCGGGCTTCAGCTGTGTTGAGTCGATTCATGGCCGCTCCCATGGTGTTTCTCCCTTGCGTTATGCCATCCGAGGTAGAGGTAAAGGCCGAACAGCGCCAGGGCCATGGCGAACCACTGCACGGCATAGGCGAGGTGTTTCTCCGGGCCCATGCCTTCGGCCACTACCGGCCAACCGGTTTCATAGGCGCCGGGGCCGGGCTCCTGGCGCAGCTCGTAGGCGAAGCCTTCACGACCCAGTTCCGTCCACAGCTTGCCGGGCTCGATCGTCGTCACCACGCGTGGCCAGGGTGCGTTCAGCGGGTCGGCATGGAGCTGGAAGGTGGCGCCCGGGGCGACATAGACCCAGGCGTCGATATTCAGCGCCTGTTCGGGCGTGCCGAAGACCGGCGGCGTGCGTCGTTCCGGCCAGGGCAGCCAGCCGCGGTTGACCAGCAACCAGAGCCCGCTGGCCTGGTCGTGAAACGGCTGGATCAGCTCGACGCCGACCTGGCCATTACGCACCCGGTTATCCAGCAGGTAGCTGTGCCCGGCATCAAACTGGCCGCGCAGTTGCACGCGGCGAAAGGCCGGGTCGGCACTGCCCTTCAACTGCTCGCCACTCAACGGCTCGGCCGTGCGGCGCTGGGCATAACTTTCCAGCAGCACGCGCTTCTGCTCGCCCCGGCCCAACTGCCAGAAACCCAGCAGCACCAGCAGCGGCAGCAACACCAGCACCACCAGGGTCGGTGCCACGCCGGGGCGAAAGCGCCTCACGACGGCACCCCATTGGCAGCATTCGGACTCGCTATACTCAAGTACACGCGCATCTCCCCCGGAGTCTCACCATGCTCAAAGCGGCGATAGTCCTGATGCTGATAGCCACGGTTGTCAGCCTGTTCAGCGGCCTGTTTTTTCTGGTCAAGGACGAAGGACCGTCTCACCGCCTGCTTACCGCGCTGACGGTGCGGGTCGGTCTCGCCGTCGCCACCCTGGCGTTGATCACCTGGGGCTTCTACAGCGGTCAGCTGGTGTCCAACGCCCCCTGGTAACGGCGCCGCGTCTACAGCACGTAGACGAAAACGAACAGGCCGATCCAGACCACATCGACGAAGTGCCAGTACCAGCTCGCCGCCTCGAAGCCGAACTGATGCTCGGCGTTGAAGTGCCCGCGCATGACCCGTACCAGCATCACGAACAGGATCAGCGTGCCGATGGTCACGTGGGCGCCGTGGAACCCGGTGAGCATGAAGAACGTCGCGCCATAGATGCCCGAGCCCAGGGTCAGGCCCAGTTCGTGGTAGGCGTGGAGGTATTCCTCGGCCTGGAAGCCGAGGAACGCCAGCCCCAGCAGCACCGTCAGCGCCAGCCAGATCTTCAGCGCCCCGCGATGGCCTTTCTTCAAGGCATGGTGGGCGATGGTGACCGTCACGCTGGAACTGACCAGCAGGATGGTATTGAGCAGCGGCAGGCCCCACGGGCTGATGGTGGCCTTGGGCGGCGGGAAGAGTTTCGAGTCCGGGTTCTGCAGCAGCGGCCAGACGTTCTGGAAGTCCGGCCAGAGCATATGCGCCAGGCCCTTGGCACCGCCTTCGCCGGCCAGCCATGGCACCGACATGTGCCGCACGTAAAACAGCGCGCCGAAGAACGCGATGAAGAACATCACCTCGGAAAAGATGAACCAGCTCATGCCCCAGCGGAACGAACGGTCCATCTGGGCGCTGTAGAGACCGGCGCGGCTTTCCTTGATCACCGTGCCGAACCAGCCGAACAGCATGTAGGCCAGCAGCAGTCCGCCGACAAAGAAGATCAGCGGGCCATGGGATTCCGGGCGCGCCGCCTTCAGGTCGTTGAACCAGGTGCCCAGGCCGTAGACGGTGGTCAGCATGCCCAGCGTGGCAATGATCGGCCATTTGCTCTGGGCGGGAACGTAGTAATGCTCGTGGGTTGGAGTTGCCATTTTATTGTTCTCCTTATCGGGCACGCTGGATGGCCTACCCGCCCGAGTGGGCCACGGGTGGGTTGCGGGCAGTGATATCGAACAGCGTGTAGGCCAGCGTCAGGTGCTTCACGTCCTTGGGCATGTCACGGTCAACGATGAAACGTACCGGCATCTCGATCCGCTGCCCGGGTTGCAGCGTCTGCTGGGTAAAGCAGAAGCACTCGGTCTTGTGGAAGTACATCGCCGCATTGCCGGGTGAAATGCTCGGAATCGCCTGGGCCTTCATCACATGGTCGGTGGGGTTGTAGGCGATGAAGATCATTTCGTTGACCGCGCCGGGATTGACGCTGATCTGGTCGGCCTTGGGATAGAACTCCCAGACCATGTCCACGGCATTGGTCGAGAGGAACTGCACCCCGACCCTGCGCGATGCATCCACCACCTGTTCGCCCTCGTACTGGCCGGCGGTCTTGCCGTTGATGCCGAAGGCCTTGCACATCACGTCGTAGATCGGCACCAGGGCGAAGCCGAAGGCGAACATCGCCACCACCACCAGCAGCAGGCGCGTGACCAGGCGCTTGAGTGCGATCGAGTCGCTCATCGGACAGCCCTCCGTGTCATTTCACTTCCGGTGGCGTGGTGAAGGTGTGGTACGGCGCCGGCGACGGGATATTCCACTCCAGCCCTTCGGCCCCGTCCCATGGCTTGGCCGGAGCCACCGGACCGCCACGGATGCACTTGATCACGATGAACAGGAACAGCAGCTGGGTGGTGCCGAACATGAAGCCGCCGATCGACGAAACCATGTTGAAATCGGCGAACTGCAGGTTGTAGTCCGGGATCCGCCGCGGCATGCCCGCCAGTCCCACGAAGTGCATCGGGAAGAAGGTCAGGTTCATGCCGACGAACGACAGCCAGAAGTGCAGCTTGCCGAGGGTTTCGTCGTACATGTGGCCGGTCCATTTCGGCAGCCAGTAGTAGGTCGAGGCGAAGATCCCGAAGATCGCCCCCGGCACCAGCACGTAGTGGAAGTGCGCCACCACGAAGTAGGTGTCCTGGTACTGGAAGTCCGCCGGGGCGATCGCCAGCATCAGGCCGGAGAAACCGCCGATGGAAAACAGGATGACGAACGCCACGGCGAACAGCATCGGCGTCTCGAAGGTCAGCGAGCCTTGCCACATGGTACTGACCCAGTTGAACACCTTGACCCCGGTCGGCACCGCGATCAGCAGCGTGGCGTACATGAAGAACAGCTCGCCCACCAGCGGGATGCCGACCACGAACATGTGGTGCGCCCAGACGATGAACGACAGGAACGCGATGCTCGCCGTGGCGTAGACCATCGACGTGTAGCCGAACAGCGGCTTGCGCGAGAAGGTCGGGATGATCGAGCTGACGGCACCGAAGGCCGGCAGGATCATGATGTACACCTCGGGATGGCCGAAGAACCAGAACACGTGCTGGAACAGCACCGGGTCACCACCGCCGGCGGCACTGAAGAAGCTGGTGCCGAAGTGGATGTCCATCAGCATCATGGTCACGCAACCGGCCAGTACCGGCATCACCGCGATCAGCAGGAAGGCGGTGATCAGCCAGGTCCAGACGAACAGCGGCATCTTCATCAGCGTCATGCCCGGGGCACGCAGGTTGAGGATGGTCGAGACCACGTTGATCGCGCCCATGATCGAACTGATGCCCATCAGGTGGATGGCAAAGATGAAGTAGGTCACGCTTTCCGGCGCGTAGGTGGTCGACAGCGGGGCATAGAACGTCCAGCCGAAGTTAGGTCCGCCGCCGGCGGTGAACAGGGTCGACACCAGCAACAGGAAGGCCGCGGGCAACAACCAGAAACTGAAGTTGTTCATCCGTGGCAGGGCCATGTCCGGCGCCCCGATCATCAGCGGGATCATCCAGTTGGCGAGGCCGACGAAGGCCGGCATCACCGCGCCGAAGACCATCACCAGGCCATGCATGGTGGTCATCTGGTTGAAGAACGCCGGCTGCACGATCTGCAATCCGGGCTGGAACAGCTCGGCACGGATCACCATGGCGAACGATCCGCCCAGCAGGAACATGGCGAAGCTGAACCACAGGTACAGCGTGCCGATATCCTTGTGGTTGGTGGTCAGCACCCAGCGCATCAAACCCTTGGCGGGGCCGTGGGCGTGGTCGCCGGCATGGCCATGGTCATCGATCACAGCACTCATGTCCTGTCTCCTGCAAACGGTTGAACCGGGCGGCCAGGGCATGACCCAGGCCAGTTCAGGGCACACGTCATTGACCTGGTCATTTGCTTTCCGCCTGTTTCAGGGCCAGCACGTCTTTCGGCGTGACCATGTCGCCCTTGTTGTTGCCCCAGGCATTACGCTCGTAGGTGACAACCGCGGCGATATCGACTTCGGAGAGCTGTTTGCCGAAGGCCGCCATGGCGGTGCCCGGCTTGCCGTGATAGACGAGGCTCAGGTGGCCCTCTTTCGGTCCGGTGGCGATTTTCGAGCCCTTGAGGGCCGGGAACATCGGCGGCAGGCCCTGGCCTTCGGCCTGGTGACAGGCGACGCAGGTGGTGTGGTAGACCTTGTCGCCACGGGCCACCAGCTCGTCGAGGGTCCATTCCTTGGTGGTCAGCTCCTTGAGCTTGGCCGCTTCGGCCTTGCGCTCGCCGAGCCAGGTGTCGTAGTCGGCCTTGGACTTCACCTCGACCACGATCGGCATGAAGCCGTGATCCTTGCCGCACAGCTCGGCGCACTGCCCACGGTAGATGCCCGGCTTGTCGACCTTGGTCCAGGCCTCGTTGACGAAACCGGGGATCGCATCGCGCTTGACCGCGAAGGCCGGCACCCACCAGGAGTGGATCACGTCGGCGGCGGTCACCAGGAAACGCACCTTGACGCCCGCCGGCAGCACCAGCGGCTGGTCGACTTCGAGCAGGTAGTGCTCGCCCTTGGCGGCCTGGTTGTGGATCTGTTCGGCAGGCGTGGCGAGGTTGCTGAAGAACTCGACATCCTGGCCCAGGTACTTGTAGTGCCACTTCCACTGATATCCGGTGATCTGGATGTCCACATCCGATTCACTGGCGTCGTACATCTTGATCAGCGTGGCGGTTGCCGGGATCGCCATGGCCACCAGGATCAGGAAAGGCACGATGGTCCAGAGGATTTCCACCGTGGTGCTTTCGTGAAATTTGGCGGCGACCTGCCCGGTGGAACGGCGGTGAAGGATCATCGACCAGAACATGGCACCAAAGACGATGACGCCAATGACCACACAGATCCAGAAGATGGTCATGTGCAGATCGAAGACCGCGTGGCTTACCTCGGTTGCCCCTTGGGTCATATTCGTGGTCCAGGCGGCTTGTGCCTGGCTGAATAACGACCACAACAGGAGGCCCATCCAGACCCGTGGATGTCGCATCATTGCGGGTTCCCCTTATCGTTCTTGTTATCCCGCCGGCTTTCACCTGGGGCAAAGGGGAATGGTCGGACTACGCAAGCGGACCATTCGGTCTTGCCGGAACATGCAGCCGGGCGTCATCAGCTAACTCCATACAAAACCGAGTATAGACAGCGACCGGGACCACGCAACGCGATAAGGAAAATGAACCGGTGATTGGGCCAGAGGCCACGGACGGCGTGGGATAGCGAGAAATGATGGCAAACCGATATAACGCAGACATATAACCATGAAATAATTATGACAAATACGTCTTAGCAACTTTTATAACCCAGCTACCTTATGTTCTCCCTTTTCCCTTTGTTTTCCATCCTGGAGCCTTCATGAACACCGCCGCATTGCGCGAGCAGATACAACGTGCACATCAACACGAGGCCGCTACCGGTCAATTGACGCGCCAACTGGAAGTACAGTTGCCGCACCTTCATCCCGCCATTCAACTACCGGAAGTCGATGCCCAGGGAGTCATGACCCGGTTTGTCACCGCTTATATCGATCTGGTCCCGGACCTGCTGGATGCCGCCAATGAAGTTGCCCGCGAAGCGGGTATCGAGTCGCAGATCAAGCCGGTGCTGAAAATCGCCGAGCAGTTTTTCCTGCAACCGCCGACGATCCTCGATGGCCATGTCGGTCTCGACAGCCTGCTGGACGAGGCGTACCTGGCACATCGCCTGGTGGAAGAGGTCAACGATCTGTACATCGTGCATTTTGGTCAGTCGCTGATCCCGTTGAACACCACCGTGGCCAACCTGATCGCCCACCAGCTGATCGGCGAGGACTTCGCCAACCAACTGGATGAAGCGGTGCACCATGCCGTCGATGAAATGCTCGACGAAGAAAGCTTTGCCCTTGAATCGGTGGAAGCCTACCGCGACCGCCTCAACGACCCGGACACCGAGGCCGCGTGGAAGCGCTGGCCGTGCCTGTCCCGCCAACTGGGCGTAGAGCTGGAACTGGAACAGCCAGCCGCCTGACCTTGCCGCTGCGCACTAAGCCGTCGACCCGATACCGGTCGTAGTGCGCAGGCGACCCTCCAGACGCCGTTTCAACCCTCGGGATTCGATCACCAGCCGCGAGCCCTTGGCCGCGTTGGCACGTCCCCATTCCTCAAGCAGCTCCAGGCAGGAATGGTCGATATACGTCAGGTTGTTCAGCGGCACATGCACCGTGCTGCCTGGCGGCACCGTCGCCAGCACCTGGGTCAGCGCCGGGACCTTGAGAAAGGTCGCCGCCCCCGTCAGTCGCAGCTCCTTTTCCCCCTCGCCCGGCAAATCCACCAGGCTGACTTTCAGTCGCGAGGCCTTCCATGCCAGTTTCGCCAGGGTCAGGCCGAAGCCGATCAGCACACCGGTCAACAGGTCGGTGAAAATGATCGCCAGCGCCGTGACCGCGTAGGTCAGCATCGGCATCCGCCCGTAGCGCGACAAGCCCCGATAGACCTTGAGGTCCACCAGTTTCAGCCCGGTGTAGACCAGCACGCCCGCCAGGCTCGCCACCGGAATGCTTTGCAGCACGCTGGACAGCAACAGCACGAAGGCCAGCAGCCAGAGGCCGTGGAATATCGTCGACAGGCGAGTCCGCGCGCCGGCCTGGACGTTGGCCGAACTGCGCACGATCACGCCGGTCATGGGCAACGCGCCGAGCAGGCCGCAGAGCATGTTGCCAATCCCCTGGGCCGACAGTTCACGGTCGAAATCGGAGCGCTGGCCGTCGTGCATGCGGTCTACCGCCGCCGCCGACAGCAGGGTTTCGGCACTGGCGATAAAGGCTACGGCAAAGGCCGCTATCAACAGCGCCGGATCCGCCAGGTTGAGCAGGTCCGCCGGGCGCAACCAGTCGATGGCCTGCGCCAGGTTATCCGGCACCTCCACCCGCTTGACCGGCAAGGCCAGCACCAGGCTCACCAGTGTCGCCAGGCCCACGCCGAGCAGGGCGCCCGGCACGAAGCGCAGGGCATGGGGCTTGAACTTCTCCCACAGCCACATCACCAGGATCGTCAGCAAGCCCAGCAGGCCGGCCTGCCAGCCAAGGCCGCCGCCGACCATCGGCAAGGCCTTGCCCAGGGCCTCGGGAAAGCCCAGCAGATTGTCCAGGCCCGAGGGCAGGGGAGCGCCGTCGAACATCACATGGATCTGCGAGAGCACGATCAGCACGCCGATCCCGGCGAGCATGCCGTACACCACCGCCGGGGCGGTGACCCGGAACCAGCAGCCCAGGCGCAGGCGCCCGGCGATCAGTTGCAACAAGCCCGCCAGCAGCAGGATCGGTCCCAGCATGGCGATACCGTGCTGGCGCACCAGTTCGAACACCAGCACCGCCAGCCCGGCGGCCGGACCGCTGACCTGCAACGGCGAACCCGCCAGCCAGCCGACCACCAGGCCACCGACAATCCCGGTGATCAAGCCCTTGGCCGGCGGCATGCCGGAAGCAATGGCGATGCCCATGCATAACGGCAGGGCCACGAGGAATACGACCACGGAAGCCAGCAGCTCCCGGGGCAAAACAGCTTTCAGTTGTGCTGCACGCATGATGAATCTCCTGAGGATTTCTTCAGGCATGGCAAAGCCAGACCGCTCTATGGCAGTCGTGGCAGAACCCTATCGATTGAGAAAAGCTTCAGGCTTCAGAAGCGGGCCTTGGGCGTCGCGCTCGGGATTGGACGAGTGCCGTCCAGAGGCAGGAAACAGCCCCGATCCGCGTCATAGGCTTTGATTTCGCTGGTTTCGATGTTGTAGATCCAGCCGTGGATGAACAGGTGCCCGTTGGCCATGCGCGAGGCCACCGACGGATGGGTGCGCAAATGCTGCAACTGGGCGATCACGTTTTCCTCGGTCAGCACCTGCATGCTTTCGCCTTCATTGGCGCAATCGCAGTTTTCCTGGACCATGGTCTTCGCCACTTCGGCGTGACGCAACCAGGCTTTGACCGTCGGCATCTTTTCCAGGCTTTCGGGGGTCAGCACCGCGCGCATCGCCCCGCAGTCCGAATGCCCGCAGACGATGATGTGCTGCACGCCAAGGGCCAGCACGGCGTATTCGATAGCGGTCGAGACGCCACCGTTCATCTGCCCGTAGGGCGGCACCACGTTGCCGACATTGCGGGTGACGAACAGGTCGCCGGGGGAACTCTGGGTGATCAGTTCGGGAACGATGCGCGAGTCGGCACAGGTAATGAACATCGCCCGCGGTTGCTGCGCCGTGGCGAGCTTCTTGAAGAGTTCTTGCTGCTGCGGAAAGACTTCATGATGAAAATGCAGAAAGCCATCGACGATATGCTGCAGTGCTGCATCGGCGCTTTCGGTCTCGGGGAGCGCTGAAGCCGACGCAGCCAATGGCTGTTTATCCTTGTCACTCATGATTCATCCTCTTTTCTGACGGATTGAAGGGGATTTTCCTGATTTGGCTTGCTCAGAGCCAGCGTTCTTCGGGTCAGCACGCCCGATTCCTTGAACACTGCCTGTCATTTGTAGGAAACAGGCGAAATCACCATACCCTCAAAAACTTAACTCAAACTGAATCAGAGGCTCTAGGACGGGTGTTCCACATCGCTCGAAGGATTTCCCCTACAACCGATAAAGACAATCGGAAAGCCACGCTACTCCTGCTCCAGCAGCTTACGTCAGAGCAGTGACATCTGCGCTCCCGGCGGGCAGAAAAGACTGCAATCGAGGTTGAATCCTTCCCGGCGGTTCAACCCGAGGCGCTTGAGGGCCTTGGCGAAGCGCTGGGCCAGCAGGTCGGCGAACGGACCTTCACCGCGCATCCGCGCACCGAAACGGCTGTCATACAATTCCCCGCCACGGCTCTGGCGAATCAGGCTCAGGACGTGGGCGGCACGCTGCGGATAATGGGCCGCCAGCCATTCCTCGAACAGCGGCGCCACCTCCAGGGGCAGGCGCAGCATCATGTAGGCCGCGCTCTGGGCACCAGCGGCGTGGGCCTCGGTGAGCAGGCTTTCGATCTCGCTGTCGTTGATCATCGGAATCATCGGCGAGCACAACACCCCGACCGGGATTCCCGCCTCGCGCATCACCCGGATGGCGCGCAAACGCGCCTTGGGCGCCGCCGCCCGGGGTTCGAGGATGCGCTTGAGCTCGTCGTCCAGGGTCGTGAGGCTGATCATCACCGCCACCAGCCGCTGCCGGGACAGTTCCACCAGCAGGTCGAGGTCCCGCAGGATCAGCGAGCCCTTGGTCACGATCGTCACCGGGTGCCGGTAGCGCAGCAGGACTTCGAGGGTACTCCGGGTCAACCGATGCTCGCGCTCGATAGGCTGGTAGGGGTCGGTGTTGGAGCCCAGGTTGATCGGCGCGCAGCGATAACCCGGCTTCGACAACTGCTGCTCCAGCACCTGCGGCGCATTGCTCTTGGCGATCAGCCGCGTCTCGAAATCCAGGCCCGGCGACATGTCCCAGTAGGCATGGCTGGGCCGCGCATAGCAGTAGATGCAGCCATGCTCGCAGCCGCGATAGGGATTGATGGAACGGTCGAAGGGCAGGTCGGGGGAGGTGTTGCGGGTGATGATGGTCTTCGCTGTCTCGATGCGCACCTCGGTGCCCTGGGTCAGCGGGACTTCCTGGTACCAGCCGTCGTCCTCGGCCACCGAGCGGTTCGGCGCGAAGCGGTTGTGCGGGTTGGTCGCCGTGCCACGGCCACGGGGCGGGAGAGGGGTGGACATTGGAGAATGCTCCATTACTGTATCTATATACAGTAATGGAGTCGGGCGATTCTGCCTAGCACCGTCGGGCAGGCGCCCCCGTCCCGATCACAAATCTTTGACGCCCGCCTCACAGGCTCTTGACCGACGCCAGGACATGCTGTGCCCATTGTCCCTCTCTCGGTCACTTTCCCATGTCGCTGCTCCGTACCCTCTCCGCCCTTGGCCTGGCCCTGACCACCCTGCTCCTGCTGCCCCTGGCCCAGGCCGACAGCGCGCCCGCCGAACGTCCGGCGCAATGGGCCCAGCCCGTCGGCGACAAGTACAACCTCAACGAAATGAGCCCGACGCTCTACCGCAGCGCCCTGCCGGACAAGGACGCCTTGCCGCTGCTGGAGCGGTTGAAGATCGGCACGGTGATCAACTTCCTGCCGGAGTCGGACTCCAGCTGGCTGTTCGCGCCAGGCATCAAGCAGGTGCAACTGCCGTACCGGACCAACCACGTCGACGATGCCGACGTACTGGCCGCGTTGCGGGCGATCAAGGACGCGCAGGCCAACGGTCCGGTGCTCATGCACTGCAAGCACGGCTCCGACCGCACCGGCCTGATGGCCGCCATGTACCGCGTGGTCGTCGAGGGCTGGAGCAAGGAAGACGCGCTGAGCGAGATGACCCAGGGCGGGTTCGGTGACAGCTCGCACTTCAAGGACGGCATCCGCTACATGATGAAGGCCGATATCGAGAAACTGCGCACGGCCCTGGCCAACGGCGATTGCAGCACCAGCCCGTTTGCCACCTGCAACGTGCAGAACTGGTTCAAGTCGGCCAACGCCCACTGACCAGGGCAGGCCTGCCGCTGATCCAGGGCAGGGGTGCCTGAAGCTGCTCCAGCAGGAAGTCGATCAGCACCCGCACCTTCTCCGGCGGCTTGCGCGCCCCCTGGAACACCGCAAACACATCATGCAGCCCGAGGGGCGGATGATTCAGTTGCAGGGCCACCAGGCGGCCGTCCTGCAAATGCTGGTGCACCATGAACAAGGGCTTGTAGATGATGCCGTAGCCTTCGAGCGCAGCGGCAACGATCGCGTCACCGTTGTTGATGGACAAGGTCGCGCGGATCGGCACCGAGCGTTCGCCCTGTGCCCCGAACGTCCACCGGCGCGGACCCAGGTGTTCCGAAAGCGTATAGCCGATGCAGTTATGGTTGATGAGTTCCTCGATCGTCGCGGGCACCCCGCTGCGCTCCAGGTAGCTGGGCGCCGCGCAGACCACCAGCTCGCAAGGAGCCAGGCGACGCGCGCGCAGGGTATTGCTTTTCAGCTTGCCGATCCGGATGACCAGATCCCACCCCTCCTCGACGAGGTCGACGCGCTTGTCGTCGAGGCTCAGGTCGATGTTCAGCCCGGGGTAACGCTGGGAGAACCCGGCCAGCAACGGCGCCAGGATCCGATGCCCGAACGACGCCGGGGCATTCAATCTCAGCAAGCCGCGCACGGCCGCGTCATCGGCAGCGGCGTCCTCTTCCAGCGCTTCGATATCCCGCAACACCCGCGTCACGCCCGCCAGATAACGCTCGCCGGCGGCAGTCAGTTTCAAGCCGCGGGTGCTGCGCAAAAACAGCTTGATATCGAGTTGCTGTTCGAGGGCGGCGATGTGCTTGGTGGCCAGCGTCTGGGAAATTGCCAGGGACCTGGCCGCCGCCGACAGGCTCCCGGAGGAGGCGACACGGGTAAAGATCTGCATTCCGGTGATTCGATCGAGCATGCTTTCCTCCTCGGGCAGCCCCCCCTTGCCGCACGCTGCCGGGCACCGCTGTCCAGCATCGATACTATGCCTTTTACGCGTGGTCCAGGCATACCCGGCTCACTCTGTAGGAGTGAGGCATTCCGCGCAAGGCGGCTCTTCTCCACACTGTCGGCGACGGCGATGATGAAAGGGGTGCCTTTGGCACAATGCCCTGAGAACGAGATCAAGCCATGCCTCTTTACCGTCGCCCGAAGCCCTCCTACCTCGCTGCCTGCGCCACCCTGAGCCTGTCGCTGGGCCTGCTGACGAGCCCGCCAGGCATGGCCGCGGAGCTGAGCCTGAAGTCGGCGACCGCCGCCATCGAGGCCGTCGGTCACGAACCGGCGTTCCACCCGGACCGGGTCGCCATCAGTATCGTCGATGCCGGTGGGCACCTGCTGTACTTCACCCGTCCCGCCAGCGTACCGAGCGGCATGGGCGATGCGGCGACCAAGAAGGCCCGGACCGCGGCCGCCTACGGCATGGATACGAAGGTGCTGGAGGATGCCGTGCAGCAGGGCAACACGACTTACCTGGGACTGCCGGGAATCCTTGCGCTACGGGGTGGGTTGCCGGTCCTTGCCCAAGGTCGGTTGCAGGGGGCCATCGGTGTCGCGGGGGCGAACTCCGATGACGATGCCGCACTGGCCGGGGCCATCCTCCAGGCGCTGGCCCGCTAGCGCACCACAGCCGAATGCCGGGACCGCTGCGCCGATAAAACAACAATAAACCGCAAGCCGGGAGAAATGCCGAATGACGCCATCTTCTCAGTTCAACACGGTGGGAACCCTCAGGGAAAAGCTCGACCAGTGGAGCAACCTGATCTGGGACGTGGTCGGTCGACTCGATACCCAGGTGATCGGTGACGGCCCTTTCGAGGCCTCGGCCATGTTCGGTCACGCCGGAACCCTGCAGTACTGCCGGCTGGACGCCACGCCCCACAGGGTCGAACGTGGCCAGGCGATGATCTCCCGTGACGATCGCGACCTGGTCAAGCTGGTGGTGCAGCAACGTGGGCGGGCGATCTTTGCCCAGGGCGACCGCGAGGTATGCCTGGAGCCGGGCCAGTGGGCGCTGTATGACACGCGGCGCCCCTACAGCGTGACCAACCTCACGCAGGTTCGCCAACTGGTGATGCTGGTACCACGCTCGGAACTGGGCCTGCGCCATGGTGCAGTCGGCGCCCTGACCGCCCGCGGCTTCGGCCGGTGCGCGGGTATCGAACGCATGCTGCCGACCTATCTGGCACGGCTGTTTTCGGAGATCGACGAAGTCGAGCACAGTTCCCGCGCCGAACTCGGCACCATCGCCACCCATCTGCTGCGCATGGCCTTGCTCGAATCCGGGCACAAGTCGGCAACGTCCTCCAGCCGCGAGATCCTGCGTTTGCAGGTCCACGACTTCGTGCAACAGAACCTGATGAACCCGCAGTTGAACGTCGAGTTGATCGCCAGCCGCTTCCGCTGCAGCAAACGCAACCTGCACAAGGCATTCAGCGACGACGAGAGCACCCTGGCCCAGTTCATCTGGCAGTCGCGCCTGGAGCGTGTCCGCGACGCCTTCGGCGACGGTCGCCTGGCCAGCCGCTCGGTCACCGAAATCGCCTATCAGTGGGGGTTCAACAATGCCGCGCATTTCAGCAAGGCGTTCAAGGCCCGGTTCGGTCTGACCCCCACCCGCTATCGGGCCGATGTCCTGTCGTCGATAGCTGTGCCCGACGTGTCGAACGCCACTCACTGAGGCGGCGTTCACGCTCGACAAACCCGGCGTTCCCTGGCGGCAAAGCACCGCGCGGGCAACGCCGTAATCTCCCCCGATACGTGCCCGCGACAGAACGGGCGGGCCGCTTCCGGAGAGAAAAATGAATAACAATAATCAGACATCCGCCACACCGCACGACTCGCGATACGAATGGAAAGCCGTCCTCCTGCTGGCGCTGGGCTTTGGCCTGGTGGGCCTGGACCGCTGGATTCTCGCCCCGCTGTTTCCCGCCATGATGCAGGACCTGCACCTGAGCTACAGCCAGCTCGGCACGCTGGTGGGCGCCCTGGCCCTGTCCTGGGGAGCCTTCTCCATCCTGATCGGCAACGTGTCCGACCGGATCGGCCGACGCGCCATCCTGATCCTCGCACTGCTGATCTTTTCCGTGCTGTCGGGCTTCTCTGGAATGGCCACCGGCTTTCTCTCGCTGCTGCTGGTCCGTGGCGTGATGGGGGCCGCGGAGGGCGCCTTCTGCCCGGTCAGCGTGGCCGCCACCGCCGAGGCCTCCCACCCGCGCCGACGCGGCCTGAACCAGGGCCTGCAACTGAGCACCTTCGCCTTGTTCGGTTTCGGCATCGCACCGATTCTCGCCACGCAACTGCTGGCCGTC
Organism: Pseudomonas sp. Mn2068; assembly: GCF_049319725.1. Taxonomy (NCBI): domain Bacteria; kingdom Pseudomonadati; phylum Pseudomonadota; class Gammaproteobacteria; order Pseudomonadales; family Pseudomonadaceae; genus Pseudomonas; species Pseudomonas sp. Mn2068. The sequence continues at coordinate 137,560 of NZ_JBMOUG010000010.1, read as the reverse complement.
GTGCCGTCCTGGCGCGAGGTGTTCATGCTCGTCGCCCTGCCGGGGCTGGTGGTGGCCTATCTGCTCTATCGCGTGTTGCGCGAGCCGCCACACCTCACCCGCCAGGCACGCGCCGCAACGCTGGCGGCCGACAGGCCGTCATGGCTGCAGGTGCTCAAGTCACGCAATGCGCTGCTGGCCGCTGCCTGCCTGTTCTGCACCATGAGCTGCGTATTCGTGATGGGTGCGATGGTCCCCAGCTATCTGGTGGACCAACTGCACCTGACGCCCGCCACCATGGGCTTTGTCCTGTCCGCGATGGGCTGGGGCGGGTTCCTCGGTGAGTTCGCCATCTCGGGACTGTCGGACATCATCGGCCGGCGGCTGGCGACCGTCATCGCGTTTATCGGCGCCGCCATCGGTACCTGGTGCTTTTTCCATGCCCCGGCGGACAGCGTGACGCTGTTCATCTGGCTGGCGATTACCGCGTTCTTCGGCCTCGGCCTGGCTTCCATCCTCACCGGGCCCATCCCGACCGAGGCCGTATCCCCCCAACTGACTTCCTCGGCCATCGGTTTCGTCTCCGGGGCCGGCGAATTCTTCGGCGGCGGCGTGGCCCCGGTGATCGCCGGCTTCGTCGCCCAGCACTTCGGGATCGGCCAGGTGTTCTGGATTCCCATGGTCGGCCTGGCCATTGGTACCTGCCTGGCGCTGCTGCTGCGCGAAACCGCGCCACGCCTTGTCCAGGCCGCGAACGAACGCACCCGGCGCAAGGAAGCCGGGACCGTGGCGCCCTGAAACCGGCGAGACACGGACCACGCAATCGCTTCTTCCCAACCAGAGATTCGCAAAATGTCGAACACCCTGTTACTGATCAATGGCGAGCTGCGGCCCGCCTCGAACGGTGCGACCTTCGTGCGCCACGACTTTGTCGCGGACACCGTGGCCACCACCGCCGCCGCCGCCACCCTCGACGACACCGCCAGCGCGGTCGAAGCCGCCGCCCAGGCCTTTGTCAGTTGGTCCCGGAGCGGCCCGGACTACCGGCGCAACCTGCTGCTGGAGGCGGCCCGGGAGCTGCTCGGCCTCAGCGCAGAACTGACGGCGGCGATGGCCCGGGAAACCAGTGCCACGCAGGGCTGGGCCACGTTCAACATCGCCCTGGGCGCATCGATCCTGCGCGAGGCGGCCTCGCTGACCACGGCCGTCCGGGGCGAAACCATCCCGTCGGACATGCCCGGCTGTTTCTCGATGTCGATCCGCCAGGCCGCCGGCGTCGTGCTGGGGATCGCCCCCTGGAACGCACCCGTGATCCTCGGGGTGCGGGCAATCGCCACGGCGCTGGCCTGTGGCAACAGTGTCATTCTCAAGGCCTCGGAAGCCTGCCCGCAGACGCACTCGCTGATCGGCCAGGCCTTTCTGCGGGCGGGGTTTCCCAAGGGGGTGGTGAATGTCCTCAGCAACGCCCCGGAGGACGCCGGCGCCATCGTCAATGCCCTGATCGATGCTCCGGCGGTGCGACGCGTGAATTTCACCGGGTCGACCCGGGTCGGCCGGCTGATCGCCGAACGTTGCGGGCGCCAGCTCAAGCCGGCGCTGCTGGAACTGGGCGGCAAGGCGCCGTTGCTGGTGCTCGATGACGCCGATCTTGAAACGGCCGTGGATGCTGCGATCTTCGGCGCCTTCATGAATCAGGGACAGATCTGCATGTCCACCGAGCGGGTCATCGTCACCCCTGGCATCGCCGAAGCCTTCGTCGAACGCCTGGCACAGCGGGCCATGGCATTGCGCGCGGACGACCCACGCAAGCACTCGACGCCACTGGGCTCGGTCATCGACCCCCAGGCCGCGGAGCGGGTCCGGACACTGATCGCCGATGCCCTGGCGGCCGGCGCGACACGCCTGGCCGGTGACGACGGGCAGGGCGTGCTGATCCCGGCGAATGTCATCGACCAGGTCACCCCGGCCATGCGGCTGTATACGCAGGAATCGTTCGGGCCGGTGGTTTCGGTGATCCGGGCCAAGGACCAGGAAGACGCGATCCGCATCGCCAATGACAGCGAATATGGCCTGTCCGCCGCCGTGTTCACCCGCGACATTTCCCGCGCGATGGACGTCGCCGGGCGGATCCGCTCGGGAATCTGCCACATCAACGGCGCCACGGTCCACGACGAACCCCAGGCGCCGTTCGGTGGCCTGGGGGCTTCGGGCCATGGTCGCTTCGGTGGCGAGGCCGGGGTCGCCGAGTTCACCGACCTGCGCTGGCTGACCATCCAGCAGCAACCGCGCCATTACCCGCTGTAACTGCGAAAAGACCACCGCAACCCACTGCCTTCCATGCGCTCGGCCGACGGCTGCCGGGCGTATGACCGGCCACTAATAAGAAGATCGAACCATGACTATCAGACACATCGGCATCGCCACCACACTCTGTGCCTCGCTCGGCCTGATCAACACTGCGCAGGCAACGGAAACCGGAGGCGGTGTGTATCCCAACGGTGCAGAGAACTACCTGGCCGGGGCACTGCCGCCGCCCGGTCTCTATGAGCTGACCTACCTGACGCAATACAGCGCCAACCGCTTCAATGACGGCAACGGCCATTCCGGCTTTCTCCCGGACTTCAAGGTCCGCGCCGAGGCATTGGTCTCGCGAACCGTCTATGTCAGCGACAAGACCTTCATGGGCGCGAACTGGGGCGGCCACCTCATCGTCCCGCTGGTGGATCTGGAGGTCGATGCGGCGGGGGTCAACGATCATCGCCGGGGTGTCGGGGACATCACCGTGAACCCGCTGATCATGGGCTGGCATTTCGACAACGGGCTGCATCTCACCACCGGCCTGGACATCAACGTGCCCATCGGCAGCTACGATCGCAACGCCCAGGCCAACTTCAGCCGGCACTACTGGAACTTCGAACCGGTCGTGGCGTTTGCCTATTACGACCCCAACGGCTTCGCCCTGGACATGAAGTTCATGTACGACTTCAACCAGAAGAACACCTCCGCCCAGATCACCGGGCTGAACCCGACCGGCAGCGACTACCGCTCCGGGCAGGAATTGCACGTCGACTTCGCCGCCGGCTACAACATCGACCAGTGGCAGGTGGGGGTCTCGGGCTATTACTACAAACAGACCACCGACGACCACGTCAGCGACCGGGCGACGCAGGATGTCATCGACAGCCTGGACGGCCTGAAGGGCCAGGCCTTCGCCCTGGGACCGGCGATCAGGTACAACGCCGGACCGGCGCAGATAATCGCCACCTGGCAGCACGAGTTCGAAAGCGAATATCGGCCCCAGGGCGAAAGACTGTGGCTGAAATTCATCATCCCGTTCGGCAAATAGGAACGCGGTCTCCCGGGCGCGAAACGCCTCGGGAGACCGGCACGCGGGAGGTTACTTGTCCTCGGCCTTCTTCAGCTTCGGATTGGGGAAAAACTGCACGGTCTGGACTTTCTTGTCGGCGACCTTCACCACTGGCGTGTTGACCCGCGTACCCAACTCCCTGGGCACCGACAAGCCTTGCTCGTTCAGCGTATCGGCATAGCCACAGGCCACGCACTCGCGGTGCGGAACGTCGTCCTCGCTCCACATCATCAGCTTGTCCTGCTCGCTGCACGCCGGGCAGACCGCCCCGGCGATAAAGCGCTTCTTGGTCCTGGTCACGGGTGCCTCACTCATGCTGCCGCGTCCTCACTCAGGCCGCTGTGGCGCAAGAGTGCGTCAATCGACGGCTCACGGCCACGGAAGTCGACGAACAGCACCATCGGCGCCTGGGAGCCGCCACGGGCCAGGATGGCCTCGCGGAACGCGCGACCGGTCTCGGCGTTGAGCACGCCTTCTTCCTCGAACCTGGAGAAGGCATCGGCCGACAGCACTTCAGCCCACTTGTAGCTGTAGTAACCCGCCGCGTAACCGCCGGCGAAAATGTGCGCAAAGCTGTTGGGGAAGCGGTTGTAGGCCGGCGGACGCATCACCGAGACCTCGTCGCGCACGCCCTCGAGAACCTGCGCCACGCTGCGGCCGTCGCCGTGGGTGGCGTGCAGTTCGAAGTCGAACAGCGAGAACTCCAGCTGGCGGACCATCATCAGGCCGGACTGGAAGTTTTTTGCCGCGAGCATCTTTTCCAGCAGGTCCTGGGGCAGCGGCTCACCGCTTTCGTAGTGGCCGGAGATCAGCGCCAGGCCTTCCGGCTCCCAGCACCAGTTCTCCATGAACTGGCTCGGCAATTCCACCGCATCCCAGGCCACGCCATTGATGCCGGAGACACCGGCGTGCTCGACGCGGGTCAGCAGGTGATGCAGGCCGTGGCCGAATTCGTGGAACAGGGTGGTCACTTCATCGTGGGTCAGCAGCGCAGGCTTGCCGCTGTCGGCCGGGGCGAAGTTGCACACCAGGTTCGCCACCGGGCTCTGCAGCACGCCATCGACGGTACGGCGACGGTCGCGGGCGCCGTCCATCCAGGCACCGCCACGCTTGTTGGCGCGGGCGTAGAGGTCGAAGAAGAAGCGGCCGACATGCTGGCCGTTCTCCTTGATCTCGAACAGGCGGACATCCGGGTGCCAGGTGTCGAAGCCTTTCTGCTCGGCGATCTCGATGCCGTACAGGCGCTGGACGATGGCGAACAGGCCGCCGAGCACCTTGTCGATCGGGAAATAGGCGCGCAGGGCTTCCTGGGAAACGCTGTAGCGCTGTTCACGCAGCTTCTCGCCGTAGAACCCGCTGTCCCAGCTTTGCAGTTCGGCACAGCCCTGCTCGGCGGCGTAGGCCCTGAGCTGTTGCAGGTCCTGGGCGGCAAACGGCTTGCTGCGCTTGGCCAGGTCGCGCAGGAAGGTCAGCACCTGGTCGCTGGAGTCGGCCATCTTGGTCGCCAGGCTCAGCTCGGAGAAACTGGCGAAGCCGAGCAATTGCGCCAACTCCTGGCGCAGGTCGAGGATTTCCTGCATCACCGGGCCGTTGTCGTTCTGGCCGGCGTTCGGGCCCTGGTCCGATGCACGGGTGCAGTAGGCGGCGTACACCTCTTCGCGCAGGGCGCGGTCCTCGGCGTAGGTCATCACCGCGTAGTAGCTCGGGAATTCCAGGGTGATCAGCCAGCCGTCGAGGCCCTTGGCCTGGGCGGCGGCGGCCATCTGTGCCTTGGCCGAAGCGCTGAGCCCGGCGAGACCGGCCTCGTCGACAATGTGTCTGGTCCAGGCCTGGGTCGCATCGAGCAACTGGTTGGAGAAGCGGCTGCCCAGTTCGGACAGCTTGCTCTGCACTTCGGCGTAACGCTTCTGCTCGGCCTCCGGCAGGTCGATACCCGAGAGCCGGAAGTCACGCAGGGAATGTTCGAGAATAGTCTTCTGCGCCACGTCGAAGCCGGCGGCCTCGGGGCTGTTGGCCAGCGCCTCGAAGGCCTGGAACAGGGCGCGGTTCTGGCCCAACTCGGTGGAGTAGGCGCTCAGGGCTGGCAGGCAGGCCTCATAGGCTTCGCGCAGCTCGGCGCTGTTGCACACGGCGTTGAGGTGGCTGACCGGACTCCAGGCGGCGCCCAGGCGGTCATTGAGCTCGTCCATGGCCAGGACCAGGCCGGCCCAGCTCGGATTTTTCCCCTGGCTTTGCAGGATGCCTTCGATGGCGGCACGGTTGTCGGCGAGAATCTGCTCGATGGCCGGTTGCACGTGCTCGGCACGGATCGCCGAGAACGGCGGCAGGTCGTAGGACTGCAGAAGAGGGTTGTTCGCGCTCACGGTGGGTACCTTGGCTGGAGAAACATGTAAGAACAAAGATGGGGCCATCTTAATTACAATCAATGCCCACCGCAGCTATCAGCAACAGAGAGAGAGCCTATCGTGACCCTTCGCACCTATCAGAATCACACGCCGACCCTTGGCGCCGGGGCTTTTGTCGATGCGTCGGCGGTGGTGATCGGCGATGTCGAGATCGGCGCCGACAGCTCGGTGTGGCCGCTGACGGTGATCCGTGGCGACATGCACCGCATCCGCATCGGCGCCCGCACCAGCGTGCAGGATGGCTGCGTGCTGCACATCACCCATGCCGGGCCCTTCAATCCGGAGGGTTTCCCGCTGCTGATCGGTGACGACGTGACCATCGCCCACAAGGTCATGCTGCACGGTTGCAGCGTCGGCAGCCGGATCCTGATCGGCATGGGCAGCATCGTCATGGATGGCGCGGTGATCGAGGACGAGGTGATCGTCGGTGCCGGCAGCCTGGTACCGCCGGGCAAGCGCCTGGCCAGCGGCTTTCTCTATGTCGGCAGCCCGGTGAAGCAGGTGCGCGCCCTGACGGACAAGGAGAAGGCTTTCTTCACCTACAGCGCCTCGAACTACGTGAAGCTCAAGGATCAGCATATCGCCGAAGGCTACCATCGGGCCGACTGATCGTTTTTTGTACAGATTGGGGTATTTCATGCACTACCAGACGATTTTGTTCGACCTCGACGGCACCCTGACCGACCCGCGCGAGGGCATCACCCGCTCGATCCAGTACGCCCTCGACAAGCTGGGCATCGACGAGCCGGACCTGAGCAAGCTCGAACACTTTATCGGGCCACCGCTGTTGCAGGCGTTCATGCAGTTCTACGGTTTCGACGAGGCCAGGGCCTGGGAAGCGGTGAATTTCTACCGCGAGCGTTTCAAGGTCACCGGGCTGTATGAAAACCGGGTGTTCGATGGGGTCACGCCCTTGCTGGAAACCCTCGGCGGACAAGGCCGCACCCTGTACATCGCCACGTCCAAGCCCTGGGTGTTCGCCCGCGAGATTGCCCGGCATTTCGATTTTGCCCGGCACTTCAAGATGATCTACGGCAGCGAACTGGACGGCACCCGGACCGACAAGGTCGAGCTGATCGCCCACCTGATCGCCGAGGAAAAACTGGAGCCGGGCAATACGCTGATGATCGGCGACCGCAAGCATGACCTGATCGGCGCCCGACGCAACGGCCTGGACGCGGCGGCGGTGGGTTATGGTTTCGGCAGCTTCGCGGAGCTGGAGGGCGAACAGCCGGCGTATCACTTCCAGACCCTGGCCGACCTGCATCGGGCGTTTGTGTAGGGCGCCAGGGCGAGTCGCCTTCTTTCGCGGACAAGCCCGCTCCCACCGTAGCGCCGGCGTCATGGGCCTGGCTTTGTGGGGGCGGACTTGCCCGCGAAAGCGCCTTTCAGCCTGGCATCAATTGACGCAACGCCGCCTTGCGCTCGGCGACCGGCAGGTTTCCGAGCCTCTCCACCGCCGTGAAAAACGCCGGCCAATCACCGTTGACCTGCCTGAACAACGCGGCGAAAGCCGGCACCCACTGGTCATAGAGACCGAAGGGCAGCAGCTTGGCGTTGTTCAGCGGCGAGTTGATCCAGGCGTCATAGCGCTTGTCCCCCGCCCACTGCGTGGCCTGCACGCGCCGGTACTCCTGGCGCAGGCGCTCGAATTCGGCGGCCTTGCGCTCGCGCATCTGCTCGACCGGCAAGGGCAGGGCGTAGAGCGCCTGCAGGCGTTCACGGGTGTGCAGCACCAGTTCGATGAACTGATCCTTCTGCGCCACGTCATTGGCCTTGGCCGGTGGCAAGCCCCGCGCCGCTCGCCATTGGCGCGTGCCTTCCTGCTCGACGAAGTTGGCGTAGGACTCGTTGAACTCGGTGTCGTCCTTCACATAGAAACGCTGGTGCGCCAGCTCATGGAAGATCAGCGTCGCCAGGCGCTCGTCGCCCCAGTTCAGCATCGAGTTGAGAATCGGATCGTCGAACCAGCCCAGCGTCGAGTAGGCCTCGACGCCGCCAATGTACACATCCAGGCCCTGCTGGCGTTGCAGGGCGGCTTCGCCCCGGGCCGCGCCCTGGTCGTAGTAACCGCGATAGGCCACGCAGCCAGCGATGGGGAAACAGTGGCTCTGCGGGGTCAGGGAAAACTCCGGCGTGGCGAAGACATTCCAGACCACATAGGGCCGCTTGATATCGGCATACAGGCGGTAACTGCGGTTATCCGGCAGATGCAGCTGCTGGCTGGCGAAAGTCCGCGCCTCCTGGGAATGCACCAGGTGCTCGCGCAGCCTGGGAGCGCGGCTCGGATCGGCGATCACCGCGGCGACCGGCTCCCGGGCCCGCAACAGGCTCAACTGCCCACCGGCCAACTGGCTGTAATAACTCACGCTGCTGCAACCGCCGACCAGCAAAAGCAGGAGGCCGGCGAGCGCGGGACGTAAAATGGGCGTGAGTCGCCCAGGGGCTGAGCACCACCTGTGCACCATGGGGAGGTCTTCCGGTCGGGGTTTGCTGCAAGACTATCGCGTGAGGCGGAAAATAATCATGAATGATTGTCGAGGGTCAGGTGTTCACCGGATGTTGGCCAAGGCGACCCGAGGCATCGATCACGGGTATGCTGAACCTCATATCACCGAGCGAAATCCATCATGCGCAAGCTTCTTTCCCTCCTTGCCCTCGCCAGCCTTGGCGGCTGCGTCAGCCCATTGCCGGCGGTCGACCCGCAAATGGCCTGGATCGACGTGGGTACCCGTACCGGCACCCTGGTCATGGCCGAAAGCGTGGATAAAAAACGCCTGGATGACGGGCGCTTCTTCCAGGTCACCCCCGGTGCCCATGAACTGACCGTGCGTTTCGACTTCGATGTGTATGTCGGCGGCATGGCGATGAACACCGATCCACTGGAGCGCATCTGCTACATCACGGTGCCCTACGATCACTTCGAAGCCGGTCGGCGTTATCGCCTGGAAGGCGTTGCCCTGGGCTTCCAGGCCAATGCCCGGCTCTACAACGACAAGGGCGAACAGATCGCCGGCGACCGTACGGTGCTGTGCATGCCGTAGCCGGCCTCAGATATCGTTCTTCTGGTAGATGATTGCCTTGGTGCCGTTTTCGCAGGTCCCGACCACCATGGCGACGTCATGCTTCTCGGCCTCCTCCTTGGAGACGATCTCCAGGGTGTAGGACGGCACGGCGTTGGCCTGGATCTTGACCTCGATCTCTTTCCTCAGCTCCTCGCAGTCCTTGGGGGCCGCCAGGGCCGACGCAGCCAGTGCACAACAGAAAAATCCCAGGGCGATGCGTTTCATGGTCAGGCTCCTTCGCGGCAACGCGTCGCAAGGGCGTACGCACTGGGTTGCCACACCAGATTGGACCACAACCGGGCGAGCCAAGTTCTGACCCAGCTCACAGTTGCGCAAACCCGGGTATTTGCTTGGAGTGTTACCCGGGGGGAAGGTACTCGGGGAGAATGTGGGAGCGGGCTTGCCCGCGAAGCTTTTTCTGGCTTCAGGTGCCTCTTCGCGGCAAGCCCGCTCCCACATGCAAGGCCCCGTTGCACAGGGCCAATCGATCTTTCACCCTCAGCCCAGCAAGGTCGCATCCAGCGAAATCTTCGCGTTCAGGACCTTGGATACCGGGCAACCTTCCTTGGCCTTCCGGGTCAGCTCATCGAACTGCTGCTGGCTGGCGCCGGGGATTTTCGCCTTGAGGATCAGGTGCACCGCGGTAATCGCAAAACCGCCGTCGACCTGATCCAGCGTTACCTCCGCTTGGGTATCGATGCTGTCCGCCTTGAGCCCGGCCTCACCGAGGATCATCGACAGGGCCATGGAAAAGCAGCCCGCGTGGGCCGCGCCGATCAGTTCCTCGGGATTGGTGCCCCGACCGCCTTCGAAGCGGGCCTTGAAGCCATAGGGCGCCTCGCGCAGCACGCCGGTTTCCGTGGAGATGGAGCCGATGCCGGTTTTCAGGTCGCCTTCCCAATGAGCCGATGCTTTCTTCGTGATACTCATAGCTGCCTCCTCAAAAGCCGGCGCGAGGGTTCGCGCCGAACCTAGGGTTCTGAGGATAGTCGGCCCTGCAAAGTTCACCCTGTCGTGATGATCGTGCCCACGCTCCAGCGTGGGAACGCCTCTCCGGACGCTCCGCGTCCGCTTTGTGACGCGCAATTTCATGGCTGCATGCCCACGCGGAGCGTGGGGACGATCCGGACTGGCAATAGCCATCTGCGTTTTTTGCAGGCTAAAAATTCCGCCTGCTCTTGAAACTCGGGTATATGCCCATATTGCCAAGAACACATTGCCAGGTATTTCGCCACGCGACGGAAGCCTGTGCCCCAAGAAGGAGTAGCAGGCTTATGAAGCGACTGTCCGACGTCAAGTTTTCCACCCTCGACCTGGTGCCCGTGCGCCAGGACGGCAGCCCGGGGCAATCCCTGCGCAACTCGCTGGACCTGGCCCGGCACGTAGAAAAATTCGGCTACACCCGCTTCTGGGTCGCCGAGCACCACAACATGGACGGTATCGCCAGTTCGGCGACGTCCGTGCTGCTGGGCTACCTGGCCGGCGGCACCTCGACCATCCGCGTCGGTTCTGGCGGCGTGATGCTGCCCAACCATGCGCCGCTGGTGATCGCCGAGCAGTTCGGCACCCTGGCCAGCCTGTATCCGGGCCGGATCGACCTGGGCCTGGGCCGTGCCCCCGGCTCCGACCAGATGACCGCCCGCGCCCTGCGCCGCGAGCGTTCGGGCAGCGCCGACGACTTCCCGGAAGATGTCGCCGAACTGATGAAGTACCTCGGCCCGCGCACCCCGGACCAGCGGGTGATCGCCATGCCGGGCACCAACACCAACGTGCCGGTCTGGCTGCTCGGTTCGAGCCTGTTCAGCGCACAACTGGCCGGCGAACGCGGCTTGCCCTATGCCTTCGCCTCGCATTTCGCCCCGCGCTTCATGCACGAGGCGATCCGGGTGTACCGCAACCACTTCAAGCCGTCCGAAGTCCTCGACAAGCCCTACGTGATGCTCGGCGTGCCGCTGGTGGCCGCCGATACCGACGAGCAGGCCGATTACCTGGCGACCTCGGTGTACCAGCGCATCCTCGCGCTGATGCGCGGCCAGAGCCTGGTCCAGCGACCGCCGGTGAAGACCATGGACGGCCTGTGGCTGCCCCATGAGCGCGAGGCGGTCGGAGATTTCCTCGGCCTGGCGATGGTCGGCAGCCCGTCGAAAATCCGCGCGAAACTGGACGTGCTGATCGAGCAGACCCAGGCCGATGAGCTGATCTTCACCTGCGACCTCTACGAGCATGCCGACCGGCTGCATTCCTACGAGTTGCTGGCGCAGGTGATGAAGGGCTGAAGCGTTATCGACGCCCATGAAAAAGCCGGCGCGCTGCGCCGGCTTCGATACCCCCGCGGACTTAACCGCGCTTGTAGGTCACAACCTTGGTGCCACCTTCACAAGTGCCGACGATCCGCCCATTCGCGCCTGCTTCACCGGTCGCCCGGTCGACGATCTGCAGCGAATAACCATGGACGCCTTTGGCCTCAAGCTTGTCCTTGATCTCCCTTTCCAGTTCATCACACGACTTACCCGCAGCAAGGGTGGTGCCCGCAATGCTCAGCAAACCTACCGCCAATAGAAGTTTTTTCATCGCTCGCATTCCCTGGTCGAATCAAAAAAAGTGCGTCGGCTTTTGGGCGACGCACATGAGGCTAGATAGAGCCTTCTGTATAGCAATCAATATGGCAGTCGGCCAGTGTGGAAGTTCAAAAGGCCAGTATCTGTTCAGCTATTGGCGATCCTGAAGCCGACTTTCAACGTGACCTGAAAATGCGCCGCCTTGTTGTCCTTGATATGGCCGCGGGTGTCGAGCACCTCGAACCACTCCAGGTGCTTGATGCTCTTGCCGGCCTCGGCCAGGGCGTTGTTGATCGCCTCTTCGATACTGTTGGGCGACGAACCGACCAGTTCGATTTTCTTGTAGGTGTGATGATCACTCATGGCGTTCTCCTGGGCTCTCGGGGGCTGTAGACACAGCCTAGCAGTGATTTCCCGGATGGCCCGGAGCAGGCGGGCGACAGATTTTCTGCACTTTCGCAAACCCGTGCAGTCCCAATCCTCACACGCCACTCATCACTGCAGGAGAGCCAACATGGCCAGTTCATCATTACGTAAAGCTTCGTTGCAAAGCATGGAAGCCGAGATCGAGAGCCTGCTCAAGTCTCTGGAAAGCCTCAAGGACGACGCCTCGGACGAGTCGCGCAAAACCCTCAAGGCCCTCAAGAGCAATGCCGAGAGCGCCCTGCGGCACTCCCGTCACCTGCTCAGCGACGCCTACGAAGAGGTCAAGGTCAAGACCCGCGAAACCGGGATCGCCACCCGCGACTACGCCCAGGAACACCCGTGGACGACCGCCGGTGTCGCGGTCGGTGCCCTCGGCCTGCTGGCCGCCTACCTGCTGTGCAAACGCGGGGATTGAGCGACACGCCTGACGTGGGAGCCGGCTTGCCGGCGAAGGGGGCCTTGAGCCTTGCACCGCCTTTGCGGACGCCATCGCCGGCAAGCCGGCTCCTGCATAAGGTCCGGTGCTGTCAGCTAACGCTGTTTTCCAGCTCGGTCTTGAGCCATTGCGCCAACTGCCCGGCGCGCCCGTCCGCGGCGCGCCGGGGCAGCCACAGCGCCAGTCGTCCGGGCGTTTCGTCGAAGCCCCAGGGCGCCACCAGGCGACCGGCACGCAGGTCGTCCGCCACCAGCGGCTGCGGCGCGATCGCCACGCCCAACCCCGCTACCGCCGCCTCGAGCAGATAGTACAGATGCTCGAATCCCTGCCCGTATTTCAGCTGCGTCGCCTCGATGCCGTTTTGCCGTGCCCAGCTGGGCCAGGCCTGTGGCCGCGAGGTGGTGTGCAACAGCGGCTCGCCCACCAGTTCCCGTGCCGGCGCCTCGAGCAAGGCCGCGTAGCGGGCGAAGTGCGGGCTCATCACCGGCCCGATGCGCTCGCTCGCCAACTCGTGGACCTGCATATCCGCCGGCCATGGCGGCTCGGCGAACAGCAGCAGGGCATCGAGCCCCGGCTTGCGCGGGTCGAGATCGCCTTCGCCCGCCGATAGGTGCAGGCGCAGGTCCGGCAGGTCGGCATTCAGGCGGCCGAGACGCGGGATAAACCAGCGCGCCAGCAAGCTGCCGGAACACCCCAGGACAAACGGCGCATCCACCGAATCCCGGGTCAGCTCGGCGCACACCGCCCGCAGGCGCTCGAAAGCCTCGGCGCTGGCGTCGCGCAGGCGAATGCCGGCATCTGTGAGTTTCAGGCCGCGACCATCCTTGACGAACAGGCTCAGCCCCAAGTGTTCCTCAAGGACTTTCAACTGCCGGCTGACCGCGCCGTGAGTCACGTGCAGTTGTTCGGCGGCCTGGCTGACACTGTTCAGCCGGGCCGTGGCCTCGAAGGCGCGCAAGGCATTGAGCGGGGGCAGGTCGCGGCTCATGGTATCTGTGAGTTTTCCTGACAGGTTACGGCAATCTTATCGGTTTTCATCCGGGCCTGTCATGGTTAGAGTGAACCCATCGCTTGTTCAATCGCCCACCTGGAGCCTCCCATGACCCAGTCCAACCTGCGCAACGGACCCGACGCCAACGGCCTGTTCGGCGCATTCGGCGGCCGCTACGTGGCCGAAACCCTGATGCCGCTGATCCTCGACCTGAATCGTGAATACGAAGCCGCCAAGACCGATCCGGCGTTCATCGAGGAACTGGCCTACTTCCAGCGCGACTACGTCGGTCGTCCAAGCCCGCTGTATTTCGCCGAACGCCTGACCGAACACTGCGGCGGCGCGAAGATCTACCTCAAGCGCGAAGAGCTGAACCACACCGGCGCCCACAAGATCAACAACTGCATCGGCCAGATCCTGCTGGCGCGGCGCATGGGCAAGAAACGCATCATCGCCGAGACCGGCGCCGGCATGCACGGCGTGGCCACCGCCACCGTGGCCGCGCGCTTCGGCCTGGACTGCGTGATCTACATGGGCACCACCGACATCGAGCGCCAGCAGGCCAACGTGTTCCGCATGAAGCTGCTGGGCGCCGAAGTGATTCCGGTCGTGGCCGGTACCGGCACCCTGAAGGACGCGATGAACGAAGCCCTGCGCGACTGGGTGACCAACGTCGACAGCACCTTCTACCTGATCGGCACCGTCGCCGGTCCACACCCGTATCCGGCCATGGTCCGCGACTTCCAGGCCGTGATCGGCAAGGAAACCCGCGACCAGCTCCAGGCCCAGGAAGGGCGCCTGCCCGACAGCCTGGTGGCGTGCATCGGCGGTGGCTCCAACGCCATGGGCCTGTTCCACCCGTTCCTCGATGACACCAGCGTCGAAATCATCGGCGTCGAAGCCGCCGGCCACGGTATCGAGACCGGCAAGCACGCGGCCAGCCTGAACGGCGGCGTACCGGGCGTGCTGCACGGCAACCGGACCTTCCTGCTGCAGGACGACGACGGCCAGATCATCGACGCCCACTCGATTTCCGCCGGCCTCGACTACCCCGGCATCGGCCCGGAACACGCCTGGCTGCACGATATCGGTCGCGTCCAGTACACCTCGGTCACCGATGACGAAGCCCTGGCCGCGTTCCACCAGTGCTGCCGCCTCGAAGGCATCATCCCGGCCCTGGAAAGCGCCCACGCCCTGGCCGAAGTCTTCAAGCGCGCACCGACCCTACCCAAGGATCACCTGATGGTGGTCAACCTGTCCGGTCGCGGCGACAAGGACATGCAAACCGTCATGCACCACATGCAGCAATCCCAGCAGGAGAAACACTGATGAGCCGCCTGCAAACGCGCTTTGCCGAGCTGAAACAACAGAACCGCGCCGCCCTGGTGACCTTCGTCACCGCCGGCGATCCGGGTTATGACACGTCCCTGGCGATCCTCAAGGGCCTGCCCAGGGCCGGTGCCGACGTGATCGAACTGGGCATGCCCTTCACCGATCCGATGGCCGACGGCCCGGCGATCCAGCTGGCGAACATCCGCGCCCTGGCCGCCAAACAGAACCTGGCGAAAACCCTGCAGATGGTTCGCGAGTTCCGCGTCGACAACACCGAGACCCCGCTGGTGCTGATGGGTTACTTCAACCCGATCCACCACTACGGCGTGCCGCGCTTCATCGCCGACGCCAAGGCCGCCGGTGTCGATGGCCTGATCGTGGTCGACCTGCCGCCGGAACATAACGGCGAGCTGTGCGACCCGGCCCAGGCCGCCGGCCTGGACTTTATCCGCCTGACCACGCCGACCACCGATGATGCGCGCCTGCCCACCGTGCTCAACGGCAGCTCCGGCTTCGTCTACTACGTGTCGGTGGCGGGCGTGACCGGTGCCGGCTCGGCGACACTGGAACACGTCGAAGAGGCGGTGAGCCGCCTGCGTCGCCACACCGACCTGCCGATCAGCATCGGCTTCGGCATCCGTACCCCGGAACAGGCCGCGGCCATCGCCCGGCTGGCGGACGGCGTGGTGGTCGGCTCGGCGCTGATCGACCATATCGCCAACGCCACCAGCGACGAACAGGCCGTCGATGGCGTGCTGAGCCTCTGCGCGGCACTGGCGCAAGGGGTGCGCACCGCACGCCACTGACCCATCGGGTCACAGGCAATACCCGAAAGGCCTCGGCGCTACAGCGCCGAGGCCTTTTTTCACGAGTGAATAAGCCGGCCATTGCCTCGGTGTGCGTTTATTGAAAGCGCTGAGGGACAAAAGTGGCTGAGCATCTTCTGCTTGTCTTTCATGTCCGCTCGGAGAATGAAAGACATCCATAATGGAATAGGGCAGAGGAGTTTATAAAATGGGTCCAGGTTCAATATCTACCGCAGGCGCGGTTCAAAATACTGAGTGGTTCAGTCAGTCAGGGAGCATAAAGCGCACCGAATTTGATGCCGAGTTCAAGGTTAACCAAGGTAATATAAAGCTTCTTGAAAGACTGGTAAAAGAGGTCAGTGAAGTTCAAAACAAAAAAGGTGGCGGCTACCTCCGTTTTAATAAAGACAACGGCGGTCTGTATTTCAGCCCCAATAGAAGCATATTGGAAACGCTCAAGCTCCGTGATGGCGGTGCCTCAGAAGCACCTCAATACATGAAAGACTTTAAGCTCGCCGAGTTTGGCAAAAAAATAAAATGCATCACCATTCAGAAGAATCTCAGAGAATGCTTGGATCTTCACAGAAACCGTAGTAAAGAACTGAGAGAGGGTCTTGTTGAAATCGACGCCGCCCAGCAGAAAAAGCTAAGATCGGTCTCAGCTGAGAGCCTGAAAAATGATGCATTCAATTCTCCAAACTCCATCTCGTCGTCAGACACAGGTATCGATTCGGACGCTGTCCCTGGCATCGCGCCAATCCCAAAACCACGTAAAAGAGTTATGGATAGAAGCCTGAGCGATCCTGCCAATAGCCCACAAGCCAAACCGGAGCAGTCAGTGTTTGGTCTGTCTAATAGCGATCCAATAGCCAATGACGCTGTGCACCAGAATTCGCTGAAAGAGCAACCCGTCAAACGTAGTGCTTCGGAAGTCGGCACGAGCTCTACACCCATTCGACCACCACGATTCATAGATGGTCTGAAAGACTTGAAGAAAAGCCAGAGCCCCTCTACAAACGAGACAATCGAACCAACGCGGCTCCAGGTCAACCAACTGAAAACTTTCTGGGAAAACAAAAGCAAGGAAGGTTCGACAGAGCTAACAGGTAAGCAGTAACCCATAAAGCTTTTCGAAAAATAAAAAAGGGGGGGGGAAAGCCATTATCTTTGGTAATGGTTGTTCCCGCCCGCTTTTCACTTCCCGATAAAAGAGTTGAATATGCCATTCAGAATCGGAAGCCGTAATATTCAGGACATACTGAGCGCCCCTCAGGACCTCAAGAAATGCCAAGACAAGATCAGTAATCTGGTGGCAGGGCTGGAACATGTCCGTAACCGCGAAAGGATAATCGTCGAACAAGAAAAGCGCATCGTTGAACACAGAGCCATTGCCAGCGAGCTGAAAGGTGCCGTAGCCGATGCCAGATCACGCTGCAAGTCCTATCGGAAATATACATCCTTCTGGAAATTGAGCGAGAACACACGCCCTTTCGTTCGCCATAAAAATAATCAGATATATATAACCCCACGAAAAGGAGTAAAGATATATTGGGCAGAAAAACTTGACAGAGCGTTCAACACTCAACTAACTGTCGCCCCCTCAAAGTATGACGGTGGATACAATCAGGCCTCTGCCAAGATAAGCCAGCTTAATGAGTACCTGGGAGCGAGAATCGATGGTGTCGAAAAAAGAACACCTATCGATATTCTTGAAGAGATATCCAACGTCAATATACAGCGCAGGGCATTGGAAAAAAACGAAACCTGCATGCACAAGCATGAAAATGCCTTGGATAAAAAATACCTGAAAGAACAAAAGTACCAGGAGCGGGTGGCTATTAAACAGGAGATGACCCAGGCCGCTTTCCATCTATTCGTCGAACCGGGCACCGTCGACTACTTGAACAGGGAAGCAGATAAAAAGCCGAAACTTCCAGAGATTCTAAAAGATGTTTCTCGTAACGATATCATACAACTTTTGAATGACGGGTTTTCGGATCGCACTTCGGAATCGACAAGCACCTATCGCTATGAGACGTGTTTATCCAAAAAGGAAATCAATCTGTACAAAAACCGGATAGGCGACAAGGGCTCCGTTCTCATCGACAAATTCATGCCGGTAGAGCCCGCCCCCTCAGCCGCGAAGGGTACCAATGTCGTGCTCATTATCGAGGGTGCTCCCAGTGAGGCCGAGGCCGGCGGCAGCCGCTACAAGGTATTCAGACATGGCTGCAGGTACATTCCCGAGTCGGTGAAAGTCGAGGACGATGGCAAGACTCACATTCACCTGCGGCAGGTAAGGAGCTCGATGGCCAAGGGTTGAATCCGAGGGCGTTACTTCCTGTTTTCGACGTTGTGGATAACCACCGCAGTCGGCCAAGGTAAAGTTCCTGATACAAAGGAATCTATGCTTTCGCACGCAGACTAAACAGCAAGACCCAGGAGGTTTGAAGCCCTGTCTTCAAACCTCTTTTCGCTGTATTGGCTGTGTGTGAGGAATACCCCGATGAAAATGCCCAAACGCCTGGTTGCCGGTCTTGGCGTGCTGATGCTCGGTGCCAGTTCGCTGCTGCAAGCGGCACCGCAGGATGACGGACGCGGTCCGGATCACGATCGCGGCGGTCATGGCCAACAGGAGCAGGGAAGAGGCCCCGACCGGGGCCCGGGGGAGCAGAACTGGCGCCGTCCGCCACAGGATTTCGGCCCGGTTCGCCAGATCATCCATGACGACCGCGAACATTTCACCCGTGGCGCGCCACCACCGCCGGGCATCCGTGTCGTGCGCGGCCAGCCACTGCCCCACGGGTACTACGGCGAACGCCTGGACCCACGCGCCGTGGCGCGCCTGCCGGCCTACCATGGCTATGAGTGGCGCCGGGTCGGCGGCGATGTCGCGCTGATCGAGGTGGGCACGGGGATCGTCTATGAGGTGCTCAACAGCGTGCTCTATTGATCTGATCGCCCACCACGATCCCTTGCAGACGGGATCACCGGAATATCGACAGGTCCAGCGGCCGTATCGCGCCCATCCAGATCGCATGATCGCTGTGATCCGCCCGATCATCGCCGGTCAACGGGTGCAGGAACACCACCAGGCCCTTGCGATGGAGCGCCAGCCACGGCAGGACGACGCCTATGTACTCGGCGTCGAAGGCCAGCTGGCAGCTCCAGTCCGGATGCGGCCCCACCGGACGCTCATGCATGCGCCCCAGTCGCAACGGAAAGGTCGCCGCCGCCAGCTCGCACAGTTCACGGGCCTGATCGATGGTCGAAGCATCGAAATAGACATGGGCGTGGTAGCCCTTGATACGTTGCATACCGCTCTCTTTCATTGATCCTCAGTAATGGCTCAACGCTACACCGCAATCGACGGCAATCCCAGTCCCACCAGTGACTGGGCGCTGTTGGCCTGCTCGGCCATCAGCCAGTCGAAAAAGCGCTGGATCAACGGCCCCCGGCGTTTGCGCGGCGGCAGCACCACGTAATAACCGAAGGTCGAAAGCACCGTCTCGTTGATCGGCCGGCACAACAATCCCTGCTCCAGCAAGTTATCCACAAGGTGCCGCCAGCCGATGGCCACGCCCTGGCCGCCGATCGCCGCCTGGATCAGCAACGTGTAGTTGTCGAAGCGCAGCTGCCCCGGGGCCGGCGCGGTGGTCAGGCCGAGTTCGCGAAATACCCCGCTCCAGTCGAACCAGTGGCTGCTGTTCTCGCCCTTCAGGTGCAACAACGGGAAATCCAGCAGGCACTGGGTCGACAGCGGTCGCTCGCGGCCCTGGAGCAGTTGCGGGCTGCACACCGGGAACACTTCCTCGCTGAACAGCCAATGGCTCTCGCCCTGCTTGAAACGCCCCTGGCCAAACAGCACCGCCACGTCGATATCGGTGCGCAGCATGTTGTGGCTGCGCTCGCTGGTCACCAGGCTGACATCGACCTGCGGATTGGCCGCGTGGAAGCGGTGCAGGCGCGGCATCAGCCAGTAGGCGGCAAAGGCGAAGTCGGTGGCGACCTGCAACACCTCATGCTGGCTGTGGGCAGTCACCGCGCTCAGGCCGCTGTCGATGCTCTGCAGGCCGGCCTGCACCTGCTCGAACAGGATCGAGCCGGCCTCGGTCAGTTCGATGCCACGGTAGATGCGGTCAAACAGGCGCGTCGCCAGCTGTTCTTCCAGGCGCTTGATCTGCTGGCTGATGGCCGGCTGGGTGGTGCCCAGTTCCACCGCTGCCGCGGTAAAGCTGCGATGACGGGCTGCCGCTTCGAAAACCCGGAGCATGTCGAGGGACAGGTCACCCAACGCATCAAACATAAGCTGTACTTATCCTAGTCATTGTGTGGCATGGGCTTTACCGCACATGGCGTGGGCCACATGCTGGATCGCAGCACTATCGCATAACAATTCACTATGGAATGCCGCGACACCATGAAGCGCAAGAACATTCTCTTCATCATGGCCGATCAAATGGCCGCGCCCCTGTTGCCGTTCTACGGTCCGTCACCGATCAAGCTGCCCAACCTGGACCGCCTGGCCGCCGACGGCGTGGTATTCGACTCCGCCTACTGCAACAGCCCGTTGTGCGCGCCTTCGCGCTTCACCCTGGTCAGCGGCCAGTTGCCGAGCAAGATCGGCGCCTATGACAACGCCGCCGATTTCCCCGCCGATGTGCCGACCTATGCCCACTACCTGCGTCGCCTCGGCTACCGCACCGCGTTGTCGGGCAAGATGCACTTCTGCGGGCCGGACCAGTTGCACGGTTATGAAGAACGCCTGACCAGCGACATCTACCCGGCCGACTACGGCTGGGCGGTGAACTGGGACGAGCCGGACGTACGCCCCAGTTGGTACCACAACATGTCCTCGGTATTGCAGGCCGGGCCCTGCGTGCGCACCAACCAGCTGGACTTCGACGAGGAGGTGGTGTTCAAGGCCCAGCAGTACCTGTTCGACCATATCCGTGAAGACGGCGACCAGCCGTTCTGCCTGACCGTGTCGATGACCCACCCGCACGACCCCTACACCATTCCCAGGGCGTTCTGGGACCTGTACCGCGACGAGGATATCCCGCTGCCGCAGACCCCGGCCCAGGACAGTCTCGACCCGCATTCGCAACGCCTGCTCAAGGTCTACGACCTGTGGGACAAGCCGCTGCCCGTGGACAAGATCCGCGATGCCCGCCGGGCCTACTTCGGCGCCTGCAGCTACATCGACCATAATGTCGGCAAGCTCCTGCAGACCCTCGAAGACACCGGCCTGGCCGACGACACCATCATCGTGTTCTCCGGCGATCACGGCGACATGCTCGGCGAGCGCGGCCTCTGGTACAAGATGCACTGGTTCGAGATGGCCGCGCGGGTGCCGCTGCTGATCAGCGCACCGGGGCAATTCGCCGCCGCACGGGTCAGCGCCGCGGTCTCCACCGCCGATCTGCTGCCGACCCTGGTGGAACTGGCCGGTGGCAACCTGAACGAGCGACTGCCGCTGGACGGCCGTTCGCTGCTGCCGCATCTGCGAGGCGAGGGCGGGCACGACGAAGTGTTCGGCGAATACATGGCCGAAGGCACCATCAGCCCGTTGATGATGATTCGCCGCGGCGCCTACAAATTCATCTACAGCGAAGACGATCCCTGCCTGCTCTTCGATGTCCACAACGATCCGCGGGAGGAGGAAGAGCTCAGCCAGTCACCGCGGCACCAGACGCTGTTCAACGACTTCCTGGCCGAAGCCCGGGCGAAATGGAATATCCCGGGGATCCACCAACAGGTGCTCGCCAGTCAGCGACGCCGGCGTTTCGTCGCCGACGCCCTGACCCTCGGAAAGCTGAAGAGCTGGGACCACCAGCCGATGGTAGACGCCAGTCAGCAATACATGCGCAACCATATCGACCTCGACGATCTGGAGCGCAAGGCTCGTTATCCACAACCCTGCCAAAACCAATAACGAACACAAGGGGAAGGCCATGAAGAAGTTATCCACAGTACTGACCGCCGGGCTGCTGGCCGTGAGCAGCCTGGGCGCGTACGCCGAGCAGAGTTGCGACACGGTGAAGATGGCCGATCCGGGCTGGAGCGATATCGCCGCGACCAACGCCATCACCAGCCTGCTGCTCGACGGCCTGGGCTACAAGGCCAAGGTCGACACCCTGGCGGTGCCGATCACCTACGGCGGCCTCAAGGATGGCCAAGTCGACGTGTTCCTCGGCAACTGGATGCCGGCGCAGCAGGGCTTCTACGACAAGTTCGTGGCCAGCGGCGATGTCACCCAGCTGGCGAAGAACCTCGAAGGCACCGAGTTCACCCTGGCGGTCCCGGACTATGTCTGGGACGCGGGTGTGCATAACTTCGCCGACCTCAACAAATACGCCGACAAGTTCGACAAGAAGCTCTACGGCATCGGCTCCGGCGCGCCGGCCAACGCCTCACTGGCGGAGATCATCAAGAAGAACGAGTTCGACCTGGGCCAGTGGAAACTGGTGGAGTCCAGCGAACAGGCGATGCTGGCCGAGGTGGCCCGGTCGGTGAAGAAGCAGAAGTTCGTGGTCTTCCTCGGCTGGACCCCGCACCCGATGAACGTGCAGATGAAGATGCACTACCTCAAGGGCGGCGAGAAATATTTCGGCGATACCGGCAGCGTCTACACCGTGACCCGCAAGGGTTATGCACAGGCCTGCCCGAACGTCGGCAAGTTGCTGAGCAACCTGAGCTTCACCCAGGACATGGAAAACAGCATCATGGCCGAGGTGGCGAACAAGAAGCTGAGCAATGCCGATGCGGCCAGGGCCTGGATCAAGGCCAATCCGGCGGTGCTGGACAAATGGCTGGACGGCGTCAAGACCGCCGATGGCCAGGACGCGTTGCCGGTGGTGAAAGCCAAGCTCTGACGCGCTTCCCGACACACCGCAGGCCTCAATGTGGGAGCGGGCTTGCCCGCGAAGCTTTTCAGCGGCCTCCACGGCCGCTGCGCGGGAATGCCCGGCTTCTGCAGGCGCGCGGGCGCCCTCGCGGTTGTCACAAATCCCCTTCACCCTGACGCCGACTCAACCAACCGAGAGACCCATGGGCTGGACCAACCGCCACAAAATCCTGCCATTTCTCAGCTGGCTGCCCCGGCAAACCCGCACCAGCGTCCGCCGTGACCTGGTGGTGGGGCTCAGCGGCGCCATTCTCGCGCTGCCACAATCCGTCGCCTACGCCCTGATCGCCGGCCTGCCGCCGGAATACGGGCTGTACGCGGCGATCATTCCGGTGCTGATCGCTTGCCTCTGGGGCTCGTCGTGGCACCTGATCTGCGGCCCCACCGCCGCGATCTCCATTGTCCTGTTCGCCAGTGTCAGCCCACTGGCGGTGCCCGGCAGCCAGGACTACATCACCCTGATCCTGCTGCTGACCTTTATCGCCGGCATCTTCCAGTGGCTCCTGGGCATGCTGCGTTTCGGCGCCCTGGTGAACTTCGTCTCCCATTCGGTGGTGCTCGGCTTCACCCTGGGTGCCGCCGTGGTCATCGCCCTGGGACAGTTGCCCAACCTGCTGGGCATCGACGTGGCGAACCAGGCCACCGCCCTCAACAGCCTGCTGGCGCTGGTACGGCATGTCGGCGAGCTGGATCGCCCGTCGCTGGCCCTCGGGCTCGGCACGCTGCTGGTCGGCCTCGGGCTCAAGTCGCTGCTGCCGCGCTGGCCGACCCTGCTGATCACCCTGATCCTCGCCAGCCTGCTGGTCTGGTTGTGGCCGGGGATGTTCGGCCATGTGCAGCTGGTCAAGGGCTTCGCCGGGCGCCTGCCGCCGTTCAGCCCGCTGCCGCTGGATATCGAGACGGTCCTGCGGCTGCTGCCCAGTGCCGTCGCCGTGGGCATGCTCGGACTGGTGACCAGCCTGTCGATCGCCCGGTCGCTGTCCGCACGCTCCCAGCAATTGCTCGACGCCAACCAGGAAGTCCGCGCCCAGGGCCTGTCGAACATTGTCGGCAGCCTGTTTTCCGGCTACCTGTCCGCCGGCTCGTTCACCCGCGCCGCCCTGAGCTACGAAGCCGGGGCCTGCTCGCCGCTGGCCGGGGTGTTCTCGGCGTTATGGGTGGCGTTGTTCGCGGTGTGCGGCTCGGCGCTGATCGCCCATATTCCGATTCCGGCCATGGCCGGCAGCATTTTGCTGATCAGTTGGGGCCTGGTGGATCATCGCGGGATCCGCGCGCTGTTCCGGGTCAGTCATGCCGAGTTCGCGGTGATGGCCCTGACCTGCGTGGCGACCTTGCTCCTGGAATTGCAGACGGCGATCTATGCCGGGGTGCTGGCGTCGCTGTTCTTCTACCTCAAGCGCACTTCGCAACCCCGGGTGCAGCATTGGCGCGATGGCGACGAGGATGTGCTGCGGGTCGGCGGGTCGATCTTCTTCGGCGCCAGCCATTACCTGCAGGTACGCCTGCAACGGCTGCATGGCCCGCGGGTGGTGATCGAGGCGCAGCAGATCAACTTCATCGACTATTCCGGGGTGGAAATGCTGCACCAGGAAGCCCGGCGCCTGGCGCGGGACGGGCGCAGCCTGACCCTGAGAAAGGCACGGGCCCCGGTGATCGAGGAACTGGTCAAGCTGGAGGGTGTGGATAAGTGCCCGATCCGCTTCGAGGACTGAACACACTCGCCCCCCCAGACACTCATCCTGTGGGAGCGGCGTTCCGACAAGCCCGCTCTCACAGGTTTCAGTTCAAACGGTTTCGGTTCAAAGGGCCAGCAGGCGCCGCAGCTCCGCCAGCACCGGCGCCGTGTCCGGGCGCACGCCACGCCACAGCAGGAAGGCTTCCGCCGCCTGCTCGGCCAGCATGCCCAGGCCATCCATCGCCACGGCCGCGCCCTGTGCGCTGGCCCAGCGGCAGAACGCGGTCGGCTCCTTGCTGTACATCATGTCGTAGCAGAAGGTCTTGCCCGGCTCGATCAGGCTCGGCGCAATCGGCGGCACATCGCCCGACAGGCTGGCCGAGGTGGCGTTGATGATCAGGTCGACCGGTTCGCGCAACCAGTCGAAGCCGCTGGCGGACACCGGCCCCAGGTCGGCGAACAGTTCGGCCAGCAACTCGGCTTTCTCGACGGTGCGGTTGGCGATGATCACGGACGCGGGCTGCTGCGCCAGCAACGGCTCCAGGACCCCGCGCACCGCGCCACCGGCACCCAGCAACAGGATGCGCTTGCCCTGCAGGCTGAAGCCGGCATTCACCGTCAGGTCGCGGACCAGCCCGGCACCGTCGGTGTTGTCGCCCAGCAGGCTGCCATCGGCCAGCTTGCTGAGGGTATTCACCGCTCCCGCGCGCTGCGCCCGTGGCGTCAGGCTGGCGGCCAGGCGAAAGGCCTCTTCCTTGAACGGCACCGTGACGTTGGCGCCGCGACCGTCCTGGAAGAACGCCCGGGCACAGCCGGAAAAGTCATCCAGCGGCGCCAGCAGGGTGCTGTAGTCCAGTTGCTGGGCGGTCTGTTCGGCGAACAGACGGTGGATCAGCGGCGACTTGCTGTGGCCGATGGGGTTGCCGAAGACGACATAACGATCCATCAGGCAGCCCCCTGCGCCAACCAGTCGCGATCCTGCAGGAAGTAGTCGGTCAGGCGTGCCTCTTCGCTGCCCGGAACGGCTTTCCAGTCATAGCCCCAGCGCACTTGTGGCGGCAGCGACATCAGGATCGATTCGGTGCGCCCGCCCGATTGCAGGCCGAACAGGGTGCCGCGGTCATAGACCAGGTTGAATTCCACGTAACGGCCACGGCGGAACTCCTGGAACTCGCGCTGCTGTTCGGTCCAGGCCGCCGCCTTGCGCCGCTGCACGATGGGCAGGTACGCCTCGATATAGGCATCGCCGATGGCACGCATGAAGGCGAAGCTGGTGTCGAAGTCCCACTCGTTCAGGTCGTCGAAGAACAGGCCGCCGATGCCTCGCGGCTCGTTGCGGTGCTTGATATGGAAATAGCTGTCGCACCAGGCCTTGTAGCGCGGGTAGACATCCGCCCCGAATGGCGCGCAGGCCTGCTCGGCCACGCGGTGCCAGTGCACGCAGTCCTCTTCGTTGCCGTAGTAGGGCGTCAGGTCGAAGCCGCCACCGAACCACCAGACCGGTTCTTCACCGGCCTTTTCGGCGATGAAGAACCGCACATTGGCGTGGGACGTCGGCACATGGGGGTTGTGCGGGTGAATCACCAGGGACACCCCCAGCGCCTCGAAACCGCGCCCGGCCAGCTCGGGCCGGTGGGCACTGGCGGACGGCGGCAGGCCGCTGCCGAAGACGTGGGAGAAATTCACCCCGCCTTTCTCGATGACCTCGCCGTTCTCGATCACCCGGGTCCGGCCACCGCCGCCGGCGGGGCGCGTCCAGGCATCCTCGACGAAGCGCGAACCGCCATCTTCGGCTTCCAGCGCAGCGCAGATACGGTCTTGCAGGTCGAGCAAATAGGCTTTAACGGCCTCGGTGCGGGTAGTCATGGCATCACCTTGAATCGGGCAAAGCTACGCGGCACGTCGGGCGGCCGGCGGCAAGGGGGGGCGTAGCATAACACTGCCCTCGCCACCGTCGCAGTTGACGAAGGTCAAACGAAGGAGTCCGATAGACCCTTCGCGCAGCCTCAAGATGAAAACTGCCCAAGGAGAGTATCGATGGCCAAACGCATCCAGTTCCGTGCCCATGGTGGCCCCGAAGTCCTCGAATATGTCGACTACACCCCCGCCGAGCCGGGTCCGCAGCAGGTACGGGTACAGAACAAGGCCATCGGCCTGAATTTCATCGACACCTACTGGCGCAGCGGCCTGTATGCACCGCCGAGCATGCCGTCCGGGTTGGGTGGCGAGGGCGCGGGCATCGTCGACGCGGTGGGTAGCGAAGTCACCGGGTTCAAGGTCGGCGACCGCGTCGCCTATGGCACCGGACCGCTGGGCGCCTACAGCGATTTCCACCTGTTGCCGGCGGCCCACCTGGTCAAACTGCCCGAACAGATCAGCTTCGAACAGGCGGCGGCCGTCATGCTCAAGGGCCTCACGGTGCAGTACCTGCTGCGCCAGACCCATGAGCTCAAGGCCGGCGAAACCGTGCTGTTCCACGCCGCGGCCGGCGGGGTCGGGGCCTTGGCCTGCCAGTGGGCCAAGGCCATCGGGGCGAAGCTGATCGGTACCGTGAGCTCGCCGCAGAAGGCGGCCTATGCCAAGTCCCTCGGGGCCTGGGAGACCATCGACTACAGCCATGAAGACGTGGCGAAGCGGGTGCTGGAGCTGACGGACGGCAAGAAGGTCCCGGTGGTCTATGACGGGGTCGGCAAGGACACCTGGCTGACGTCCCTCGACAGCCTGGCGCCACGGGGCCTGCTGGTGAGCTTCGGCAACGCCTCCGGGGCGGTGGACGGCGTCAACCTGGGTATCCTCGCGGCCAAGGGCTCGCTGTACGTGACCCGGCCGACCCTGGGCACCTACGCCAGCAACCCGCGGCAACTGCAGGCCATGGCCGATGAGTTGTTCGGGCTGATTATCGGCGGGCAGTTGAAGATCGAGATCGGCGCACGCTACAGCCTGGCCGAGGCGGCCAAGGCGCAGACCGAGCTGTCGGCGCGGCGGACCACTGGCTCGACGGTGCTGTTGCCTTAGGAGCGAGGCACCCGCACCGATCGTTCCCACGCTCCGCGTGGGAACGCCTCTTGGGGCGCTCTGCGTCCGTTCTTTGTGACGCAGAGCGTCACGGGCTGCATTCCCACGCAGAGCGTGGGAACGATCAGCGCATCTGCGCAAAGACGCTCATATCGGACTCAGGCCGGGCGCACCACCTTGCCGGTCGCCAGGTCACGGATCAGGCTCGGGTTCTTGCGCCCGCCGAGGCGGCCACCCAGCACCAGGTCGAGCTGGCCGCGGAAATACTGCTCCACTCGCAGACGGGTCTTCGCCGCAGGGCGCCCTTGCGGGTTGGCGGAAGTGGAAATCAGCGGCCCCACCAGCGAACACAGGTCGCGTACCAACGGATGATCACTCACCCGCAGTGCCACGGTGTCGTGCTGGCCGGTCACCCATTCCGGCAACAGATCCTGATGCGGCACCAGCCAGGTATTGGGCCCCGGCCAGGTGCTGGCCATGCGATCGAGCCAGGTTTCCGGAAAGTCTTCGAACAGGAAATCGAACTGCCGGATATTGTCGGCGACCAGGATCAGGCCCTTGTCCACCGAGCGATTCTTGATCGCCAGCAGCCGATCTACCGCCTCTTCGTTCCAGGGATCGCAGCCCAGGCCCCAGACCGCCTCGGTTGGATAGGCAATCACCGCTCCTGCGCGAACTTCTCGTGCGGCTTCTTGCACACGCCAACTCTTGACCATTGCTCGTTTCTCCGGATTCAACGCTGCTCGCAGTTTACTCAGGTACGGCTACCTCATGCGAGCTAACCAGCGTCCGCCTTCATTGGCAACCCGGCCTTCCAGTTCCAGCTCGGTCAGGCTCGCCAGCACCCGCGACAGGTTCCAGCCACAGGCCAGCGCCAGGCCTTCGCTGGTGTGCGGCGCCGCGTGCAGCAAGGCCAGCAGCGGGTGATCGGAGGCGGCGGACGGCGTGCTGGCGGCAACCCGCTGCCAACCGCGCAGGTTCTGCAGGATATCGTCGACCGTCTCCACCAGCACCGCGCCATCGCGGATCAGCTGGTGACAGCCCCGCGCACCGGGATGGTGGATGGATCCGGGAATCGCGTAGACCTCGCGGCCCTGTTCCGCCGCGAGCCGGGCGGTGATCAGCGAGCCGCTGGCGACACTGGCCTCCACCACCAGCACGCCAAGGGACAAGCCGCTGATGATCCGGTTGCGCCGGGGGAAGTTGCCCGGATGCGGCGGGGTATCCAGGGGGAACTCGGAAACCACCGCACTGCCGCGCTCGATCATGGCCTGCGCCAGCGTCCGGTGGCGCTGTGGATAAAAATTCCCGAGGCCGGTGCCGAGCACGCCGATGGTCAGCCCGCCGACATCCAGCGCGGCCTGATGGACAGCGCCGTCGATACCCAGGGCAAGGCCGCTGGTGATGACAAAACCGGCTCCGGCGAGGCTGCGGGAGAACGCCGTGGCAGTGTCCATGCCCGGCTTCGAGGCACGCCGACTGCCGACCAGCGCCAGTTGCGGCTTGTCCATGATCGTCGGGTCGCCGGCCACGAACAGCAGCGGCGGGGCATCGTCCACCTCGGCGAGCAAGGCCGGATAATCAGCCTGGTCCCACATCAGCAGATGCTGGTTCGAGCGCTCTAGCCAGCCCAATGCAGCGCTGGCGCCGTCGCGCACGGCAGGGCTGCGGCGGGCCTCGGCACTGCTCGTGGGCAACCCCAGCGAACGCCAGGCGGCGGCGGGCGCGCTCAGGGCGGAAGAGGCCGAGCCAAAGGTTTCGATCAGCGTGCGAAAGCGCCTCGGACCGATATCCGGAAGGCGATGCAGGCGCAGGCGGGCTTCCAGTTCCGCCGGCGACAGGGAGGGACTCACAGACAGCGACATTCGATCATCCTTGATCCGTGGCGGTCGTGATCCGGCAGGAACAAGCTGTGGATAACTCTGTGAGTAACCTGTTTAGCCTGCTAACGAAATCCGCCCAAGCTGAAGACACCTGTAGGAGCTGGCTTGTCAGCGATAGCGATGCAAGATTCACCACAGTCATCGCTGGCAAGCCAGCTCCCACAGACAGGCATTACGGATTGCGCACCTTGTCCAGCACTGCCAGCGACCGCGTGGCATTGAGTACCAAACCATAGCTGAGCTTTTCGTAGGTGCGGAACACCATCAGCAGGCCCGAACGCTCGTCGGGAATCTTCACCGGCTGCCCGGTGACGCGGTCGCGAACCGTCTCGCCGGTCTTGTACACCGCGAGAACATTGCCTTCGGCCAGTCCATCGCGGCGGCCCTTGTCGATCGTGACCACGTCCATGACCCCGATCTGTGTAACACCCCGTGGCACATCTATGATCACGCCGCTGATCTGCGCCTGGGGAGCGCTGGGCATGAAGGTCGAGGTGATCGGCCGTTCCTCGCTGACGAACAGCCGGTCGCCGAGACGCACTTCCTCGGTGGTGCGGCGCAGCGTCAGGGTGCCGACATCGCCCTCGGTCGCCAGCAGTTCGCCCGTGCCGACGTCGTCGGCGTTGATGCCGAGGAACTCCTTGGTCTGCGGGTCCGTGTAGACCTTGCCCTGGCGGAACAGGCCATACACCGAATGCGTCGGGTCGAACGCGCCACGGGCATAGATCCGGTCGCCCATGCCGCTGAGCACCCGCTCGTTGCTGCCGGCGAGGATATACGGGGCTTTCTTGAAGTCCTCGGGGCTGTCGACGATGCGGTTGCTCAGCAGGAACGCGTTGATCTTTTCCAGTGGAATGCTGGGGATCGCGTCCGCCACCGGCGAACTGCGCACCTGCGGCGACAGCTTGATGGTGCCGCGCGAAGCGCCGCGCTCGACCACCAGCCGCGGCTGGCCGTCGACGAACTGCAGCGTCAGGATGTCGCCCGGGTAGATCAGGTCCGGATTGGCGATCTGTGGGTTGGCGTGCCAGATTTCCGGCCACTTCCAGGGTTCGCGGAGAAATTTCCCGGAAATGTCCCAGAGTGTGTCGCCACGCACCACGGTATAGCGCTGTGGATAACCGTCCTTGAGTTGCACTTGCGCCTGCACGACACCGGTAAAGGCCAGCAGCAGGGCGAGTAGTGTTTTCCTCATGCAGTGAATCCCTTTATTATGTGCCTTCGCGTGAAACGCCAGAGCCCCCGGCGGCTCGCTCCCAGGGAGAACGTTTTACAACGGTAGCCGAATCCCGCCGGGATATTCGGCAGCCGTCTCTGACTTTACCTCACATGTGCAGCAATTACGCCTATGGCCATTTTAAACATCCTCGAATTTCCAGACGCGCGCCTGCGCACCATCGCCAAGCCCGTGGCCGTGGTGGACGACAAGGTGCGGCAACTGATCGATGACATGTTTGAAACAATGTATGAAGCCCCGGGCATCGGCCTGGCGGCCACCCAGGTCAACGTGCATCAACGTATCGTGGTCATGGACCTGAGCGAAGATCGCAGCGAGCCACGGGTGTTCATCAACCCCGAGTTCGAACCGCTGACCGACGAAATGGGCGAGTACCAGGAAGGCTGCCTGTCGGTGCCGGAGTTCTACGAGAACGTCGAACGCCCGACACGCGTACGGATCAAGGCCCTGGACCGCGACGGCAAGCCGTTCGAGCTGGAGGCCGATGGCCTGCTGGCGGTGTGCATCCAGCATGAATGCGATCACCTCAACGGCAAGCTGTTCGTCGATTACCTGTCCACGCTCAAGCGCGACCGGATCAAGAAGAAGCTGGAAAAGAAACACCGCCAGAACGCCTGATCCCTTCATCCCAAAGGCTTGCTGCGGCAAGCCTTTTCTTTTTCAAGCGAGCTTTATCTATGACTGAGCCATTGCGCATCGTCTTTGCCGGCACCCCCGAGTTCGCCGCCGAACACCTCAAGGCCCTGCTCGACAGCCCTTACGAGATCGTCGCGGTCTACACCCAGCCGGACCGTCCGGCCGGGCGCGGGCAGAAGCTGATGCCGAGCCCGGTCAAGCAACTTGCCCTGGAACACGGCATCGCCGTGCTGCAGCCGCCGACCCTGCGCAACGCCGACGCCCAGGCCGAACTGGCGGCACTTGAGCCGGACCTGATGGTGGTGGTCGCCTATGGCCTGATCCTGCCGCAGGTGGTGCTGGATATCCCGCGCCTGGGTTGCATCAACAGCCACGCCTCGCTGCTGCCGCGCTGGCGCGGTGCCGCGCCGATCCAGCGCGCGGTGGAAGCCGGCGACCGCGAAAGCGGCGTGACCGTGATGCGCATGGAAGCCGGACTCGACACCGGGCCGATGCTGCTCAAGACCGTCACCCCGATCGGCACCGAAGACACCGGTGGCAGTCTGCATGATCGCCTGGCCGAACTCGGTCCGCCGGCGGTCCTGCAAGCCATCGCCGGCCTGGCCGCCGGAACCCTGGACGGTGAAGTCCAGGACGACAGCCTGGCCACCTACGCCCACAAGCTGAACAAGGACGAGGCGCGCATCGACTGGAGCCGTCCGGCGGTCGAGCTGGAACGACTCGTTCGCGCCTTCAATCCCTGGCCGGTGTGCCACAGCAGCCTCAACGGCGAAGCGGTGAAGGTCCTCGCCGCCAGCGTCGCCGAAGGCCAGGGCCGGCCGGGTGAAATCCTCGCCGCCAGCAAGGACGGCCTGATCGTCGCCACGGGTGCCGCCGCCCTGTGCCTGACCCGCCTGCAACTGCCCGGCGGCAAGGCCCTGAACTTCAGCGACCTGTTCAACAGCCGCCGCGAGAAATTCGCCCTCGGCACGGTGTTCGGCCAATGAATCCGCGTCTGGCCGCCGCCAAGGCCCTGACCGCCGTGCTCAACGGCAAGGCCTCGCTCAACAGTTCGTTGCCGCTGCAACTGGACAAGGTCGAGGCCCGCGACCGTGGCCTGACCCAGGACCTGGCGTTCGGCACCGCCCGCTGGCAGCCTCGGCTGTCGGCGCTGGCGCTGAAGCTGCTGCAGAAACCCTTCAAGGCTGCTGACGCCGATGTCGAGGCGCTGCTGCTGGTCGGTCTCTACCAGTTGCTCTACACCCGCATCCCGGCCCACGCCGCCATTGGCGAAACCGTCGGCTGCGCGGAAAAACTGAAGAAGCCCTGGGCCAAGGCCCTGCTCAACGCCGTACTGCGTCGCGCGCAAAGGGAGAGCGAAGCGCTGCTGGCCGAGCTGGAACACGACCCGGTGGTGCGTACCGCCCACCCGCGCTGGCTGCAGAAATCCCTGAAGGCCTTCTGGCCCGAGCAGTGGGAAGCCATCTGCGCGGCGAACAACGCCCACCCGCCGATGATCCTGCGGGTCAACCGCCGTCACCACAGCCGCGATGCCTACCTCAAGCTGCTGGCCGATGCCGCGGTCGCCGCCCGGCCTTGCGACTACAGCCGCGACGGCATCGTCCTCGACGAAGCCTGCGACGTGCGCAACCTACCGGGTTTTGCCGAAGGCTGGATCAGTGTCCAGGACGAAGCCGCGCAACTGGCCGCCGACCTGCTGGACCTGGCCCCCGGCCAACGGGTGCTGGATGCCTGCTGTGCTCCTGGCGGCAAGACCTGTCATATCCTCGAAGCCGAGCCGCGACTGGCCGGTGTGGTCGCCGTCGACCTGGAGGCCAAGCGCCTGGTACGGGTGCGCGAGAACCTCGAGCGCCTGGGCCTGGCCGCCGAGCTGATCGCCGCCGATGGCCGGGACACCGCGACCTGGTGGGATGGCAAGCCGTTCCAGCGGATCCTCCTGGATGCGCCCTGCTCGGCCACCGGGGTGATCCGTCGCCATCCGGATATCAAGCTGACCCGCCAACCCGACGACATCGCCGCCCTGGCCGCCCTGCAAGGCGAACTGCTGGACGCGATGTGGACGACCCTCGACGTCGGCGGCATCCTGCTCTATGCCACCTGCTCGACCTTGCCGACGGAAAACACCGAGGTGATCGCAGCGTTCCTGGCCCGCACCTCCGGGGCCCGCGAGCTGGATATCGCCGGTCCGTTCGGCATCAGGCAGCCCCACGGTCGCCAACTGCTGGCCCAGGAAGGCGGCCACGATGGTTTCTACTACGCCAAACTGATCAAGATCGCTGCCGCGCGCGGCTAACCGGGTTGAACGGAGTCATCCGATGAAAATCATCATTCTCGGCGCGGGACAGGTCGGCGGCACCCTGGCCGAGCACCTGGCCAGCGAAGCCAACGACATCACCGTGGTCGACACTGACGGCGAGCGCCTGCGCGACCTCGGCGACCGCCTGGATATCCGTACCGTCCAGGGCCGTGCCTCGTTCCCGACGATCCTGCGCCAGGCCGGCGCGGATGACGCCGACATGCTGGTGGCGGTGACCAACAGCGACGAGACCAATATGGTCGCCTGCCAGGTCGCCCACACCCTGTTCCATACCCCGACCAAGATCGCCCGGGTGCGCGAGGCCGCCTACCTGACCCGCGCCGGCCTGTTCGACAACGACGCGATCCCGGTGGACGTACTGATCAGCCCCGAACAGGTGGTCACCCATTACATCAAGCGCCTGATCGAATACCCCGGCGCCTTGCAGGTGATCGACTTCGCCGAGGGCAAGGCCCAACTGGTGGCGGTCAAGGCCTACTACGGCGGGCCGCTGGTGGGCCAGCAACTGCGCCAGTTGCGCGCGCACATGCCGAATGTCGACACCCGCGTGGCGGCGATCTTCCGTCGCGACCGGCCGATCATGCCCAAGGGCGATACGGTGATCGAAGCCGATGACGAGGTGTTCTTCATCGCCGCCAAGGCGCATATCCGTGCGGTGATGAGCGAAATGCGCCGGCTCGACGAGAGCTACAAGCGCATCGTCATCGCTGGCGGCGGGCAGATCGGCGAGCGCCTGGCCGAAGCGATCGAAAGCCGCTACCAGGTGAAGATCATCGAGATGAACGCGGCACGCTGCCGTCATCTGTCCGATACTCTCGACAGCACGGTGGTCCTGCAGGGCAGCGCTTCGGACCGCGACCTGCTGATGGAAGAGAACATCAACGACGCCGACCTGTTCCTGGCCCTGACCAACGACGACGAGGCCAATATCATGTCGTCGCTGCTGGCCAAGCGCATGGGGGCGAAGAAGGTGATGACCATCATCAACAACCCGGCCTATGTCGACCTGATCCAGGGCGGCGATATCGACATCGCCATCAGCCCGCAACTGGCGACCATCGGCACCTTGCTCGCCCACGTACGGCGGGGCGATATCGTCAGCGTGCACTCGTTGCGCCGGGGCGCGGCGGAAGCCATCGAGGCGATTGCCCATGGCGACGCGAAGTCGAGCAAAGTGATCGGCCGGGCCATCGAAGATATCGCGCTGCCGCCCGGAACCACCATCGGGGCGATCATCCGCGACGAAGAAGTGCTGATCGCCCATGACGATACGGTGATCCAGGCCGGCGACCACGTGATCCTGTTCCTTGTGGACAAGAAACATATCCGCGATGTGGAAAAGCTGTTCCACGTCGGCCTGAGTTTTTTCTGAAGGGAGGCACCGATGCTCGAATCACTGGAAAAAATGCTCGCCAAGGGTGTGGATAACTCGTTGCTGCGCTTCGGCCTGGGCAAGGGTTACCTGGATCTTGGCGACAACGCCAGGGCCGCCGAGCACCTGCAACGCTGCGTGACCTTCGATCCGAAATACTCCGCCGCCTGGAAACTGCTGGGCAAGGCCCATCAGGCCGCCGGCGACACCGACGCAGCGAAACAGGCTTGGGAACAGGGACTGGACGCCGCCCGCGCCCATGGCGACAAGCAGGCGGAAAAGGAAATGACGGTGTTCCTGAAAAAGCTGGAAAAGGCCGCGCTCAAAGATCGATGAAGCGCAGGCCGATGCCCTCGGCGTCGACCCGGATCACTTCCATGCGAATACGCGGCGCGGCCACCGGCAAGTCCTGCACCTGGCCATAGACCACCGTCCCGGTCGGCAGGCGCGACAGGCCCGGGTGCTGCACGTACACACCCTTGCTGGAAAGATTGCGCGTCTGCCCCAGGCATTCGCCAATGCTCGGGTGCTGGATCTTGATACGCAGGTAATTCTTGTTATCGGACATCTATTGCGCCCTTGGATAAAGCCGCTGTGGATAAATCACTGGCGATTTTATCCACAGATCATGCCAATGAGGTGTTTCAGTACCAGCGTTGTTCGCCCGCCGGACGCTTCTTGAAGCGCTTCATGCTCCACATGTACTGGCTCGGATAGGCCCGCACATAACGCTCGACGACCTGGCTCATGGCCGCCGCCGAAGTCTCTGTATCGGCGCTGTACATGGCTTCTGGAGCCGCTTCGAGAATCACCTTGAAACCCGAACCGTCGGGCAGGCGCAGCGCATGCAGGAATACTCCGACCGCCTTGCCGCCGGCGAGCATGTTCGGCACGAACTTGCTGGTCAGGGCCATGGTGCCCAGGAAAGGCACGAAGATCCCGGCGGATTCGGCCGGTTCCGGGTCGGCGGGGATGCCCACCGCACCACCTTTGCGCACTTCCTTGATGACGCTGAGGATGCCTTCCTTGGTCGAGGCCGCCACCCGGTTGCCCAGTTGCACCCGCTGTTTGCGCAGCAGTTCATCGACCGCCTTGAGCTTGGGCGGGCGGTAGAAAATGATCGGTTTGCACTGGTTGCAGTAGAAGTGATTGAGCACTTCCCAGTTGCCCAGGTGGCTGGTGATGCCGACCACGCCCTTGCCCGAGGCCAGGGCGTCCCTGAGTACGTCGAGGCCCTCGACTTCGCGCACCAGGTCGATGGAACGCTGGGCCGGCCAGATCCAGGCACAGGCGCTTTCGGTCAGGGACTTGCCGATGTCCTTGAGGCTCTGTCCGACCAGTTGCTCGCGGGCCACCGGGTCGAGCTCGGGGAAACACTTCGCCAGATTGATCCGCACCACTTCGCGGGAACGGTTGGGCAGCTTCCACATCAGCCAGCCGATGGCCGCGCCGACACGCTGCACGGCACGCCAGGGCAGCATCGCGAACAACCGCAACGCCCCCACCAGCATGGCGCCTTTAAACTTTTCCACAGGTCACTCCCGGTGTGCTCACTCGTCAGCCGGCTATTGTAGCCGTGGCACGGCCAGCGCGGCATAGCTATGACAATCGGTGGTGTGGTCCATGACCATCCCCGAGGCCTGCATGAAGGCGTAGCAGATGGTCGGGCCGACAAAGCTGAAGCCGAGCTTCTTCAGGGCCTTGCTCATGGCTTCGGCCTCGGGCGTGACGGCCGGGACCTCGCTGCGATCCTTGAAGTGGTGAATCCGCGGCAGGCCGCCGACAAACGACCAGAGCAGGGCCACCGGGTCCTTCGTCTGCAACCAGGCCCGGGCGTTGCGCCGGGCCGCGTTGAGCTTCAGGCGGTTGCGCACGATGCCCGGATCGAGCATCAGGGTCTCGATGTAGTCGTCGCTCATTTGCGCGATTTCGCGCACGTCGAAGCCGAACAGGACCTTGCGATAGTGCTCGCGTTTTCTCAGGATCGTGATCCACGAAAGCCCGGCCTGGAACCCTTCGAGCAAAAGCAACTCGAACAATCGCTGCTCGTCGCGCAGCGGTACGCCCCACTCCTGATCGTGATAGTCCATGTACAAAGGCTCGTCGTTGCACCAAAAGCAGCGTGGCATAAGGCTCCAAGGGGGTGGAGGCGCGACCGAATCGGGTATACTCCCGCCTTTTAAATCGCAGCCCAAGTAACAGGTGAATTTCGTGAGCCAGCCTACGCCAGCCGTGCGTACCTTCCAAGACTTGATCCTCGCCCTCCAGC
The DNA here is from genome assembly GCF_049319725.1 of Pseudomonas sp. Mn2068. NCBI lineage: Bacteria > Pseudomonadati > Pseudomonadota > Gammaproteobacteria > Pseudomonadales > Pseudomonadaceae > Pseudomonas > Pseudomonas sp. Mn2068. The sequence continues at coordinate 100,884 of NZ_JBMOUG010000010.1, read as the reverse complement.
AATACTGGGCTGAGCAAGGTTGTGTGGTACTTCAGCCCTACGATATGGAAGTAGGCGCCGGCACTTTTCATACCGCCACGTTCCTGCGTGCCATCGGCCCGGAAACCTGGAACGCCGCCTACGTACAACCCAGCCGCCGCCCGACTGACGGCCGCTACGGCGAAAACCCGAACCGCCTGCAGCACTACTACCAGTTCCAGGTGGTCCTGAAGCCGAACCCGGAAAACTTCCAGGAACTGTACCTGGGCTCCCTCAAGCGCGTCGGCCTCGACCCGCTGGTGCACGACATCCGTTTCGTCGAAGACAACTGGGAATCGCCGACCCTCGGCGCCTGGGGCCTGGGCTGGGAAGTCTGGCTCAACGGCATGGAAGTCACCCAGTTCACCTACTTCCAGCAGGCGGGCGGCATCGAGTGCTACCCGGTCACCGGCGAAATCACCTACGGCCTCGAACGTCTGGCGATGTACCTGCAGGGCGTCGATTCGGTCTACGACCTGGTCTGGGCCGACGGTCCGTTCGGCAAGGTGACCTATGGCGATGTGTTCCACCAGAACGAAGTGGAGCAATCGACCTACAACTTCGAACACGCCAACGTCGAGAAGCTGTTCGAACTGTTCGATTTCTATGAAAGCGAAGCCAAGCGCCTGATCGAACTGGATCAGCCGCTGCCGTTGCCGAGCTATGAAATGGTCCTCAAGGCCTCGCACACCTTCAACCTGCTGGACGCGCGCCGGGCCATCTCGGTGACCGCCCGCCAGCAGTACATCCTGCGTGTGCGCACCCTGGCGCGTTCCGTCGCCCAAGCCTACCTGCTGGCACGCGCCAAGCTGGGCTTCCCGATGGCAACCCCGGACCTGCGTGATGAAGTGTTGGCTAAGTTGGAGGCGGCACAATGAGTGCGCAAGATTTTCTGGTAGAACTGGGCACTGAAGAACTGCCACCCAAGGCCCTCAATACCCTCGCCGAGGCGTTCCTCGCCGGGATCGAAAAAGGCCTGCAGAGCGCCGGCCTGAGCTTCGAAGCCAAGCAGGTCTACGCCGCGCCACGGCGCCTGGCCGTCTTGCTGACCCAGTTGCAGACCCAGCAACCGGACCGCAGCATCAACCTCGACGGCCCGCCACGCCAGGCCGCCTTCGATGCCGAAGGCAACCCGACCCAGGCCGCCCTGGGCTTCGCCAAGAAGTGCGGCGTCGAGCTGAGCGAAATCGACCAGAGCGGGCCGAAGCTGCGCTACAGCCAGAACATCCCCGGCAAGCCGACCGCCAGCCTGCTGCCGACCATCGTCGAAGACTCGCTGAACGACCTGCCGATTCCCAAGCGCATGCGCTGGGCCGCGCGCAAGGAAGAGTTCGTCCGTCCGACCCAATGGCTGGTGATGCTGCTCGGTGACCAGGTCATCGACTGCACCATCCTCGCCCAGAAGGCCGGTCGCGATTCCCGTGGCCACCGTTTCCATCATCCGCAAAGCGTGCGTATCGGTTCGCCGGCCAGCTACCTCGACGACCTGCGCGGCGCCTACGTGCTGGCCGACGCCAACGAGCGTCGCGAGCTGATCAGCAAGCGTACCGCGGAGCTGGCGACCCTGCAGGAAGGCACCGCCATCGTGCCGCCGGCCCTGCTGGACGAAGTCACCGCCCTGGTCGAATGGCCGGTGCCGCTGGTGTGCTCGTTCGAAGAGCGTTTCCTCGACGTGCCCCAGGAAGCCCTGATCACCACCATGCAGGACAACCAGAAGTACTTCTGCCTGCTGGACGTCGATGGCAAGTTGCTGCCGCGTTTCATCACGGTCGCCAACATCGAGAGCAAGGACCCGCAGCAGATCATCGCCGGCAACGAGAAAGTCGTACGCCCGCGCCTGACCGACGCCGAGTTCTTCTTCAAGCAGGACAAGAAGCAGAAGCTCGCCGACTTCAACCTGCGCCTGCAGAACGTGGTGTTCCAGGAGAAGCTGGGCAGCGTCTACGACAAGGCCGAGCGCGTCTCGAAACTGGCCGCCTTCATCGCCCCACGGATCGGCGGCGACGCCCAGCGCGCGGCCCGTGCCGGCCTGCTGTCCAAGTGCGACCTGGCGACCGAGATGGTCGGCGAGTTCCCGGAGATGCAAGGTATCGCCGGTTACTACTACGCCCTCAATGACGGCGAGCCGGAAGACGTCGCCCTGGCCCTGAACGAGCAGTACATGCCGCGCGGTGCCGGTGCCGAACTGCCGACCACCCTGACCGGTGCGGCCGTGGCGATCGCCGACAAGCTCGACACCCTGGTGGGCATCTTCGGTATCGGCATGCTGCCGACCGGTAGCAAGGACCCCTATGCCCTGCGCCGTGCCGCCCTGGGCGTGCTGCGGATCCTGATCGACAAGAAGCTCGACCTCGACCTGATCGAAACCGTGGCCTTCGCGGTCAGCGCTTTCGGTGCCAAGGTCAAGGCCGCCGGCCTCTCGGAACTGGTGCTGGAATTCATCTTCGACCGCCTGCGTGCCCGTTACGAAGACGAAGGCGTGGATGTCGCGACCTACCTGTCGGTGCGTGCCCTGAAGCCGGGTTCGGCCCTGGACTTCGACCAGCGCGTGCAAGCGGTGCAGAAATTCCGCCAGTTGCCGGAAGCCGCGGCCCTGGCCGCCGTGAACAAGCGCGTATCGAACCTGCTGAGCAAGGCCGAAGGCAACATCCCGACGACCGTCGAGGCGAAGTACTTCGACAACGCCAACGAGTTCTCGCTGTACTCGGCGATCCAGCAAGCGGACCAGGCTGTCCAGCCGATGGCCGCGGCGCGCCAGTACAACGAATCGCTGGCCCGCCTGGCCGCCTTGCGCGAGCCGGTGGACGCGTTCTTCGAAGCGGTGATGGTCAATGCCGACGACGCCAATGTGCGGGCCAACCGCTACGCGCTGCTGGCACGCCTGCGGGGCCTGTTCCTCGGCGTCGCCGACATTTCGCTGCTGGGCTGAGGACAGGTCTTGAAGCTGCTGATTCTCGATCGGGACGGAGTGATCAATCACGACTCCGACGCTTACATCAAGTCGCTGGAGGAGTGGATTCCACTCCCCGGCTCGATCGAGGCCATCGCGCAGTTGAGCCGGGCCGGCTGGACGGTAGCCGTCGCTACCAACCAGTCCGGCATCGCTCGCGGTTACTACGATCTCGCGACCCTGGACGCCATGCACGAGCGCCTGCGTTCGTTGGTGGCGCAACAGGGTGGCGAGCTCGGCCTGGTGGTGTACTGTCCCCATGGTCCGGACGAGGGCTGCGATTGCCGCAAGCCCAAGCCGGGCATGCTCAGGACCATCGCCGCGCATTACGGCGTCGATCTGTCTAGGCTATGGTTTGTCGGAGACAGCCTGGGTGACTTGGAAGCCGCCAGCGCCGTCGATTGTCAGCCAGTTTTGGTTAAAACCGGTAAAGGCGAGAAGACACTGGGGAAAACCCTGCCGGTGGGCACTTTGATTTTTGACGATCTGGCGGCGGTTGCCGCTGAACTTATCCACAATTAGCGCTTCTCTGACTTCCTGACCAAGGACTGTTCGGGGGTGCACTTATTAACAGGCGGGCAGTGCCCGCAACGGTAAATGCCGCTATGTCGATCCTGCAGGCCATCAGAACCTTTTTCTTTTACCTGCTGCTGGGCACCAGTTCGCTGCTGTGGTGCTCCCTGAGCTTTTTTATCGCCCCGTTCCTGCCGTTCAAGGCACGTTATCGCTTCATCAACGTGTACTGGTGCCGCTGCGCCCTGTGGCTGACCAAAGTATTCCTGGGCATCACGGTCGAGATCAAGGGTGCCGAGAATGTGCCCGAGCGCCCTTGCGTGATCCTGTCGAATCACCAGAGCACCTGGGAGACCTTCTTCCTGTCGGCCTATTTCTCGCCGTTGAGCCAGGTGCTCAAGCGTGAACTGCTCTATGTGCCGTTCTTCGGCTGGGCCATGGCTATGCTGCGGCCGATCGCCATTGACCGCGACAACCCGAAGGCGGCGCTCAAGCACGTGGCGAAGAAGGGCGATGAACTGCTCAAGGACAACGTCTGGGTGCTGATCTTCCCGGAAGGCACCCGCGTGCCCTTCGGTACTGTCGGCAAGTTTTCCCGCGGCGGTACGGCGCTGGCGGTCAACGCCGAGCTGCCGGTGCTGCCGATTGCCCACAATGCCGGCAAGTTCTGGCCGAAGACCGGCTGGGCGAAAAAGTCCGGCACCATCACCGTGGTGATCGGTGCCCCGATGTTCGCCGAAGGCAGCGGCCCACGGGCCATTGCCGAGTTGAACGACCGGGTCCAGGCCTGGAACGAGAACACCCAGCGCGAGATGGGTTCATTACCGCCACACACGGTGGCGGAAACGCCGAGCGCGGCCTGACGGTTTTGTGGATAACTTGTGCACAAGATTTGGATTTCTTCCGAAAAAATGTCGTAACTAGCTGATTTAAATACTTATTTCTCGGTATGACTTTTCAACAAAAATCGTGCATAAGTTTTTCTCGGCGATAAAAAAACCGGCGTTAATGCCGGTTTTTTCATGCCTGCGAAAACCTCAGACCTTATCGATATCCACATCCCGGGTTTCTTTCAGACAGAACAGCCCGACCACCAGGCTGATCCCGGTTACCAGCACCGGATACCAGAGCCCGTAGAAGATATTCCCGGTGTAGACCACCAGCGCAAACGAGACGGTGGGCAGGAATCCGCCGAACCAGCCGTTGCCGATATGGTAGGGCAGCGACATCGAGGTATAGCGGATCCGGGTCGGGAACAATTCGACCATCACCGCCGCCAGCGGGCCATAGGTCATGGTGGCGATCAGGATCAGCAGCACGATCAGCAGGACCACCATCGGTTCGTTCACCGACCCGGCGTCAGCCTTGGCCGGGTAGCCGGCCTGGGTGATGGCCGCGCGCATGGCCGCTTCGTCGAAGCCGTTGATCTTCTGCTCGCCCACCGCAACCGTCACCGTCGAACCCGGCGCCGCGGCCTGGGAGTCATACGGCAGGCCCTGTTTGACCAGGAAGGTCTTGACCTTGTCGCAGGGGCTGTCGAAACGGGCCTTGCCCACGGGATCGAACTGGAAGGTGCAACCGGCCGGGTCGGCCATCACGACGATGGGCGCCTGCCGGCTGGCGGCATCCACCTGCGGGTTGGCGTAGTGACTCAGCGCCTTGAACAGCGGGAAGTAGCAGACTGTCGCCAGCAGCAGGCCGAGCATCAGGATCGGCTTGCGCCCGACCTTGTCCGAGAGCCAGCCGAACAGCACGAAGAACGGTGCGCCGATCACCACGCTGATAATCAGCAGCGTGTTGGCCTGGGTCGGGTCCATCTTGAGCATCTGCGTCATGAAGAACATCACGTAGAACTGGGCGGTGTAGAAGGTCACCGCCTGCCCGGCGTTGATGCTGAACAGCGCGGTCAGGACGATCTTCAGGTTCGGCCAGGAACCGAAGGACTCGCGGATCGGCGATTTGCTGACCTTGCCCTGGGCCTTCATTTTCACGAAGGCCGGCGACTCGTGCATGCTCAGGCGGATCCAGGTGGAGATCGCCAGCAGGAAGATCGACAGCAGGAACGGCAGGCGCCAGCCCCAGACTTCGAACTGATCGCCACTGATGTAGCGGCTGGCCAGGACCACCAGCAACGACAGGAGCAGGCCGAGGGTCGCGGTGGACTGGATCCAGCCGGTGTGGAAACCGCGCTTGCCGGCCGGCGCGTGCTCGGCCACATAGGTCGCGGCACCGCCGTATTCACCGCCCAGCGCCAGGCCCTGGAGCATGCGCAACAGCACCAGGATGATCGGTGCGGCGATGCCGATGGTGGTGTAGGTGGGCAACAGGCCGACGGCGAAGGTCGACAGCCCCATCAGGATGATGGTCATGAGGAAGGTGTATTTGCGCCCGATCATGTCTCCCAGCCGACCGAACACCAGCGCGCCGAACGGTCGCACCAGGAAGCCGGCGGCAAAGGCCATCAGGGCGAAGATAAACGCGGTGGTGTCGTTGACCCCGGCAAAGAACTGCTTGCTGATCACCGCCGCCAGGGCGCCATAGAGAAAAAAGTCATACCACTCGAAAACGGTCCCGAGGGATGACGCAAAAATGATCTTTCGTTCTTCCTTGCCCGTGCTGGCAGCCACCGGCGTTGACTGTTGCTCGATATAGTCCGACATGCGTTATGTCCTCGGCCTTGTGGGCCACAGTGATTATTGTTGTTGTTCCACTGTGAATTCCGGCTGACTGCCACCGGAATCCTGATCCCGATCGCCCCGTTCAGGCGGTCGGTAGTGCGGTTTCACGGGTGATGCCCAATCCTCCTTCATCTGTCGCCTGGCGACTTTGCAGAATCATCTGCGCGGCTTTTTCAGCGATCATCACCGTCGGCGAGCAGGTATTGCCGGAGGTGATCTGCGGCATGATCGAGGCATCCGCCACGCGCAATCCGGGTACGCCATGCACCCTCAACCGGGAGTCGACGACGTCCTGCGGACCGTTACCCATGCGGCAGGTGCCGACGGGGTGGAAGATGGTGGTGCCGATCTTCGCGGCGGCCTCGTAGAGTTGTTCTTCACTTTGCAGGGACGCGCCGGGCAGGTACTCCTCGGGCTTGAACACGCGCAGGGCAGGGGAGTCGACAATGCGCCGGGTCAGGCGAATGGCTTCGGCGGCGACCTTCAGGTCTTCGGGATCGCTGAGGTAGTTGGGATCGATCAGCGGTGCGTCGTCCGGGTTGGCCGAGCGGATATCGATGCGGCCGCGACTCAGCGGACGCAGATTGCAGACCGAGGCGGTGAAGGCCGGGAAGCGGTGCAGCGGCTCGCCGAAACGCTCCAGCGACAATGGCTGCACGTGATATTGCAGGTTGGCCGAAGGTTGCTCCGGGTTCGATTTCACGAAGGCTCCCAGCTGGCTCGGCGCCATCGCCAGCGGGCCACTGCGGTCATAAAGATAACGCAGGCCCATGCCGGCCTTGCCCCACAGGCTGTTGGCCACCTGGTTGAGGGTGCGGGCATTGCTGAGCTTGTAGATCAGCCGCAGTTGCAGGTGGTCCTGCAGGTTGCCGCCTACGCCCGGCAGTTCGTGGCGTACGCCAATCCCGAGGTTTTCCAGCAGCGGCCGCGGACCGATGCCGGAGCGTTGCAGGATCCCCGGAGATCCGACCGAGCCGGCACAGAGAATGATTTCCCGGCGGGCCGGGAACAAGTGTTCCTCACCTTGCCACCGTGCCAGGACCGCCGTCGCCCGACCATTTTCCAGGCTGACCCGGTCGACCTGCACGCCCGTCAGGATGGTCAGGTTGGGGCGCTTGAGCACCGGTCGCAGAAACGCCTTGGCTGAATTCCAGCGCACGCCGGAACGCTGGTTGACCTGGAAATATCCACAGCCCTGGTTATCCCCGGCGTTGAAATCGCTGACGCTGGCAATGCCGTTTTCAGCGGCAGCGTCACGGAAGGCGTCGAGGATCGGCCAGGAATAGCGTTGCTGTTCCACCCGCCATTCGCCCTGGTCGCTGTGGAATTCGCCGGCACCGCCGAAGTGGTTTTCGCTGTGCTTGAACAGCGGCAGCACATCTTTCCAGGCCCAGCCCGGATTGCCTTGTTCGGCCCAGCGATCATAGTCGCCGGCCTGGCCGCGCATATAGATCATGCCGTTGATGGACGAGCTGCCACCGAGCACCTTGCCCCGTGGGTAGCTCAGGCTGCGACCTTGCAGGCCAGGCTGGGACTCGGTCTTGAAGCACCAGTCGGTGCGTGGATTGCCGATGCAGAACAGGTAGCCGACCGGGATATGAATCCACGGGTAGTTATCCTGGCCGCCAGCTTCGAGCAGCAGCACATTGTTCTGCGGGTCGGCGGACAGCCGGTTGGCCAGCACGCAGCCAGCGGGTCCGGCACCGACGATCACATAGTCGTAAGGCAAATGGGCAGATGGCATCAGCGACCTCGCCGTTTATTGTTCTTGTATCAGCTCATGTTATTGATTAATTTCGAGATGAAAACGTTCGTTTTTGCGCAAGTGCTGTGCGTTTTCAAGCAAGGCAAGTGAACCCGACGATTCACAAGGAGCCCTATGTTTGACTGGAACGACCTGCGATTTTTCCTCGAACTACAGCGTAGCGGACGTTTGCTGACCGCGGCAAAACGGCTGAATACCACCCACAGCACCGTCGCCCGGCATATCGAAACCATCGAGCAGAGCCTGGGCACCGCGTTGTTCGTCCAGCACGCCCAGGGTTATGAACTGACGCCTTCGGGCCAGGCTTTGCTCAAGCACGCCGAGGCCATGGAGAACGTCGCGTTGCTGGCCCAGGAGGAAATCACCCAGGCCATCGCGCCGCTGGGCAAGATTCGCCTGGGCGTGACCGAAGGCATCGGCATCATGTTTCTCACTTCGCGCATGGGCGGCCTGTTCGAGCGTTACCCCGGACTGGAAGTCGAACTGGTGGCGGTGCCACGCTTCGTCAGCATCCTCAACCGCGAAGCCGAGATCAGCATCCACCTCGACCGGCCCCACGCCGATATGCTGATCACCCGCAAGCTCACCGACTATCGCCTGGCCCTCTATGCCAGCCCGGCGTACCTGGCCCGGGCACCGCGCCTGGCGAATCGCGACGACCTCTCGCAACACCAGTGGATCGGCTATGTCGACGACCTGCTGTTCAGCCAGGAGCTGCTGTTTCTCGACGACTTCTGCCGCTCGCCGAACGTGACCTTCCGCAGCACCAGCGTGATTGCCCAGCAGATCGCCGCACGGGCCGGCCTGGGCATCGCGGTGCTGCCCAACTACATGGCCAAGGACGATCCTGAACTGGTGCGCATACTGCCCCAGGAGACGATCCAGCGCAGTTACTGGATGAGCACCCGCAGGGAACTGCACAAATCGGTGCGGCTGAGGGTGGTTTGGGATTTCTTGTTGGCGTTGTGCGCGAAAGAGCAGGATGTCCTGTTGGCCAATTAAAGTCCCGGGCCACAGGGCAGGGGGTTATTCAACAGCCAATAAAAAACTCCCCGGACCGTCGGGACCGGGGAGTTTCTCTTGCAGCCAGGCTACCTGATCAGAAGTCCAGGTTGGACACCGCCAACGCGTTGCTTTCGATGAAGTCGCGGCGGGGTTCTACCGCGTCGCCCATCAGGGTGTTGAAGATCTGGTCGGCGCCGATGGCGTCTTCGATCGTCACTTTCAGCATGCGACGGACCGCCGGATCCATGGTGGTTTCCCAGAGCTGATCCGGGTTCATTTCACCCAGCCCTTTATAGCGCTGGATCGTGTGGCGCTTGGTGCTTTCAGCCATCAGCCAGTCCAGGGCTTCCTTGAACTCGGTCACGGCTTTCTTGCGTTCACCACGCTGGATGTAGGCGCCTTCGTCGAGCAGGGTGCTCAGTTGCGCGCCCAGGGTCACCACGGTCTTGTAGTCGTTGCTGCCGAAGAAGTCGCGGTTGAAGGTGACGTAGTTCGACAGGCCGTGGGAAATCAGTTCGACTTCCGGCAGCCAGACATTACGTTCACGGTCTTCACGCAGGCTGGCCTTGTAGACCAGGCCGGACTTCTCGTTCAGGCGCAGGCGGACTTCATACTTGGCCAGCCATTCCTGCATCGCCGCGTGATCGCCCAACTGCTCCAGGCTCACCGCCGGCAGGTAGATGAAGTGCTCGGTCAGTTCCTGCGGGTACAGGCGCGACAGGCGCTTGAGGGTCTTCATCACCATGCGGAAGTCGTTCACCAGGCGCTCCAGCGCCTCGCCGGAAATCCCCGGGGCATCTTCGTTCAGGTGCAGGCTCGCATCTTCCAGGGCCGACTGCGTCATGTACTCTTCCATGGCGTCGTCGTCCTTGATGTACTGCTCCTGCTTGCCTTTCTTCACCTTGTACAACGGTGGCTGGGCGATGTAGATGTAGCCACGCTCGATCAGCTCCGGCAACTGGCGGAAGAAGAAGGTCAGCAGCAGGGTACGGATGTGCGAACCGTCGACATCAGCATCGGTCATGATGATGATGTTGTGATAACGCAGCTTCTCGATGTTGTACTCTTCGCGCCCGATACCGCAGCCCAGTGCGGTGATCAGCGTGCCCACTTCCTGGGACGAGATCATCTTGTCGAAACGGGCTTTCTCGACGTTGAGGATCTTGCCCTTCAACGGCAGGATCGCCTGGGTACGACGGTTGCGACCCTGCTTGGCGGAACCGCCAGCAGAGTCACCTTCCACCAGATACAGTTCGGAAAGGGCAGGGTCCTTTTCCTGGCAGTCGGCCAGTTTGCCCGGCAGGCCGGCGATATCCAGCGCACCTTTGCGGCGGGTCATCTCGCGGGCTTTACGTGCCGCTTCACGGGCACGGGCGGCATCGATCATCTTGCCGACCACCAGCTTGGCTTCGTTCGGGTTTTCCAGCAGGAAGTCGGAGAAGTACTTGCCCATTTCCTGTTCGACCGCGGTCTTCACTTCGGAAGAAACCAGCTTGTCCTTGGTCTGGGAGCTGAACTTCGGATCCGGCACTTTCACCGAAATGATCGCGGTCAGGCCTTCACGGGCATCGTCACCGGTGGTGGCGACCTTGTGCTTCTTCGCCAGACCTTCCTGTTCGATGTAGTTGTTCAGGTTACGAGTCAGTGCGGAACGGAAACCCACCAGGTGAGTACCGCCGTCGCGCTGCGGGATGTTGTTGGTGAAGCACAACAGGTTCTCGTTGAAGCTGTCGTTCCACTGCAGGGCGATTTCCACGCCGATGCCGTCTTCACGCTGGATATTGAAGTGGAACACCTGGTTGACCGCAGTCTTGTTGGTGTTCAGGTATTCAACGAACGCACGCAGGCCGCCTTCGTACTTGAACAACTCTTCCTTGCCGCTGCGCTCGTCCTTGAGGACGATGCCGACACCGGAGTTGAGGAAGGACAGTTCGCGAATCCGCTTGGCCAGGATGTCCCAGCTGAAATGGATGTTCTTGAAGGTTTCGCCGGAAGCCTTGAAGTGAATCTGGGTACCGGTGGTTTCGCTCTCGCCGACGATTTTCATCGGTTCCTGAGGCACACCGTGGACGTAGGTCTGTTCCCAGATCTTGCCGCTGCGACGTACGGTCAGCACCAGCAGTTCGGACAGCGCGTTCACCACCGACACACCCACGCCGTGCAGGCCGCCGGATACCTTGTAGGAGTTGTCGTCGAACTTACCGCCGGCGTGCAGCACGGTCATGATGACCTCGGCCGCGGAAACGCCTTCTTCCTTGTGCACGTCGACCGGAATACCGCGACCGTTGTCGCGTACGGTGATCGACTCATCCGGGTGGATGATGATGCTGATGTCGTCGCAATGACCGGCCAGTGCTTCGTCGATGGAGTTATCGACCACCTCGAACACCATGTGGTGCAGACCGCTGCCATCATCGGTGTCGCCAATGTACATACCGGGACGTTTGCGTACGGCATCCAAACCTTTCAGCACTTTGATGCTGGTCGAGTCGTACGTATTTTCTTCGCTCATGCCTTCACTCCCGATGGTCGTGGGTCTGGGTGATACAGCCTTGTTCCACGTGGAACAAAGCGACTGGCGTTTCCGTCTGCCAGCCTTCCCTCAATAATTCGTGGTCTACACAGGTGATAAAGACCTGGCAGCGTAAGTCTTCAAGCAAGCGACACAGTGCGCGACGGTGTTGCTCGTCCAGCTCGGACGGCAAGTCATCCACCAGATAAATACATTGGCCGCGCCGGGCCTGACTGACCAGGTGCCCCTGAGCGATACGCAATGCACAGACCACCAATTTCTGCTGACCCCGCGACAGGATGTCCGCGGCATTGTGTGCACCCAATCGGAGGCGCAAATCAGCTCGTTGTGGTCCGGCCTGGGTATGACCCATTTGCTGGTCCCGATGCAGGGACGAGGCGAGCACTGCACTCAGCTCTTTGTCCTTGTCCCAACCACGGTAATAGCTAAGCGTTAAGCCCTCGAGTTCGACTAGCTCGCTCAAGGTCTGCTCAAAGACTGGTTTCAAGGCTTTGATATAAGCGCGGCGGTATTCATCGATTTCGGCGCTGGCCAGGCACAATTCCCGGTCCCAGGCCGCTTGCGAAGCGGCGTCAAGTGTACCATGCCGCAGCCATGAGTTCCGCTGCCGCAGGGCCTTCTGCAGGCGCTGCCAGGTCGACATGAATCGTGGTTCCACGTGGAACACTCCCCAGTCGAGGAACTGTCGACGAATCTTCGGCGCGCCTTCCAGCAGGCGAAAGCTGTCCGGGTTGATCAGTTGCAGCGGCAGGATCTCCGCCAGCTGCGCCGCGCTCTTGGCGTTCTGGCCGTCGATGCGGATCTGGAATTCACCCTGGCGATCACGGGATATCCCCAACGCGCTGTGTCCACCCTCGGCCAGCTCGACCTGGCCAAATACCGTGCAGGCGAGTTGCTCGTACTGGATCACCGGCAACAGGCGGGTACTACGGAACGAACGGGCAAGCCCCAGCAAGTGGATGGCTTCCAGCACGCTGGTTTTTCCGCTGCCGTTGGCGCCGTAAAGGATATTGATACGCGGGGAGGGAGAGAAGGTCACCGGGTGCAGGTTGCGCACCGCGGTGACCGAAACACGACTGAGGGACATCTAGCGTGTGCTGGACATGGAGAGGCGAGGCACCGTTACAGACGCATCGGCATGACGACGTAGGCCGAGTCGTCGTTATCCGATTCCTGGACCAGCGCACTGCTGTTGGAGTCGGAAAGGATCAGGCGAACCTGCTCGGTGGTCATCACGCCCAGCACATCCAGCAGGTAGCTGACGTTGAAGCCGATTTCCAGGGAGCCGCCGTTGTAGTCGACGCCCACTTCTTCTTCGGCTTCTTCCTGTTCCGGGTTGTTGGCCTGGATCTTCAGCTGACCATTGGCCAGTTGCAGACGGATACCGCGGTACTTCTCGTTGGACAGGATCGCGGTACGGCTGAACGCTTCGCGCAGCGCCTGACGATCGCCCAGCACCAGCTTGTCGCCACCTTTGGGAAGCACGCGCTCGTAGTCCGGGAACTTGCCGTCGACCAGCTTCGAGGTGAAGGTGAACTCACCGGTGGTGGCGCGAATGTGGTGTTGGCCCAGCACGATGCTGACATTGCCTTCCGGTTCGGTCAGCAGGCGCGCCAGTTCAAGAATACCCTTGCGTGGCACGATCACCTGGTGACGGTCGGGCTGACCGATATCGGCCTGCATCGAGCACATTGCCAGACGGTGGCCGTCGGTGGCCACGGCACGGATCACCCCGGCAGAGACCTCGAGCAGCATACCGTTGAGGTAGTAGCGCACGTCCTGCTGGGCCATGGCAAAGCTGGTGCGCTCGATCAGGCGACGCAGCTTGCTTTGATCCAGGCTGCAGGTCAGCGAGCCCGGGCCTTCTTCCACGGTCGGGAAGTCGTTGGCCGGCAGGGTCGACAGGGTGAAGCGGCTACGGCCGGCCTTCACCACCAGTTTCTGCTCGTCGACCTTGATGTCGATCAGGGCGTCGTTCGGCAAGCTTTTGCAGATATCCATCAGCTTGCGCGCCGGCACGGTGATTTCCCCCGGCTCGGCGGGTTCCTCGAGCTGGACGCGACCGACCAGCTCGACTTCCAGGTCGGTACCGGTCAGCGACAGTTGCTGGCCTTCGACGACCAGCAGCACATTGGAGAGCACCGGCAAGGTCTGGCGGCGCTCGACGACGCCTGCGACCAGTTGCAGGGGTTTCAACAGGGCTTCGCGTTGAATGGTGAAATGCATGGTCTAGTCCCTTGCCTTAGTAAGCTGCGCTGCAGTTCTCAAGTGGTCAGTGTACGCAGCAGGTTCTTGTAGTCCTCGCGGATGTCCGCGTCGGATTCCTTAAGTTCGTTGATCTTGCGGCATGCATGCAAGACCGTAGTATGGTCGCGTCCGCCAAAGACATCACCAATTTCAGGCAGGCTGTGGTTGGTCAGTTCCTTGGACAGGGCCATCGCGACCTGACGCGGACGTGCCACCGAGCGCGAGCGGCGCTTGGACAGCAGGTCGGAAATCTTGATCTTGTAGTACTCGGCCACGGTGCGCTGGATGTTATCCACAGACACCAGCTTGTCCTGCAGTGCCAGCAGATCCTTCAGCGATTCGCGAATCAGCTCGATGGTGATATCGCGACCCATGAAGTGCGAGTGGGCGATCACCCGTTTCAGGGCGCCCTCGAGTTCACGGACGTTGGAACGGATACGCTGGGCGATGAAGAACGCCGCATCGTGAGGCAGTTCGACCTTGGCCTGGTCGGCCTTCTTCATCAGGATCGCGACCCGGGTTTCCAGTTCCGGCGGCTCGACCGCTACCGTCAGGCCCCAGCCGAAGCGCGATTTCAGGCGCTCTTCCAGCCCTTCGATTTCCTTCGGATAGCGGTCACTGGTGAGAATCACCTGCTGACCGCCTTCGAGCAGGGCGTTGAAGGTGTGGAAAAACTCTTCCTGGGAACGTTCCTTGCGGGCAAAGAATTGAATGTCGTCGATCAGCAGGGCGTCCACCGAACGGTAGAAACGCTTGAATTCGTTGATGGCGTTGAGTTGCAGCGCCTTGACCATGTCCGCGACGAAACGCTCCGAATGCAGGTAGACCACCTTGGCATTCGGGTTCTTCTTTAATAGATGGTTACCCACGGCGTGCATCAAGTGGGTCTTACCCAGGCCGACGCCGCCATACAGGAACAGCGGGTTGTAACCGTGCTTGGGGTTGTCCGCCACCTGCCAGGCCGCGGCGCGGGCCAGCTGGTTGGACTTACCCTCGACGAAGTTCTCGAAGGTGAAGGTACGGTTCAGGTAGCTGGTGTGCTTGAGCGCACCTTCGACCTGGACGGTCCGTTGCTCCGAACGCACCGGGGCCTGCTGCGAGCTGGCGCCGGCCATGGGGTCGAAACTGTCGCGGGACGGTTCTTCGCTGACTTCGACCACCGGTTTCTGCGCCGGGGCAGGTTGTGCCGGTGTGGCCGCGGGTGTCGGTGCCGGAGCGGCACTGGCCGCCATGGCCTGGGAGGCGGCAGCGGCCAATGGTGCATTGGGAGCCGCCCGTGGAGCGGAACTGCGCTTGCTGCCTATTAATAAGGAAAGGGCAGGCGCCAGGCCATTGCCATGCTCGTTCAACAGTTCGAGCAAACGTCCCAGGTACTTTTCATTCACCCAGTCGAGCACAAAACGGTTCGGTGCATAGACACGCAACTCGTCGCCTTCGGCTTCGACCTGTAGTGGACGGATCCAGGTGTTGAATTGCTGGGCAGGCAGCTCATCACGCAGAAGCTCCACGCACTGCTGCCAAAGTTCCACTGACACGGATATCCCCTAAGTTGAAAGCCGGTGAGGCAAAAACAAGCGGCCATTGTACCGGCAGGCAGAGCACTTATCCACACGTCGATTGAAGGGAGAACCCAAGGAATCAACATCTTATCTGTGAACAAAGCGACAAATGGTATGTGCATAAGCTCTGTGGATAACCGCCCCTGAGGTCGTTGCACAAGTGGGGTCGAAAGTCTGTGGGTAACCGGCCTGTGGATAACATGCCATTCCACACACAGCTTATCCGACAGCGCAGCACAGGCAGGACACCGTTTCCCCACCGTGTTGTCATTCTCTGTACAGTAGGCGGTTAAAGGCGTCGGGGCACTTATCCACAGAGGATGGCTTCCTAAGCTTTTATAAGCTTTACAGAAAAGCTTTAAATAATTCCCTTCTTTATTTCTATATCTAGGTCGCGAGCCGATCAAGCGCACGGACCCTGAATACCTATATGAAGTAAAAGCTGGTTGGAAATTGACCTAGAGGCTTGCTTTCTCTAGAATCCCCGGTCTCTTAAAACGGGGGCCATTCCGGCCCGTTGTGACGAACCAGGTAGCAACGCCATGAAACGTACTTTCCAACCCAGCACTATCAAACGCGCCCGCACCCACGGTTTCCGTGCTCGCATGGCAACCAAGAACGGCCGTGCCGTCCTGTCGCGTCGTCGCGCCAAAGGCCGCGCTCGTCTGGCAGTTTGATAATCCGGCACTGGTGGTGAGTCAGGACTTCAGTCGGGAAAAGCGTCTGCTTACGCCACGACATTTCAAGGCAGTCTTTGACTCCCCTACCGGCAAGGTTCCGGGGAAAAATCTCCTGCTCCTTGCGCGCAACAACGACCTCGATCATCCCCGCCTGGGGCTGGTTATCGGTAAAAAGAGCGTGAAGCTCTCCGTTGAGCGCAATCGCCTCAAACGTCTGATGCGCGAATCGTTCCGTCTGCACCAGGATTCACTGGTCGGCTGGGACATTGTTATCGTCGCGCGCAAAGGTTTGGGGGACGTAGAAAACCCCGAATTGATTCAGCATTTCGGCAAACTGTGGAAACGCCTGGCCCGTAATGCGCCGGCAGCCACCGTCAAAACCGAACCTGCAGGGGTAGACAGTCCAGATGCGTAAACTGGCGCTCGTTCCGATCCAGTTTTACCGCTATGCCATCAGTCCCCTGATGGCCAGTCACTGTCGTTTCTACCCCAGTTGTTCCTGCTACGCGTACGAAGCCATCGAAACTCATGGACTCCTGCGCGGTGGCTGGCTGACCTTTCGTCGTTTAGGTCGCTGTCATCCGTGGAATGCCGGTGGTTATGACCCGGTTCCACCTATCCCTACCTCCCGTTCTTCTTCGATGGCCGAGTAATCATGGATATCAAACGCACGATCCTGATCGTCGCCCTGGCAATCGTGTCCTACGTCATGGTTCTCAAATGGAACCAGGACTACGGTCAGGCTGCCCTGCCGACTCAGAATGTTGCCAGCACCACCGTTTCTGGCTTGCCGGATACGGCAACCGGCAGCAATGCCGCCGCCAGTGATGACATTCCACGAGCTGCCAATGACACCAGTGCTCCTGTTGAAGCGCCGGTGGCCGCCAGCAAAGACCTCATCCATATCAAGACGGATGTGCTCGACCTGGCTATCGATCCAAAAGGTGGGGATGTCGCGCAACTGAAGTTGCCGCTTTATCCACGTCGCCAGGATCACCCGGAAATTCCGTTCCAGCTGTTCGACAACGGTGGCGAGCGTACCTATCTGGCTCAAAGCGGCCTGATCGGCGCCAACGGCCCGGACTCCAGCTCCGCCGGTCGCCCGTTGTACTCCTCCGAACAGAAGAGTTATCAACTGGCTGACGGTCAGGACAAACTGGTCGTCGACCTGAAGTTCAGCGAAAACGGCGTCAACTACATCAAGCGTTTCAGCCTGAAGCGCGGCCTGTATGACGTGACCGTTTCCTACCTGATCGACAACGAAAGCGCCCAGCCATGGTCGGGCGCGATGTTCGCCCAGCTGAAACGCGACGCCAGCGCCGATCCTTCTTCCAGCACCGCCACCGGTACCGCGACTTACCTGGGCGCCGCCCTGTGGACAAGTTCCGAGCCGTACAAGAAAGTGTCGATGAAAGATATCGACAAGGGCCCGCTGAAAGAAACCGTCCAGGGTGGCTGGGTTGCCTGGCTGCAACACTACTTCGTGACCGCGTGGGTCCCTGCCAAGGGCGACAGCAATGTCGTGACCACCCGCAAGGACAGCCAGGGTAACTACATCATCGGCTACACCGGTCCTTCGCTGACCGTGGCTCCAGGCCAGAAAGTCGAGACCAGCGCGGTCCTCTACGCCGGTCCGAAGAGCCAGGCGGTGCTGAAAGAGTTGTCCCCGGGTCTGGAACTGACCGTTGACTACGGCATCCTGTGGTTCATTGCCCAACCGATCTTCTGGCTGCTGCAACATATCCACAGCCTGCTCGGCAACTGGGGCTTCTCGATCATCGTCCTGACCATGCTGATCAAAGGGCTTTTCTTCCCCTTGTCGGCCGCCAGCTACAAGTCGATGGCGCGCATGCGTGCCGTTGCTCCGAAACTGGCTGCGCTGAAAGAGCAACATGGCGATGACCGGCAGAAAA
Organism: Pseudomonas sp. Mn2068; assembly: GCF_049319725.1. NCBI lineage: Bacteria > Pseudomonadati > Pseudomonadota > Gammaproteobacteria > Pseudomonadales > Pseudomonadaceae > Pseudomonas > Pseudomonas sp. Mn2068. The sequence continues at coordinate 83,023 of NZ_JBMOUG010000010.1, read as the reverse complement.
TGTCGCAAGCCATGATGGAGCTGTACAAGAAGGAGAAGATCAATCCGCTGGGGGGTTGCTTGCCGATCCTCGTGCAGATGCCGGTCTTCCTCTCGCTGTACTGGGTTCTGCTGGAAAGCGTGGAAATGCGCCAGGCACCGTTCATCCTGTGGATTACCGACCTGTCGATCAAGGATCCGTTCTTCATCCTGCCGATCATCATGGGCGCGACCATGTTCATCCAGCAGCGTCTGAACCCGACTCCGCCGGATCCGATGCAGGCCAAGGTGATGAAGCTGATGCCGATCATCTTCACCTTCTTCTTCCTGTGGTTCCCTGCCGGTCTGGTGCTGTACTGGGTTGTGAACAACTGCCTGTCGATCACCCAGCAGTGGTACATCACACGTAAGATCGAAGCCGCTACCAAAAAAGCCGCTGCGTAACTTACTCTGTGGATAACCACTCAAAACGCCCCCTAGTGGGGCGTTTTGCTATCTGTCACTTTCTGCTTTGAGGCCCGCTCCATGAACGTCCCTCGGGAAACCATCGCCGCCGTTGCCACCGCCCAGGGCCGTGGCGGGGTCGGCATCGTCCGTATTTCCGGGCCTCTGGCGCAAAGTGCGGCGCTGGCCATCAGCGGTCGTGAACTGAAACCGCGTTTCGCCCACTACGGTCCGTTCCACGGCGACGCCGGCGAAGTACTCGATGAAGGCCTCGCGCTGTATTTTCCGGGGCCGAATTCGTTCACCGGCGAAGATGTCCTGGAGCTGCAGGGCCACGGCGGCCCGATCGTCCTCGACATGCTGCTGCAGCGTTGCCTGCAGCTGGGCTGTCGACTGGCTCGCCCCGGTGAATTCAGCGAGCGCGCATTCCTCAATGACAAGCTCGACCTGGCCCAGGCCGAGGCGATCGCCGACCTGATCGAGGCCAGTTCGGCCCAGGCTGCGCGCAATGCCTTGCGCTCGCTGCAAGGGGCGTTCTCCCAGCGTGTGCATAACCTCACCGAACAATTGATCGGCCTGCGGATCTACGTGGAGGCGGCCATCGATTTTCCCGAGGAGGAAATCGACTTCCTCGCCGACGGCCATGTGCTGACGATGCTCGACGCCGTGCGCGACGGGTTATCCACAGTGATCCGCGAGGCCGGCCAGGGGGCACTGCTGCGGGATGGCATGACCGTGGTCATCGCCGGCCGGCCGAACGCCGGCAAATCGAGCCTGCTCAATGCCCTGGCGGGTCGCGAAGCGGCAATCGTCACCGAGATCGCCGGGACCACCCGGGATATCCTGCGCGAACATATCCACATCGACGGCATGCCCCTGCACGTTGTCGATACGGCCGGATTGCGGGATACCGACGATCATGTGGAAAAGATCGGTGTGGAACGAGCCCTCAAGGCCATCGGCGAGGCCGATCGGGTATTGCTGGTGGTGGACGCCACCGCGCCGGAGGCTGTGGATCCTTTTGCCTTGTGGCCGGAGTTTCTCGAACAGCGACCGGATCCGGCGAAAGTCACGTTGATCCGCAACAAGGCCGACCTGACGGGAGAGGGCATCGCCCTGGAGGTCAGCGCGGATGGCCACGTCACCATCAGCCTCAGCGCCAAGGCCGGTGGCGAAGGCCTGGAGCTGCTGCGCGACCACCTCAAGGCCTGCATGGGTTATGAACAGACATCGGAAAGCAGCTTCAGCGCTCGCCGCCGGCACCTGGAAGCCCTGCGCTTCGCCAGTTCGGCCCTCGAGCACGGTCATGCACAGTTGACCCTGGCAGGTGCCGGAGAGCTGCTGGCCGAAGATTTGCGTCAGGCACAGCAATTCCTTGGGGAAATCACCGGTGCCTTCAGCTCCGACGATCTGCTGGGAAGAATCTTTTCGAGTTTTTGTATCGGGAAATGACCAAGCGGAGGCGGTCCGGTTATCCACAGTTGCCGTGAATGCATCAGGAGCACGACGGGACAGGGAGGCGTCCTTGAACCTTACACACCGACGTAGCGGGGAAATGATGAGTTCGTTGTCCATTGATCCAGCCTTTTTCGAGCTTCTGACCGGGAGTTATCAACGGCTTGTCGGTCAGCCATTGGTGCCGCAGGACAGTGATGCGACCTGGTTGTACGAGCGGGCGCCCTTTTGCGTGCTGTCCCACAACACCGATGCCGATCCACGTTTCATCTATGCCAATCGGGCTGCGCAGCACTGTTTCGATTATGACTGGGCGCAGTTCACCCAGTTGCCGTCGCGACTGTCCGCCGAGGCGCCGAACCGTGCGGAACGCCAGTCCTTGCTGGATCGCGTCCATCAACAGGGTTATGCCAGCGGCTACACCGGGATCCGTATCTCCAGGACGGGCAGGCGCTTCTGGATCCGCGAAGGCCTTGTCTGGCAATTGCAGGATGCCGAAGGCGTGATTCACGGCCAGGCCGCCGTATTTCATCGCTGGGACGATGTCTGATTCCACTTCCTGTCTTGCATGGGGGCCGGGCCTGATCCCGGCGTCTCCTCTCTTTCTGCTTCACTGATCCTTCCGCTCTCTTGATGAATTCCGGCTCGCGGAGGGTTTGCGCGTGCCTGCGATTCATCGGGAAAGCGATTTTCTGTGGATTAAGCCCTGTGAATAACTGCCCTTCAGCTCGGTTGATAACCAGGCCTGAAAACTGAGGATGAACCCGCTTGTGGATAAGCAGCGCTTTAATCCACAGGCTTACACCGGTTATCCCAAACCCTCCATGGCACATGACCACAGACTTATGAATCTCTGTACACACCGTAAAACAAGGTCTGTAGAACCTTATCCACAGAATGGGTGCTCACTAAGAATAAACATAAAAACAAAGCTTTAATAAATTTCTCTCTTTTAATTTCTATTACCCCCGATTATCCACAGCTGGTTAAATTTTGTGCAAAGGGTTCTTTAGGAAGGGCGAATTCCCTATACTTGTTCATTCAGTCCAAATTTTTCTTATTTACCTACCTGGAAGCAGGCACGAGGTGCGTGGTGGATTTCCCTTCCCGTTTTGAAGTGATCGTCATCGGCGGCGGTCATGCCGGTACCGAGGCAGCACTAGCATCAGCACGCATGGGGGCAAAAACCCTGTTGCTGACGCATAACGTGGAAACCCTCGGTGCAATGAGTTGCAACCCTGCCATCGGTGGCATCGGCAAGAGCCACCTGGTCAAGGAAATCGACGCCCTCGGCGGCGCGATGGCCATCGCCACCGATAAAGGCGGCATCCAGTTCCGGGTTCTCAACAGCCGCAAGGGCCCGGCCGTGCGTGCAACCCGTGCACAGGCCGACCGCGTGCTGTACAAGGCCGCCGTCCGTGAAATCCTGGAAAACCAGCCGAACCTGTGGATATTTCAACAGGCCGCCGACGACCTGATCGTCGAGCAGGACCAGGTTCGTGGTGTCGTGACCCAGATGGGCCTGCGTTTCTTCGCCGAATCCGTGGTATTGACCACCGGGACTTTCCTCGGTGGACTTATCCACATCGGGATGCAGAACTATTCCGGTGGCCGCGCCGGCGATCCGCCGTCGATTGCCCTGGCTCACCGCCTGCGGGAACTGCCATTGCGCGTCGGTCGCCTGAAAACCGGCACGCCGCCGCGGATCGACGGCCGTTCCGTGGATTTCTCGGTGATGAGCGAGCAACCGGGTGATACGCCCATTCCGGTGATGTCGTTCATGGGCTCGAAAGAGCAGCATCCGCGCCAGGTGAGTTGCTGGATTACCCACACCAACGCCCGGACCCACGAGATCATCGCGGCCAACCTCGATCGATCGCCGATGTATTCCGGTGTGATCGAAGGGATCGGCCCGCGCTACTGCCCGTCGATCGAAGACAAGATCCATCGCTTTGCCGACAAGGAAAGCCACCAGGTCTTCATCGAGCCGGAAGGCCTGACCACCCACGAGCTGTATCCGAACGGGATATCCACATCCCTGCCGTTCGACGTGCAGTTGCAGATCGTCCAGTCGATCCGTGGCATGGAAAACGCCCATATCGTTCGTCCGGGCTATGCCATCGAATACGATTACTTCGATCCGCGTGACCTGAAGTACAGCCTGGAAACCAAGGTGATCGGCGGCCTGTTCTTTGCCGGCCAGATCAACGGCACCACCGGTTACGAAGAGGCCGGTGCCCAGGGTTTACTGGCCGGCGCCAACGCCGCGCTGCGTGCACAGGGCAAGGACAGCTGGTGTCCGCGTCGCGACGAGGCGTACATCGGGGTACTGGTCGACGACCTGATCACCCTAGGTACCCAGGAACCGTATCGGATGTTCACCTCCCGCGCCGAATACCGGTTGATCCTGCGCGAAGACAACGCCGACCTGCGCCTGACCGAAAAAGGTCGCGAGCTGGGCCTGGTGGATGACGTGCGCTGGGCGGCTTTCTGCAAGAAACGCGAGAGCATCGAGCTGGAAGAACAGCGCCTGAAAAGCACCTGGGTACGCCCGGGCACCGAGCAGGGCGATGCCATCGCCGAGAAGTTCGGTACGCCGCTGACCCATGAATACAATTTGCTGAATCTGCTGAGTCGTCCGGAAATCGACTACGCTGGTCTGGTCGAAGTGACCGGACAGGGCGCGCAGGATCCACAGGTCGCCGAGCAGGTCGAGATCAAGACCAAGTACGCCGGCTACATCGACCGCCAGCAGGACGAGATCGCCCGGCTGCGGGCCAGCGAAGACACCCGGTTGCCTGTGGATATCGATTACTCGAACATCTCCGGCCTGTCGAAAGAGATCCAGAGCAAGCTCGGCGCGACCCGGCCCGAGACCCTGGGCCAGGCTTCGCGAATCCCCGGTGTGACGCCGGCGGCGATTTCCCTGTTGATGATTCACTTGAAAAAACGCGGCGCGGGCCGTCAGTTGGAGCAAAGCGCTTGAGTTCGTTGGTCACCTCGCAACACGCCGAAGAGTTATCCACAGGTGCTCGCCAGCTCGGTGTCAACCTGAGCGCAACCCAGCACGAACAGTTGCTGGGCTACCTGGCCCTGTTGATCAAGTGGAACAAGGCCTACAACCTGACCGCGGTGCGCGATCCGGACGAAATGGTTTCACGGCACCTGCTCGACAGCCTGAGCGTGATGTCCTTTGTCGAAGATGGCCGCTGGCTCGACGTTGGCAGCGGCGGCGGCATGCCGGGTATTCCCCTGGCGATCCTGTTTCCCCGGTCGCCAGTGACCTGCCTGGACAGCAATGGCAAGAAAACCCGCTTCCTGACCCAGGTCAAACTCGAACTCCAACTGGATAACCTGCAAGTTATCCACAGTCGCGTCGAAGCCTTCCAGCCGCCGCAGCCGTTCAACGGGATCATTTCCCGGGCGTTCAGCAGCATGGAGAACTTCAGCAACTGGACCCGCCATCTCGGCGACACTGACACACGCTGGCTGGCAATGAAGGGCGTCCATCCGGCGGATGAGCTGGTAGCATTGCCGGCAGACTTCCACCTCGATAGCGAACACGCCTTGGCCGTACCTGGTTGCCAAGGCCAACGTCATCTGCTGATACTGCGCCGCACGGCATGATTGGGAACACAAGCAAGAATGGCTAAGGTATTCGCGATAGCGAACCAGAAAGGTGGCGTGGGCAAGACCACCACCTGCATCAACCTCGCAGCATCCCTGGTCGCGACCAAGCGCCGGGTGCTGTTGATCGATCTCGATCCACAGGGCAACGCCACCATGGGTAGCGGTGTGGATAAACACGGCCTGGAAAACTCCATCTACGATGTGCTGATCGGCGAATGCGATCTGGCGCAGGCCATGCACTTCTCCGAACACGGCAATTATCAATTGCTGCCGGCCAACCGTGACCTGACGGCGGCCGAAGTGGTGCTGCTGGAAATGCAGATGAAGGAAAGCCGTCTGCGCAGCGCCCTGGCGCCGATCCGCGAGAACTACGACTTCATCCTGATCGACTGTCCGCCGTCGCTGTCGATGCTGACCCTCAACGCCCTGGTCGCCGCTGACGGGGTGATTATCCCCATGCAGTGTGAATACTTTGCCCTCGAAGGGCTGAGCGACCTTGTGGATAACATCAAGCGCATCGCCGAACTGCTCAATCCGGAACTGAAGGTCGAAGGCCTGCTGCGGACCATGTACGACCCGCGCCTGAGTCTGATGAACGACGTTTCCGCACAGCTCAAGGAACATTTCGGTGACCAGCTGTACGACACCGTGATTCCACGCAACATCCGTCTGGCCGAAGCCCCGAGCTACGGCATGCCGGCCCTGGCGTACGACAAGCAATCCCGTGGTGCCGTGGCCTACCTGGCCCTGGCCGGCGAGATGGTTCGTCGGCAACGTAAAAATTCACGCGCCGCCGCTCCGGCAACTTAAGGAATCCCCATGGCCGTCAAGAAACGAGGTCTCGGACGTGGACTGGATGCACTGCTGAGTGGTCCGACCGTCAGCTCGCTGGAAGAGCAGGCCGTCCAGGCCGACGAACGTGAACTGCAGCACCTGCCGCTGGACCTGATCCAGCGCGGCAAATACCAGCCGCGCCGCGACATGGACCCGCAGGCGCTGGAGGAACTGGCGAACTCGATCAAGGCCCAGGGCGTGATGCAGCCGATCGTGGTCCGTCCGATCGGCAGCGGGCGCTTTGAAATCATTGCCGGTGAACGCCGCTGGCGTGCCAGCCAGCAGGCTGGCCAGGAAACCATCCCGGCCATGGTCCGCGATGTGCCGGATGAAACCGCCATCGCCATGGCGCTGATCGAGAACATCCAGCGCGAAGACCTCAATCCGATTGAGGAAGCCGTGGCCCTGCAGCGTCTGCAGCAGGAATTCCAGCTGACCCAGCAACAGGTCGCCGAAGCCGTGGGCAAGTCCCGCGTGACCGTGGCCAACCTGCTGCGCCTGATCGCGTTGCCCGAAGTCATCAAGACCATGTTGTCCCACGGCGACCTGGAAATGGGACATGCCCGTGCCTTGCTCGGTTTGCCGGATGACCGGCAGGTCGAAGGGGCGCGACATGTTGTCGCACGCGGCCTTACCGTGCGCCAGACCGAGGCACTGGTTCGCCAGTGGCTGAGCGGCAAACCGGCCCCGGTCGACCCCCCCAAGGCTGACCCGGACATCAGCCGCCTCGAGCAGCGCCTCGCCGAGCGCCTGGGCTCTGCGGTGCAGATTCGCCACGGGCAGAAGGGAAAAGGTCAGTTGGTGATTCGCTATAACTCCTTGGATGAACTACAAGGGGTACTTGCCCACATCCGCTGAAACATTTCCTCATGTAGCGCGCAGTCGGAAATCACTACCCGGCAGTTGAATAGGGGCTGAACCGCCCCTATACTCTGCGCGCATTTTGTCGGCACAATTTATGCCAAGTTATTGATTTCTGGCAGCCGACCCTTGAGGAGCGTGAGTGATGGAAACCCGCAGGCCAAACAGGTTGCCGTTCCATCGCTTGGCGGTATTTCCGGTTTTATTGGCTCAATTGGTCGTATTGCTGGTGGCCGCGGTGGCGCTTTGGCAATGGCACGGTGTCGTTGCCGGATACTCAGGACTCTGCGGAGGCCTGATAGCCTTGCTACCCAATGTGTATTTTGCTCACAGGGCCTTTCGGTTTTCCGGCGCCCGAGCAGCCCAGTCCATCGTCCGGTCTTTTTATGCCGGCGAGGCGGGCAAGTTAATTTTGACGGCAGTGCTGTTTGCACTGACGTTCGCAGGTGTGAAGCCACTGGCGCCGATAGCAGTCTTCGGCGTCTTCGTGCTGACCCAGTCGGTCAGCTGGTTCGCTCCCCTGCTAATGAAAACAAGACTTTCGAGACCTTAGGGCGTTTGAGGCAACCATGGCAGCAGAATCCGCTTCGGGCTATATCCAGCACCACTTGCAGAACCTGACCTTCGGTCAGCTACCTACCGGCGGCTGGGGTTTTGCCCATTCCGCAGCAGAAGCCAAGGCAATGGGCTTCTGGGCATTCCACCTGGATACCCTGGGTTGGTCTGTCGCACTGGGGCTGATCTTCATCCTGTTGTTCCGCATGGCGGCGAAAAAGGCGACCTCCGGTCAGCCGGGCGCCCTGCAGAACTTCGTCGAAGTACTGGTCGAATTCGTCGACGGCAGCGTGAAAGACAGCTTCCACGGCCGTAGCCCGGTGATTGCACCGCTGGCGCTGACCATCTTCGTCTGGGTGTTCCTGATGAACGCCGTCGACCTGGTACCGGTCGACTGGATCCCGCAACTGGCCGCGGCCATTTCCGGCAACCACGAGATTCCGTTCCGCGCCGTGTCGACCACCGACCCGAACGCCACGCTGGCCATGGCCTTCTCGGTGTTCGCGCTGATCATTTTCTACAGCATCAAGGTCAAGGGCATCGGCGGTTTCATCGGCGAGCTGACCCTGCATCCTTTCGGTAGCAAGAACATCTTCATCCAGGCCCTGCTGATCCCGGTGAACTTCCTGCTGGAATTCGTCACCCTGATCGCCAAGCCGATCTCCCTGGCACTGCGTCTGTTCGGCAACATGTACGCCGGTGAGCTGGTATTCATCCTGATCGCTGTGATGTTCGGCAGCGGCCTGCTCTGGCTCAGTGGCCTGGGCGTCGTACTGCAGTGGGCGTGGGCCGTGTTCCACATCCTGATCATCACCCTGCAGGCGTTCATCTTCATGATGCTGACCATCGTCTACCTGTCGATGGCGCACGAAGAAAACCATTAAGACCAGTCTCGACTAGTCTGATGTCCTTCCCGGTAAAACGGGAAGGTGGCCCTCCTGGGCTATGAAACGATTTGTTTTACCGCTTTAAAATCTAAAAAACCTAAACCATACGACGTAAAAGTCGGGAGGAAAGATGGAAACTGTAGTTGGTCTAACCGCTATCGCTGTTGCACTGTTGATCGGCCTGGGCGCACTGGGTACCGCAATTGGTTTCGGCCTGCTGGGCGGCAAGTTCCTGGAAGGCGCAGCGCGTCAGCCAGAAATGGTTCCAATGCTGCAAGTTAAAATGTTCATCGTGGCCGGTCTGCTCGACGCCGTAACCATGATCGGCGTTGGTATCGCTCTGTTCTTCACCTTCGCGAACCCCTTCGTTGGTCAACTCGCTGGCTGATCACTCGAATTTTCGAGTTGATTGGTGTGATGGACAACGAACGAGCGAGGTGTTGGCGTGAACATTAATGCAACCCTGATTGGCCAGTCCGTTGCGTTCTTCATTTTTGTACTGTTTTGCATGAAGTTCGTGTGGCCTCCGGTCATCGCGGCTTTGCACGAACGTCAGAAGAAGATCGCGGATGGATTGGACGCTGCCACCCGTGCAGCTCGCGACCTGGAGTTGGCCCAAGAGAAAGCGGGTCACCAACTGCGCGATGCAAAAGCACAGGCAGCCGAGATCATTGAGCAAGCCAAGAAACGCGGTAACCAGATCGTCGAAGAGGCTGTTGATAAAGCCCGCGTCGAAGCTGAACGCGTGAAGGCTTCGGCTCAGGCCGAGATCGAACAGGAACTGAACAGCGTCAAAGACGCGCTGCGCGCCCAATTGGGTAGCCTGGCCGTTGGCGGTGCCGAGAAGATCCTGGGTGCCACAATCGATCAAAACGCGCACGCGGAGCTGGTTAACAAACTGGCTGCTGAAATTTAAGCGAGGGCGATCATGGCAGAACTGACCACGTTGGCCCGACCTTACGCTAAGGCGGCCTTCGAGCACGCTCAGGCCCACCAGCAACTGGCCAATTGGTCAGCCATGCTCGGCCTGGCTGCAGCGGTGTCGCAAGACGACACCATGCGGCGCGTGCTCAAGGCCCCGCGACTGACGAGCGCAGACAAGGCCACCACGTTTATTGACGTGTGTGGCGACAAGTTCGATGCCAAGGCACAGAATTTCATCCACGTCGTTGCTGAAAACGACCGTCTCCCGCTGTTGCCGGAGATTGCCGCTCTGTTCGACCTGTACAAGGCCGAGCAAGAGAAATCGGTAGACGTGGAAGTCACCAGTGCTTTTGCATTGAACCAAGAACAGCAAGACAAACTCGCCAAGGTTCTCAGTGCACGACTCGACCGGGAAGTGCGCCTGCAAGTTGCGGAAGATTCATCCCTCATCGGGGGTGTTGTCATTCGCGCCGGCGACCTGGTTATCGATGGCTCAGTTCGCGGCAAACTCGCGAAATTGGCCGAAGCATTGAAATCTTGAGTTTGAAGGGGCAGCAGAGCAATGCAGCAACTCAATCCTTCCGAAATAAGTGAAATTATCAAGGGCCGCATCGACAAGCTCGATGTGACCTCCCAAGCCCGTAACGAAGGCACTGTCGTCAGCGTATCTGACGGTATCGTGCGGATTCACGGTCTGGCCGACGTCATGTACGGCGAGATGATCGAGTTTCCGGGCGGCGTCTACGGTATGGCCCTCAACCTGGAGCAAGACTCCGTAGGTGCCGTGGTACTGGGCGCATACACCAGTCTGGCTGAAGGCATGAGCGCCAAGTGCACCGGCCGCATCCTCGAAGTTCCGGTTGGTAAGGAACTGCTGGGTCGCGTTGTCGACGCACTGGGTAACCCAGTTGACGGCAAAGGTCCGCTGAACAACACCGAGACCGATGCGGTCGAGAAAGTTGCTCCGGGCGTGATCTGGCGTAAGTCGGTAGACCAGCCTGTACAGACTGGCTACAAGGCTGTCGATGCCATGATCCCGGTCGGCCGTGGCCAGCGTGAGCTGATCATCGGTGACCGTCAGATCGGTAAGACCGCTCTGGCGATCGACGCGATCATCAACCAGAAAAACAGCGGCATCTTCTGCGTCTACGTCGCGATCGGTCAGAAGCAATCGACCATCGCCAACGTGGTTCGCAAGCTGGAAGAAAACGGCGCCCTGGCCAACACCATCATCGTGGCCGCCAGTGCTTCCGAATCTCCTGCGCTGCAGTTCCTGGCACCGTACTCCGGTTGCACCATGGGCGAGTTCTTCCGCGACCGCGGTGAAGACGCGCTGATCGTTTATGACGATCTGTCCAAGCAAGCAGTGGCCTACCGCCAGATTTCCCTGCTGCTGCGCCGTCCACCAGGCCGTGAAGCCTACCCAGGCGACGTGTTCTATCTCCACTCCCGTCTGCTGGAGCGCGCATCCCGCGTTTCGGAAGAGTACGTCGAGAAGTTCACCAACGGCGCAGTGACTGGCAAAACCGGTTCCCTGACCGCACTGCCGATCATCGAAACCCAGGCTGGCGACGTTTCCGCGTTCGTTCCGACCAACGTGATCTCCATCACCGACGGTCAGATCTTCCTGGAATCGGCCATGTTCAACTCCGGGATCCGTCCTGCTGTGAACGCCGGTGTTTCGGTATCCCGTGTAGGTGGTGCCGCTCAGACCAAGATCATCAAGAAGCTGTCCGGTGGTATCCGTACCGCCCTGGCCCAGTACCGTGAACTGGCGGCATTCGCCCAGTTCGCTTCTGACCTGGACGAAGCGACCCGCAAGCAACTTGAGCATGGTCAGCGCGTTACCGAGCTGATGAAGCAGAAGCAATACGCACCAATGTCGATCGCTGACATGGCGCTGTCGCTGTATGCCGCTGAGCGTGGGTTCCTGACTGACGTCGAAATCGCCAAGGTCGGCAGCTTTGAACAAGCGCTGATTGCTTACTTCAACCGCGATCACGCCGATTTGTTGGCCAAGATCAACGTGAAGGGTGACTTCAATGACGAAATCGACGCTGGCATGAAAGCCGGTATCGAGAAGTTCAAGGCCACCCAAACCTGGTAAGCCGCAGCGGGAGCCGCAAGGCTCCCGCTTGCTAACCTGATAGGTGTTACATGGCAGGCGCAAAAGAGATTCGCAGTAAGATTGCGAGCATCAAAAGCACGCAAAAAATTACCAGCGCCATGGAAAAAGTGGCGGTCAGCAAAATGCGCAAGGCACAAATGCGCATGGCTGCTAGCCGTCCTTATGCGGAGCGTATCCGCCAGGTAATTGGGCATCTGGCCAACGCCAACCCGGAATACCGCCACCCGTTCATGATCGACCGCGAAATCAAGCGTGTCGGTTACGTCGTGGTGAGCAGTGACCGTGGGCTGTGCGGCGGCTTGAACACCAACCTGTTCAAGGCCCTGGTCAAGGACATGGCGGTAAACCGCGAAAACGGCGTCGAGATTGATCTGTGTGTAGTGGGTAGCAAGGGTGCGGCGTTTTTCCGCAACTTCGGCGGTAACGTCGTTGCAGCTATCAGCCACCTGGGTGAAGAGCCGTCGATCAATGACCTGATCGGCAGCGTCAAGGTGATGCTGGATGCCTACCTGGATGGCCGTATTGACCGCCTGTCCGTGGTGTCCAACAAGTTCATCAACACCATGACCCAGCAGCCTACCGTGGAGCAGTTGATTCCACTGGTGGCAACCCCGGATCAAGAACTCAAGCACCACTGGGACTATCTCTACGAACCGGACGCCAAAGAGCTGCTTGACGGCCTGATGGTGCGCTACGTGGAGTCGCAGGTGTACCAGGCGGTGGTCGAGAACAACGCGGCCGAACAAGCTGCGCGGATGATCGCGATGAAGAACGCTACCGACAACGCCGGTGATTTGATCAGCGATTTGCAGCTGATCTACAACAAGGCGCGTCAGGCTGCGATCACCCAAGAGATCTCGGAAATCGTCGGCGGCGCTGCCGCGGTTTAACGGTTCAAATATTCAGAGGATCCAGCTATGAGTAGCGGACGTATCGTTCAAATCATCGGCGCCGTTATCGACGTGGAATTCCCACGCGACAGCGTACCGAGCATCTACAACGCGCTGAAAGTACAAGGCGCGGAAACCACCCTGGAAGTTCAGCAGCAGCTGGGCGACGGCGTGGTTCGTACCATTGCGATGGGTTCCACCGAAGGCTTGAAGCGCGGTCTGGACGTTGTCGACTCCGGCGCTGCCATCTCCGTACCGGTCGGTAAAGCGACCCTGGGCCGGATCATGGACGTCCTCGGCAACCCGATCGACGAAGCTGGCCCGATCGACACCGACGAGCGTTGGGGTATCCACCGCGCGGCGCCGTCGTTCGCCGAACAGGCAGGCGGCAACGACCTGCTGGAAACCGGCATCAAGGTTATCGACCTGGTCTGCCCGTTCGCCAAGGGCGGTAAAGTCGGTCTGTTCGGTGGTGCCGGTGTCGGCAAGACCGTAAACATGATGGAACTGATCCGTAACATCGCCATCGAGCACAGCGGTTATTCCGTGTTCGCCGGTGTGGGTGAGCGTACTCGTGAGGGTAACGACTTCTACCACGAGATGAAGGATTCCAACGTTCTGGACAAAGTGGCACTGGTCTACGGCCAGATGAACGAGCCGCCGGGAAACCGTCTGCGCGTAGCCCTGACCGGCCTGACCATGGCCGAGAAGTTCCGTGACGAAGGTAACGACGTTCTGCTGTTCGTCGACAACATCTACCGTTACACCCTGGCCGGTACCGAAGTATCCGCACTGCTGGGCCGTATGCCTTCGGCAGTAGGTTACCAGCCGACCCTGGCTGAAGAGATGGGCGTGCTGCAAGAGCGCATCACTTCGACCAAGGAAGGTTCGATCACCTCGATCCAGGCGGTATACGTACCAGCGGACGACTTGACCGACCCGTCGCCAGCGACCACCTTCGCCCACTTGGACGCCACCGTCGTACTGTCCCGTGACATCGCCTCCCTGGGTATCTACCCGGCGGTCGATCCACTGGACTCGACTTCGCGCCAGCTGGACCCGAACGTGATCGGCCAGGACCACTACGACACCGCTCGCGGCGTCCAGTACGTTCTGCAGCGCTACAAGGAACTGAAGGACATCATCGCGATCCTGGGTATGGACGAGCTGTCGGAAACCGACAAGCAGTTGGTATCCCGTGCTCGTAAGATCCAGCGCTTCCTGTCGCAGCCGTTCTTCGTGGCTGAAGTCTTCACCGGTGCCTCGGGTAAATACGTTTCCCTGAAAGACACCATTGCTGGCTTCAAAGGCATCCTCAACGGTGACTACGACCACCTGCCAGAACAAGCGTTCTACATGGTTGGCGGCATCGAAGAAGCGATCGAGAAAGCCAAGAAACTGTAATCCCGGCGCCCGGCAACGGGCGCTAATTTAGGTTGAGGCAATCAGATGGCTATGACAGTCCATTGCGATATCGTCAGTGCGGAAGGGGAAATCTTCTCCGGCCTGGTCGAGATGGTGATTGCGCACGGTGCACTGGGTGACCTGGGTATTGCCCTGGGCCACGCGCCGCTGATCACCAATCTCAAGCCGGGTCCGATCCGCTTGATCAAGCAGGGCGGGGAAGCCGAGGTGTTCTACATCTCCGGTGGATTCCTCGAGGTTCAGCCGAACATGGTCAAGGTTCTTGCCGACACCGTGCAACGTGCTGCCGACCTGGACGAAGCCTCCGCTCAGGAAGCCGTCAAGGCTGCCGAGAAGGCCCTGAATGAAAAAGGCGCGGACTTCGACTACGGTTCCGCTGCTGCACGTCTGGCCGAGGCCGCAGCCCAGCTGCGCACCGTCCAGCAGATCCGCAAGAAGTTCGGCGGTTAAGCCGCTGCTTGTTGTGTGATTGATTAAAAAGGGTAGCCTCGGCTACCCTTTTTTCTTTTCCGATGTTCATCACCTGGTCGCAGCCGCTGACCACCCAGGATTGGTAGCCAGTCATGTCTCTCGAAATCGTTATCCTCGCTGCAGGTCAAGGCACTCGCATGCGTTCGGCGTTGCCGAAGGTTCTTCACCCCGTAGCCGGCAATTCGATGCTTGGACATGTTATCCACAGCGCCCGGCAATTGAATCCACAGCGCATTCACGTGGTGATCGGCCACGGCGCGGACCGGGTACGTGAACAACTGGCGGCCGACGACCTGAACTTCGTGTTGCAGGACAAGCAACTGGGGACCGGCCATGCGGTGGCCCAGGCCGTGCCTTTCATCACCGGCGACACGGTGCTGGTGCTCTACGGCGACGTCCCGCTGATCGAAGTGGAGACCCTGCAGCGCCTGCTGCGCCACGCCACGCCTGAGCAGGTGGCGCTGCTGACCGTCGAACTGGCGGATCCGACCGGTTATGGCCGCATCGTGCGCAACGATCAGGGCAAGGCCTGTGCGATCGTCGAGCAGAAGGACGCCAACGAGGCGCAGCGCGCCATCACCGAAGGCAACACCGGCATCCTCGCGCTGCCGGCCCGGCGTCTCGGTGACTGGATGAGTCGCCTGTCGAACAACAACGCCCAGGGCGAGTACTACCTGACCGACGTGATCGCCATGGCGGTCGGCGACGGCCTGGTGGTGGAAACCGAGCAACCCCATGACGCCATGGAAGTGCAGGGCGCCAACGACCGCAAGCAACTGGCCGAACTCGAGCGTCACTACCAGAAGCGCGCCGCGCTGCGCCTGATGGCCCAGGGCGTGACCCTGCGCGACCCGTCCCGCTTCGACGTACGCGGTGAAGTCAGCGTGGGGCGCGATATCCTCATCGACATCAACGTGATCCTGGAAGGTCGCGTGGTGATCGAGGACGATGTGGTGATCGGTCCGAACTGCGTGATCAAGGACACCACGCTGCGCAAGGGCGTGACGGTCAAGGCCAACAGCCACCTCGACGGCGCGATCCTCGGCGAAGGCAGCGACGCCGGTCCTTTCGCCCGCCTGCGTCCCGGCAGCGTGCTGGGTGCCCGCGCCCATGTGGGTAACTTTGTCGAGCTGAAGAACGCGCACCTGGCCGACGATGCAAAGGCCGGCCACCTCACCTACCTGGGCGATGCGCGGATCGGCGCGCGGACCAATATCGGCGCCGGCACCATCACCTGCAACTATGACGGGGCCAACAAGCACCAGACGGTGCTGGGCGAAGACGTCTTCATCGGTTCCAACAACTCCCTGGTAGCGCCTGTGGATATCTCCAACGGCGCCAGCACGGCGGCGGGTTCGACCATCAACCAGAACGTCGGTGAAGGGCAATTGGCCGTGGCCCGTGCGCGCCAGCGCAATATCGAAGGCTGGAAACGGCCGGTGAAGATCAAGAAGAGCTGAGTTATCCGTGGGAGCTGGCTTGCCAGCGATGGGGTGTCATGGGCGCTGCGAGCCTCAAGGACCTTCTCGCCGGCAAGTTCTTGCATCTGTCACTTGACGAAGTTTCGATTTCAGGTTTTGATTGCGTTCGTTATCTTTCGAATCGAAACTTAGACTCCCATGTCGAAACGCAATACACCTCAACGTCGCCATAGCATCCTCGCCTTGCTCAATGAGCAGGGCGAAGTGAGCGTGGACGAGCTGGCCAGGCGCTTCGAAACTTCCGAAGTTACGGTTCGCAAGGATCTGGCCGCCCTCGAAAGCAATGGCTTGCTGCTGCGTCGTTACGGCGGCGCGATCAGCATGCCCCATGAACTGGTCAGCGATCTCGGCCACTCGGTGTCGAAGTACAAGCAGGCGATTGCCCGGGCCGCGGTCGGGCGCCTGCGTGAGCATGCACGGATCATCATCGACAGCGGCAGCACCACCGCCGCCATGATCCCGGAACTGGGCCTGCAACCCGGCCTGGTGGTGATGACCAATTCCCTGCATGTCGCCCGGGCCCTGAGCGAGCTGGAACACGAGCCCGTGCTGCTGATGACCGGTGGCACCTGGGACCCGCATTCCGAGTCGTTCCAGGGCCAGGTCGCCGAACAGGTGCTGCGTTCCTACGACTTCGACCAGCTGTTTATCGGTGCCGACGGCATCGACCTGGAGCGCGGTACCACCACCTTCAACGAATTGCTGGGTTTGAGCCGCGTCATGGCCCAGGTCGCCCGGGAAGTGGTGGTCATGGTCGAGGCCGACAAGATCGGTCGACGCATCCCCAACCTGGAACTGCCCTGGAGCAGCGTCCATACCCTTATTACCGATGAACGCTTGCCGCTTGAGGCACGCGAACAGATTCAGGCCCGCGGCATACATTTGATTTGCGCGGCTGTCAGCTAGGAGAAAAGAGCATGTGCGGAATTGTCGGTGCAGTTGCTGAACGTAATATCACGGCCATCCTGGTCGAAGGCCTGAAGCGTCTGGAATACCGCGGCTATGACAGCGCCGGTGTCGCCGTCTTCACCCATAACGGCACGCTGGAGCGCACCCGTCGCACTGGCAAGGTCAGCGAACTGGACCAGGCCCTTGCCGGTCAACCGCTGGCCGGTCGCCTGGGGATCGCCCACACCCGCTGGGCCACCCATGGCGCGCCGTGCGAGCGCAACGCCCACCCGCACTTCTCCGGCTCGGATATCGCCGTGGTGCACAACGGCATCATCGAGAACCACGAAGTCCTGCGCGAGCAACTCAAGGGCCTGGGTTATGTGTTCACCTCGGACACCGATACCGAAGTGATCGCCCACCTGCTCAACCACAAGCTCAAGGACCTCGGCGACCTGACCAAGGCGCTGAAGGCCACGGTCAAGGAACTGCACGGGGCCTATGGCCTGGCGGTGATCAACGCGCAGCAGCCCGACCGCCTGGTTGCGGCCCGCAGCGGCAGCCCGCTGGTGATCGGCCTCGGCCTGGGGGAAAACTTCCTCGCTTCCGACCAGTTGGCCCTGCGCCAGGTGACCGACCGCTTCATGTACCTGGAAGAAGGTGATATCGCCGAGATCCGCCGTGACAGCGTGCAGATCTGGGATGTCGACGGCCAGGCCGTCGAGCGCGAGGCCGTGCAGTACCGCGACGGTGCCGAAGCCGCCGACAAGGGCGCCTTCCGCCACTTCATGCTCAAGGAAATCCACGAGCAACCGTCGGTGGTGCAACGTACCCTGGAAGGGCGCCTGAGCCAGAACCAGGTACTGGTCCAGGCCTTCGGTCCCCAGGCCGCCGAGCTGTTCGCCAAGGTCCGCAATGTGCAGATCGTCGCCTGCGGCACCAGCTACCATGCCGGCATGGTCGCCCGTTACTGGCTCGAAGGCCTGGCGGGTATCCCGTGCCAGGTCGAAGTCGCCAGTGAGTTCCGCTACCGCAAGGTGGTGGTGCAACCGGACACCCTGTTCGTCTCCGTTTCCCAGTCCGGCGAAACCGCCGACACCCTGGCGGCCCTGCGCAATGCCAAGGAGCTTGGCTTCCTCGGCAGCCTGGCGATCTGCAACGTCAGTATCAGCTCGCTGGTGCGTGAATCGGACCTGACCCTGCTGACCCAGGCCGGCCGTGAAATCGGCGTGGCCTCGACCAAGGCCTTCACCACCCAACTGGTCGGCCTGCTGCTGCTGACCCTGGCCCTGGGCCAGGTACGCGGCACCCTGGCGCCGGCTGTCGAGGCGGAACTGGTGGACGAACTGCGGCGTCTGCCGACCCGCCTGGGCGAGACCCTGGCGATGGACGCCAAGGTCGAGAAAATCGCCGAGCTGTTTGCCGACAAGCACCACACCCTGTTCCTCGGTCGTGGCGCGCAGTACCCGGTGGCGATGGAAGGCTCGCTCAAGCTCAAGGAAATTTCCTATATCCACGCCGAGGCCTATCCGGCGGGTGAGCTCAAGCACGGCCCGTTGGCTCTGGTCGACAACGACATGCCGATCGTCACCGTGGCGCCGAACAACGAGCTGTTGGAGAAGCTCAAATCCAACCTGCAGGAAGTCCGCGCCCGCGGTGGCGAGCTGATCGTCTTCGCTGACGAGAAGGCGGGGATGAGCAATGGCGAGGGCACCCACGTCATCACCATGCCTCATATCCACGACACCCTGGCGCCGATCCTCTACACCATCCCGCTGCAACTGCTGTCGTACTACGTGGCGGTGCTCAAGGGCACCGACGTCGACCAGCCGCGCAACCTGGCGAAGTCGGTCACCGTGGAGTAATCGGCATGGATCGGCTGGCTGCCTGGCTGTTCGGATTAAAGATTGACACAAAAGGTTAAAGTCTGACACAAGGTATTAAAGTTTGACACAACGCGCAAACCCCCGTATTTACGGGGGTTTTCCGTTTCTGGGCCATGCCGTTGGTCCGGATTAACCGCTTCGCTTGGCAGCGAGAGTAGTCTGGAAGTCCCTTCGATGTGGCCGCCGGATAGGGCCATATTTTCCTATGACTATTTTTTGAGGATCAGGTGAAGCACTCCGGTTGGACTGAGGAGGTAGGGGTTTGCGCGGTCGTAGGTTTGTTTCAAAGCAGGATATTGAACGGCACATCGCCAACGGATTTGGATCCGGCGCCGGAGCCGGTTACGTGCCTTGGTTGCGCGTCCAGGATGTCCCTTCGATGGGGCGCTCTCATAAAATTCAAGGCGTTAAAGTCGAGCGCATACATCATCTCTTGTCCGATCTCGAACGTGCCTACCTCTTGGTCTGCGAGTTCTCTGAAGACGTAGTGGACATTCGTGAGCAATACCCGTTGCTGCCTTTTGAAAGCACTCAAGCAATCGCAAAGGCGATTGGTGTCCGCTACCCCAGATACAAAGCTACTGCCCTGCCGCTGGTAATGACGACGGACTTCCTCCTGACTGTTAGGCAGCCAAACGGAGACTTCAAATCCGTAGCAAAGACAATTAAGTATCAGCAAGACCTCAAACAGGACTCTCTTCGGACTTTGGAAAAATTCGAAATCGAGAGGCGGTTCTGGATGGGCCAGGGAGTGGACTGGGCAATTGTCACTGAAGAGTCATTTACTCAAGATCTGATTAAAAACCTCGGACTCCTTAGGCGGTATGCGCAACTGCCCCGTGCGCTGATGAACTCATCACTTCACACTGAATTCCTAGAGCTTCTAGAGTTTAGCAGACCTTACCCCTGGTCCACTTCTGAATGCCTGAGAAAAATTGCCACACGTTTAGGAATAACGTATGGCGATGCTAGGGATATATTCTTCAATCTTATATGGCGGAAAATCATTCAGATTGATTTGAGTGGTGCCCCATTGCACCTGAAATCACCACTACCTGATTTCAAGATTATTTACCCTTCTGACTGGAACGCATTGAGTGAGGGGTCGTTATGAATATTTCAATTAATGACGTATTCGAGCCCGTCACAGAACTCTCGGTACTCACTACCTTAGCAAGAGTCCTTCATCTAGATGAGGATCACGACGCAGTGATCGTGATAGACCTCGTCGAGCCGCCAAGAAAGCCCTACCCTTTGGGGCTTGAAGAACTCAGGCTCTCGCTGGGGGCTGGCAACACCAAATCCGTCGTCACGGGAGTGCCCGAGTTTTTGCTGGTCTTGGAAGATGATCTCGATGAAAGTACTAAGCGCGATAGGGATGAAAAATGGGCGGTGATTGCGCCGCTTCTGGATTCGGCCTACCCAGGACAGATCTTCGTTCGTGGCGAGATGGGGCGCCTTGTGGGAAACCGCGCCGCTGAACTGGGCATGCATCGAAAGACTGTTTATCGTCTTTTGTATAGGTATTGGTTCTATGGCCAGGTAAGAAATGCACTTCTCAAAAATTATTCAGCGGTAGGTGTTGCCAGCAGGAACTACACCCAAGATAAGCGGCCCGGTCCTAAGCCTAAGTTTCAGGGAGCTCTGACCACGCCTTCCAAGCTGCTCAGTGTCGTTGATAAGCGGTGTATTCGGGTAGGTTACTCACTGTATGTTAACGATAAAGCACCTTCAATTCGCATTGCTTATGACAAGATGCTTAAGAAATTCTATTCTGTAAAAGAAATTTCGAAGAACGCAGAAAATCGAATTCGCTTACTTCCAGATACCGAGATACCTAATTACAATCAGTTCGATTATTGGGGCAAAATATTTTTTGACGAGATAGATACTGATCGTGGGCGTAAGGGTTTGAGGAAGTGGCTCAAGGACTGCCGCCCGCTGTCCGGTACCGTCCGCGATTGGCTTAGGGGTCCTTGTCACCAATTCGAGATTGACGCGACGATTGCAGATATCTACTTGGTCAACAGTTATTCCCGGCGGATGGTGATTGGAAGGCCAGTGGTCTACATCGTGGTGGACAGCTTTTCGGGGATGATTGTTGGCCTATATGTTGGTCTGGAGGGGCCCAGCTGGAATGGTGCGCGGCAGGCATTGTTCAATGCATTCACCTCCAAGGTGGATTTCTGCGCGCAGAACGGCGTCGTTATCAATTCCGAGGACTGGGACTGCCACCACCTACCTCAGCAAATCTACGCCGACCGAGGCGAGATGTTGTCTCTGGCTGCGGAAGGATTGGCAACTGGTTTGGGCATCGAGATGGGCACGGCGCCTCCGTACCGTCCAGATTGGAAGCCCATGGTCGAAAGCAGGTTCGGGATCCTCAATGATTTGACCGGTATCAGGTGGCTTCCGGGCGGTGTGGCCGCGCGGGAGAAGGAGCGAGGCGAGCGCGATTATCGGCTCGACGCCACTCTCAACCTGAAGGAGTTCACGCAGATCGTCATTGAGTGCGTCTTGCACTATAACCGTTATCATCGACAGCCAGAACGCCTCACTCAATCGATGATGCTCGATGGCGTTGAGCCTACTCCCATGGGCATATGGTCCTGGGCCTCGGAAAATGATCTGATCCAGGCCAACAACCGGCCTGACGATTTAATCTATCTCCACCTGTTGCCTCGTGAGCGAGCCTCGGTGCAGAAGGGCGGCGTGATGTTCCGCGGTATGCACTACGTGTGTGAGTTTGCGATCCAAGAAAACTGGTTTGCCAAAGCTCGCCGCAATGGCGTTTGGTCGATCGATTGCCGGTTCGATCCGAACTCTGCCGCTCATATCTGGATCCAGGGTGAGAACAAGCAGTTTCTGCGCTGCGATCTTCGACAGTCGGATGCGAAGTACGCCGGTTATCGCTCAGACGAGATCTACGATCTGCTGGAAGCGTATCGGCAAACACCACCCGCTCATAAACGCGCGGAACTGGAAAGCCGTGTTGGCTTGGTTGACACCGTGGAGCAGATCATTAGCACTGCCAAGGCCGAGCGCAAGCTTGAGCCTCCTGCGAGTAGCAAGTCTGAAGCGGTGGCCAACATCCGCGCAAATCGTACTGAGGAACGCCAGCGGGAGCGTGAAAACGCCACTGTCCCAGAGGGTGTCCGGGCAGAGCCCGAACCCGCAGTGGAAGCCCCCACCATTGCACACGACTCGTATGCGGGCCCCCGCAGCGCGCAGGTCATCGATCTGCTCAGAAGACATCGTCCGGGACAGAGCAAATGAAAGGCGCACGGATTTTCGCGAGCTACACCAACCAGACCATATCTGAATATGCGGGAAACCCGTTGATCGAGGCCTTGCCGCCAATTCTTCCGGAAGCGGCGGCCATCGAGTTGATATCGAATTTCCCCCAGCCAGTAACACCTGAAGAGCTTGAGCTCGATGGAGCGACACGCATTCACTGCATTGAGCGACTGAAGACCGTCGTGCAGCCGTTCCTGCTGCATTTGGAGCTGGAGTCCATGTTCTCTCTATTGGTCCGCCGCGGATATGTTGGACGCAATCCAACCTCACCCGACACGGTGAGGCACTTGCATTCGTTGTCGGGTGCCCAGCGCTATCATGACTCTTTCAAATCGACGGCTGATTCCTTCAGCGTTGTAGGCCTGAGTGGTATTGGGAAGTCCACAGCGCTCCACGCCATTCTGAGCCTCTACCCGCAGACGATTCGACATGAGCGCTATGAGGGCAACCAATTTGTCCACACCCAAATCACCTGGCTCAAATTGGATTGCCCGCGCGATGGATCGCTGGCTGGATTCTGCCAGCAGTTTTTCCATGCCGTCGGTCAAGCGCTCGGCGACCTGGATTATCACAAGCGGCACCGGCACCGGAACATCAACGATGCGCTGCAGCAGATGGAGCAGGTAGCCAGTACGTTCTTCATTGGCGCCTTACTTATTGATGAGCTGCAAAACCTTCACCTGGCGAAAACGGGAGGAAAGGAAAGCATGCTGAACTTCTTCCTCCACCTTGTGAACAACATCGGCATCCCCGTCGTGTTCATCGGCACGAACTCGATGATCAGCTTGTTCTCGGACGTCATGCGTGTTGCCCGACGCAGTGGCAGTACGGTCGAGTTCAAGCGGTTCGAAAAGGATGATGAGGAGTGGCAGTTCTTGGTTGAAAACCTGTGGAGTTATCAATGGTGTAAGCAGCCGACAGAACTGACCCCCGAGATCTTTGACGCGTTGTACGAGCACACCCAAGGCGTAACAGACTTCCTGGTGAAGCTACTCGTGCTCTGCCAGCGCTATGCCATTCAAAGTGGCTCCGAATGCCTGACTGCGGAGGCGATCGGCAAGGTGAGCAATGCCAAGATGCAAATCCTCAAGCCAGCACTTTCAGCTCTGCGCAGCCGGGATCCTGCTCGTATGCGGCAGTTCGATGATCTACTTCCCATTGAGGAGCAGTTAATCGACATAATGTCGTTTGATGGGCTTCCACGAGCAGACCGGCTTGCGCTGCTCCGTGGTGTGAAGTCGCATACGAAGCCAGTGGCCCCACCTTCAGCAGCAGCTCCAAGTAAACCCGTAGCTCCCGCTGCACCTGCAGTTGTCGCAGTGGAGGCGTCGCAGGCAAAGGCACTGAGTGAGCAGCATGACACCATAGCAGCACTCAAGTCGGCGGGTTGGATAACCACGGATCTCTTTGAGTTTTCGCCGGCATACCGCAAGTCATGATTCGAAGGTGGCGAAATGGAGCTGAAATTTCATTTCTTCCCAACGGCTTTTCCCGACGAGACACTGCACAGTGTCCTTTCTCGTTATGCCCGGCTTTGCGGTGGAAGTAGCTGCAAAGCAGCGTTCGCTGGGGAGAGAGCTGCTGCTTCGTTCACCCAGAACGTTGCGTTTCCAAGTCGATTGGGTGATTTGGTCGAGGCACTTCCGTATGGCGCCTGCTTCTCGGTGTCTCAAATCATCGCGCGTCATACTCTGCTGCCTTACTACGCACCCTTCCTCACCAGCAATCAGTTGCAGTTTGCCGAAGCCTCAATGGCTGGGGATACCAGAAGACTGATGGTCAAGCTGGGCATCAATGCCAGCCGAATCGAGTGGGCTTCGAGAGCCCGGTTCTGTTCTGAGTGCCTTGAAGAAGACATCCGCCGAGTTGGTGCAGCCTACTGGCACCGAGCTCACCAGCTTCCAGGTGTGTTGGTATGTCCTAACCATGGCACTCTTCTCAAGGTTGTGGACCCTGGTTGGAGCAGCCGCAATTCACGTCAGCTCAACCTTCCTGACGATGACGGCGTGCAAGCCCATGCGATCCTGCTCGATGCTCCCGAGGAGACCCTACCAGGGCTGCGGCAGATCGCAGAGAGTTCACAGCGGCTGCTGTGTCTGCAGCCTTGTTCTCTCCAATCCGATGTAGTTCGCGCTAACCTTCTGCAAGGCGCTGAATACCTTGATCTGACCACTGGTGCAGCGCATCGGTTGGACTTGCGCCGCTTGGGTACGCACATGGTCAGCTTTTTCAAAGCGCTCCCCGTCGCCTGGGAGTACTCGATTCTTCGCGAGTGCTCAGCAGTTTTTCCTGCGACCTGGGTCACCAAGCTGCTTCGTCGACCAAGAGGCACCCACCATCCACTCAAGTACATTGTTCTGGCCAACGCTTTGAAGGTAGACCTGACGCGTATCTCCTGCATCGACAAGCCATCAGAGCCTGCTCGTAAGCGACCATCCCTTTTTGTTGCCTGGTCTTCACAAAAGATGCGATCTCAGCCCCTAGTCGGGGGATTTGCTGGATTACCGGCTGAGATTTGGAAGCTTGCTCTCGCGGGGAGCGAAGCACGGCAGATCGCCGATGCAGTGGGTGTATCTCTGGTTTGCGTGTACCGGGTCATTCGCGCAGTAAACCTTGGCCCCAGCGCATGGAGAGAAGCGAGATTGCTGAGGCAGCGTCGGAAGCGTCGGACATGTTTTGAGGATGAGTATCGGAACCTGCCAGCACACCAATGCCGGGATTATGCGTGGCTGTATCGATGTGACCGGGCCTGGCTTTCGGACTGCATAGCGAAAAACGGAAATCTCCATGCAGGCCGGCCGGACAGCACTGGCAGATTCGCTGCAATTGACGCGACACTCGCCGAGCAGATCTGGTGTTGTTCACAACGGCTTCGTGCTTTACCAGGAAGGCCTGTCTGGATCTCGCGGACAAGAGTTGGGCGAGATCTGCATGTCCAGGCTCGCTTCGAAAAACAGCTCTCAAAGCTGCCCCTTTGCCGGATTGCGTTGGACCAAGCTTGTGAGTCCGTCGAGCAATTTCGCACTCGGCGCCTGTTATGGGCCGAGGCGAAGCTGTTGGATGAGCAGAGCAGCGTTACCCGATCGGCGTTGTACCGTACTGCTTGCATCAGGCCAGAGATGATTCGTGAGGAATAACAGTGGTCTGATTGTTGGACACACCCTAGTGTCAGATCAGGGTCGAAGAGCACATCCTACCCAAACACACAGGCGGGGGTGCTCATCCTCGGTACTGCACGCGAGCTGCCTCCAGCTGAGCCTGTTGCTGCTCCCTCACCACAGCCTGCTCAGCTAACAACGCCTGCATCTGGGTGTAGAGTTGGGCATGTTCATTGTCCCTATCGGCCACGGTTACCACCAGCGAGTATGCTTCTTTCTCTGCCGCTGATGGGTTCCAGTCACGATCCTGGCGCACTACGACCACAAACCACTTTTCCCCAGGCGTGCACTGTTTGACAGTCCAGCGGGATGACTGCACCGTGCCATGGTTTCTCAACTGGGCGGTGATATCCCGGTTGGTGGACCGCGCCTCCTTGAGTACTTCAGTCTTGGCCTTCAGCTCTTGGTTGAAGTGTTTCTGGACTTCATCCAGAGAAGCCCCCGTCACCAAGCGGTAGTTGATCTGGGTGGCTAGGTACTCGATGCGGGTGGTGCGCACGACTGGAGAATAGGCCAGCGTGATGGAAAGCTCACGGGTACCTCTGGAGGAGCGAAGGAAGTTCTCCGGCAGTGGGAGCTCGAAGAACTGGCAACCATCGTTCTCGATAGTCTCCTCCGACATCAACACCACGCAGTGGTCGGAGGATCTGAACAAATCAGCCTCATTCACAGCGCCATAGCCTGCCACATCCCTTGCAACGTCGCGATTGAGCGTTGCCTTGGCCTCCTTGTAGCTCTTTCTGAAATCCTCGGAAAATGAGGTCGTTACCTCCTTCGGAAGATAAGCTTGGTTCACCAGCATGGCGCGAAGCATGTTCGCAGAGGCCGTTGGATAGTGGTTCAACAAACGCCCGGCCAGGTGAGTGATGTACGGCGCCGCTAAGCTCGTTCCGCTGACCTCCTTGAAGACGGTTGCACCGACCACTTGGTGATTGAGCGTCAGCACACCCAGTCCCCTCATGTGGGGCGCCCACTGCGCATTCGCCTGTCGCATGGGGCTGGCAAAGTTACCTCCTGCAGCGACGAGCTCCGGCTTGAGCGCTCCCTTCACCGATGGCCCGTGGCGAGTAAAGGGCGAAGGCTGATTCTCCGATGCCGGCGAGAGCTGATAGATCTCTGGGAACCGCTGGCTGTCGAAAGTGGCGTTGTGCCGGGAAATGCTCCCCACTGTTAGCACCGTCATGGCCGGGGCAGGGTCGATGATCGCGCTCTGCGCAGAGACCAGGTACTCGGGGTATTCATCACGCCAGCTGTTGATGGGTATAGGTGGGTTATCGGAACCGCAGAAGTTACCTGTCGAAACCACGAACAGGATGTTGTGGCGCCTGGATAGGACATCCAGGATGTAGGCAAGGCCTCTGACATGAGATCCGTCGTAGGGCGCATTGTTGTTGCCCAGAGAGAGATTGAAGATCCTGCAGCCCAGCTCGACGAAGTGCGCAACAGCCTTCGTCAGTGAAGCCTCGAGAGAAAGTTCGTCATAGACGGCATTGCCGGTATGAGGGCACTTCTTCATCACCTTACCGTTGAAAATCCAGAGCTCAGGCCGCCAAAAATTCGAGTTGTTGCAGGCCTCTACGTCGCCGTACAAGGCTATACCAGCCACCGCAGTACCGTGACCCGCTTCGTCGGCCTCACCCTCTTCATCCACAAAAGACGCGCTTTCGCCCATCGCCGGTCGAAGCAGTGGGTGGTTAGCGTTGATGCCACTGTCGAGAATGCAGATGCGTGCGGCATCTGCAGGTGGAGAGGGAATATCTCTGGGAAGCTCATTGATGTCCCGATTTAGCTGCTGAATGCTGATACCGGTGGAGGGGATGAGGTCCACCAGGCGTACATCGCGGTGGTTCAGCAGCAGTTGTGCCTGGTCAATAGTTACCTCCACACGGTACATGAGCAGGCTGTCCAGGTTGATTTTGTCGAGCTGATGGATACGCTCCGCAGCCAACCAGGCCTCGAACGCATTTGTGAGCAGGATACGGGTAGGATGGTTCGCAACGTAGACGGGCCACAGCTCAACGTCGAGCTTGAACGTCGGCGTATTCGGAAACCCAATGTTATTGAGCGCCCAGCTCATCCGATCTTCGGGTGACCACGCCTCAACCCCGGCGATGGCTTCCAGGATCTGTCGGTAGGTCAGTGCGGCGTCCATCACGCCCAGCTTTCTGAGGTGATCGGCAAATTGGGCCAGCCCCGCTTCTGTCGCGAACACCACACAGAGCTGCTTACCCTCTTGGCTGACAAATTCCAACCCGTGGGCTGAGAGGTGAGCAAAGGTGAGTGCACCGTCGTATTGCAGCTTGAGGACATAGGGGGAATTTGCGGAAGAGCCGATCTGCTTTTTGGCTTGCCCTTCAGCAGTAGCAAAATATCCGTTTAGCTTCTGGCCATGCCCGCGACGATCTTCACGTGTTACGAAGTGGGGCGGATTCTTGGTCCGACGAGAATTGTCGAGAACTGCCCGCGCAATGCTCAGATGCTTGTAGGTAGCCACTGCTTCTTCCTTGAGAGCCCATTTTTATGACTTCCTAAGGTCCTCCCGTGCAAGGGCGCTTTTCAGCTCCTTGATGGTCAGAAATTCCTGCCCCCTCAGGATCATTCGTTTCGCAGCGCGGCGTATGACTCGCTCGATATCCGCTCCGCTCTTACCTTTAAATTCCTTCAATACTTCCTTGTCGTCAATCTCAAATTGACGTCGGATGCCTCTCAATTTCAGCGACAAAATGTCCTTCAGTTGCTTCTCGTCCGGAAGCGGAAACTCAATGGATTCATCGAATCGTCGCCAAATGGCAGAGTCAAGGATCGTCTCATGGTTCGTAGCGGCCAAAATCAAACTACGACCTTCGTAGGAGTCCATCATCTGCAGCACTGCGTTCACGACGCGGCGAAGCTCACCATGGTCGCCGCTATCGCCACGTTCTTTACCTATGGCATCGAATTCATCAAAGAGCACCACGAACGGGTGTTGGGCAATGAAATCGAAGACCTTTCGAAGGTTGGCAGCTGTCTCCCCTAGGAAGGAAGAGACCAGTGCGTCGAGTCGGACAATAGCCAAGGGCCTATCCAGCTCAAACGCCACAACCTCAGCAGCCAACGTCTTTCCGCAGCCAGGTGGACCAAAGAAAATCACCTTGCCCGCAGGCTTCATGCCGTAACTGCGCAGAACATCAGCACGGCGATTTTCCTCAAGAATCTCTTCCAGCGCTGCGGAACTACTCGGAGGGAGAATCACCTCATCGAGCGAGCGCTTAGGCGTTCTTATATCAAGCAGTGGTAAGCCACGCTCTTTATCGACAGGAACATCATAGTGAACGCGGGGCGCACTGCTCGACGCTCGCAGATTCAAATCGCTGCCGTAAAGAATCTGCTCTAGGTCGTTAGCCAGAAGGTGGTGTTGTTTCTGCCGCTCTTCTTCGATCACCGCTTTGGAGGCAAGGCGAAACGCATCGGCATCGCCCGCTGTACCTGCTCGGAACAGCTGACGGAGAATCTTTCCATTGGCCATAGTCACCACCCTCTGAATTATTGCGTACTGCTGTTTTGATAGACATCGACAAACCTGTCGTGACTACAAGGCTTGCAATAACTCGTGTCGCATTTTGATTTGCATAGTCAAGGACTCCGTTCCCATCGATTACGTGTACACCTTGGCGCTAACTCTGTGAAGCAGGGCAGCTGGCATGGCGGCGTAGCCTAGTCCACTTTCAGGCAGCCTTAAAAGGCTATCTTAGAAAATCCGCCGAGCTGCAGACGATCAAACCACCTCATGACCGATCGCTACCGCCATCCACGAGGGAAGGAGCGACCGGGCCGAAATCAAAGCTTGCCAGTCGGGTGGCGTCAGTTGCTTTCGCAGTTTCCCCATCGCCACGCTTACCTGAGCCTCTCCCAGCCAAGCCAAGGCTCGAACGACAGCGCCGGCAGTCGTTGCACCGAGGGATAGCATCCAACGGGGTGCATGCCTGATCTCGGCCTGAACATCCCCCACACTAAGACTCCGAGCTCGCCCGCTAGTGAGAAAAACGTGTCCATCAGGGATTTGATTGGTCAGGCCCAACATTTTTGCGGAGCCGGCGCCATCAAGGGCGATCACTTCTTGAGTCTTCGAGGCCAGCCCACTGACAACCATCTTCATCGAGGGCACACCCTTCCGATCAACTGTTGGAGCCACGTAGAGCCCACGAGCTGCTCGGATGATTTTCCCTGCCTTCGCCAACCGAGAAAACGCCTGATCTACGGCCGCGCGGCTACCCAGGTGCAGAAACTCCTTGGGGGTGAGTATTCCCCCCTCAGGAAGCTGCCTGCTGTGCTCCAGGATCGATTCGGGAAGGGTCTTCATATACCTCAACCAAGAAGGATTGCCTTAATGTCAGAAACTCTATCTCTTTTCTGACATCCGTCAAGTATTCATCGACTGCCAGTCGGCCCGAATCCAGGAATGCGACAAAGTCTCAGCGTGCAGTAGGGCGTGAGCTTGAATTCCAGGCCTATGGATGGGGAAAAATTCCGAGGTTATGGCTTTACGACGGTAATTACGGACGCATGTTGCTGCTGAGCGAGGTCAACTTCACTCAGCTTTCGTTCCACGCCATCAAGATCTTCATCGCCATCCTGGCATCCAGGGATCGCCGAGGCATCGCACCCATCAGCTACGATCGCCTGTCGGCTTGCACTGGTGTACCCAGGCACCACATGGCCGATGCGATCACGCGTCTCGATGACATGGGGCTGATTTCGCTCCGTCCAGGAGAATTCCATAGGGAACTTGATTTTGATGACACCAACCGGGATCTGGCACCCGGCTTTGGTACTCGTTGGCCAGCCTTGGACGAAGAAAAAACCAGCCCCCAATGTGGTTCCGCACGCAAGCGGCCATCGCGAGTCGACGTGGCCAGCCCCCTCGCATTCGTCACACCAGTTGGAAATTGAGCGTGATGCTTTCGGGTCTTAATGTACGTTTCTACAGGCGTAGTATTGCCAAAAGGTGTGAGGGTATCTTGGGGGGTGGATCGTCGTGTACCCCCCCCGTAGTTCCTGATGTATACGTGGTTTGTATCGGATAGATACTGACCGGGATATGCCTGCAAGTGTGTCAAAGTGCTAAGGCTAATTGACGTCGTGCTATGTGTAAATTTTCAAAAGTCCTGACCCCGATACAGGATTTCGTGTGTTACAAGTATGCCGATCACTGGATGTGCGTCCTTTCCGAGCCCTATCTTGTAAGTCGGTAACTGATGTCTGATCTTCTATTTTTCCCTATGTCGATGCCGGACGAGATGCTGCACTCTCGTATTACGCGTTACCACTTCCTTTCAGGTAACAGAACCGTAGGGGAGACGTTCCGCGATCTGTTTGGCTCGGATCCCTTCAACGTCGGTATGCTCCCGAAGAAGATTGAGGTGCTGGCCGCCAGGCTGCCAGGTGCCACAGCAAACAATCTCGATGAGCTGATCTGCACCAACACTACCTTTCCCGCTTACCGACCATTTCTGGGAATTAGTGAAGGGGCGGAGATAGCTTCGACAGGCCCCAGCTTCATTGGAGTAGCCCGCATTCCCCGCAGGGAGGGGACGGTCCACTGCAAGGCAAAGCTCTGTCCCACCTGCGTTCAGCAGGATCTTCTCGAACTGGGTTATGCGTACTGGCATCGCTCGCACCACCTGCCAGGTGTGTCCGTCTGTTGGCGTCACGGTGACCTGTTGATGCAGGCATGCCCGAGATGCTCTCACCCATTCTTCAGAAAAAATCGGATGCTACCGAGCCTTTCTGATCCGTGTGTCTGCGGTTGGAGCACGCTCACTCCTGCGCCAGTGCGTCAGGGTACTCAGCTTGAAAAGAAATTTGCACAATTCGCACACGAATTGCTACAGCGCAATTTACCGCCGATGAGTAGTGAAGCTTTGTGTTCTAGCTATCTGCGACAATGCAAAAAACGGGGCTTCATACATGGAAGATTTGCTGGAACAGCAAAACTGTTCGACAGTATTCGTGACACATATGGTGATGAAGCCTTGTCTCAGATGTGCAGCGCCTACGCAGCAGGAAAGCATGAACAATGGATAAGGTTCACTTCCCACAAAGGACAGATGGATATGCCGCTTGCACGGCATATGATCATCGCGCTGCATCTTTTCGGCAGTGCTGATGCGTTTGAAAGTGCCTTGAAGAAAGAAAGCATACTTAAAAGTATCGCTGGTGCAAGGCTGCACGGACTGCAGGTCAAACCACTCGTGGGCAAAGAGGCACAGTTCCGGCAGAAAATTGAAACTCTCCTGGCGGTGCGGGCGGATGTCAGCTTGGAGTATCTCTGGGTGAATGCCTATAAAGCGACACGGTGGCTTTACGAGAACGATAAATCGTGGCTGATGGCGAAGCTCAGCAAGCCAAAGCCCACGCCTGTTGAGGTCGAAAGCGCCACTGACCCTCGTGACAAAGGGTTTGCGGCCATCTTGATTGAGGGCGCTGAGGAGATGTATCGGATTTCGAGAGGGCAGAAGCGAGTCAACATTACCAATTTACAGAATCTACTCCCGATCAATCTGCCGAGGCATTGCCCAACCCGCAAGCACAAATTTCCCCTAGCTCTAGAACAGGTTGATCTCCTCTTGGAATCGGTCTGGCACTTCCGTTTGAGGCGATTGATTTGTGCTGTTGACGATATGGTTAGACTAAACCTTCCAATAAATACAGGTAGCCTTCATATAGTTTCCAGCGTTGCAAACCCAGTATTCCATGCTTTAGTCAGCCTCTTCGAATGGGATTTGGAGAGCTTCGCAAAAAATGGCGTAGATCCGGAAGCCCTACTCAGATCAACCGGCGTTTCACGAGATTGGCAGGGACCTCCCGGCTTCCACGTTGTTCTCGGTGGAAACGCTTACTACCGCAATAGACCAGCGATCGGATTTTTGGAGAACGCGAATTATCAGGATTGATCTAGCCCGGTAAAAGGACGGCGTCGGCTTTGATCACCGGCTTACTCAGCGGTAAGCTCATTAAAAGCGTAGGAGTTGAAATCATGATCAGCGGACAGCGCCTTAGCGGCGAGCAGTGTTCGGTCGGACTGAAAGTCGCGCTTCGAATCATCGATGCCTGGGCAGCAACCCCAGAACAAGCCTGCAGTATCCTGCGGATCTCTCTGTCGACGTATCGGCGCGCTTTGCGGGGTCTGGAATGTGGGCAAAGACTCGATTTGGATCAGCAGCAGCGGATGGGCCTGGTGATAGGCATCCATGGATTCTTGAGAGCTGCATTCCGCAACCAGGATAATGTGAAAGGCTTTCCAGGGTTCAAGAATGCCAATCCATTCTTTGAGGGTCGCACGCCTCTGGAGATCATGGCCCAAGGAGACCTAATCTCTTTGTACGAGACGTATCGGCGTATTGAGCAGATTCACTGCGGCGAAATCATCGCTGCTTGATGATCAGCCGCAGTGAGGAGAAGGCGAGGGTTAGGCTACCAACTGCAGGCGAGGAGCGATTGCAAGGTAGTCTTGCGGCATGGTCGATAGGATCGCGGCGACGCTCTCCTGTGGCAGCCGGTTAGAGAGCAGCGCTTCAAGTTTGGCCAACCGTTCTTGAACGGCGAGGGTGCGATCCCACTGAATGGCAAAACGCTTGGCCGCCACCTTCTGCTCCACAAGCACCAGATGACGGTTGAGGTCGTAGGTGTAGCGCATGGTGACCTTGCTCGACGATCCGTCCTCATCTGCCTCTTGGAAGGTCAGCTCGAACACCAGACCCTGAGAGGTTTTGCGAGCCGAGGACTCAACGTAGTCCTCCTCGAAGAGATTGTCGATGAGCTCACTGGGCTGAACGCCACGGGTTACGTGGAGAGTCGAGAGCTCATCAACAAGTATTTTGATGGATTCAAGACTCATTTCAGCATTCTCCTCAGTTCGTCGATGATCACTTCCACGTCCTCAATTGACCTAGTCAGCAAGCCATTGTCGCGGTCAGCAACCCTACCGAATTTCTTCGCCAGCTTGGTGTTGATAAAGCTAACCAGTATACCGTCGTTAGGTGTGTTGGGTTTCACCATCGGAAGGCTGTTTTTGAATATCGGATAAAGGGTAGAAGCTTTTTCTGGAATCTGTCGGTCGCTGAGCAAGGTCGCGACCTCGTCTTGAGCCTTCTTCGTAAGAATCTCGCGCAGCTGCTTTCGGGCGATCTCTGGCCGTTTTTCTACAAGGTTGGGGTCTATGATCTGAGCCGCTTTTTTCGTCTCGGCGTTGAGAAACACGTTCTTGAGCTGCGCTAGAACGTCCGCGTCATAGCCTTCGAGGCCAGTTAGCGCTTGGACCCTCTGGGTCGCGATGGATTCGATCTCAGCCCTTTTCTCGGAAAATATCTTGTTGAAGTCCAGATCTGCAAGGTAGGAGTCCTGATCACTCACGAACGCTTCGGATGTGGAAACGCCACCCAGCTCCTGCTCTTTGCGGGTGTAGTCCTCATCCGTAATGGTGTAGTCACGGGTTCGCTGATGCTGTGCCCGATCAACCTCAGTCTGGAAGGCCGCCCACATCGCGTCCAGACCGGTTTCTTTGTGATAGATCACCACGGCGTTGTTATCGAGCTCAAAGGCCGTAATTTCCTCATCCGGGATCGCTCGCAGGACCCTGCCGACGATCTGCGCAAAGGCGTTTTCGCTTCGGTAGGGCCGGAAAAGCGCAAGGACAGTGAGGTACCGATGGTCGTAGCCTTCCATCAGCATGTTTACGGAGATGACGACATCGCATTGATGGTTGTCGATTACCCGAAACGCTGCAGCGATATCGGCCTGATCCATGTAGCTGTGCACAACAGCTACCCTCAGGTTTTTGGACTGATACCAGGTGCGTAGGTCTTCGGCATGGGTGATGCTGCAGCCAACAGCAAGAATCTTATGCGGCACCTTTGGAGAGGTTTTCCGAAGCTCATTCAGCTTCTGAATGCTCAGGTCGATAACGTCCATCGAGCATTCCGGAGACAAGGCGACGCTACGCTCTACCCACTCCAGATCCTTGTATTCCAGGACTTGTTCCTTGGAGAGCCGGGTACCTGGCTGCTCTGCGATTGTGAAATAGAGCTCGTGAGCACTGACGGTCTCTTTCCTCAGCCACTTTACGTACCGATCACGCATCACCTCAGAAAGCGGTGTCTTGTGGATCAGCTTGCCTGGCACTTCCTGGTTGTCACCGCGGAATGGGGTGCCCGTCACGAAAATCTTCTTGGCCTTGGAGAAATGGGCCAAGGTTTTTTGCCAACTGCCCGCGGGCGCATGGTGACCTTCATCGATGATGATCAGGTCGAAGAAATCTGGGGCCACCCGCTTTACTAGCGATTGCCCGCGCTCGTTGTACACCTGTTGGATGTTCGAATAGACGAAGTGGGCCTGTTCCAGGCTGGCCTGATGTGTTTCCGAGGTGAATTCACATGTGACTGGCAGGTCCCCAGCACTGAAAATCACATCGAAATTGATCCAGAAATTGTCCTCCAGCAGATCCTGGGTCTTGCGGATGCTCTGCTTCGTGACCAAGCCCGGTGTGATGATCAACACGCGACCCTTTGCCAGGCCAAACGGCACGATGGATATCAGTCCACTTTTACCTGTGCCGGTTGGCAGAACGATCAGCGCATCCTCATCGGAGTTTTCGAAATGCTCCTGCGCTTTGATGTAGGCCTCGATTTGCGGGCTTCGCAGCTTTTTATTGCCGAGGATGTTAGCTGCCGTTTCGGTGAAGTAATTCATAGACAGTCGAGGTTCCTATCGGCGGCGCGCGCCAAGGTGCCCGCGCGCTGGGCCACTGCTCGGCGTCGGGGAGGACAGAGTTGGAATTGTTAGAGGTGCAGCAGATGTGGGCATTGAAATATCCATATTTCGGGCCAGGCATCATCGGGCGGTCGTGATGGCCAAGCGTAAGCACTGTGGCTGATTGTAGCCCAGTGATATCACGCTTTGGGGCCTGATTTTCTTGCGAATACGGTTCGTGACCCGTACCAATGAACATTGGTACCTTTCATGGACAGGTTGAAATGAGTGGCATGGCAATACGCTGAATGCCGGCACGAGGCATAACCTGCGTCAGGCTCAGCGAAAGGACCTCCGAGCATGCTTTACCTTACCGACACGGTGTAAAGCATGAATGCTTGAACGGAAAATCCGGGCGTGCGCGCAATGAGCTTGATCTCAGAGGCCACGTGGCTACGCTCCAGCAGTGTCAGCAATCAGCACCTGTAGAGACAACAATGGGCGTTCGAACTATCGCTTTTGCGACGACCGCTTTGGCCTGCCTGGCCGGAAGCGCGGGAGCTACAGAAGATGACCCGAATTTGACGAATGATACTGGCCATCCGCAGCACGAGACGGAAGCCACTGCCGGCACAGGCCGCTGGGACGCGGACGATGGGAGCAAGAACCACTACTGGCTGGAGCACAGTCCAGCGCCCACGGTGCCGATCGAGCGCAAAGAGCCCAGTACGTCGGCAGATACCACTCGGCCAGAGCCGTCATCTACAAATTCCTGGAAGTGATTTCCCGCTCCATTGAGCAGGCAAAAAAAAGCCGCCTTGAGTAGGCGGTTTTTTTACAAGAAACGGGTTACGAAGCCTTTTCTTGAGGTGTCACAGGATGCAGTCAGTGAATTCATCTTAGGGATGGGTGACACCAGCGTCAACCGCCTGGAAACATATTGTTACCTTTGCCCCGCCTGCCCGTCTCCGACGCCAATCGATTTGGATTCCAAAAAGCGAGTATGATTCCACCCAGCTCAAACTGCTTGTTGAATGTTCAGCTGGACCAGGGCCTGAAACGCGCTGTAGAAAGACCGCCTCCTGACATGGACCACGAATCCGTGCCGGCATGCTTGTATTTCGGGTGGCTCCCCAACCCTGGTCACTTCACAGGATGCAGTCAGTGCTCCGAAGGCGACGAAGCGCCGGTTAGACGCTGGAAGATTGACCTCCTTCATGGAGGGCAGACGTATGAAACGATTGTTGAATACGTTGAGCCGCTTGTGGACGATCTACCGTGTTGGAGATTTTCTCCGCTCGGCTTGTGAGTACATCAGCGACATCATTGACGGTTTGTAATGGACCGTTGATAACGCAGTAGAAGAACCGCCACAGCTTGCTGTGGTGGTTTTTTCATTTCTGCGGGCAAAAAAAGCCCGCATCGCGGGCTTTCTCTGTCACGGCGAAGGTTAAACCATGCTGGCGATCAGTCGCTGCTGAGCATCAACTGCGTTTTGTGCATGCCACGCTGCGTCTTTGCAGGCACGCCCCTCTTCATCATGCATGTTGTCTTGGCGAGTGCTGCCGTCTGTACGACGGAAATCATATTCCCGCCAGGCATCCAGCTCCTTTTGAGCGGCGGCAAACGCTTGCTCAAGCTCCAGCAAACGTGCGATGGCGGCTTGCTTCTCTGGTGAATTAGACATAGCGACTCCTTGACTAAACGGGTGCTCAGAGGCACGCCGTACCGTTACGAGCCGCGGGTAATGAAGATCGCTGCGCGGCCCGGTCGCCGTATATATACCCTGGTGCTGGGGGTGTAAAGCGGCCTGCCGCGAGACTTACGCCGCCGGCAGAGCTTGTACAGGCTGCTCGATCCCAAGCTCAACGCGATAGTTCACCAGGGTGCTGAAGCGGTATTCGCGGGTCAGGACGGTCGATTGTGGCTCTTCGATACTGAGCTGCACGTATCGCTCCACGTACTTGCCGAACTGCTGGCTGATGTGAAAACTGCCGTCTCGCAGCTTTTTGAACTCAGCAGGAGGGATCTGGAAGATGGCGTCGGAGACGTAATCCTCCTTGCTCAACAGGACAGCCTTGCCGTAGTCCAAGCCCTTGATTTCACGAACCGTCTTCGCTGTGACAAAGCAATGCTTTCGCGATCGCAGGTTCGAGCGCAAGGGGATGCCGAATTTTAGGCCTCTGAACTCGATAACGACGATGCCATACCCACGGACCTTTTCCTCCACCCACTGGCCAGCCGCTTTGTCCAGCACCTCGACCAGGTGGGTGTTCTCTTCGTAAAAAAGGTTGTCCAGTTTCCTTACATGCATCGCTTACAATTTTCCCTGGGTAAAAAAAAGACCCTTCGTGGGAAGGGCCTCTTTTTGCGCTTTCGGTTTGGAAAATTTCAGTTTTTAACGTGGGGTTTTTCCTACCACCACAGCTTTCTGTTTGGTCATTTCAGTTTTTAACGTGGGGTAGACCTCCCGCCACAACGCATAGAAAATATAACCAACCCCTTATCATTCGTCAACCATTGAGCGTTGACAACAGGGTGTGCTGACTACCCTGGGTCTTCGGCTTCGGCGTCCTCTACCAGCTTGGTATCCCTGAGTGGCGACGGTCCTTCGGTGTTGGTGGCGACGGAGTGGTGTTCGTACCGGCTGCGATGGCGGATGATGATACTGAGATGAATGTCATGCTCTGCGCATCTGATGATGGGCATGGTGCTGCTGTGCACCTTGATCACCATTTCGTGCCGAGCGACTGGCTGAAGCGCGAGTTCCCTAAACACGTCGAGTTGATCGGTATGGTTGAGGCCCGTGCACAAGAAGCTTTGGCTGAGAACCGCCAAGCATAGTCAGCGGGGACCTTGAGTTAGCCTCTGGTGTTGTCACCATGCGGCCGAGTGGCGACGGGGCGATTGCGTGCGACAAGCAATCTCAGTTGGCCCTCTGCTCATCAGTTCGAGGCAACTGGACGTGCTTAGGGCCTACAGCGTTGAAGAGTTCGCTCAAAGTGAGCCCGTCCGTGGTTGTGTCAAACTATATTCCTTGCTGCGGAGTGCTTTTTTCGACGAAGCATGAGTTTGTGTCAAACTATAACTCGTTCGCGGCAGTGGGTTCCATCGCTGGAGGCCACGAATTACGGGGGGCTTTGTGTCAAACTATATTACGAGCCTCCACTGCCATGGAAACCTTTGTCTACGTCGTGGAGACAGGTTCTTTTTCCGCGGCAGCCAGACGCCTGGATATCGGGCAGCCGGCTGTTTCGAAAACCATCGCCCAGCTGGAAGAGCGCCTGGGGGTTCGCCTGCTGACCCGCTCGACGCGCGGGTTATCCGCGACCGAGGCCGGCACGCTGTTTTTCGAGCGGGCAAGGAAGGTCATCGAGGAGGCCGGTGAAGCCGAGCTCGCCGCTCGCGGGGCGGGTGCCGGGCTGACCGGAACACTGCGCATCTCCACCACGGTGACGTTCTCCAGATTGCACATTCTTCCCCATCTGGGGGGCTTCCTGGAGATGCACCCCCTGCTGGACGTCGATGTGCTGCTGGATGACCGCTCGGTGAACCTTGTCGAAGAGGGGGTCGATGTCGCCTTGCGAATGGGCAACCTCAGCGATTCGGGTTTGACGGCGAGAAAGATCGCCCGCTGCCGACGGCTTGTGCTGGGAACGCCCGCCTATTTTGAACGGCGTGGCATACCCGAATCCCCCGCGGACCTGACAGATCATGAAGCGGTGATCTATTCGCTGGGCGGAGGAGGGGCGTCATGGCTGTTCAAAAAAGGCCAGGCCGAGCAGCCGGTCACTCTCAGCGGCCGTGTCCGGGTCAGCGCCGCCGAGGGCGTGCGGACCACCGTCTTGTCGAGCTACGGCCTTACGCTCTCTTCGGAATGGATGTTCGCGCCTGAGCTGGCCAGCGGCGAGGTGGTGCCGGTGCTCGATGATTGGGAGCTGCCCGAAATGGACCTTTGGGCCATCTTCCCGACCGGGCGCATGGCAAGCGCCAAGGCCCGGGCATTTATCGCTTATGTGGAGCAGTTGATGGGGAATGTCGCCGGAGTGTAGTGAAGGCCAGGAGCTGTTCCTCAGCGCAATACCGTCTGCACGGGTCCATGCCCCAACGCTTTCAGTCCACCAGGGAAACCCCGCACCCGCGGTAGTCCCTGTCTCCCACCTTGAGCAGCACGCTCGCCTCGAATTCCTGGCCGCTCATATCGTCGGTGCAGGTTTCCCTGTCGATCAGCACCTGGATCTCGGTGCCGTCGGCGGCATTGCCGAAGAACCCCTCGGGCGTCGCCTCGGTTTTCGCGATGTCGGTCTTCTGCTCGCCATAGTTCATCTGCAGATGCAGTTCCGGCGTTTCGCCACGGCCGATTTCCACCGACCAGCCCGGTTCATTGCCCACGGCGCGAAAGCTGATATTGCGTTTTCTGGCTTGGGCCCAGGGCGAGTCCGGATCGCTGAGCGCCTGATCTGACAGAGCGCTTTTCGGAACAACGTCCTTGGAGGCCGTCGACTGGTCGCATCCGGCAAGCGAAAACAGCAGTACAGCGCAGAGAAACTGGGTAGAAGTCATGAAGGCAATTTCTGTGCTGGAAAGCCCACGAGGTTAGCGCAGTCGTCTGGACAAGGCGGAAAACGAAGGTTTCAAAGTGTAAAAGTGCGCTCGTCATGGAATAAAAATCTGCAGCCGGATGTTCTGTTACATCAGGCTTGTGGCGCGCTCGACATGGACGGCCAATACTGTCCGATCACTTTATCGCTGCCTTTGGGCATTCGTTGTCTGATTCATGACCGCAGGGGGATTCAATGCCAGTTGTGACTATCGATGGGCAATCGCTTCATTATCTGGACCAGGGCGCGGGCGAGGTGGTTGTCCTCGGCTCCAGCTATCTGTGGGACAGCGCCATGTGGGCACCGCAGATCGCCGTCCTGGCCCGGCACTACCGGGTGATCGTGCCGGAACTCTGGGGTCATGGGCAATCCGGAGCGCTGCCGGAAAATACCCACAGCCTGGATGACCTCGCCAACCAGACCCTGGCATTGCTCGATCACCTGGATATCCAGCGTTTCAGCCTGGTCGGCCTGTCGGTCGGCGGCATGTGGGGCGCGCGTCTGGCGCTGGCCGCACCGCAGCGTATTCGCGGGCTGGTGCTGATGGATACCTACGCCGGTGCCGAACCGGAAGCCACCCGGCAGTATTATTTCTCGATGCTGAAGATGATCGAGGACGCTGGCAGTATCCCGCCACCGCTGCTCGACGCCATCGTGCCGATTTTCTTCAAGGCCGGTGTCGACCCCGAAGCCTCGTTCTACCAGACCTTCCGCAGTTCCCTGACGACCTATTCCAGCGAGCGCCTGCGCAACAGCATCGTGCCCCTGGGCCGCCTGATTTTTGGCCGGGACGATCGCCTGGCGGCGCTTGCAGCCCTGGATGCCGGGACCACGCTGGTGATGTGTGGCGAGCAGGACAAGCCGCGCCCACCGAGCGAAGCGCGGGAAATGGCCGAGCTGATCGGGTGTCCGTATATCGGCATTCCCGAGGCCGGGCATATCTCCAGCATCGAGAACCCGGAGTTCGTCAACCAGGCACTGTTGGCTTTCCTGGCGAAACTGCCCGGGTAATCGGTCCGGCTTTTGGGTACGCTGATGGAACAGACAGAGCCGCCGATGCGGCTCTTTTCTTTACTGATTTGACCGAGGGCGTGCCGTGGACAGATTCCAGGAAATGCAGGCGTTTGTTGCCGTGGCCCAGGAGCAGGGGTTCTCGGCGGCGGCGCGGCGCCTGAACCTGTCGGCACCCAGCGTCACCCGGGCGGTGGCGGCACTGGAAAAACGCATCGGCGCGCAGTTGCTGATCCGCACCACGCGCAATGTGCACCTGACCGAGCCCGGCTTGCGCTACCTCGAGGATTGCCGGCGGATTCTCGGTGAAATGGAGGAGGCCGAGGCTTCGGCGGCAGCCAGCCATGCCCAGCCCAGCGGGCAACTGACGGTGACCGCACCGGTGTTGTTCGGCGAGTTGTACGTCACGCCGGTGATGGTGCGTTATCTCGATCAGTACCCGGCCGTCGACATCAACGCCTTGTTGGTCGACCGGGTGGTGCGCATCGTCGAGGACGGCATCGATGTGGCGATACGCATCGGCGAATTGCCGGACAGCGGTCATCACGCGGTGCGGGTAGGGCAGGTGCGCCGGGTGGTCTGTGCGTCCCCTGCCTACCTCGCCATGCATGGCCGGCCCGCCCATCCCGACGAACTGCGCCAGGCGCGGATCGTCATGGCCTCGGCGGCGTCCCAGGTGCGCACCTGGCAGTTTGTCGATGGCGACAAGCCGCTGAGCATCCGCCTGGAACCGCGCCTGGCGGTGACCGCGAACCAGGCGGCGATTCGTGCGGCCTGCCTGGGGGCGGGATTGACCCGGGTGCTGTCCTACCAGGTGGCCGACAAGCTGGCCTGCGGCGAACTGGAGGTGGTGCTGGCCGCCTTCGAACTGCCGCCGCTGCCGATCCACGTGGTGTTTCAGGGCGGGCGCAAGGCCCCGGTCCGGGTGCGCAGTTTTGTCGACTTCGTGGTGGCGGCACTGCGCGAACATCCGGCGCTGAAAGGCTGAGCCACAGAGGCGGGATTTATTTCACCAGATGAAATACTGGATTGCCATTTATGGTGATTCTGTTGTTTTCATCGAAGGCGGAAGATAACTCCATTGGCGCGATCCATCCCGGTTCGTGCCGCTGCCCCACGGAGTCCGTCATGTCCCAGACCGCTATCAAGCTCTATAACTTCTCTCGTTCCGGCCACGCCCATCGTGCCGAATTGATGCTGTCCCTGCTTGGCCTTCCGGTCGAACTGATCCATGTGGACCTGCCCAGCGGCGCCCACAAGAAGCCCGAGTACCTGGCGCTGAACGCATTTGGTCAGGTCCCGGTGATCGACGACCAGGGCGTGGTCCTGGCCGACTCCAACGCGATCATCGTGTACCTGGCGCAGAAGTACGGCAACGGTCGCTGGCTGCCGGCCGATCCGGTGGGCGCTGCCCGCGTGCAACGCTGGTTGTCGGTGGCGGCGGGGCCGATCGCCTTCGGTCCGGCGCGGGCCAGGTTGATCACAGTGTTTGGTGCCGCCTTCGATGCCGAGGAAGCCATCAGCCGTTCCCATGCCCTGCTCAAGGTGATCGAACAGGAACTGAGCCATACGCCGTATCTGGTGGGCAGCGAGCCGACCGTTGCCGATGTCGCCAGCTACAGCTACATCGCCCACGCCCCGGAAGGCAATGTCTCGCTGGCGGACTATCCGAATGTACGGGCCTGGCTGGCGCGTATCGAAGCCTTGCCAGGTTTTGTGCCGATGCCGCGGACTGTTGCCGGTTTGCAGACCGCCTGAGACGGATAAAGTCCCGGCTTATCCAGGCCGGGCCCCTTACAGTGGAGAAGTCGCGATGAACGAACCCGGCGTTTCACCCTGGCACGCAGGCGAACGGCAGATGCAGACGCAAGTCGGCGTGGCCGAACGGATGGCTGAGCTGGGCTCCAGGGTGGTCCGTGACTACATGCCGGACCAGCATCGCGACTTCTATCGCCAACTGCCTTTCATGTTGTTTGGTGCAGTGGATGAGGCCGGGCGCCCCTGGGCAAGCCTGTTCGAGGGTGATCCCGGCTTTGCCGTTTCCCCGGACCCCAGGCACCTGCAACTCGACAGCTTTGCGCAACCCCAGGACCCGGCGTACTCGGCGCTGCGGGCGGGCGCTGCCCTGGGTTTGCTGGGGATCGAATTGCACACACGGCGCCGCAACCGCCTCAATGGGCATATCCAGAGCCTGGGTGACCAAGGCCTGGAGATCGCCGTGGAACAGAGCTTCGGCAACTGCCCGCAATATATCCAGCTGCGTCAGTTCGAGCGGGTGCCGGTCGTCGATCCGGCTCTTCAGGTGGTTCACCGCTCCCAGACCCTGGACGCTGCGGCCACGGCAATGATCTGCAATGCCGACACCTTCTTTGTTGCCAGCTATGTGGATATCGACGGTAAACGCTCGGTGGATGTTTCCCATCGGGGCGGGCAGACCGGGTTTGTCCGGGTGGAAGGCGACCGCCTGACCATCCCCGATTTTGCCGGCAACCTGTTCTTCAACACCCTGGGTAACCTGCTGCTCAATCCCCGCGCCGGGCTGCTGTTTATCGACTTCAATACGGGTGATCTGTTGCAGCTCAGCGGGCGCACGGAAGTCATTCTTGAGGGACCTCAGGTGAAAGCCTTCCAGGGTGCCGAGCGGCTGTGGACGTTCCACGTGGAACATTGTGTGCGCCGTCCGGCTGCAACGAGCCTGCGCTGGAAGTTCGAAGGCTTTTCACCCAACAGC
The DNA here is from genome assembly GCF_049319725.1 of Pseudomonas sp. Mn2068. NCBI lineage: Bacteria > Pseudomonadati > Pseudomonadota > Gammaproteobacteria > Pseudomonadales > Pseudomonadaceae > Pseudomonas > Pseudomonas sp. Mn2068. Next base: position 39,762 of record NZ_JBMOUG010000010.1, on the reverse strand, counting down.
CTGATGACCGGCAATTGGCCGCAAGCCGCCGCCCGTTTGCAGGCTGAAGCCCTGGGCAACAGTTGGCGGCCGTTGCAGATCAGCCGGATTGTCGAGGAAAGCGCGACCATTCGCTCGTTGTACCTGGAGCCGACCGATGGGGCGGGGATGCCGGTGTTTCTGGCCGGGCAGCATCTGCCTCTGCGATTCGACATCGACGGACAAACCCACATCCGCACCTACAGTCTGTCCGGCGCACCTTCGGATTCGTTTCTGCGGATCAGCGTCAAGCGTGATGGCCGGGTGTCTTCGCATATCCATGACCAATTGCGAGTGGGGGACAGGATCGAAGCCCGCGCTCCCCAGGGGCACTTCACCGTAGAGGCTAATGAACGACGGCCACTGGTGCTGCTCGCGGCGGGCGTGGGCATCACGCCATTGCTGTCGATGCTGCGCGAAGTGGTCTACCAGGGCAAACGCACGCGGCGCATGCGGCCCACCGTGCTGTTTCTCAGCGCCCGATCCCAGGCGGAATTGCCTTTCCGTGAGGAACTGGATGAACTGCGCGAGCGCGGCGGCGAATCGGTGCAGGTGCTGCGCCTGTTGAGCCAGCCTGAACCGCAGGCGGTGCTGGGCGAGGATTACGACCTGCCTGGACGCCTGAGTGTCGAAGTCATGCGTTCGTTGTTGCTGATCGAGGACTATGACGCGGTGGATTTCGTGCTCTGCGGGCCGGGCGGTTTTACCCAGGGGATGTACGATCAACTGCGCGGGATGGATATTCGCGATGATCATATCCACGCAGAAACCTTCGGCCCATCGACCTTGCGGCGGCAACTGGACCCGGGGCTCAGTCCGATCGAGCAGCCACCGGCAGCCACGGTCGCGGTACCGGTGATCTTCCATCAGTCGGCGAAGGAGGCGCGCTGGCAGCCGGAGGGCGGCAGCCTGCTGGAACTGGCGGAAAGCCGTGGGTTGCGTCCGGAATTCAGTTGCCGGGGCGGCTCATGCGGGACCTGCAGCACACGCCTGATCAGTGGACAGGTGCATTACCCCTATCCCCCGGCCGAATTACCGGGCGAGGGGCAGGTGCTGATCTGTTGTGCGATCCCGGCCAGTAGCGCGGAGCCGCTGGTGCTGGAGCTCTGAAGTCGCCCTTGGTGGTTTTTTGTGTGTGGTGGGTGCTTCTGTGGGAGCGGGCTTGGTCTGGGCGGCATTCCGACGAAGCTTTCAGCGGTCTCCAGGCCCTCTTCGTGGGCAAGCCCACTCCCACAGAGGTCCATTCCCACGCAAGCCCACTCCCGCAGAAGCATCTCCCAAAGAAGCCCGCTCCAACCGCTTATCGACGCAAAGCGGTATCGATCTGGCTCATGCGGCTGCGCAGGGTGAATACGCCGTCGCCCGACAGAATGGCGCCGCGGGCAAACAGCCGTCCGTTCTCCCAGTTCGAGAGCCCCAGCTCCGGTTTGTTCAGCGCGTATTGCCCGTCGACCCAGCGAGTAAAGCCATCACCGACAAACGGGGCATTGATGCTGTTGTAGAAGTAGTCGTGGGCCTGGCGGTCGGCGCTGATCAGCGACACCGTGAACTGCGGGCTGTAGCGATTGAACAGGCCGATGGCCTGGTCCAGGTCGTCGACGATCTTCAGGCTGACTTCCGGCGTCTCTTCCCATTCCCACTCGCGGCCAAGCTGGTCTTCGGCCAGGGACTCGGTCTGCGCTTCCTCCTGATACCCTTCGGCGCGCTGGATTCGGACGCGGGCCTTCAGCCACTGCTCGGACAGGACACCTTCGTCACCGCTGACGATATGCAGCTTGCAGCTCTGGCCACGGGCCACGCCGGCCTGGGTCAGCGCTTCAAGAAACAGCGGCACCAGTTCGGCCGCGCGCTGGCGGTGGATCACGCAGACATTGAGGGTGTTGCAGACCTTGCGGTCGAGGGAGTTGCGCACCACCTCGGCAAAACGCGCGGCATCGGCATCCTGGTGCGCCACCAGCCAGGCACCGCCGGTGCCGTGCAGGCTGACCACGGTACCGGCCTGCTGGGCGATACCCCCGAGCTGTTTCACCGCATGGCCCGAGCCTCGCGCCACGGCCAGGGACAGGCGACGATCGGCGAACATCGCCCAGCCCGCCGCGCGGTCGATGCTTTCCACCAGCGATACCGCGCCTGCCGGCAAACCGGCCTCGCGCAGCGCCGGGTCCAGCGCATGCTTGACGATCGCCTGGGCCGTGCCGAGGGCATCGCTGCCGATGCGCAGCACGGCGGTATTGCCGGTACGCAAGACCCCGGCCGCATCGGCAAACACGTTCGGCCGACCTTCGAAGACAAACGCCACCACGCCCAGCGGCGCGACCACCTGCTCGACCTTCCAGCCGGCATGTTCCACGGACTCGCGGACACGCCCACGAATCAGCGGCGCATCGCGCCAGGCCCGCAGGCCGGCAATCATGTCGCGGCGCATGGCTTCGCTGGCCAGCAAGCGAGTGGTGGAGCGCCCCAGCGATTTGGCGCGGGCCAGGTCGGCCTGGTTCGCCGCTTCGATCAGTGCCCAGGAGGCGGGCGCTTCCAGATGCCCGGCGAACAGATCGAAGAAGCGACTGATGGCTTCGTCCGATACCTGCGCCAGGGCGGCGAATGCGCCTTGCGCGGTGTCGATGGCCCTGGCGGCGATCTGTTGCACCGCCTGCGGGATCAACAGCAGTTCACCGCTGCCCTGGTCGACCAGCAGGTGATCGCCCGGCTGGAAACGCGCGGCCAATTCCGGCGGCACCGGGGAAACCCGGTTACCCGCGTAGAGAATGGGAGTGCCGGCGATAAGACGATCGAGCGTGCTGGTCATGGTTCGCAAACTAGTCAGGAAAGGAAGGGCAAAATGTATAAGAAAAACGCCGTCGGCTCACCTGCTAACGGCGTTTCTTTTGCGCTCTGGTGCATCCTCGGTGGAGCCGTGCCGTGGGAGCTGGCTTGCTGGCGACGGCGGCCGATACGGCGGCGCACGGCACGAAGGCCTTATCGCCTGCAAGCCGGCTCCTACAGGGGCGGTCAGGCCTGCTGGATAAAGGCGAGGCGGGCGGCGAAACCGATCAGCAAGCCGCCGAACAGCCATTGTTGCAGGCGCTGGGCCCGAGGACTGTTGTCCAGCCAGCGACCGATCCAGGCTCCCGCGAGGGCATAGCCGCTGTCGAACAGCAGGCCGACCAGCACCAGCGTCACGCCGAGCCCGAGAAACTGGGTGCCGACCGCCCCGGCCCGGGGGTCGATGAATTGCGGCAGCAGCACGGAACAGAACAGCAGCGCCTTGGGATTCAGCAGATTGGTCAGCAGTCCCTGGCGCAACGCCCCGCGCCAGCCCAGCCGATTCGCTCGCTCGCCTTCGGTATCGGTGCCCAGCGCGGTCAGGGTTCCGGGACGCAGCATGCGTACGCCGATCCATAGCAGGTAGGCGGCCCCGGCCAGGCGCACCGTATCGAAGGTCCAGGGCGCGGTCTTGAACAGCGCCGCCAGGCCCAGGGCGGCCAGGCCGACATGGCAGGCGCGGGCCATGCCCAGGCCCAGCGCGGTGGTCAGGGCCAGGGTGCGTCCGTGGCGGGCGCCGGTTTGCAGCAGCAGGATCATGTCAGGGCCGGGAAGCAGATAGATCATCGCCAGCGCGAGCAGGTAGAGGAGCATCGTTGCCATTCTCCGAGGTCAGGGTAAAAGCCCGAGGGGAAACCAGGGAAAAGTCTATGCTGGAAGAGCGGGGCAGGTGCTTGCGTATTCGACCCGTTAAAGCCTTAGACTTGGCACTTCATGCCAATCATGACGACAGGGGTAGTCGGATATGCCAAAAATAAAACTCGATGCCTACGACCGCAAGATTCTCGCCGCGCTGCAACGGGACGGTCGCCTGAGCAATGTCGAGCTGGCGGACCAGATCGGCCTGTCGGCATCGCCGTGCCTGCGGCGGGTGCGCATGCTCGAAGAGGCGGGAGTGATCCGGGGCTACCAGGTGAACCTCGACCGCGATGAAGTCGGCCTGGGGTTGACGGTGTTTGTCGGGGTCAAGGTCGAGCGGCACCATGAAGCCGACGCAGAGGCTTTCCGCCTGGCGGTCACGGCCTTGCCGCAGGTGATCTCGGCATTCCTGGTGTCGGGCGAGTCGGACTTCCTGCTGCAGGTGGTGGTCCCCGACCTGCGCGCCTACGAGCGCTTTCTCACCGGTGAGTTGCTGAGGTTGCCGGGGGTACGGGATATCCGCAGCAACTTTGCGATCCAGGCGGTGAAGACGCCTGGACCGCTACCGCTGGATCATCTGCCCGACTAGATCTGCGTCGCCAGCCCTTCCACATTCATCGCCGCCTGGCGCAACGCCTCGGAGCGCGTCGGGTGGGGGTGGCAGGTCAGGGCGATGTCCTCGGCGGAAGCCGAGAATTCCATGGCCACGCAGTATTCGCCGATCATTTCACTGACGCTCGGTCCTACGAGATGCACGCCGAGGACCTCGTCGGTCTGGGCATCGGCCAGGACCTTGGCGAAGCCTTCGGTCTCGTGGTTGATCTTGGCCCGGCTGTTGGCGCTGAAGGGAAACTTGCCGACCTTGTAGACACGACCTTCGGCCTTGAGTTGTTCCTCGGTCTTGCCGACGCTCGCCAGCTCCGGACGGGTGTAGATCACGCTGGGGATCAGCGCGTAATTGACCTCGCCGGCCTTGCCGACGATCTGTTCGATGCAGGCCATCGCCTCGTCTTCGGCCTTGTGGGCGAGCATCGGGCCCGAGGTGACATCGCCGATCACCCAGATCCCGGCGGCCTCGGTACGGTGCCCGTGGTTGGCGAGCAGGCCGCGCGAGTCAGTGGTCAGGCCAACATTTTCCAGGCCGAGGCCGCGGGTGAAGGGGCGACGACCGATCGCCACCAGCACGTAGTCGGCCTCGATCAGCTCGGCTGTGCCGCCTGCCGCTGGTTCGAGCCGCAGTTGCACGGCATCGGCGGAAGTCGTGGCGCTGGTCACCTTGGTCCCCAGCTTGAAGTCAATCCCCTGCTTGGCGAGGGCGCGTTGCAAGGTCTTGCCGGCTTCGGCGTCGACCCCGGGGCAGATACGGTCGAGGTATTCGACCACCGTGACCTGGCTGCCCAGGCGTCGCCACACCGAGCCCAGCTCCAGGCCGATCACCCCGGCGCCGATGACCACCAGGTGCCGGGGCACTTGCGGCAACGACAGGGCGCCGGTCGAATCGAGAATGCGCTGGTTGTCGATCTCCACGCCGGGCAATGGCGTCGGTTCGGAACCGCTGGCGATGACGATGTCCTTGGCCTGCAGTGCCGTCTTCTGGCCGCCGGCGTCGGTCACTTCGACCTGGCCCGGTCCGGTGATGCGGCCCCAGCCCTTGATCCACTCGACCTTGTTCTTGCGGAACAGGTACTCGATGCCCTTGGTCAACCCGGCAACGCTGTCATCCTTCTGTTTCATCATCTGCGCCAGGTTGAGGCTTGGCGTCACCTCGATCCCGAGGTTGGCGAGTTCGCCGCCGGTGGCCGCCTCATACAGCTCGGAAGCGTGCAGCAAGGCCTTGGACGGCATGCAGCCGACGTTCAGGCAAGTGCCGCCGAGGGTTTCCCGACCCTCGATGCAGGCGGCCTTCAGGCCCAGCTGGCCGGCACGAATGGCCGCGTTGTAACCGCCTGGTCCACCGCCGATGATGATCACGTCGTAGCTGCTCATGGCCGTTCTCCTGCAAGTCCTGGGGCGAAGGGAGTAAAATATTATGAATATAATATGAGCGTATTGAACAGGGCCGGTCAAGCGGCCAGGCAGTCACCCTGGTGGCAGGTTCAATGCCTGTCCATCAAGGCGAGCACGGACCTTGCAGGAGCCTGGCTTGCCGGGAACACGGTGGTGCGGTGTCCCGACAAGCCCTGCTCCTACAGCTTACGCGGCGTTTTCAAGGTCGCCTTCAGGTCCACCAGTAACGTACCAGGTGGAAAAAGATCGGCGCGGCGAAGCATACCGAGTCGAGCCGGTCGAGCATGCCGCCATGGCCTTCGATCATGTGGCCCCAGTCCTTGACCCCGCGGTCGCGCTTGATCGCCGACATGACAATGCCGCCGGCAAAGCCCAGCAGGTTGATCAGCAACGCGATCAGCACCGCCTGCCAGGGATTGAACGGGGTGATCCAGAACAGCGCGCCGCCGATCAGCGAGGCCAGGGTGATGCCGCCGACAAAGCCCTCGACGGTTTTCGAGGGCGACAGGTTGGGGGCGATCTTGCGTTTGCCGAACAGCTTGCCGCAGACGTACTGGAGCACGTCCGACAGTTGCACCACGATCACCAGGTAGGCGATCAGCAGCAGGTTGCGGCCCTCGTAGCCGGCAATGTCCAGGGTCAGCAGCGCCGGCACGAACGACACGCAGAACACCGCGATCATCAGGCCCCACTGCACCTTCGAGGCCCGCTCCAGGAAGTGCGTGCTGTCGCCGCCCAGCGAGGCGAGGATCGGCAGCAACAGGAACACGTAGACCGGGATGAAGATCGAGAACAGCCCGTACCAGTCGGAATAGATCAGCAGGTATTGCAGCGGCAGGGCCAGGTAGAACGCCGCCACCAGTGCCGGGTAGTCGCTGCGGCGGGTCGGCGTCAGGGTCAGGAACTCGCGCAGGGCGTAGAACGACACCGCATAGAACAGCAGGATCACCGCGCCGGTGCCGAGCCAGAAGGCCACGCCGATCACCAGCACCATCACCCACCAGGCGTTGATCCGGGCGTTGAGGTTGTCGATCACCGCGTTCGGCGTACCGCGGGTCCGCCACTGCAGAACGAAGCCGATCAGCGAAGCCAGGACCAGGATCATGCCGATCCCGGCGAACAACATCAGGGTCTGCCTATCCATTTCAGTGTTGCTCCGGTGCCAGGGCCAGCAGCGCATCGCGGCTGCGTTGCAGGAAGTGTTCTTTGCTTTCGTCTTCTTCGAGCCGCAGCGGCGCGCCGAAGCTGGTGGTGCATAACAGCGGCAGGGGCAATACCCGGCCCTTGGGCATGACCCGATTGAGGTTGGCGATCCATACCGGGATCAGTTGCGCCTGTGGATAAGTCCGCGCCAGGTGGAAGATCCCGCTTTTGAACGGCAGCAGGCCGTCTTCCTGGTTGCGCGTGCCCTCGGGAAAGATGATCAGCGAGTGGCCTTGTTCCAGCGCGTCGAGCATCGGTTGCAGCGGGTTATCCCCAGGCTCCTTGCGCTCGCGGTCGATCAGCACGCCGTTGAACACCCGCCGGATGATGTAGCGGCGCAACGCGCTCCTGTTCCAGTAGTCGGCGCCGGCGACCGGCCGCGTCAGCTTGCGCAGCGCCGGCGGCAGCGAGGCCCAGAGCAGCACGAAGTCGCCGTGGCTGCTGTGGTTGGCGAAGTAGATCCGCTGCACCGGATCGGGCCCGGAACCTATCCACAGGCTACGGGCGCCAGTGACGAGGCGGGCGCCGGAAGTGATCAGGGTGGCAACCACGGGTTCGAACATGACGATTCCTTATCTGGCGAATGGCAGCCAGGGGCTGGCCAGAATGACGATCAGTGGCAGGGAAATTTGCACTATCAGCAGCAGTGCCTGGCGCTTGAGCAGACCCAGCGCTCCACGGCTGCGCTCGGCCCAGGGCCGTGCCGGCGTGTGCCGTGGTTGCAGGCCGAGGTCGTGCAGCGCCTGGTCCAGCGCCTCGGTCCGGTCGTCCAGGCCGCTGGGTTCCCCGGCCATCAGCTGGAACAGGTCGGCATCGAAGGCGACACGCAAGGCCCAGTATTTTTGCAGCAGGCCGGTCAGCACCAGCCAGGCGCTGAGCAGCAGGCACCAGGAGCTGAGGGTGTCGATCAGCAGCGGCGCCAGTCCCGACAGCACGCCGAGGACCGTCAGCCCTGTGGATAACTGATCCAGCGAGCGGCCGCGGCGCAGCAGGCTGGCGACCACTTGCAGCGGCATGTCAGCGGACATCGGCGACCCCCAGGCTGTCGGGCGCCGGCTCGGACGCCAGGTGGATCATGGCTTCCAGCGCCTGGCGATGTTGCGGATGCAGGACCACGTCGGGACGCGCCGCGCGGATCAGCGCCAGGGCGCCATCGATCTCCGCCGCCCGGCCGCTGTGCAGCAGCCAGGCCGCCAGCGCCGTGGCACTGCGCGAATAGCCCAGGGCGCAGCAGACCAGCAGCGGCCCGTGCTGGCGCAACGCTTCGATACTCAGCGCGGCTTGCCGGCATTGCTCGGCGGACGGGGCGATCAGGTCCAGTACCGGGATGCTCTGGTAGGCCCGGCCTTGCGCGGCCAGCGGCAGCTCCGCGCACAGGTCGACAATGGCCCTGAACGGACCGGCCTGCAGCTCGCGGCGGCTCGGCAGGCGGCCCAGCCAGAGGTTATCCACAACCTGGTCGGGTTGTGGATGGGATCTTGTCCACAGCCGCGAGTTGATCCAGGCGCCGGCCCGGTATGGAGCGAACAGCCAGCGGGCGGCGGGACTCAGGCTGCCGTCGGCGCGCTTCTGGAAGCCCTGGGCACCAAGCAGCGCGTAGTTGAGCGCCACCAGGCCGAGGGCCAGCGCTGGCCACAGCAGCCACAACGCGACACCGGCGAAGCCGAAGGCGGCGATAGCCAGCAGCGCCGCTCCCAGGCCATAGCGCACGGCCAGGCTGAAGCGTTTGCCGTCACGGGCTAGCCGCGCCACGGCCAGGGGGCTGGAACGATCGTCCGGCCATAGCCAGACGCACAACCAGCCGGCCAGGGCGCCGGTGGGCACATCGATAAAGTGGTGTTGATAAGTGGTCAGCACCGACACGCCGATCAGGGCGAACCAGCCATGCACCAGCCAGCGCCCGGCCCCGGCGAAATGCCGGCGGTACATGACCCACAGGATCACCAGCAGCGCGATATGCAGCGACGGCGCCTGGTTGAAGGGTTTGTCGAAGCCCGCCAGTACCGCGAACAGCCAGCCGAACACGCCGTCCAGCGGCGGCCGGGCGAAGGTGAAGGTCAGCGGCCAGAGCAGGAAGCAGGAGACGGCGATGACCTGGGCCGTGAGCAGGCGCAGGGCGTGCCGGTCGAGTTCGCGCTTGCTCGTGGGCAGCAGCAGCGACAGGCCGTACAGCAGGTCGATGGACCAGTAGGGCACGATGGTCCAGGCCCAGAACGGCATGTGGCTTTCCCAGTCGAACACATAGCTGCCGACATCGCTGCGCTGGCTGGTGTACCAGGTGGCAAAGCCGTAGCTGGCGAAGAACAGCGGCGCCAGCAGGAGCAGCCAGAGCACGGCCCGCTTCAGCAGGCCGGCTTCGCGCGCGGTGGCGCCCATCATTGCACCCGTTGTGCCAGGGATACGCTGAAGATCCCCCATTCATCGACCCGCTGGGTGATCTTGCGGAACCCGGCGGCTTCCACCAACTGGTCCATTTCCGCCTGGCTGCGCCGGCGCATCACCCAGGCCTGGCCCTGGCGGTGACTGGTCAGCGCCCGGGCGATCAGTTCCAGCTGCGGGTGCCACGGTTGCCCGGTGTAGACCAGATAGGCACCCGGTTCGCAGGCCTCGGCCAACCCGGCCAGGGAATTGCCGACCATGCCGTTGTCGGCGAACAACTCGTACAGGCCGGACACCACCGCCAGGCTCGGCTTGGGGTCCAGCGCGGCCAGGTCGGCGCGGTCAAAGGCATCGCCCTTGACGAAGCGGGCGATATTTTCCAGACCCTTTTCGACGATCAGCGCGCTGCCGTCACGCACGTTGATATCGCTGTAGTCGCGCAGCAGGATCGATTCCGGCAGCGGCTCGACCCCTTGCAGGGCTTCGAGGATATAGCGCCCGTGGCCGGCGGCGATATCGACGATGCGCACTTCGCGACCCTGCTCGCGCAGCTGGGCCATGGCCAGGCGCAACAGTTCCTCGACATGCAGCTTGCGCTGGCGGATACCGCGCCAGCCGATCGAATTCAGGTAGTTCCGGTCGATCATCCGGCCCACGGCGGTATGCCCGGTGGGGGTGTTGCGGTAGACGTAGTCCAGGGTACTGCCGGAGTCGAAACCGGTGTCGAAGCCGAGCTTGACCCCGGCCGACAGCTTGCTGCCCAGGCCCATGCTGGCGCGGGTCAGGCGCCAGTAGAGATCGCGCGGCGAGTTGTGCGGCAGGGGCGCGGCCAGGGCCTCGGATTCGGCGCAGGTATCGCCGATGCGGTCGGCGTCGAGCAGGGCCGGGCGATTGACCGGCGAAAGGAAGTTTTGCTCGATGAAGCGCCTGGCCCGGCTGACGGCCAGGTGGCGGTCGCGCTCGCCGAGGGTGTCGTGGAAGAACCCCGGCAGTATGTGCAGTTCCTTTTTCAGGCTGCCCAGGCGCTGGAAGAATTGCTCCTGGGGTTTGCGGTGGACGACGAAGTCGGCGCCGGAGATCAGCAACTGGGTCGGCACCTGGATCGCATTGGCATCGGCGACCACCCGGTCGGCGGCCTCGTAGAGCCCGAGCAGGACATTCACCGAAATGGCCTTGGTGATCAGCGGATCGCTGTCATAGGAGGCAACGCGTTCCGGGTCATGGCTGAGGAACTTGGCCTTGACGTAGCTGTTGACGAAAAAGTTGCCGCGAAAGCGCCGCATCAGGGCCAGGCCCGGACGGGCGAAAGGCACGTAGAGCTTGACCTTGAAGGCCGGCGAGGCCAGCACCAGGGCACGGATCCTCGGCGCGTAGTCGTGCACCCAGGTGGCGACGATCACCGCGCCGACGCTCTGGGCGACCACGGCGATATTTTCCTCGGCGATATCGAACGTGGCGCCGAGGTGATCGCAGAAGGTCTGTACGTCGCGCGCGCTGGTGGCGAAGCTCGGGCTGTCGCCGCGTGCGCCCGGCGACTGGCCGTGGCCACGGGCGTCCCAGGCGAAGAAATCGAACTCCGGCAGGTTCAGTTCATCCACCAGGTGGGCGATGCGCCCGGAGTGCTCATGGCCCCGGTGGAACAGCAGGATCGCCTTGCGCGGCTCGCCGGCGACGGGCGCGCTGGCCGGCCAGTGACGATAAAACAGTTCGACGCCATCGTGGGTACTGAAGGTCAGGGCTTGCTCGTCGCGCATTGCAATATCCTTGTGCTGTGTCGCAGATCAGGGGAGGGCCTGGGGGCAGATTTGCAGGGTTATTCTTGAGTCGCGGTCATGGCGTCGGCGTCGTGGCGACCTCTTTCAGGCCCTGGCGTACCCGGTTGATCAGGGTGACCAGCAACAGCGCCGCCATCAGCAGGAACAGGCCGTTTATCCACAGGGCATTGATCAGGCCGAAGGCCACGGCGGTGGCGATAACGCCGAGGACGAAGGCGCGATCGCTCTTGCCCATGGGCCCGTCATAGCGCCGCGAGGCGCCGACCAGCGGACCCATCACCCCGGCGTACTCGCTGAACAGCGCCAGCAGGGTCACCAGCAGCACCGCCAGCAGGCTGACTTCGGGCAACAAGGCAAACGGCAGGATCAACGCGCTGTCGGCGATGATGTCGCACAGCTCGTTCAGGTAGGCCCCCAGCTTCGATTGCTGGCCGAACTCCCGGGCCAGCATGCCGTCGATGGCGTTCAGGGCCATGCGCAGGATCATCCACAGCGGGATGATCGCGAACACCCAGGGATGGACGGCGAAGGTCGCCACCACGGCACCCACCAGCAGGGAAATCACCGCGGCGCTCAGGGTGACCTGGTTGGCGCTGGTGCCATTGTCGAAGAGGCGCTGGACGATGGGCCGCAACAGGTTCTGGAAGCGCGGCTTGAGCTGGTAGATCGAAGGCATGGAAGCGACGGTCCTTGTCTGGGAGGGAAGCGGGTCCGGGGGATTTGCGCAAGCAGGCACGCCTGCTTTTTGGGCAACTGAATTATTGCCACAAATGACAGGGGCTGGCATCAGCTTCCGGATAAAAATGCGTGCGGTTGGACATATTCGGGAAACAAACTTCGGGCAGTCCGCGCAGAATGCGCAGACCGGACCCTGAATCCAGCTGTCAGGCCTCTGGATTCATGGGCGGGAAGATCAAAGTGATAGCTTATTGCTACTGCCGATCAAGGCAGGATCTTCAAGGTAGGTGGTATACGGATAATGCGAGTCGGCGTGGAAATCGATGCGCTGGCCTCGAACCGTAATCAGGCTGGCCTCGACGGTTATGCACAGTGTCTGTCCGCTCTTGAAGGTCAGGCGATGAACTTTTTCATCATCTTCCTGGCGAATCTCGTGGCTGATCAGGTCCAGCAGGTTGTTCAGTGCCAGGCGTGCCCCGGGTTGATTGATGGTCAGGCAATTCATTCTGCTGGAATGCCCCACAGGCCGGGTAGGCCGTTGGAAATAACGATAGTGACTCAGGTCTCGACTCATGGCGGCTCCGTCGCTCGGGGTACATGCCGGGTGTTGGCGATATTATTGGTCACCGGCATGCACAGGAGTATCAAGTGTGTTGGCCGTTTGGCCTATAGTTATGGATTATCGAACTTCATCTGTTCGATTACATGAATACTGCAACGGATAACAGCCATTTTTGCGCTCTGTTATCAGTTTGCAGGCTTTATCTTCAACCTTTTCAGGGACTTTGTGTTTAATGGGAAATCTGCGGAAAAGGTGTCATATAAATATTCAAGTGGCAGGATGGTAGTCACTGGTGATTCGTCAATCAAGCGGCGTAGTTGTTGAATTTTGTTACATTGGTAATGTCTTATCGTGTGGCTATTTATCTGGATATGTCGGTTTGTAGGAACTGTTTTAAGACCATGTAAGAGCAAGCAGGTTAGTTCTGAAGTTTTATAACAGAAAAATAAAAACGGACTTTTTCCGGAGTCTGTCGTTCGGGTTATTGTCCATTCGTCGTGGGCGATACCGGGTGTGCAGGGCCGACATCCTTCGGGTAATAAGTCCATGGGTTCTGGCGGCAGGCCGGAACGCCGTCGGGATTTGTCGGTGATGTGAATAAAAAGTGTTCTGTGAACAGAAAATTCACTCTTTCTGTTATATCGTAACCAAATGCTTCAAGGTGCCCGGTGACGCTGCCTCTCATGGCGGCTCGATGTGCGTGCCGGTGTACCGGTGATTTTGACGATGGATGACCTCGGTGGTTGCATCGGGTCTGGAGTGGACATGCGAGTGGATCTTGAAGCGCCGGGGGCCGATCTGGAAGGTCTGCCGCGCTTCCAACGGGCGGGCTTCCACGCCCGCCGGCTGCGACACCTGGGCATCGGCCTGGCCGTGCTCGCGCTCAGCGGCCTGGTGCTGGGGTTCTTTGTCGGGCTCTTTGCGCCAGCTTCGATCTGGCCGACCCTGCTGAGCAATAACGCCGCCGCGCTGCTGGTGGTGGTCGCGGCGTTGCAGTCGGCCGCCGGCGTGGCGCGTTGGCGCGAGCAGGCGAGGGCTCCCGTCGCGGTCGCGGGCGATGAGTTGGTGTCGCCAGCGCTTGAGGCGGTGGGAATCTACGAGCGCCTGGTCGAGCGCTTCAACGGTGCCTGGCGCAATGCCCTGGCGCAGATCGGCCCCGACACGCTGTGGCTGGCCGGCTGGTCGCTGCTGGCGCTGTTGAGTGTCGAGCAGAGCTGGAACCTGGCGCTGGTCGGGACGAGCCTGGGATTGAGCGCTTCCGTCGCGGCGGCGCTGGGCCTGTCGCTGGGGTTCGCCCTGCTGGTGCTGGAGCGTCAGCTCGCCCAGGCCCACGTTGCCGAATGGCCGGAGGCGCAGGCCCTGGCCCAGGTGATCAGGGTCGCGATCACGGTGCTGGTGCTCAGTGCCCTGTGCCTGTTGTTCACGGGGCCGGAAACCCTGTGGCCGGCGCGCCTGGCCACGTTGATCGGCCTGTTGCCGGCCCTGGTGGCGGCGGAGTTGCTGCTGCGGGCGCTGCTGTCGCTGTTCAGCCCCCGCCGTGAACGCCTCGAGCCACGGCTGATCGCCACCAGCTTTGTCGCCGGCCTGCTGCGCTGGCCGCCGCAGCCGTTGATGGCATTGCAACATGAACTGCACAATCGCTTCGGCATCGACCTGCGTCAGATCTGGGCCTTCAGCTATATGCGCCGGGCGTTTGCCCCGGTGCTGGCGGTGGTCCTCGCGGTGGGTTGGCTGTTGAGCGGGATCAGCGAAGTGCCGCTCCAGGGCCGTGGCATCTACGAGCGTTTCGGCAAGCCCGTGGAAGTCTTCGGCCCCGGATTGCATATCGGCCTGCCCTGGCCGCTGGGCCGCGTGCTGGCGGTGGAAAACGGCGTGGTCCATGAACTGGCGACCAGCGTCGACGCTGCCGCCCCAGCCGAGCTCGAACCGGCCGAAGGCCTGCCGCCGGCCAGCGCCAACCGCCTGTGGGATGCCAGCCATGTGAACGAAAAATCCCAGGTGATCGCCAGCAGCAGCGGCGACAAGCAGGGCTTCCAGATCGTCAACATGGACGTGCGGTTTGTCTACCGTATCGGCCTGAGTGACCAGGCGGCCCTGGCGGCCACCTATAACAGCGCCGATGTGCCGACACTGATCCGCAGCACCGCCAGCCGGGTGCTGGTGCATGACTTCGCTTCCCGCACCCTCGATGGCCTGCTGGGCGAACAGCGCAGTGCCCTGGCCGACGATATCGGCCGCGCGGTGCAGGCCGACCTGCGGCAACTCGACAGCGGCGTGGAGATCCTCGCCACGGTGGTCGAGGCGATTCACCCGCCGGCCGGCGCGGCCAATGCCTATCACGCGGTGCAGGCCGCGCAGATCAGCGCCCAGGCGCTGATCTCCCGCGAGCGCGGCGCCGCCAGCGAACAGGCCAACCAGGCGCAACTGCAGGCCAGCATCGTCCGCGACCAGGCCCGGGCCACGGCGCACGAAGTGCAGGCCGGCGCCCGGGCGGCCGACCTGCGTTTCAGCGCCGAACAGAAAGCCTATGCCCAGGCCGGCCGGGCCTTCGTGCTGGAGCAGTACCTGGCGCAACTGAGCCAGGGGCTGGGCAAGGCCAGGCTGCTGATCCTCGATCATCGCCTGGGGGGCAACAGCGCGCCCACCATCGATCTGCGTTCATTCACGCCGCCGGCCGATCCCGTGCCGCCGCGTAAAGCCGTTCAGCAAGGAGTCACCCCTTGAGCCTGTCTCATTCACACGATCATCAGGATCACGCGGGCCACGATCACGCCGGTCATGGTCATCATCACGGCCACCACCATCATCACCATGGCGCGGGCGAGAGTGGCGGGCCTTTTCCGTGGCGACGCATGGGCTGGGCACTGCTGCTGATCCTGTTCGCGGTCGCGGCGGCGAGCCTGGTCCAGGTGCGCTCCGGCGAGGCCACGGTGATCACCCGTTTCGGCAACCCGTCGCGGGTCTTGCTGGAGCCGGGCCTCGGCTGGCGCTGGCCGGCACCGTTCGAAGCGGCGATCCCGGTGGACCTGCGCCTGCGGACCACCTCCAGCGGCCTGCAGGATGTCGGCACCCGTGACGGCCTGCGCATCATCATCCAGGCCTATGTCGCGTGGCAGGTCCAGGGCGACCCGCAGAACGTCGAGCGCTTCATGCGGGCGGTGCAGAACCAGCCGGACGAAGCGGCGCGGCAGATTCGTACCTTCGTCGGCTCGGCGCTGGAAACCACCGCGGCCAGCTTCGACCTGTCGAGCCTGGTCAACACCGACGCCGGCCAGGTGCGCATCGCCGATTTCGAAGCCCAACTGCGCCAGCAGATCGACCAGCAACTGCTCTCGACCTATGGCGTGCGGGTCCTGCAGGTCGGCGTCGAGCGCCTGACCCTGCCGTCGGTCACGCTCTCGGCCACCGTCGACCGGATGCGTGCCGAACGGGAAACCATCGCCACCGAACGCACGGCGATCGGCAAGCGCGAAGCCGCGCAGATCCGCTCCGCCGCCGAACGCGACGCGCGCATCCTGCAGGCCGATGCCACGGTCAAGGCGGCGGATATCGAGGCGCAGTCGCGGGTCGAGGCGGCGCAGATCTACGGTCGCGCCTACGCCGGCTCGCCGCAGCTGTACAACCTGCTGCGCTCGCTGGATACCCTCGGCACCATCGTCACCCCTGGCACCAAGCTGATCCTGCGTACCGACGCGGCGCCGTTCCGGGTGCTGGTGGACGGTCCTCCCGGCACCGATGGCAAGAACGGATCGCAGCCATGAGCGAGCGGCCTGAACAGGAAGCGGGCCTGAGCAGCCCGTGGATCCAGGCCGGGCGCCTGGCGTTTCTCGGCTTGTATGCGGTGACGTTGCTGGCGGCGCTGGCCTGGGCCTTCTCCAATGTCCGGCAGATCGATCCACAGGACCGCGCGGTGGTCCTGCGCCTCGGTGCGCTGGAGCGGATCCAGAATGCCGGGCTGCTGCTGGCCTGGCCGCGACCGTTCGAGCAGGTGGTGATTTTGCCGGCGGCGGACCGGGTGATCGAGCGGCGGGTCGAAGGCCTGTTGCGCTCCGACGCGGCCCTCCAGGCCGATCGCCAGGCGACCCTGGCGACGCCGGTCAACGACGCGCTGGCCGGCTCCGGGTACCTGCTGACCGGCGATGCCGGGGTGGTGCAGCTCGATGTGCGGGTGTTCTACAAGGTCACCGACCCCTACGCTTTCGTCCTCCAGGCCGGGCATGTACTGCCGGCCCTCGACCGCATCGTCACCCGCAGCGCCGTGGCGCTGACGGCGGCGCGCGACCTGGACACCATTCTCGTGGCCCGTCCGGAACTGATCGGCAGCGACAGCCAGGCCGCCGAACGCCGCGAGCGCCTGCGCGGCGACCTGTTGCAGGGCGTCAACCGGCGGCTGGCCGAACTGGCGGCCACGGGGCAGGGGATCGGTGTCGAAGTGGCGCGGGTCGACGTCCAGTCGAGCCTGCCGGGCCCGGCGGTGAATGCCTTCAACGCGGTGCTGACCGCCAGCCAGCAGGCCGACAAGGCGGTCGCCAATGCCCATAACGAAGCCGCCAAGCTCAGCCAGTCGGCCACCCAGGACGCCGATCGCCTGGTGCGGGTCGCCGAGGCCCAGGCCAGTGAGCGCCTGGCCAAGGCCCAGGCCGATACGGCGACGGTGGTGAGCCTGGCCAGGGCGCAACAGGATGGCAGCGATCCGGGCATGCTGCTGCGCCTGTACCGCGAGCGCCTGCCGAAGATTCTCGGTCAGGCCGGGTCGGTGACCACGGTCGATCCACGGGATGATTCCCGCCTGATCATTCAGGGAGCTGAACAATGAGTAGCCACGTTGCGACCCCCGCGCCAAGCCTGTTGAGCAGCGCCGAACAACGCAGCGCGGCGCGCCAGCTGGTGCTGGCGATGCTTGCCCTCGGCCTGCTCGGCCTGGGCCTGGTGTGGCGCTGGCTGGCGCCCGGACAGGTCGGTGTCAGCCAGTTGCTGTTGGGCTTCGCCTCGGTCCTGGTGGCCGTGCCGGTGATGCGCTCGGCCTGGTACAGCCTGCGTTACCCGAGCCTGCACGGGATCACCGACCAGTTGATCGCCCTGGCGATGCTCGGTGCCTGGGCCACCGGCGACCTGCTGACCGCCGCCTTGCTGCCGATCATCATGATCTTCGGTCATGTGCTCGAAGAACGCAGTGTCATCGGCTCCCAGGAGGCCATCGGCGCCCTGGGCCGCCTGACCCGCAGCCACGCCCGCCGGGTGCGGGCCGATGGCAGCGTGGAGGAAGTGGACAACGCCACGCTCAAGGCCGGCGACCAGGTGGAAGTGCGCGCCGGCGACCGGGTGCCGGCCGATGGCGTGGTGCTGTCGGGTCAGGCGAGTCTCGACACCGCGCCGATCACCGGCGAATCGGTGCCGCTGGAGGCCAGTCCCGGGGTCCAGGTATTCGGGGGGGCGATCAACCTCGACGGGCTGCTGCGGATCGAAGTGACCCGCACCGGCCACGAATCGACCCTGGGCAAGGTGATCGCGCTGATGCAGAGCGCCGAGCGCTCGAAGCCGCCGATCACCCGGCTGCTGGAACGTTATGCCGGCAGCTATATGGTGCTGGTGCTGATGATCGCCGCGGTCACCTGGTTTATCACCAACGATGCCCAGGCGATGCTCGCGGTGCTGGTGGCGGCCTGTCCCTGCGCGCTGGTGCTGTCGGCCCCGGCGACGGCGATTGCCGGGATCGCCGTGGCGGCACGGCACGGGATCCTGATTCGCAGTTCGGCGTTTCTCGAAGAGCTGGCGGACCTGACCTCGCTGGTGGTGGACAAGACCGGTACGCTGACCTACGGCACCCTGCGCCTGCAGTCCCTGCAGACCGAGGTTGTCGATCAGGCGCCATTGCTGAGCCTGGCGGCGAGCCTCGGTTCGGCCAGCAGCCATCCGGTCAGCCGGGCGCTGGCCGGGTTGGTGGCGCCGACGCAGTGGATCGAACTGAGTGAAGTCCATGAACGCCAGGGCCTCGGTGTGGTGGCGAGTACGGCCCACGGGCAGGCGGCGCTGGGTCGGCCCGAGCTGTTCAAGCAGTTGGCGATCGCCACGCCGGCGGTGCCCGAGCACGACGGGCCGATTGCCGGGCTGGCGCTCGACGGCGAGTTTCTCGCCTGGCTGTTGCTGGCCGACAGCGTCAAGCCCGAGGCGCGGCAGGCACTGGCCGAGTTGCGCGAACTGGGCCTGGGTCGACAACTGCTGCTGACCGGCGACCGCCAGAGCGTGGCGGACAGCCTGGCGCGGGAAGTCGGGATCAGCGATATCGAGGCCCAGGCCTTGCCCGAGGACAAGCTCACCCGCGTGCTTGGCGAGATCGGCAGCGGTTTCCGGCCGATGGTGGTGGGGGACGGCATCAACGACTCTTTGGCGCTCAAGGCCGGGGTCGTCGGCGTGGCGATGGGGGCCGGCGGGGCGGATATCGCCCTGGCCTCGGCCGATGTCGTGCTGATCGGCAGTGACCTGCGCCGGCTGGGGACCTGTGTCCGGCTGAGTCGCCAGTGCCGGCGGACCTTGCAGGTCAACGTGGTGATCGGTCTCGGCTGGACCCTGGCGATTGTCGCGGCGGCGGCCTTCGGCTGGCTGGGGGCGGCAGGGGCGATGATCGCGGCACTGCTGCACAACCTCAGTACCTTGCTGGTGCTGGGCAACGCCGGGCGCCTGCTGCGGTTCCAGGAGCCGCTGCTCAAATTGCCCGAATGACCTCAACCTTGTAGGAGGGGGTTGCCGCCGAAGCTTCTGGCGCCCCCGAGGACGCCTTGGGGGGCAAGCCCCCTCCCACAGGGTTCAAAGGGCTTTGATCGTTCCCACGCTCTGCGTGGGAATGCAGCCTGTGACGCTCCGCGTCACTCCCAAAAGCAGAACTCAGGGTTTCTCTCGAAAATATTTGTCGCGCGCTGTAACAGCCGAAAGCGACCGCTCTCTAGTGCTATGTCGAGACTGAACATTCCGTTCGGACCGACACCCCTAGCGATCATTTCGAGGAAACAAAACATGAACATCAAAACTGCTGCTGCCGGTGCTGCTCTCGCTCTCGCTGCTGCCACCATGTTTGCGGGCGTTGTTACCCAGGCGTCGGCTGCCGATGCTCAGGTTCACTGCTATGGCGTCAACGCCTGCAAGGGCCAGAACGACTGCAAGACCAAGGATCACGCTTGCAAAGGCCAGGGCTCCTGCAAAGGCCAGGGCTTCAAGGCAATGAGCAAGTCGGCCTGCGACGCGGCTGGCGGTAAAGTCGGCGAATAATCGGCGACCGAGTGCTCCCGCAGCGGCCGGCCCCCCCACGCCGCTGCGGACACTTCGCGAGGAGTCCAGCATGTCCGCTTCCCGTCCTTTCCTGGGCTATGGCCTGGGTTTGCGCAGTCACTACCACCAGGAGATTCTCGAGCAGTCGCCCGCCGTGGACTGGTTCGAGATCGTTTCCGAGAATTACCTCGTCCAGGGCGGCAAGGCGCTGTATTACCTGGACGCCATCGCCGAGCGTTATCCGCTGGTGATGCATGGCGTGTCGCTGTCCATCGGCGGCCCCCATGAACTCGATGCGCAGTACCTCAAGAACCTCAAGCAGCTGGCCGACCGGGTAAAGCCCGCGTGGATTTCCGACCATCTGTGCTGGAGCCGTGGCAACGCCCATCAACTGCACGACCTGTTGCCGCTGCCTTACACCGAAGAAAGCCTGTACTACGTCGCCGGCCGTGTGCGCCAGGTGCAGGACGTGCTGCAACAGCCGCTGGTGCTGGAGAATGTCTCCAGCTACGTGCGCGCCGCTTCCGACGAGTTCTGCGAATGGGAATTCCTCGAGGCCCTGAGCCGTCTCAGCGATTGCGAGCTGCTGCTCGACGTCAACAATGTCTATGTCAGCGGGCGAAACCACGGTTTCGATCCCTGGACCTTCATTCAAAGCCTGCCGGCGCGCAAGATCCGCCAGTTGCACCTGGCCGGGCATGCCGACTATGGCGACTACGTGATCGATACCCATGACCATCCGGTCTGCGATCCGGTATGGGAGCTCTACCAGCGCACCCTGGAATACCTCGGGCCGGTGGCGACCCTGCTGGAGCGCGACGATCACTTTCCGCCGCTGCAAGAGCTGGTGACGGAACTGGACAAGGCCCGCGAGCTGGGCACCGCCGCGCTGGCGCGGAGACCGCTATGCGCCTGAACGATTGGCAACTGGCCTTTGAACGCTACCTGCTGGGCGAAGCGTCCGAGGCCGAGGCGGCCCTGAGTGGCAGCCTGATCGGCGGTCCGACGCTGGATGTCGAGACTGGCCTGGCGATCTACCACAATGCCTACCGCTCGCGGTTGCAGGAAACCCTGCTCAGCGATTTTCCGACGGTCTGGAACTGGCTGGGCGACGATGAGTTCGATGCGCTGACCCACGCCTACCTGCGTCAATGTCCCTCGTCCAGCTACAGCCTGCGCTGGCTGGGCGCGGGGTTCGAGGCCTTTGTCCAGCGTCACCTGATAGCGGAGCAAAGTGCGCCGCTGGCCGACCTGATACGCCTGGAATGGGCCTTCACCCTGGCCTTCGATGCCTTGCCCGGCGACCCCATGACCCTGGAGCGCATGGCGAGCTTGCCGCCCGAGGACTGGCCGGGGCTGCAACTGGAACTGGTGCCCAGCGTCCGTTGGCTCGAATGCGCGTTCAACAGCCTGGCGATGTGGCGGGCGGTGAAGGCCGAAACCGATTTTCCGGCCAGCGAGCCGCTGGATTCGCCACAGACCTGCCTGGTCTGGCGCGCCGGCCTGGTCTGTCATTACCGCAGCCTGGAGCCCGCCGAAGCCCTGGCCCTGGGCGGCATGGCCCGCGATGGCTGGAGTTTCGCGCAGCTATGCGGCGAACTGGCGCAGAGTCTGGGCGAAGGTGCGCCCTTGCAGGCCGTGACCTGGCTCAAACAATGGGTGAACGACGGCCTGGTGCAGCGGCGAACATCATAGTTCGGGACTATTATCTCGATAGGCTGACAGTTTCCGTGGATGCGCTACCCTTTAATCAGACGTCTGAAACAAGGGGGGATCACTCATGCTCGCGCAACTTCCACCGGCCTTACAGAATCTTCAGCTTCCGCTACGCCTGAGACTCTGGGACGGCCATGAATTCAATCTGGGGCCGGAACCCAGTGTCACCATCATCGTCAAGGACCCGCAGCTGGTTGCGCAATTCACGCACCCCACGCTGGACCTGCTGGGCAGCGCGTTCGTCGAGGGCAAGCTGGAGCTCGAAGGCTCGGTCAGCGAAGTGGTGCGGGTCTGTGACGAGTTGAGCCAGGCGTTGCTGGAGGATGAAGGGGACAGCCTTCCGGTGCGCCAGGCCCACGACAAGGAAACCGACGCGGCTTCCATTTCCTATCACTACGACCTGTCCAACGCGTTCTACCAGCTCTGGCTGGATCGCGAGATGGTCTATTCCTGCGCCTACTTCGAAACCGAGGACGCCACCCTCGAGGAAGCCCAGCAGGCCAAGTTCCGTCACCTGTGCCGCAAGCTGCGCCTGCAACCGGGCGAATACCTGCTGGATGTCGGCTGTGGCTGGGGCGGCCTGGCGCGTTTCGCGGCCCGTGAGTTCGGGGTCAAGGTGTTCGGCATCACCCTGAGCAAGGAGCAACTGGCCCTGGCGAAGGAGCGGGTGATCGCCGAAGGCCTGCAGGACAAGGTCGACCTGCAACTGCTCGATTACCGCGACCTGCCGCAGGACGGGCGTTTCGACAAGGTGGTCAGTGTCGGCATGTTCGAACATGTCGGCCACGCCAACCTCAAGCAGTACAGCGATATCCTCTTCGGCGCGGTGCGCGAGGGCGGCCTGGTGATGAACCATGGCATTACCGCCAAGCACACCGACGGGCGTCCGGTCGGGCGCGGGGCCGGGGACTTCATCGATCGTTATGTGTTCCCCAATGGCGAACTGCCGCACCTGTCGATGATTTCGGCGTTTATCAGCGAGGCCGGCCTGGAAGTGGTCGATGTCGAAAGCCTGCGGTTGCACTACGCCAAGACCCTGAACTTCTGGAGCCAGCGCCTGGAAAACAACCTGGAGGCCGCCGCCCGGCAGGTTCCGGAAAAGGCCCTGCGAATCTGGCGGCTGTACCTGGCCGGTTGCGCCTACGCCTTCGAGAAAGGCTGGATCAACCTGCACCAGATCCTCGCGGTAAAACCCTTCGCCGATGGCAGCCATGACCTGCCCTGGACCCGCGAGGACCTGT
Organism: Pseudomonas sp. Mn2068; assembly: GCF_049319725.1. Taxonomy (NCBI): domain Bacteria; kingdom Pseudomonadati; phylum Pseudomonadota; class Gammaproteobacteria; order Pseudomonadales; family Pseudomonadaceae; genus Pseudomonas; species Pseudomonas sp. Mn2068. The sequence continues at coordinate 17,242 of NZ_JBMOUG010000010.1, read as the reverse complement.
ACCGCTGACCGGGTGGCCTGTTCTGTCGGTCAACCCCGGCGCCACAAGCCACTAGAGGATCGGCGAGATCAACCGGGCGACCCGCATGCCGAGCTGTTGCAGGCGGTGGGTTTCCCGGCTGTCTTCGCGGGTCACCTCCCGGGCCAGGTCGAAGTCCTTCAAGAGCATGTTTTCCACCTCGCTGGCGAAGGCTTCGTCGACCGTCAGCAGCATCAATTCGAAATTCAGCCGGAACGAGCGGTTGTCCAGGTTGGCGCTGCCGATGGCGCTGATTTCGTTGTCCACCAGCACCACCTTCTGGTGCAGGAACCCCGGGCCATAGCGGAACACCCGGACCCCGGCGCGCACCGCTTCGAAGGCATAGAGGCTGGAGGCGGCGTAGACGATCCGGTGATCCGGCCGCGAGGGTAGCAGCAGGCGGACGTCGACGCCGCGCAGCACCGCCAGGCGCAGGGCGGCGAACACGGCTTCGTCGGGGATGAAGTAGGGGCTGGTGATCCAGACCCGCTCCCGGGCGGCGTGGATCGCCTCGACGAAGAACAGCGAGCAGGTTTCGAAGGGATCGGCCGGCCCGCTGGCGAGCAGTTGGCAGAGCACGCCGTCATCCGGATAGGCATCCGGCAGGATCAGCGGCGGCAACTGTCGCGAAGCCCAGAACCAGTCCTCGGCGAACGACTCCTGCAGGCAGGCCACCACCGGGCCGCTGACCTGCACATGGGTATCGCGCCAGGGTGACAGCGGCGGCCTGGAGCCGAGGTATTCATCACCGACGTTATGTCCGCCGACAAAGCCGGTCAGGCCATCGACCACCACCACCTTGCGGTGATTGCGGAAATTCACTTGGAACCGGTTGAGCCAGCCGCTGCGGGTGGCAAAGGCCTTCACCCGCACACCGCCCTCGCGCAGGACGTCAGCGTAGCCGTGGGGCAGGGCATGGCTGCCGATGCCGTCATACAGCAGGTAGACCTCGACGCCTTCGGCGGCCTTTTCCAGCAGCAGGCTTTGCAGGCGACGCCCGAGCTTGTCGTCGTGGACGATGAAAAACTGCACCAGCACGGCATGTCGGGCCTGGCCGATGGCCTGGAAAATCGCCTCGAAGGTGGCTTCGCCATTGATCAGCAGGCGGACCTGGTTATTCGCCAGGCACGGCATGCGACCGAGCTTGGGCATTGCCCGCAGCGCGGCATAGGCCTGGGAGTTGCGGGCGGTGAGCGCTTCCTCGACCCAGGGGCGCCAGTTCAGGTCGGCGATGGCCTTGCGCATTTCCACGTTGGCCTGGCGCCGGGCCTTGATATAGGCGTCGAAGGTGCTACGGCCGAAGACCAGGTAGGGAATCAGCGTCAGATAGGGAATGAAGATCAGCGACAGGGCCCAGGCAATCGAGCCCTGTGCGGTGCGCACGGTCAGCACGGCGTGGATTGCCGCGATGGTCCCGAGTGAATGAATCAGTGCGATCAGATAGCCGAAAACATGGGGGCCAAAATAATCCATAAGCTCCAGGTCCTGATTTCCCAATGCCTAACAGACCATGTTCCATCACGATTGTCGCTATTTAATTCATCACGCAACCCAAGCATCATTCTGACGTCTAAGCAGGACAATTCTCTAGGAGCAATACGATGAACCTTCGTCTGCCGGGTCTGGCCATCGCCTGTGCCTTCGTGATTCCCGTCGCCCAGGCGCAAGTGCTGCAGCCCGGTTTGTGGGAGCTGACCTCAAGCAATGTGCAGGTCGAAAACCAGTCGCTGGATGTCGGCATGCTGCTCGGCGTGCTCAAGCAGAACACCACGCCGGAGCAGCGGGCGGCCCTGGAAAAGCAGGGCATCAATCTGGGCGGGCAGGGTGTCCGGATGTGCCTGACCCCACAGCAGGTGGCTTCCGACTCGATTCCGCTGACCGATCCGCAGTCCGGCTGCAGCCAGCAGATTACCGAGCGCAACGGCCCGAACTGGAAGTTCAGGTTCAGCTGTCCGAAGGCCCAGGGGGCGGGCACGGCGCACTTTGTCAGTGATCGCGAGTTCACCACCCAGGTCAGCGGCACCTTCAATGCCACGGGTGTCCAGCAGAACGGCAGCATGGACACCAAGGCCGTCTGGCTGGGGCAGGATTGCGGCGTGGTCAAGCCCCGTTCCTGATCGCCTTGCAGGCAGCAACGGGCCTTGTGGGAGGGGGCTTGCCCCCGAAGAGGGCCGTGAGGGCACTAAAAGCTTCGGGGGCGAGCCCCCTCCCACAGAAGTCCGGTGACAAGGTCACGAAGCCAGGAGTTGCAACGCCGCCTCGACGCCCATCGTCCCCAGGTCTTCGCCCTGCCGGCTGCGCACGCTGACCTGCTGCGCGGCCTTTTCCTTCTCACCCACCACCAGCAGGTACGGCACCTTCTGCAGGCTGTGCTCGCGGATCTTGTAGCCGACCTTCTCGTTGCGCAGGTCGGCGACGACGCGGACACCACGGCGCTTCAGCTCCTCGGCGACCTCCCGGGCATAGTCGGCCTGGCCCTCGCTGATATTCAGCACCACCGCCTGGCGGGGTGCCAGCCATAGCGGCAGGGCACCGCTGTAGTGCTCGATCAGGATCCCGATAAACCGTTCCAGCGAGCCGAACAGCGCCCGATGCAACATCACCGGCCGCTGGCGCTCGCCGTTTTCGCCGATGTAGCCGATGTCGAAACGCTCCGGCAGGTTGAGGTCCACCTGCAAGGTCCCGCACTGCCAGTCGCGGCCGATGGCATCGCGCAACACGAATTCCAGCTTCGGCCCATAGAAGGCGCCTTCGCCGGGATTGAGCCGGTACTCGATCCCCATCCGTCCCAGGGCGCCGATCAGCGCACCTTCCAGCTGGTCCCAGGTCTCGTCGCTGCCGATGCGATTGAGCGGGCGGGTCGACAGCTTCACCACGACATCCTCGAAGCCGAACTCGCGATAGATATCGAACACCAGGGCAATCGCCGTTTCGCATTCGGCCTGCATCTGCGCCGGGGTGCAGAAGATATGCGCGTCGTCCTGGGTGAAGTGGCGTACCCGCAGCAGTCCGTGCAAGGCCCCGGACGGTTCGTAGCGATGCACCTTGCCGAACTCGGCGATCCGCAGCGGCAGGTCGCGGTAGCTCTTCAGGCCGTGGCCGAAGATCGACACCGCGCCGGGGCAGTTCATCGGCTTGAGGGCGAATACCCGCTCATCCTCGGTCGTGGTGGTGAACATGTGATCGCGGTAGTTCTGCCAGTGCCCGGAGGTTTCCCACAGGCCCCGGTCCATGACATCCGGGGTATTCACTTCGACATAGCCGGCCTGTTCCTGGCGTTGGCGCATATAGCCGATCAGTTGCTGGAACAGGGTCCAGCCCTTGGCATGCCAGAACACCGATCCCGGCGCGCAATCGTCGAAGTGAAACAGGTCCAGTTGTGCGCCGAGCTTGCGGTGGTCGCGCTTGCCGGCCTCTTCCAGGCGGGTGAGGTAGGCCTTGAGGTCCGCAGGCCGGGCCCAGCAGGTGCCGTAGATCCGTTGCAGCGGTGCATTGTTCGCATCGCCGCGCCAGTAGGCGCCGGCCACCTTGGTCAGCTTGAACGCCTGGAGGATGCCGGTCGAAGGTACGTGGGGGCCACGGCACAGGTCCTCGAAATCGCCCTGGCGGTACAGCGACAGCGTTTCCCCTTCCGGTATCGCCCGGATCAGCTCGGCCTTGTAGTGCTCGCCCAGGGCTTCGAAGTACTCGATGGCTTCGGCGCGCGGCAAGGTGCGTCGGCGTATCGAATGATTGGTCGCGGCCAGGGCCTGCATCCGCGCTTCGATCAGTTCCAGGTCTTTGGGGGTGAAGGGCCGTTCGTAGGCGAAGTCATAGAAAAAGCCGTCTTCGATCACCGGGCCGATGGTCACCTGGGCCGAGGGATACAGTTGCTTGACCGCCATCGCCAGCAGGTGCGCGCAGGAGTGCCGGAGTATTTCCAGGCCTTCGTCGTCCCGTCCGGTGACGATACTCACGCGCGCATCCCGCTCGATCAGGGTGGCGCAATCCACCAGGTTGCCGTCGACCCGGCCGGCCACCGCCGCCTTGGCCAGGCCGAGGCCGATGCTGGCGGCCACTTCGAAGACCGAGAGCGGCTGGTCGTACTCGCGCTGCGAGCCGTCGGGGAGGGTGATGCGGATCATCGAGGGGTGTCCTTGGTCGATCAGGCGATAAAGGTGGATCAGCGAAGAAACTGCAGGGGCTGGCCCTGGCAGTTGTCATGGATCTGTCCGGCATGCCAGGCGATCTGCCCGGACACCACCGTGGTGCCGACGTGATGACGAAAGCTGCGTTCGACAAACGGGGTCCAGCCGCACTGGTAGAGAATCGGTTCGTTACTGACCGCGCGGTTCACCGGCTGACGGTTCATCAGCACCAGGTCGGCCCAGTAGCCTTCGCGCAGGTAGCCGCGCTCGGGAATGGCGAACAGGTCGGCAACCCGGTGGCTGGTCTTTGCCACCAGGGTGGTCAGCGGCAGGACCTTGGCCGCCACCAGCTCCATCAGCGCCGGCAGCGCGTGCTGGACCAGCGGCAAGCCGGAAGGTGCTTCGCTGTAGGGCCGCTGTTTTTCTTCCCAGGTGTGCGGTGCGTGATCGCTGCCGATCACATCCAGGCGGTTGCTCAGCAGCGCTTCGCGCAAGGCGTCGCGATCCGACTGGTGCTTGATCGCCGGATTGCATTTGATCAGGTTGCCCAGGCGCGGGTAGTCGCGGTCATCGAATAGCAGGTGATGCAGGCAGACCTCGGCGGTGATGCGTTTTTCGCTCAGCGGCTTGTTTTCGAACAGTGCCAGTTCGCGCTCGCTGGTCAGGTGCAGGACATGCAGGCGGGTGCCATGTCGCCTGGCCAGCTCGACCGCCAGCGACGAGGAGCGATAACAGGCCTCGGCGTTGCGGATCAGCGGATGGGCGCCGGGCGGGATCATGTCGCCGAACAGTTCGCGCAGATTGTCCATGCGCTGGTCGATGGTCGGCGTGTGTTCGCAATGCGCCAGCAGGATGGTCGGGACCTCGGCGAACAGCCGTTCGAGCACCCGTGGGTCGTCCACCAGCATATTGCCCGTCGAGGCGCCCATGAACACCTTGACCCCGGCCACCTGCCGCGGATCGAGGGCCGCCACGGTGTCGAGGTTGTCGTTGCTGACACCGAAATGAAAACCGTAGTTGGCCACCGAGTTGATCGCCGCCCGCCGCTTCTTGTCGGCCAGGGCGTCGAGGGTCAGGGTCGCCGGCCGGGTGTTGGGCATGTCCATGTAGCTGGTGATGCCGCCGGCCACTGCCGCCCGGGATTCGGTATGGATGCTGCCCTTGTGCGGCGCGCCGGGATCGCGGAAATGCACCTGGTCGTCGATCATTCCCGGCAGCAGCCAGTCGCCGGCCGCGTCGATTTCCCGGTCGGCGCTGGCATTGCTGATCTGTGGGGCAATATGTTCGATGCGGCCGTTGAGCACCCGGACATCGGCGTCGAACTCACGGCCCTCGTTCACCACGCGGGCATTGCGGATCAGCAGGCTGCTCATGTTCAGAACTCGTTTTGCAGGGCCTTGTAGCCCCGGACCAGATCGACGTTGGTGCGCGCCACATCCTCGGAAAATTCCGAGGCACTGACACTCACCGGAGGGAACTGCGACAGGTCGGTGCTTGGCCCGATGCGGGTGGTGGAGGGCACATAGAAACCAGGGGGCAGGTCGCGACCGTCGACCACCGAGTTGTGCCGCACCACGCTGCCGTCACCCACCGCGCAGTTGAACAGCACGCTGTTGAAACCGATGAAGACCCGGTTGCCGACCGTGCAGGGGCCGTGGACGATCGAACGGTGGGCGATGGAGGTGAACTCGCCGATGGTCACCGCCGCGCCGGACTTGGAGTGGATCACCACGCCGTCCTGGATATTCGAGTTGGCGCCGATGACGATGGGGTCCATCTCGCCGCGTTCATTCACTTCGTCGGCGCGGATCACCGCGTAGGGGCCGACAAAGACGTTCTCGCCGATCACCACCTTGCCGCAGATGATCGCAGTCTTGTCCACATAGGCGGACTCGGCGATGACCGGCAGGTCGCCGGAAGGGTTCTTGCGAATCATGCAGAGGTCTCCTCGGGGGCGCTGATGACTTCCACCGCGCCACCACGAATCGCGTTGTAGAAACAGTTGGGGCGCCCGGTATGGCAGGCCGGGCCCTGTTGCTCGACCAGCAGCAGGATGGCGTCGCCGTCGCAATCGAGGCGGGCCTCCACCAGGCGCTGGCGATGTCCCGAGCTTTCGCCCTTGCGCCACAGCCGCTGGCGCGAGCGCGACCAGTAGCAGACCTGGCGTTGCTCGAGGGTTTCGGCCAGGGCCTGGCGATTCATCCAGGCGAGCATCAGCACTTCGCCGCTGTCGTGTTGCTGGGCGATGGCGGCGATCAGGCCGTCATCGTTCCACGGCAGTGCCTCGAGCACTGCCGCGAGGGGCCAGCGGCTGCCCGTCGCCGCGCTCTCCAGATCGAGCATCGACAGGGGCGGCCGCGCGGTCATTTGCTCAGCGCCGCGTGCAGGGTGTTCATGTTGTATTCGAACAATCCGGTAAAGGTGCTCGCCGGGCCTTCGGCCGCGAGGGCATCGGAGTACAGGGTGCCGCCGATCTGCGCGCCGCTCTCGTCAGCGATCTGCTTGAGCAGGCGGGCGTCCTTGATGTTCTCCATGAACACGGCCTTGACCTTGTCCTTGCGGATCTGCGTGATCAGCGTGGCGACTTCGGCGGCGGAGGGTTCACGCTCGGTGGACAGGCCCTGGGGAGCGAGGAACTGGATACCGTAGGCCTGGCCCAGGTAACCGAAGGCGTCATGGGAAGTGACGATGCGACGGTTGCCGGCCGGCAGGTTGCCGAGCTTGACCTTGGCTTCGGCCAGCAGGCGATAGATCTGCTTCAGGTAGGCCTGGCTGTTGCGGGTGTAGTCGTCCTTGTTCGCCGGGTCGACCTGGATCAGCGCCTTGGTGATGTTGTTCACGTACAGCTCGGCGTTCGCCAGGTTGTGCCAGGCGTGCGGATCGGGAATGGTCTCGCCGTCCTCTTCCATGGTATGGGAAATCACACCCTTGCTGGCGGTGACCACGGTGGCCTTGGTTTCGGTGCTGGTCACCAGGCGGTCGAGCCAGGGTTCGAAGCCCAGGCCGTTCTTGACGATCAGCTTGGCCTTGAGCAGCGCCTTGGCGTCATCCGGGGTCGGCTCGTAGGTGTGGGCGTCGGCATCCGGGCCGACCATGCCGGTGACCTCGATATGATCGCCGCCGATCTGTTGGGTGATATCTCGCAGGATACTGAAGCTGGCGACCACGGGAAGCTTGTCCGCCGCCTGGGCGCTGGACAGGTTCAATGACAAGGCCAGCATGGAGCTGAACAACACGAGTAAAGCGCGCATCGGGTGACACCTCATTGGGATGTAGGCAAGGGCGGTCGGCGCAGCAGACCGTGCACCGGACCGAAAACCACGGACAGCAGGTAAAAGCCGCCTGCCACCAGCACGATGGCCGGGCCGCTGGGCAGCGAGTAGTAGAACGACAGCAATAATCCGAGGGTGACCGAGACACAGCCGATCAGCGCCGCGATCGCCATCAGCACCGGCAGGCGCCGACTCCAGAAACGCGAGGCGATGGCCGGCAGCATCATCAGGCCGACCACCATCAGCGCACCGATGGCCTGGAAGCCGATCACCAGGTTGAGTACCACCAGGGTCAGGAACACCCCGTGGGCCAACGGGCCGAGGCGGCTGACGGTCTGCAGGAACAGCGGGTCGAGGGTGTCCAGCAGCAGCGGCCGGTAGATCGCCGCCAGCAGCACCAGGCTGATGCTGCAGACCCAGAGCATGCCGGTCAGGGTCGGTCCATCCACCGCCAGCGCCGAGCCGAACAGCAGGTGCAGCAGGTCCAGGCGCTTGCCGGCGATGCCGAGGATCAGCACGCCGCTGGCCAGGGAGATCGGATAGATCGCCGCGAGGCTGGCGTCTTCGCGCAGGCCGGTGCGACGGGTGATCCAGGCCGACAGGCCGGCCATCCCCATGCCCGCGCCGAGGCCGCCGAGGGTCAGGGCCGGCAGGCTCAGCCCGGCGATCCAGAAACCGAGGGCGGCACCCGGCAGGATGCCGTGGGCCACCGCGTCACCGATCAGGCTCATGCGCCGCAGGATCAGGAACACCCCCAGCGGCGCGGTACTGCAGGCCAGCACCAGGCCACCGAGCAACGCCCGGCGCATGAAGACGAAATCCTGGAACGGCTGCCAGAGATGGTGGGCAAACATCAGCATCAGGCCACCCGCGTGATCGGCTGTTGCACGATCAGTTCGGTGCTCGGGGCCAGCACGCAGCCGCTGCTCTTGATTCGCAAGGCGTCGGGGATGTGGTGCCGCACGGAGGCCAGGTCATGGCAGACCACCACCAGCGTGCGACCCGCCGCGTGCCAGGCATGGATATGTTTCCACAGCAGGGCATTGCCATCCTCGTCGAGCGCGGCATGGGGTTCGTCGAGCAGCAGGATCGGCGCTTCGGCCAGGCTCAGGCGGGCGAGCAGGGCGCGTTGCAATTCGCCACCGGACAAGGCCATCAACGGACGGTGCTCCAGGCCGCTCAGGCACCAGTCTTCCAGCACCGCCTCCAGGCGTTCGCTACGTTGCTGCGGCGTCAGCTTGATGCCCCAGAAGCCGGCCGCTACCAGCTCTTGCAGGCTGATGGGAAATTGCCGGTCGAGGTGCTGTTGCTGCGGCAGGAAAGACAGGTTGCCACGGCGTGGAACATCGAGGGTGACCTTGCCCGCCAAGGGTTTTTGCAGCCCGGCGATCACCTTCAGCAGGCTGCTTTTGCCGGTGCCGTTGGCGCCGATCACGCCCGTCAGGCTGCCGGCGGCCAGTTCGAAATCCACCGCGGGCGTGAGGGGTTGGCCCGGTGCGCCCCAGCGCAGGCCTTGGCAGCGGATCATGACTGCCTCCAGTTCCAGCGGCTTTCGGCCACCGCGTCATGGGCGTGCAGGCTTTCGGCATGCACCACCCGCAATTGGAAACCCTGTACCGCCTCCGAGCGCTTGAGCGCCAGGTTGAGACGGCGTGCGGCGTCTTCGCAGAACATCAGGTTCTGGCCGTTGGCGAGGGCAAAGGCCTGCTCGTCCGCGCGTTTCACGGCGGTCTGCACGGCGGTGCCGAGGGCGGCCTCGACGTCGTCGATCAGGGCCTCGAAGGGAAACCGATACGTTTTTTCATCAAGATGAATTTGCAGGTGTGCAATGCTGCGCTGGCTATGCGGTGTAGCGACGATGCCCTGGGTACCGCCGAGCCAGCTGAGGATATCGCTGTGCTCCAGAGGCTTGTTGGCGAAGTCGTTGGCGAATTGTTGCTGGATCAGTTGTCGGGCGAGGGCTGCCGAGCAGGGGCAGGTCGAGGAATAGGCCACGTCAATTTTTAGTTCCACGTGGAACATTCCGTTTTTCAGTTCGGCTAACACACTGACTGGATAGGTTTTCCAGCCGGCCAGCGGACTGACCAACGCCGGGCGCTTGAGCAACAGGTCGGTATGAATGCGCAGGTAGGCGCTGTGGGACAAGCCGTCGTGGCTGTCGAGGAACTGCTGCAGCACCTCACGGATCAGTGCGGGCGTCAGCTCCTGCTGTTCCAGGCGCTCCAGGGCCAGGTACAGGCGCGACATGTGGATGCCACGCGCTTCGCCGTCGTCGAGACTGACGCCGGCGTCGGCTTTCGCATTGAGACGGTGGCCGCCAATTGCGACCGGTAGAGCAATGCCGCACATGCCCACCCACTCAAGGGGCAAGGCTTGCCGGGATGACTGCGCGGCGATATCCGGCAGCGTCAACGCATTCATGAGCAGGTCCATCGTCGGAAATAAAATGACATGTTATATTATAACTATTCGGTCGACGATGCCTTTTTTGCTGGGGCTTTCACACAGCGATATCGAGTACGGACGCTCCCTTAATTTTTGGTTATCGGTTCATGCATAGACGTCAGCTGCTCAATTTCCTGTTGGCCGGTGCGGCCTTCATACCCCTGGGCCTGTCCGCGGCACAGATCCAGAATGCGCGCCTGTGGCGTACCGGCGACAAGCTGCGCCTGGTGCTCGATCTCAGCGGCCCGGTGCAATACAAGACATTTTCCCTGACCTCGCCCGAGCGGCTGATCATCGACCTGAGCGGGGCGAAGCTGACCGGCGATTTCAGTCAGCTGGCCTTGAAGAACACGGTGATCCGTTCGATCCGCTCCGGGCATTTCGGCCAGGGCGACACCCGGATCGTCCTGGACCTGGCGACGCCGATCCAGCTCAACAGCTTCCTGTTGCCGCCCCAGGACGGCCAGGGCCATCGGCTGGTGCTCGACCTGACCAGCAATGGCACCGCCGGCGTGGCGCCGCAGACCCTGGCGGCGGCCTCGGCTCCCCAGGTACGGCAGGAAACCGCGCCCGGCAAGCCGCATCCCAAGCGCGCCATCATGGTGGTGGTCGATCCGGGACATGGCGGCAAGGACCCGGGGGCCCTGGGCTCGAAGGGCCAGCGCGAGAAAGATGTGGTGCTGTCCATCGCCCAACTGCTGGCCAAGCGCCTGAAGCGCGAGAAGGGCTTCGATGTGCGCCTGGTGCGCAACGACGACTTCTTCGTGCCGCTGCGCAAGCGCGTGGAGTTTTCCCGCAAGAACAACGCCGACATGTTTATCTCGGTGCATGCCGACGCCGCGCCACGCATCACCGCGTCGGGTGCCTCGGTGTATTGCCTGTCCGAAGGCGGCGCGACCTCGACCACCGCGCGGTTCATGGCCCAGCGCGAAAACGGCGCCGACCTGATCGGGGCCCAGAGTCTGCTCAACCTCAAGGACAAGGACCCGATGCTGGCCGGGGTGATCCTCGACATGTCGATGAACGCCACCATTGCCGCCAGCCTGCAACTGGGTCACACCGTTCTCGGCAGCCTGGAAGGCATCACCACCCTGCACCAGAAACGCGTGGAGCAGGCCGGCTTCGCGGTGCTGAAGTCGCCGGACGTGCCGTCGATCCTGGTGGAGACCGGCTTCATTTCCAACGTCCGCGACAGCGAACGCCTGGTCACCGCCCGGCACCAGCAGGCGATTGCCGATGGCCTGTTCCAAGGCTTGAAGACCTACTTCGAGAAGAACCCGCCACAGGACAGCTATATCGCCTGGCGGCAACAGCAGGTGCAGGAAGGGTTGGTATAGACCCGTCGCTGCGGGGTGTCTGGATAACCGCTACCCCTGTAGGAGCCGGCTTGCTGGCGATGAGGCCGGCAAGTCTTGCATCGACTGTTCGGCCGCCATCGCCGGCAAGCCGGCTCCTGCACGGGAGGGCGTCATTTCTCGAGGGCGCTAGCAGCCCACCATCCGATCGCAGACAAATTTCCTGCTCAAGCCGCCTGAGCTGGAAAACCGGTTCTGGGTGGTCCAGCCGACGCGCCGGCTGTAGCCCACCCAGGCTTCGCCATCCGAGGCGATGCCGGTGAAGAAGGTCAGTTGCCCGTAGCGGCTGCTGGTCTGCGCCCAGTAGCGCTTGCCGATCACTTCGAACCCCTGCAGGTAAATCGTCTTGCCCACCGTGGCGACGCCATAGGCGTTGCCGGCGGCGTCCTTGCACGCCAGCAGCGTGGCGCTGCGGGTGCAGTTGGTCAGCGGGCCGGGGATCTGCGCCGAGGCGCTGGCGGCAACCAGCAGCAGGCTCAGCAGCGAGCGTTTCAGGACAGGGCGCATCGGCGTTCTCGTGGAAGGTATCGGCTCCAGCATTGCGCCCTTCGTCGTGGCGAGCAAGCGGGGATTGGCTAAATTGCATTGTTATAATATAACATTAAATAAATCCCCGACGCCTGACCTCCCATGACTGAACAAGAACTGCTCGCCCAGCCCGAGGCGGATTACATGAACGATGCGCAGCAAGGGTTCTTCCGCGAGCTGTTGCTGAGCCAGCGCCGTGAGCTGCAGGAGCGTATCAGCGGCGAGTTCGACGTCCTGCGCGAACACGAACCGAGCAGCGATCCGGCGGATATCGGCAGCGCCGAAGAACAGCGGCAATGGCAACTGCGCCTGCTGGAGCGGGAGAAGAAGCTGCTGGACAAGATCGACCAGACCCTCGACAGCCTGGCCCGTGGCGAATACGGCTGGTGCCGCGAGACCGGCGAACCGATTGGTCTCAAGCGCCTGCTGCTGCGGCCCACCGCGAGCCTGTGCATCGAAGCCAAAGAACGTGAAGAGCTGCGCGAACGCCATAAACGGGCGCTTTGACCCGGCCGACCTGATGAGGAATCAACCATGACCCAACGTCTTCCCGTTACCGTGCTGTCCGGTTTTCTCGGCGCCGGTAAAAGTACCCTGCTCAACTATGTCCTGCGCAACCGCGAGAACCTGCGGGTGGCGGTGATCGTCAACGACATGAGCGAGATCAATATCGATGGCAGCGAGGTCCAGCGTGACGTCAGCCTCAACCGCGCCGAGGAAAAACTCGTCGAGATGAGCAACGGCTGCATCTGCTGCACCTTGCGCGAGGACCTGCTGGAAGAGGTCGGCAAGCTCGCCCGCGACGGCCGCTTCGATTACCTGCTGATCGAATCCACCGGTATCTCCGAGCCGCTGCCGGTGGCCGAGACCTTTACCTTTCGCGACGAAGAGGGCCAGAGCCTGGCCGATATCGCCCGGCTCGACACCATGGTCACGGTGGTCGACGGGATGAACTTCCTGCTCGACTACCAGGCCGCGGAAAGCCTGGCTTCCCGTGGCGAGACCCTCGGCGAGGAAGACGAGCGTTCGATCACCGACCTGCTGATCGAGCAGGTCGAGTTTGCCGATGTGATCCTGGTCAGCAAGATCGACCTGATCAGCAGCCAGGAGCGCGAGGAACTGATCGCGATTCTCGAACGCCTGAACTCCCAGGCCGAAATCATCCCGATGGTGATGGGCGAAGTGCCGTTGGCGAAGATCCTCGACACCGGTCGTTTCGACTTCGAGCGCGCGGCCCAGGCCCCCGGCTGGTTGCAGGAGCTGCGCGGCGAACACGTGCCGGAAACCGAGGAATACGGCATCGCCTCCACCGCCTACCGCGCGCGGCGGCCGTTCCATCCCGAGCGTTTCTTCGACTTTATCAACCGGCCCTGGGTGAACGGCAAGCTGCTGCGCTCCAAGGGTTTCTTCTGGCTGGCGAGCAAATACCAGGAGGCGGGCAGCTGGTCCCAGGCCGGCGGGCTGATGCGGCATGGTTTCGCCGGGCGCTGGTGGCGTTTCGTGCCGAAGCAGCACTGGCCGCAGGACGCCGAAAGCACGGCGGCGATCATGCAGAACTGGACCGCCGACACCGGCGATTGCCGTCAGGAGCTGGTGTTTATCGGGCAGAACATCGATTTCGCGCAGATGACCGCGCGCCTCGACACCTGCCTGCTGACCGATGACGAGATGGCCCTGGGGGTCGAAGGCTGGCAACGGTTGCGCGATCCGTTCGGGCCGTGGCACGACGAAGAGGCGGCCGCCTGATGCTGGCGCCGCGCTTGCAGGCGCAGCCATCGGTTCGCCAGGTCCGGGGCGAGGCACCCACCGTACTCGGCGAGATCTTCGAGAATGGCGTCAACCTGGCGGTCTGGCAGCGCCAGTTGCCTAGCCATATCGCCGATTTCGCCCACCTGCTGCTGTCCCTGGGCGAGCCGCTGGCGGAGTCCCTGATCCTGGAGATGGCCGATGACGACGCCATGCCGAATCTGCAGGGGCTGGCGTCGGGCTTCAGTGACCTGGAAGGCTACGAAGGTTTTCTGACCGACGTGTCCTGGCTGGTCAGTGCCTACGCCTGCCTGCTGGGCGCGCGGCGGATCGGCTTGCGCCTGCGGGTGCTGGACAAGGCCATGTGCCCGCGCTTTCACGTCGACCATGTGCCGGTCAGGTTGATCACCACCTACGTCGGGGTGGGCAGCGAATGGTTGGAGGAGGGCGCGATCGATCGCCGGCAGCTGGGCAATCCGGCGGCAGAGCCCACGGCGGCGGCGCTGATCCGCCAGGTGGACAGCGGTGCGGTGGCGTTGCTCAAGGGGGAACGCTGGCATGGCAACGAAGGCTTTGGCCTGGTGCACCGCTCGCCGCAGGTGGCCGAAGGCGGGCGCCGTCTGATCCTGACCCTGGATTGGCTGGCCTGAGCCGCGGTCGCTATGGCGTTTGCCACTGTCCGCCGCTCTGGCCTTCACAGAACGGCCTGAGGTACGCCGCGTCCGTCGCCACGCCGTAATAGTGAATATTCTGGCGGTAAGGCATATTGGCTACCTGGGCGTTGCGGCAGACGCCAAACGAGCCGCCCGGACACTGTTCGACGTATTCGACCTCGACCTTCTGTCCCGGCAGGTTCGGCTGGCAGAAGCCATCGCTGAACAGCTTGGCCGGGATATTGAGGTTTTCCTGGCAGACTTTGACGTCGAGCCGTTCGCCATGGCTGCGGACTACGCAGGCTTGCGCCAGGACCTGGCTCGAACCCAGCGCCAGCAGCAGCCCCAGGCCAATCGACCGCATCATTCATTCACCCCTTCAAGCCTATCGGTCCACTTATGTTGCAGAACATTCCCACGCATGTCATCGCCGGTCCCCTCGGTGCCGGCAAGACCAGCCTGATTCGCCACCTGCTGGCGCAGAAACCCCAGGGCGAGCGGTGGGCGGTGCTGATCAACGAGTTCGGCCAGATCGGCCTCGATGCCGCGCTGCTGACCCGGGCCGACGATGGTATCGCACTGGGCGAGGTGGCTGGCGGTTGCGTGTGTTGCGTCAATGGCGCGCCCTTCCAGGTCGGACTCGGCCGGCTGTTGCGCAAGGCCCGGCCGGACCGACTGTTCATCGAACCCTCCGGCCTCGGTCATCCGGCACAGATTCTCCGGCAGTTGGGGGCGGCGCCCTGGCTCGGGGTCCTGAGCTTGCAGCCCTGTGTACTGTTGCTCGATGCGCGGGCGCTGGCGGCGGGAAAACCCTTGCCCGACTCGCAGCAGGAGGCCCTGGCGCTCGCCGGCCTGCTGCTGTTGAACAAGTCGCAGGGGCTGGACGAGGTTGAACGCGGGCGGGCCCTGGCACGCTTGCCGGAATGTCCGGTGCGCTGGACCGAGCAAGGGGCGTTGGAGCTGGGCGAGTTGTTGGCGCTGGCCGCGCCGCCAGCGGGCGGGGCGCATGAGCCGGGGACATTGCCGGCGGCCCCGGCGAACGTGGTGCTGCCGGCGATCTGGACCGATCCGACCCAGCCGATCTGCCTGGAGCATGTCCAGGAAGGCAACTGGAGCATCGGCTGGCGCTGGCATCCGAGCCAGCAACTGGACCCCGAGCGTGTCCGCCAGTGGTTGTCAGGCCTGGACTGGCTCAGGGCCAAGCTGGTTATCCACAGCCCCGCCGGGTGGGTTTCCAGCAACGCTGTGGATAACTCGTCGTGGCACTGGCAACCCAGTGAATGGCGGCGGGATTCGCGACTTGAGCTGATTTTCGCTGAAAAGCAGGAGATCGAACGGCTGAAGGCGGGAATGGCGGGTTGTCGTTTGCAGGGTTGATCAGGGTGAACGGGATATCGCTATCGCCAGCAAGCCGGCTCCCACAGGTCGGTGTTTCACCGCGGAGATATTGCCTTGACCGGTCCTGGTGGGAGCCGGCTTGCTGGCGATGATGGCAATAAGACCGGCAGCACAATCGCTGGCAAACCAGCGCTAACCCCGACGGTTCAGTGGTGCGACCGGCTGTGGTCCTTGGGGTGATCCTGGCGCCACTGGCTCAGTTCGATCACCTCGGCGCTGGGCAGGTCGGGCTTGGCGTCGAACGGGTAGGGCGGTAGCTCGATCTGCGCACTGTGGGCGCCGAACTGGGTAATGGTACCCACATGACGCTGGTCGCCGGTGACGGTGAATTCGAAGTTGTAGATCCTGGCCAGGCGCCGCCGGCCATTGGCGTCGCGGACGAAGCCGATACGCTTGAGGGCTACCGCGCCGTCGAGCAATTCCAGATCCAGTCGGGCGCAGTGCTGCTTGACCCGCTCCAGGGCCCGTTCGCGCAGGCCGTGGTTGTGCCAGAGCCAGGCTGCGCCGGTCGCCAGCAACATCAGCACGAACATATTTCCCAGGGTCAGCATGAACGCCACTCCAACAAGTTGAGAGCAGCTTAACTGGCTCGCCGGCCTGTCGTACAGGCTCTGTTTCGTCGCATACTGCGCGGCTTGAATCCATCTGCCTTTCGGGAATCCGGAATGAAACGCACTCCTCATCTGCTCGCCATTCAATCCCATGTGGTTTTCGGCCATGCCGGCAACAGTGCGGCGGTTTTTCCCATGCAGCGGGTCGGGGTGAATGTCTGGCCATTGAACACCGTGCAGTTCTCCAACCACACCCAGTACGGGCAGTGGGCCGGGGAGGTGCTGGCGCCCCATCAGATTCCCGAACTGGTGGAGGGCATTGCCGCCATCGGCGAGCTGGGCAACTGCGATGCGGTGCTGTCCGGTTACCTGGGCAGTGCCGCCCAGGGCCGCTCGATTCTCAGCGGTGTGGCGCGGATCAAGGCGGCCAACCCAAAGGCCCTGTACCTGTGTGATCCGGTGATGGGCCATCCGGAGAAGGGTTGCAGCGTGCCGACGGAAGTCAGCGATTTCCTGCTGCAGGAAGCGGCGGCGATGGCCGATATCCTCTGCCCCAACCAACTGGAGCTGGACAGTTTCTGCGGGCGTTCGCCACAGTCGTTGTTCGATTGCCTGGCAATGGCGCGCAGCCTGCTGGCCCGCGGGCCGAAGGTGGTGCTGGTGAAGCACCTGGCCTACCCGGGCAAACCCGAGGACAGCTTCGAAATGCTCCTGGTGACCGCCGAAGGCAACTGGCACCTGCGCCGTCCGTTGCTGGCGTTTCCACGCCAGCCGGTGGGTGTCGGCGACCTGACCTCGGGCCTGTTCCTGGCGCGCGTGCTGCTGGGCGACAGCCTGGTGGCGGCATTCGAGTTCACGGCCGCCGCGGTGCATGAGGTCCTGCTGGAAACCCAGGCCTGCGCCAGTTACGAACTGGAACTGGTGCGCGCCCAGGATCGCATTGCCCATCCACGGGTGCGTTTCGAGGCGTTGCCGATCAGCGTGTAGGGCGCTGTCTGGATCCTGTGGGAGGAAGGCGCTGCCGATCAGCATGTGGGCGCCGTCTGAACCCTGTGGGAGCGGGGGGGGGGGGGGGGGGGGGGGGGGAGGTTGCGGGTGCCGCTTTGTGGGAAGAGGGCCCCACCCAAACAATCCATCCCAAATAACAGG